>CATYLC010000005.1 GCA_958408685.1 uncultured Collinsella sp. | reverse complement strand
CACGCAAAGGAAAGCACTTAATGTGCTTTCCGTCTTGCGCAGGACTGTAGAGCAGGAAACTTCATATGCGGCCCTCCCGGGCGCAAGCAAAAGGGCGACCCCTGTCCGGAGTCGCCCTTGTTGAGCTGCTTATGTTTAGCTGTTACTCGGCGTCGTGGTGACGGCGGGGCTTGCGGCCTCCGTTGTCGCCGGGACGGCGCGGACGGTCGCTGCGCTCGGAGCGCTCGCGACGCGGACGCTCACGGCGCTGGAAGTGCTCGCCGTCGCCTTCGGAGGCACCCTCGGCACGAGCAGGGGCCTCGGGCTTGTCCAGACGATCGAGCGAGATCTTGCCGCGATCGTCGACCTCGATGACGACGACCTTGACCTCGTCGCCCACGTTGAGGACGTCCTCGACCTTCTCCACGCGGCCCTTGGCGACGCGGGAGATGTGCAGCAGGCCATCCTTGCCGGGCAGCAGGTTCACGAAGGCGCCGAAGGGCTGGATGGAGACCACTCGACCGGTGTACTCCTCGCCCGGCTCGGGAACCTTAATGATGAGCTTGATGCGCTCGACAGCCTGATCGACGGACTCGCCGGTGCCGCCGACAAAGACGGTGCCGTCCTCCTGGATGTCGACCGAAGCGCCGGTCTCATCCTGGATACCACGGATGACCTTACCGCCGGAACCGATGACGTCGCGGATCTTGTCGGTCGGAACCTGGATGGAGACGATACGCGGAGCTGTGCTGCGTGTGGTGTGGCGCGGCTCGGGGATCACATCGAGCATCTTCTGCAGAATGAAGGCACGACCCTCCTTGGCCTGCTGCAGGGCGCGGGCCAGGATGTCGAAGGTGAGGCCAGTGGCCTTGTTGTCCATCTGCAGGGCGGTGATGCCCTCGGTGGTTCCGGTGACCTTAAAGTCCATGTCGCCCAGGAAGTCCTCGAGACCCTGGATGTCGGACAGGACCACGGTCTTGCCCTCCTCCTGGATCAGGCCCATGGCGATACCGGAGACCGGGCGCTTAATGGGCACGCCGCCGTCCATAAGGGCGAGCGTGGAGCCGCAGGTCGAAGCCATCGAAGAGGAGCCGTTGGACTCCATGACCTCGGAGACGACGCGGATGGCGTAGGGGAACTCGTTCTCGTCGGGAAGCACCGGAAGCAGAGCGCGCTCTGCCAGGTTGCCGTGACCGATCTCGCGGCGCTTGGGGCTGCCCATGCGGCCGGTCTCGCCGGTGCAGAACGGCGGGAAGTTGTAGTGGTGCATGTAGCGCTTGCCCTCGGTGGGCTCGATGGTGTCCAAGCGCTGGCCCTCGTTGAGCATGCCGAGCGAAAGAACCGAGAGCACCTGGGTCTGGCCGCGCTGGAACAGGCCGGAGCCGTGAACGAGCGGCAGGTAGTTGTCCTTCACCATGATGGGACGGATCTCATCGGCGGCACGACCGTCGACGCGCTCACCGGTCTCGACGACCATGGTGCGCATGGCCTTCTTCTCGAGCTTCTTGAGCGCCACGGGGATCTCGCGCTCCCAAGCGGCCTGCTCCTCCTCGGTGAACTCGGCACGGATGGACTCCTTCAGAGCCTCGACCTTGCCGATACGGGAGAGCTTGTCGGCGTCACGAAGGGCGGCTGCCATCTCGTCGTAGTGGGCGAAGATGCGCTCCTGGACCTCCTCGACGGGCTGGTCGAGCGGGTACTCCTTCTTGACGATGGGGCCGTTAACCTGCTCCCACTCGGCGACGAACTCGTCCTGAGCCTGGCAGAAAGCGGCAAGGGCCTCCTGGCCAAACTTCATGGCGGCGAGCATGTCGTCCTCGGAGATCTCCTCGGCGCCGGCCTCGACCATCGAGATGAAGTCAGCAGAGCCGCCCAGCTCCAGGTCCAGATCGGAGTTCTCGCGCTCCTCGTAGGTGGGGTTGACGATAAACTCGCCGGTCTCAACGTTGCGGCCGATGCGCACGCAGGCAAGCGGGCCCTCGAAGGGCACGCCGCCGAGCGTCATGGCCAGGGAAGCACCCATGACGTTGATGACGTCGAAGGGATTGACCTGGTCGGCGACAAGCGAGGTAGCGACGATGTGCACCTCGTTGCGGAAGCCGTCCGGGAAGCTCGGGCGAATCGGACGGTCGATCATGCGCGCGGTGAGCGTGGCCTTCTCGCTGGGACGGCCCTCACGCTTGAGGTAGCCACCCGGGATGCGGCCGGCGGCGTACATCTTCTCGTTGAAGTCGACGGTCAGCGGGAAGAAGTCGTAGTTTTTACGCTCCTTGGAGACGACCACGGTGTCGAGCATCGTGGTGTCACCCTGCTTGACCAGGCAGGCGCCGGTGGCCTGCTTGGCAAGCTCGCCCGACTCAAAGGTGTAGGTCTTGCCGTACAGCTCAAAGGTCTTGGATACGAGTGTCATTGTTCTCCTTTACCCCGCAGACCCCTTGCCTGCGGGCTTCTCATGTGACGCGGGCCCCCTGCCCCCGCCACGCTTCAGAGCGTGATTGTTCGCGCCCTTACACAAAAAGAGCGCCCCGCTGCGCAGGACGCTCTTAGCATGTACAAATCCTACTGGATGTTGTCGCGGATGCCCAGAGCCTTGATGAGCTCACGGTACTCGACGATGTCGTTCTTCTTGATGTAGGAGAGAAGACGACGACGACGGCCGACGAGCATGAGCAGGCCACGACGGGTGTGGAAGTCCTTCTGGTGGGACTTCATGTGCTCGGTCAGCTCCTTGATGCGCTCGGACAGGATGGCGACCTGAACCTTGGGGTTGCCGGTGTCGACCGGAGTGTTACCGAACTGGGCAGTCAGCTCAGCCTTGCGCTCTTTGGAAACAGTCATTGTTTCACCTTTCGTTTTGCGTCGCTATCGGGCGACTCGATTCGCCTCGGACTGGGAAGCCGCCGGTGGAGCGAGCAACCAAGGTCGAGGTACCAACAGGCCGATATGTTACCACAAGCAGCCCGCGCCTGCGCATCATCACCGACCCAACATGAATTCCATCGCACGGAGGCGCTGATCGGTGTGCGTCGCAGCCCAAACATGCGAAAGCCCAAGCAAGAATGCCGCCGTATGCGGGTCGATTCGCTCGGCCATAAGCGCATCGAAGGTCATGGATATGAGGGCGCGCAGCCATGCGACCTCGCCGGTCGACACGAGCTCGGCACCCGGAACGCTCGACGCGCACGATCCGCACATGAGCCCGCCCGCCTGTGGTGAAAAATACGACAGCATGGGGTCTCCGCACAGCACGCAGGCCGAAAAATCTGGTCGATAGCCAACGTGCGACAGCAGCTTAAAGACATATGCCGCCACAAGTAGATCCATATGCGCCGTGTCGAGCCCGCTGCCCACCAGGGCAAGCGCTCGCTGCGTTATAGCAAAGGTAAACGGGTCCTCGGCGTCCTCGAACGAGCACACGCGCGCGACCTCGGCGATCGCGCTTGCGGCGCAGGTCGTCTCGTAATCGGGCGCAACGCCGAGCGGCGCCTCCATAAGCTCGGCCTGGGAAACCACGTCGAGTGACCGTCCATGTGCGAGCAGCATATCTACCGTACAGAACAGCTCGCAGCGCGCAGCCAGGCGTCCGCCGGGTTTGCGGGCGCCCTTTGCCACGGCACGAACCTGCCGCCCCCGCTCGTCAAGCATCGTCAAGATCAGGTCGGTCTCTTTGAGCTTCGTCTTGTCGAGGACGAGCACCTTGGTGCGATATGTCCGGGAGCCTGCCATGCGCGCCGCGCGTCCTTAGTCCTCGGCGTTGTAGCCAAAGCGGCGAATCTGGGCCTCGTCGTCGCGCCAGCCGGCCTTGACCTTCACGTCCAGCTCCAAAAAGACCTGCGTGCCAAAGATGCGCTCAAGATCGCGACGGGCGTCGATACCGATATGCTTGATCATCTCGCCGCCCTTACCGATGATGATGCCCTTTTGGCCCTCGCGCTCGACGTAAATGGTGGCGTGCACGCGCAGCACCTTCTTGGTCTGCTCAAGCGCATCACAGATCACGCCAACGGAGTGCGGGATCTCATCACGGGTGCGGCGCAAGACCTTCTCGCGCACAAACTCGGCAACGAGCGTCTCATCGGAAGCGTCGGTACCCATATCCTCGGGGAACCAACGCGGACCCTCGGGCAAAAAGTGCGCAACGGTCTCGATAAAGGCATCGACGTTGAAGTTCTTGACCGACGACGTCACGATCTCGTCGTCATATTCCATGAGCTCGTGGGCGGCCTTGAGCTGTTCCATAACCTGGGCGGGGTCGGCCTCATCGGCCTTGGTGAGCACCAGGACCTTCTTGGAACGGGCGCATCTGACGCGCTCGGCAACCCAGGCGTCTCCCCTGCCGATAGGTTTGGTGGCATCAATCAAAAACGCGACAACATCGACATCGTTCAGCTCGAACAACGCGCTCTTGTTGAGCTCGGATCCCAAGCCGTCCTTGGGCTTATGAATACCCGGGGTATCGACAAAGACCAGCTGGTAGCCGGGGCGGTTGACGACGGCGCGCATGCGGCGGCGGGTCGTCTGGGCCACCGGCGAGGTGATGGCGACCTTTTTGCCATAGCAGGCATTAAGCAGCGTAGACTTGCCAGCGTTGGGACGACCGACCAGGGCCACAAAGCCGCTGCGGAAACCGGGCTCAACGTCACCAAAGCCCGCGAGGTTGTCGTCCTCGTCGCACAGGGCGTCGAGTTCCTCGTCGCTCATACCCTCAAACGGGTCGAACTCCTCGGCCTCGTCAAACGAATCGGCACCTTCAGCCTCGTCCAGGACCTCGTCATCCAAAACTTCATCGGCAGACTGCATATTGTCGGACATAGGAATCCCTTTCTAGATAAAGCCGAGCGCGTGGGCAAAGACAAGCAAGCCCACGATCGCGGCGGTAATGGAAAGAACGTATACAGAGGCGGCGGCGATGTCCTTCGCACGCTTGGCCAGCGGATGGAGCTCCTGGGTCGCCAGGTCGACGATGGCCTCCATAGCGGTGTTGCACAGCTCGCCGTGAATCACCAAGCCACAACAGATGATAATCGTGGCCCACTCGGCAATGTCGAGGCCCACGATACAGCCGGCAATGACGGTGCACACGCCCGCAACGAGCATGACCTTAATGTTGCGCTCGGTCTTGACGGCGGTGACGAAGCCCTCCATGGCGTAGGAAAACGACTTAAAGAAGGACGGATGGTCCTTGTTCGATCCGGGAATCATAGACGGCTCCTAGTCGTGGGCGTGATTGGTGATGGGGCCGACGTGGACTAGCTTAGGGTCCTCGCCGCGCTCGAGCGACAGATCGCGCAGGATGGCGTCCTCGCGGGCCTCCATGACCTCGGCCTCGTCGTCCTCGATGTGGTCATAGCCCAGCAGGTGCAGCATTCCGTGTACGAGCATCAGACGGCACTCGTCAGCGGGGCTATTGCCAAAACCGGGGGCCTGACGGGCAATAACCTGCGGGGCCAAGATAATATCGCCGAGCTCGAGCGTCTCATCGGCGGGAATGTCATCGTCAAAGGCCGAATCGCACTCAAACGAGAGCACATCGGTGGTGCGGTCGATACCGCGCCACTCGTGGTTGAGCTCGTGCATCTCGTCCTCGTCGACATACGAAAGGGAAATCTCGACTTCACGCTCAACGCCCTCGGCGGCAAGCACAACCTCGCAGATGTGCTCCACCTCCTGCGCGTCGAGCAGCGTATCGAGCTCGGCATCGTTGCTGATCAATACACTCAACGGGACTCCTTTCGGTCACGTACGCGCTTCTCGCGCACATCATCATACGTATCGTATGCCTCGACGATACGTCCCACCAAGGCATGGCGCACCACGTCGGCACGCTCGAGGTGCGAAAATGCGACATCATCGACACGGCCCAAAATCTTCTCGACATCCGCCAAGCCACCACGACGACCCACCAGGTCACGCTGGCTCAGGTCGCCGGTAATCACGAACTTGGAGTTGAAGCCCAGGCGCGTCAGGAACATCTTCATCTGCTCGGGCGTGGTATTTTGCGCCTCGTCGAGCACCACGAAGGCATCACTCAGCGTGCGGCCGCGCATGTAGGCAAGCGGGGCGATCTCGATCACGCCGCGCTCCATAAGCTCATCGGTGCGCTCGCGATCCATCATGTCAAAAAGGGCGTCGTAAAGCGGACGCATGTAGGGATCGATCTTTTCCTCGAGGGTGCCGGGCAAAAAGCCCAGATTCTCCCCCGCCTCGACAACCGGACGCGTCAAGATCAGACGGCCCACCTCGTGACGCTTGAGCGCGGCAACGGCGAGCGCCATGGCCAGATAGGTCTTACCGGTACCGGCAGGACCCAAGCCAAACGTGATGGTATGCGAGCAGATGGCATCCACATAGCGCTTTTGCCCGAGCGTCTTGGGGCGAATGACGCGGCCGCGATACGAAAGCAGCACGTCATCGCGAAGCGACGTAGCCTCGTGCTCACCGTCGCGCAAGACGGCCAGGCAGCGAGAGACATCGTCGGCAGACAGCGTGCGCCCGGCGGCCGCCTCGCGAAAAGCGTGCTCGAAAAAGCGCGCCACGAGTTCGACCTCGTCCGGGTCGCCGCTCACGGAGATGCTATCGCCACGGGCGACCACATGAGCGCGAACCAAGCTCTCGAGCGCACGAAGGACGCCGTCGCCGGCGCCCAAAACGCGCGAGGGATCAATCTCCTCGGGAACGGTAAGTCTAATCTTCGAGGCTTCCATGAACCTCCCCGCGTGCATGGACCAAGCCGGAATCATCGACTTCGATGATAGCAACATCGAGCAGGCACGGGGCTGTAAGTCCACAGGTATCGTCAAGACGGGCATGATGGAACGAGCCGAGCGTCAGGTTGTCGCCATACTCGAGCACGGCACGCTCGACCGTGCCCACGCGACGGCGAGCGTCGGCAATAGCGAGCTCCTGTGCAGCGGCCCGCATACGGCGGCTGCGCTCGACCATAACCTCGGGCGGAACCTGGTCGGGCATGTCGGCAGCAAGGGTACCGGGACGCTTGCTGTAGCGGAACACGTGCATACGCGAGAAACCCACACGGCGGCACAGCGCCAGCGACTCCTCGAACTCCTCGTCCGTCTCACCAGGGAAGCCGACAATAACGTCGCAAGAAAGTGACGCCTGCGGCAGATTGGCGCGAATCATACGCACCGTGTCCTCAAAGGCCTCCGCACTATAGGGACGGCCCATGCGATGCAGGGTCGCCGTGCAGCCGGACTGCACGGGCAGGTGCAAAAACGGGGCGATACGCTGCGGATAGCGCGCCATAACCTTAAGCAGGCGCTCAGAGATATCCATGGGCTCGACCGAGGAAATGCGCACATGCGGAATAGACGTGCGCTCCATGATGGCCTCGAGCAGCTCATCGATTTCGACGTGCTCGTCGGTCGCGCTCTTGCCATCGTAGGCACCCAGGTTCACACCGGTCAGCACCACCTCGGGCACGCCGGCCTCCTGGGCCTCGCGAACTTGCTCGAGCACGGACTCGACGGGCACGGAGCGCTCGGGGCCGCGTGCCTTCCACACAATGCAATAGGTGCAGCGATGGTTGCAGCCGTCCTGAATCTTCACGCCCAGGCGAGAGCGACCGAGCACATCGACCACCTCGCCATCGCTGCAGGCGGGAACGCTATCGGATTCGACACCCAGCACCTCGCAGACGCGCTCGGCGACGTCAATCTTGGACGGCTCGGCGATCACGCGATCGGAGAGCTCCAGCAACTCCTCGGGATGCAGGTTGACGACGCAGCCGGTTACGACCACGTAAGGGTCGTTAGGATGGGCCAGCGCATGACGGACGGCCTTACGGGTCTTGGCCTCGGCCTCGCCCGTAACGGCACAGGTGTTAATGACGATCAGATCGGCATCCCGGGGATCCACAATAGCAAAGCCCAGGCGCATAAGATCGGCAGTGATACGGTCAGACTCAACCCGGTTGACGCGGCAGCCGAGGTTGACGACGGAAATATGGGGTGCGAGCACGCGGGCTCCTTAATCGAGGATATCGTCGAGGGCACTCTTGATACGGTCGGTCACCGACTTCTTACCGGAAGCGACGTCATCGCCCATCTCATCGGCAAAAGCACGGAGCAGCTCGTGTTGCTTATTGGAAAGATTGGTGGGAACGACCACGCGCAGTTGCACGATCAGGCGACCACGCGAACCGCCACCGCCAATGCGCGGCATGCCGTAATTATTGACGCTCACGGTGTCGCCGTACTGTGTACCAGCAGGGACCGTCACCTTGACGACCTCATCGGGCATAATGCCCTCGACCTCGATCTCGCAGCCGAGCGCTGCCTGCGCAATCGAAATATCGCTCACGAGGTACAGGTCGTCACCGTTGCGCTTAAAACGCTCGTGGTCGGCGACGCGCACGTTGACGATCAGGTCGCCCGAGGGCTCGCCGCGAAGGCCAGCCTCGCCAAAGCCGCTCACGCGCAGCTGGCGACCGGTCGAAACGCCGGCGGGGATATCGATGTCGATCTTTTCATGCGAAGGCGTGCGGCCCTGACCGTCGCAGGTCTCGCAGGGATGATCGATGACCGTGCCCTCGCCGTGGCAGTCGGGACAAGGCGAAGAGGACTGAACCTGGCCCAGGAACGAACGCTGGACCGTCGTGACATAGCCCGTGCCGTGGCAGCGGCTGCACTGCTTTTCCTGCGCGCCCTCGGCCCTACCGGTGCCATTGCAATCCTCACAGGGAGCAAGGCGGTCATAGCTGATCGTCTTTTTGCACCCGAGTGCCGCCTCCTCGAGCGTCACCGAAAGGGAGATGGCCATGTCGCGGCCGCGACGACGCTCACGGCGATTTCGGGCGCCACCGCCGGCACCGCCGCCAAAGAACGACGAGAAGAGGTCGTCCATGCCCATGCCGCCAAAGATATCGTTAATGTCGACGTAGCCCGAACCACCAGGGCCGTCGGCAGTGCCGTAACGGTCGTAGTTAGCACGCTTCTGCTCATCGGAAAGAACGGAATATGCCTCGTTGAGCTCTTTGAACTTGGCCTCGGCCTCGGGGTCGTCCGAAACGTCCGGGTGTACGGTACGGGCCTTCTTTAGAAACGCGCGCTTAATCGTCCGCGCGTCGGCATCCTTGTCGACGCCAAGTACCTCGTAGTAATCCCTATTTTCCGACACGACCGAATCCTTCCGACTTTCATTATTGTCACAGTGCGTCCTATACCCAAGCTGGGCCGGCCGCAAACAGAGGGGTTGATGTTATTGCATTGCGTAGGGCGAAAGCATGGCACGCTGCGAGCAGCTCGCAAACCAAACCGACACGAGCGCAAACATAAATCCGTTGGCAAAACCGTTGGCAAACTGCATCGCGCCGCGCTTCCACCACAGCAGGCTGCGGTGCAGCACGCCGTCCGAGACCACCATAAATAGGCCCATGGCAAACGGAATAAAGCACATCACGGCAAAGGCCGAGAACACGCCCGAGATGGCCGACAGCACCAAAAACGGCGCCACGATGCCCATCAGGTAAAAACCGGTACGAGCCTTACCTTCCAGGCGCTCGGCCTCAACATGGGCGCGACCGACCAGGTCGCCGCCCGCGGCACCGTTGGTGCCAGCATGACCCATGCCGCCAATGCGGACCTCGTCGCCATCGTGCGTGCCGGCAGGAAACTCAATCGTCTGCTCGGAGGTTACGCGAGTACGACCGCTGCCGCCGCAATCAGGGCAGGGATCGGCCACGACTTTACCGGAACCGCCGCACTCGGGGCAGACCGACTGGAACGCACCCGCACCAAACAGGAAGGACAGGTCGACGTCGATGTGGCCGCGGCCACCGCAGCTCGGGCAGGTATGGGCATGCTCAGACGAAACGGAGCCCGAGCCGCCGCAATGTCCGCACGTATCGAAACGCGTATAGCGGACGGTCTTGCGGGCACCGCCCTTGGCCTCCTTGGCGTCGAGTTTGATATCGACGACCACGTTGGCACCGTTCTCGGGATTATAGGCAGCCTGCCCACGACGCTGCTGGCCCCAGGCACCGCCAAAAGGAAAGCCGCCCTCAAAAGGATTGCCATAACCCGTGCTGCCGGCGTAGCCGCCACCATAGGGCGAAGCCGTAGGAGCACCGGCAAAGGGATTGCCCGAACGCATGGCGTCGTAGCGCGAACGCTTCTGCTCGTCCGAAAGCACGGCGTAGGCCTCGGAAACCTCTTTAAACTTTTCCTCGGCATCCGGCTCTTTGTTGACGTCCGGATGGAGCTTGCGGGCCTTTTGCTGGAAGGCCTTTTGAATATCACGCGAGGTGGCGTCCTTGGAGACACCCAGAATCTCGTAGTAATCTTTTTCGTTCATCGTCGCCATGCGCGGCAACCTCCTGCTCACAGCAGCGTATATATTCCGGTAATTCTACCCGAGCGACCTAAGCTAGATCCCAAAACAGCTCGAACAGAACATTTCCATCGAGCCAGCCCAGGTGGGTCGGCGCCAGACGAGCTCGAACATGACCCGCGACGACATCTGCCGAAGTGAAGGGTCCCTCATGGACCCCGAGCGTCTCAGGCACCCAAGTGGCAAGACCCAATTCGAGTGCGCGATCGCAGGCAGCTGCCAGCTCATCGGCCGGGATGACACGAGCCGCGCGAACCAACAGGTCGGACGCGACACCGCGCGTCATGCGACAGGCGAGCATCAGGTCTTCGGCCGCAGCCTCGCGCTGCGACAGATGTTCGGCCTCGAACGCCGTCGCGTCATCGTCGCGTTGCACCAGACGCACGCGGTGCGCATCGCCTCGAGAAGACACGCCGGGGAACAAACCTGCAAGACGGTCGAAATCCTCGGCGTCGAGCATGCCCGCGGCAGAACGACCCAGACCCAGGTAGCCCCGTCCGGTCCAGTAGGCAATGTTATGGGCGCACTCATGGCCGTCGAGCGCATAGCTCGCCACCTCATAGGGGTGATAACCGGCCGCACCCAGGAGCTCGCGTGCCATATCCATGCAGGCGGCCTGAAAATCCTCGTCGGGCTCGAGCGACTCGTCGCGACACGCCATGAGGTAGAGCGGCGTGGCCTCCTCGAGCGTGAGCGGGTACACCGACACATGATGCGGCGCCGCCACCAGCACGCCATCGAGCGTGCGCTTCCAACTCGCTGCGGTCTGCCCGGGAAGTCCGCACATAAGGTCGCACGACACGTCAAGCCCAGCGGTCTTGACTGTCGCGATGGCGGCGAGCGCCCGATCGGCATCGTGAATACGGCCGATAGCGGTAAGTTCGGTGTTATCGAGCGTTTGCACGCCCAGAGAGACGCGTGTGACACCAACCTTGGCAAGTGCAGCGGCAAGCTCGGCGGTCAGCGACTCGGGATTGGCCTCGCAGGTAAACTCAACGGGGGCGCACCACGCACGAATACGCCGCGCCAGCTCCACCAGGCGCTCCCCCGCCAGCGACGGCGTACCGCCGCCAACATAGACGGTGCGGATCTGGTCAAGGGCACCAGCCTTGCCAAAAGCATCGAGACGCGCGAACAACTGCTCAAAATAGGCATCGAGCGCAGCGCTCAGATCACACGGAGCAAAACTGCGCGAGTCAAAGTCGCAGTACCGGCACTTTTGGGCGCAAAACGGCACGTGCACGTACAGCGCGGTAACGGCCACCCTTAAGCCTCCAGCGGATGAGGGGGCACCGATTCGCCGGCGGCAAGTGCGGCCTCGCAGGCCACCACATCGCGCTCGATCTCATCGACCAGCACCATAAACTCCTCGTATGTGGAACAGCGCACCACATGGGCACGCCAAGCGGCGGCATGGGGCATGCCTTTTAAGTACCAGCTTGCGTACGTGCGGGCACGCGACATGAGCGGCAGAAGCTCGTGCGTCAGCGTTAGGTGTTCACGCAGGGCGTCCAGGCGCTCGACGGAGCTGCGCGCCGGCACCGGTATGCCATCGAGCGCAAGGGCGCGAGCATCACCGAACACCCAGGGATTACCATAGATGCCGCGCGCGATAAACACCGCGCTGGCACCAGAACTGCGCAGATGCTCCGCGGCATCCTCGGCGCAGAACACATCGCCCGAACCAATCACGGGAATCTCGACGGCATCTGCGACCTCATCGACGACAGACCAATCGGCCTGCCCCGTATAGAGCTGCGTGGCACAACGACCGTGCACGGCAACTGCGGAGGCGCCCGCCCCTTCGAGCATCTGGGCAAACGTTGCGGCGTTGCGGTCCTCGGCATAAAAACCCTTGCGGATCTTCACGGTCACGGGAACATGAGCCGCGCCCACAGCTGCCTCAACAATCTTCTCGGCCAGATCGGGTGTGCGCATAAGCGCCGAGCCCTCGCCCTTGGTAACGACCTTGCGGGCGGGGCATGCCATATTGATATCGATGAGCGACAGACGATCGCCCACACGATCCTCGACGGCGGCGACGGCGCTCGCAAACTGCTCGGGCTTGGAGCCAAAGAGCTGCACGCAAATCTGCTGCTCCTCGTCGGCCGGCAGCACCAGGCGCCACGTTTTGTTGCTAGCATAGGCAAGGCCCGCCACGCTCACCATCTCGCTATAGGCGAGATTGGCACCGCGACGGCGGCACATGATGCGGTAGGCAGGGTCGGTCACGCCCGCCATGGGAGCCATAAGGAACGGCTGCTCGGCATAGGCGCCCAGCAGCCGCTTGCTGTATTCAGAAAGCGCCATAGACCTACTCGTCCACCTTGAGGATCGCCATAAAGGCCTCCTGCGGGACCTCGACCGATCCGATGGCCTTCATGCGCTTCTTGCCCTCTTTCTGCTTCTCGAGCAGCTTGCGCTTACGCGAGATATCGCCGCCGTAGCACTTAGCAAGCACGTCCTTGCGACGCGCCTTGACGGTGGAGCGGGCAATGATCTTATTGCCGATAGCACCCTGGATGGGCACCTCGAACAGCTGACGCGGGATGATCTCCTTAAGCTTGTCGCACAGGCCACGGGCCAGACCATAGGCCTTGTCCTTGTGGACGATAAACGACAGCGCGTCCACCTCGTCGCCCGAAAGCAAGATATCGAGCTTAACGAGCTCGGAGGGACGGTACTCGTTGAACTCGTAGTCGAGCGAGGCATAGCCCTTGGTACGACTCTTGAGCTGGTCAAAGAAGTCCAGGATGAGCTCGGCGAGCGGCATGTCAAAGCGCATCTCGACCGATTTGCTCGTGAGATGGATCATGTCGGTTGTAATGCCACGGTGCTCGATAGCGAGCTGCATGACGGCACCCGTATACTCGGGCGGGCAGATGATCTTAGCCTTGAGGTAGGGTTCCTCGATACGCTCGATGCGCGTGGCCTCGGGAAGATCCTGCGGGCTACGGACATCAATCATCTCGCCGTCGGTCTTGTAGACGTGATAGTCGACCGAGGGACTCGTGGCAATGAGGTCCAGGTTGAACTCGCGCTCCAGGCGTTCCTTGACGACTTCCATGTGCAGCAGGCCCAGGAAGCCCACGCGGAAGCCAAAGCCGAGCGCCACCGAGGTCTCGGGCTCCCACACCAACGACGGGTCGTTGACGTGCAGCTTATCGAGCGCATCACGCAGGTTCTCGTAGTCCTTGTTATCGATCGGGAACAGGCCCGTATAGACCATGGGCTTAGCCTCGCGGTAGCCGGGAAGCGGCTCGGGGCAGGGATTCGACGCCCACGTGAGGGTATCGCCCACGCGAACGGCCTCGGGGTCCTTCAGGCCCGTGACCACGTAGCCGACCTCGCCAACCGTCAGCGCGTCAACCGGGGTCTCGGCAGGACGCTTGACACCCACGCCGTCGACCAAAAAGTCGCCCTCTGCCTGCATCATGCGCAGGGTATCGCCCTTTTTGATGGAGCCGTCAAAAACGCGCACCGTGGCCACCACACCGCGATACTCGTCAAAGTACGAATCCAGAATGAGCGCTTTGAGCGGAGCGTTTGCATCGCCCTTAGGCGGCGAAATCAAAAAGACAATGGACTCCAGCAGATCGTGGATGCCCTCGCCGGTCTTGCCCGAGACACACACGGCATCATCGGCAGGAATCGCCAGGTCATCCTCGATCTCGGTCTTAACCTCATCGGGATAGGCCGAGGGCAGGTCGATCTTGTTGATGGCCGGCACAATGTCCAGATTGGCGTTCATGGCGAGCGTCGCGTTGGAGACGGTCTGCGCCTCGACGCCCTGCGTGGCGTCGACAACGAGCACCGCGCCCTCACAGGCTGCCAGCGAGCGCGAGACCTCATAGGTAAAGTCCACGTGGCCCGGCGTATCGATCAGATTGAACTGATACGTCTCGCCATCGTCGGCGTCATAGGACACGCGAACGGCATTGGACTTGATCGTAATGCCGCGCTCGCGCTCGATATCCATGGTGTCGAGCAGCTGCGACTCCATGTCGCGCTCGTCGACGGTATGGGTGAGCTCGAGGATGCGGTCACTAATCGTGGACTTGCCATGGTCGATGTGCGCAACGATCGAGAAGTTGCGGATGTGGGAAATGTCAATTGAAGTATTCATGCGGACTATCTTACCCGAGCGGTACAAAAAATGGAGCCTGTTCCATAAAACAGGCTCCATTTATGCGCGTAATCTGTGTGGTGTGAAATTTACAACTTAGGCGTTGATGCTGTTCACGAGCTTGGCAAGACCGGACTTACGGTTGGAAGCCTGGTTCTTGTGGATAACATGCTTGGCGGCAGCCATGTCGAGACGCTTGGTGACGGTCTTGAGGGCAGCCTGGGCCTTCTCGGCGTCGCCCTCGGCGACGGCGGACTGAACGTGCTTGGTCAGCGTCTTGAGCTCGGACTTGACAGCCTTGTTACGCATGCGAGCTGCCTCATTGGTGCGGATACGCTTCTTCTGAGACTTGATGTTTGCCACTTCTGGAGTTCCTTTCGAGTTCCTTGCAAAAAATGTATGACACCTCTGAGACACGGTGAGGTCATGCAAGCGCCTACTATAGCACGCTCCCCCTCAAAGGGATAGAACGAATTTGTCAAATAGGCAGGTATCATCACGATTTTCTCAAGATGTTCGTAATCCAGAGCAAAAGCGCGGTCTGGGAATCGGCCGAACCCTTCAGTGCGAGCTCCACATCGACCGCGCCCTCAAGCGCAGCGACAAGCTCCGCCATCGAAAAGCGGCGTGCCCAGGTCAGATGATTTTTGACCTGCCAGGACTGAAGCTTGAGCGTCGCGGCGAGCTCACGCCCCTGCCCGCGAGAGTCGAGCGCCTTGGCGACGATCAGCTCACGGATGCGACCACATAGCAGCGTGTAGGTCCACACGTAGCTCTTGGAGGGCAGAAGCTTAAAGAGCTCGAGCGAACGCCGCATATCGCGAGCCGAGACGGCGTTGAGGAAGTCCCAGGGCTGGACTTCGGCCGTACGCACGATCCAACGCTCAACGTCGGCAAGCTCAATCTGAGGCGCCTCGACCATCTGGGCGAGCTTGGCCAGGTCGTTATCGAGCATGCGCGTGTTTTCGCCCGAACGCGAGACGAGCTCCTCGGCAGCAGCCGTCGAGATGGACTTACCGTGCTGCGTCGCCATCTGCTGAACGCGGCGCGGCAGTTCCCAGCGCTTGGTACCCGAGCAATCTACGATAGCCTTCTTGTCGATCTTGGCGATTGCCTTATACAGGCGCGTATTCTTGGCAAGTGAGTCGGCGATAATGAGACAGACCGTCGTGGGACTGGGACTGGCGAGGTACTCGACGAGCGGTTCCGAAACCGCCTTGGCAAGCTTGGAGCAGCCGTCGAGGATCACCAGGCGAAACTCGCTACCCATGGGAAAGGTATTGAGCGAGCCGATAATCGACTCGATATCGGGATCTTTCGTCATGTCGCGTTCATCGAGGTTGAACTCAACCATACCCGACTTTTCCAAGCGAGCTTTCATACGCGAGACGGCGTGGTCGCGTTTGACTCCGTCGGTACCGATGATCAAGTATGCCGGTAGCAGACCGGTTTCGGACATTGCGCTCCCCTCCCGCAGACTCCCGTATTCGTACCGTGCCATTTTAGCCCAGGGGCCCACCGCGCGCCAACGATGTCATCACGGCCGCTGGCATCGCATCGCAAAGCCCTTCGCGGTCGGCGTGACGGTAATGTCGCCGTGTTCGATGGTGCATGCGAACGCACCACCCGCTTCCTTAACTGCATCGATGCAGGCATCCGACGGATGGCCGTAACGATTCCCCTCGCCGGCGCTCGCGATAGAGAACTCGGGCTTAAGCGTGCCCAGCAGGTCTGTGTCGACGGAAACTTTTGAGCCATGATGCCTCAGCTTGAGCACATCGATATCTCCCACCTCCTGTACAAACTCGCGCTCCTGATCGAGCTCGGCGTCACCAGTAAGGAGCACGCGCAGGCTCTTGCCTTCCTGAGCGTAGGAGAGCAGCAAAACAAGAGAGTCCTCATTGCCCTCGCCATCCACCGTGTCAAACGGCCACATCACACGAGCCCGAAATGCGCCGATATCGACCGTGTCTCCGCGAGCCACCTGCCGATACGTTACACCCGGGCGATTCAGGACCTCAGTAGGCGCGCCGTCAAGTGCATCGGCCGCGACCGCAATGGTTCCAACCGAAAAACGATCGAGTACGTCGGGAAGACCGCCCCAATGGTCTTCGTCCCAATGCGTCACGAAGACGGCGTCGATATGGTGGACGTTATTGCGAACCAACGCCGACACCACGCGGTCATCGAGCCCACAGTCGACGAGCGCCACAGCGCTACCCTGACGAACCAAAATCGCATCGGCCTGACCAACATCGAGGACCGTCACCGAAGGCGGCGCACATCGATCCCAATAGACATACGGAACACCCGCTGCAAGCATCAAACACAGCAGCCCCACTGCCATGGGCCGCACGCTGGGGCGTGGCCACCAGACCAAGATGGCCACCAGCGCGAACGGCACCACATATACCAAGGGCGTATCGGGCGGCACGCTTACGGATGCGCCCGGAACGGCAGCAAAGAGCTGTTCAAAGAACAGCGCACAGCGGGCGACAATCATGGGCACCACGAGCGCCCCGTGACGCAGCAGCGGCACAAGCGAGCAGGGCACCAGCACAACCGATACAGCGAGCAGCACGCTTATCACCGGACCGATCACGGCATTTGCAAGTGGGGCAATGAGCGAAAACGTCTCAAATGCGGGAATCGTAACGGGAAGTGTCGCCAGCTGCGAGCACAGCGTGACAGACAAAACGCTGGTGACACCCGATGGCATGCCCAGCTCGCCCAAGGCGTAGGTGGCGTAGGGGCAAAAACAAAGGATGGCAAAAACACTGACGCACGAAAGCTGAAAACCCATTTCGAACAATACCGTCGGCCGCAGCAGCACAAAGACCACCATGGTCAAAAATAGGGCCGAGAGGCCATGACGACGACGTCCGGCGCCGTTCGCGACAAGCGTCGCCGCCACCATGCAGCACGCGCGCACGGCCGAAGGCGAAGCGCCCGTAAAGACGGCATAGGCAGCAAGGGCCAGCACCAACAGCCCCCGCTGCAGCCCACGAGAGAGGCGTGTCTTTTGCAGGGCGCTCTCAATTACAAACCCGACGATGGCAAGATGGCTGCCCGAGACGGCGACGAGATGTGCGGTGCCCGTTACCGAAAACCAATCGCCCGCCGGCTGGGCGCGCAGCTCGGACGAGCGTCCACAGACAACGCCGGCAATGAGCGAGCGCGCTGGATCGGTCGCGGGCGCGATAACGGCAAGGAGCTCGTTTCGAAGCCAAGACAACGGGCCTGGAGGGCCCTCGTCGATCGATACCAACCGGACGACTTTAACCTTTCGAAGCTCGCCCCGAAGCACGCGTGAGCGCCCATACGCATCATTCTCAAAGCGCGAAATTCGACCGATAGCACGTACATGCGAACCGGCGCCAAGCTCACGATCACACGACAGCCGTACCTGACCCAAACGCTTTTCGCCCGCATACGCATCACAGGTATAGGAGTACGCACCGTCATTGATGGACGGGTCGCCACACACAACAAACTCGAGACTGCTCGCAGCCCGATTATCCAACGCCCTCGAAGCGCGCAGCGCCCCTATCGCCCAACCCGCGGACACTACCGCTCCCGCCACGAGGCCGAGGGCCGCGGCATACAGCCATCGCCTCCACCGCACAAGGCGCATGCAGGACCGAGCCAATACGATGCACCCTGCTGCCGCAACGGGAATGGCCATAAGCAATGTGACGGGCGCCGCCCGCTCTCCCAGCAGCGCATCGGCCGCCATGTTAAGCACTAACCCACAGCTCGCACACAAGCCGGCACAAAGGGCTATCGTCCACGGCATCAATGGGCGCGGTGGCATCACATGCTCGCGCTCGGTCGCACTCATACGCAGATGCAATCTTTGATTTTGGCAAGCTTCTTCTCGCCGATTCCCGATACACGCATCAGATCGTCAACCGAGGCAAAAGCACCGTTCTTTGTCCGCTCATCGATAATCGACTGTGCCATGGAGGGACCGATGCCCGAGAGCGTCTGCAGTTCTGCCGCGCTTGCCGTATTGATATTTACTAGGCCTGTTGCGCCACTCACGCCCGATGATGCGAAAGCCCCACCATCAACACCGGCTTCCGCAATGGACGTCTGCTGCTCCCCTACCGTTGGAACGTGAATCTTCTGTCCATCGACGACCTTAGATGCCCGATTGAGCCCCGTAACGTCTGCCTCAGGCGCCAGCCCGCCGGCGGCATCAATCGCCTGAGCCACCCGCGCGCCGTCTTTGAGCCTGTATACACCGGGCGACACAACAGCGCCATCAACATCGACATAGACTTCTGCCGCGGCAGACGCCTTAGACGAAGAGCCTTCGGATGTCTTTCCGCTCGAGGCATCGCCGGATCCCGGCTCCACCAACGAGTCTGAACCGTCAGTGCGCTCAAACGACACGCCGCCGGCACCGCCGCCAAGGTTCGCCATCGCCAAGCCGCTCGCCATCGCAATGACGACCAGTATCGCCACGACCACCGCCTTATGACCGAACAGCTTGTCCGCCAAGCGGTCCATCTTTTTGACCCGTTCGTGTTGTTCGCGCTGCGCCATAGCAAAACCTCCCAACACCATCGTGTCAGGAAAGGAACTCCGCAACAGCTACGCTCCAAAACCGGTTTTAGCGGTCAAACCAAAAACCGACCAAAACCTTGCACAAATCTGTCCATTTATTCAGGCACACGTCAGCAAATGAACACTTAGCCGCAAAATGCCCAGATAGCAAAAGACCGACGATGCAGGCGCATCGTCGGTCTATGCACAAATTTACTCGTGATCTTGGTAAATCTCACGCGGAGCAAGCTCCGAATGTTTGCATTTTAAGGTCTTGGGGGCCTTATACGTGTTGCTCTCGAAGTCGATGTACTCGGTCTGCTTGAGCAGGCGCTCGATCATCTCCTCGTGATCGAACAACTCCCAGGCCTCATGCACGGCATCGAGTTTAGCGTGCGTCTCGGGACGGCGCGGCATAAAGAGCGTGCAGCAGTCGGGAGCGGCCTCAGTCGAGATATCGAACGTACCGATCTCCTCGGCGCGCGCGATGATCTCCTGCTTGTCCGAACCGATGAGAGGGCGGAACACGGGGATCTTCACGGCCTCGTTGACGGCCATGATATTCTCAAGCGTTTGGGAGGCAACCTGTCCAAGCGATTCGCCCGTCACGATGGCCTTGGCGCCCTCGATGTGTGCAATGCGCTCGGCAACCGAATACATAATGCGGCGATACATGATCACGCGCAGATTGCTGGGACAGGTGACCGAAATCTCACGCTGGCAGTCGCCAAACGGCACCACGTACAGGCGGCCGATCTGGACACCCGGCTCAAGCGCACGGATGATGTCCTGCACCAAATACTCGCTCGTATCGGGCGTCTGCGGACGACCAGAGAAATGTACCGGCACGCACACCGCGCCGCGACGCGCGAGCATCCAGGTCGCCACCGGAGAATCGATACCCGACGACAGCAGCGTCACGACCTTGCCGGCAGAACCAACCGGCAGACCGCCCACGCCGCGCTCGGAGCGCGCGTACACATAAACGCTACCCTGGACCACCAGTACGTGCACCATCGCATCGGGGTCGTGCATTTGAACCTTTTTATCGGGGAAGGCCTCACACAACACCTCGCCCACCTGACGATTGATATCAATCGAGGTGAGCTCATAGTCGGTATTGGAGCGCTTGGCGTGCACCTTAAACGAATCGAAGGAACCAAACTCGCGCAGCGCCTTCACGGCGGCGGCACAGTACTCCTGAGGGTCGCGATTGGTGTGATACGCCAAAGACACACGAGCAACACCGGGAACGGTGCGAATGACACGCGCCGCCTCGTCGGCCTGATGCTCGTTAAAGGTCACGAGGATATAACCGGAAATTCGAGACACGGCATTCACGGAAAAGGCGGCCAAGGCCGCCTTGATGTTATCCATGAGGATATGCTCAAAATGTGCGCGGTTCTTACCCTTCAGTCCAACCTCGTGATAGTGGACCAGGCAGACGCGAGCCGACATTTAGGCTTCAGCAACCTTGTGGCCGAGCGCCTTCTCGTAACGGGCCTCGTCGTAAGAGATGTCGCCGTCGACAATCTCGTCCATAGCCATCGAGATGGTGTCGGCACCGGAAAGCCCGATGGTGATGTCATCGACATCCTGGACGGCAAGCACGCGGTTGTGCTGGCCACGCAGCATGCTATTGATGTCGCAGGCGCGCTTGGAGGCAAGCGAAGCGAGCAGGAAGCGGTTGTGATCGGTCTTCTCCAGAAGATCGTCAATGCAAGGCTTTACAACGGACACGGACCTCAGATCCTTTCATGCATATCGAGAACGCGAACGAGCTCATCGGTCGCGCGGTCGAGATCGTCATTCACCACGACGTCGTCGTAGCGGTCGGCAAGGGCAAGCTCATCGGCGGCGTTTGCCATACGCAGCTCAATCGTCTCGGGCGTCTCGGTACCGCGACCGACTAGACGCTCGCGAAGCACCTCGAGCGAAGGTGGCTTGATAAAGATCAGCACGGCCTCGGGGAAACGCTCCTTCACCTGCAGGGCACCCTGGACATCGATCTCCAAAATAAGAGACGCGCCCGAGGCGAGCTTGGATGTGACCTCGCTCACCAATGTGCCGTAGCAGTTACCGTGGACCTCGGCCCACTCAACAAACTCACCGTTTGCCACGCGGCGGTCGAACTCCTCGCGCGTCAGAAAAAAGTAGTTGACGCCGTCGACCTCACCTTTGCGTGGTGCTCGCGTGGTAGCCGAAACCGTCAGGCCCAGGTTCGAGCGGCGCTCGCGCACACGAGTGACGAGCGTACCCTTGCCTGCGCCTGACGGTCCAGAAATCACAAAGAGCTTGGAATCCTGAGCGCTCACTTATTTGGTCAGCTGCTCGAGGAGCTGCTCGCGCTGACGGACGCCGAGGCCCTGGACGCGACGGGTAGCGGAGATACCGAGCTCCTCCATGATCTTGGCGGCCTTGGCCTTGCCATAACCAGGAAGAGACTCGATGAGGGTGGAAACCTTCATGCGGGAAGCGATGGGGTCATCGGAGTTGAGCACGGACTCGAGGGACTTCTCGCCCTTCTTGATCTGCTCGCGAAGCTCAGCGCGGGCGTGACGTGCGGCAGCAGCCTTCTCAAGAGCCTGCTTGCGCTGCTCATCGGTAAGCTGAGGGAGTGCCATTCGTACCTCCAAATAGTTGGGTTATATCTGATTCAATAATTGGCATTTTAGCACGTAGAACGTACAAAATGCCCAATCGCGGCTCCATAGGTTAGACGATACCCGCAAAAAGTGCAATATACTGCGCCCAAAGTTAAGCCCCTGACCTGCGATTCCACACAAAGGATGGGAAAGTTTACGCAGGCACAGGGGCTAATTTGTGCTATTGAGACCCAAAAGTGGTGACTTAGGGGAATCTTTTACGCGACGTTTTCGACCAGCTCGGCGACAATAGCGTCAAAGGCGGCAACCGGATCGTCGGCGCCGGTGATGGGACGGCCCACCACAATGTGGCTCGCACCGCGCTCGATAGCCTGGGAAGGCGTCGCCACGCGGGACTGGTCGCCTAAGGCGGCACCCACCGGACGCACACCCGGAGTCACGATCAGAGCATCGGGACCCAGCAGCTCACGCATGTCGTGAGCCTCCATCGGCGAGCACACGATACCGTCGATGCCGTTGGCCTGAGCGAGCTTTGCCAGGCGGGCGGCCTCCTCGGCCACGGGCGACTCGACGCCGATCTCGCTCAAGGCATCCTGATTCATGCTCGTGAGCACGGTGATGGCGACGAGCTTGGCGCGGTCCTCGCGCGCCTCCTCGGCACCCTCGCGGCAGGCAGCGAGCATGGCGCCCGAACCCAAGCCGTGAACCGAGAGCAGGTCGGCACCGGCAAGCGAGGCCGAACGGGCGGCACCGCGAACCTGATGCGGAATATCATGGAACTTAAGGTCAAGGAAGACCTTAAAGCCCAGGTCCTTGAACGTCTTGACGATCTGGGGACCCTCGGCGTAATAGAGCGTCATACCAACCTTGAGCCAGGCAGCATGGCCCGAAAGCTCGTGGGCGAGCTCGAGCGCACGCTCGCGGTCGCAGTCGAGAGCGACGATTACGCGGTCGCGGGCATCGGTCTCTAGCATTCGAAAGCACCTACCAGTTCGTTGATGTCCTTCACGCCCTGGGACTCGGCCCAGGCCTCGAGCTCGTGCGCGATCTTGAGCGAAGCGCACGGATCGACGAAGTTGGCCATGCCGACCGACACGCAGGTAGCGCCAGCCAGGATAAACTCGGCCGCATCTTCACCGGTCATGACGCCGCCGACACCGTTGATGGGGATATCGACGGCCTGGGCAACCTCCCAGACCATGCGCACGGCGATGTGGTGGCACAGCGGGCCCGAAAGACCGCCCTTGGGCTTGGCCACGCGGGACTTGCGTGTATGAACGTCGATGGCCATGCCCTGAATGGAGTTGATGACCGAAAGGCCGTCGGCGCCGGCAGCCTCGAGGGCCTTGGCGATCTCGGCGACGTTGACCGGCGCCATCTTCACGAACAGCGGCTTATCGGTCACCTTGCGGCAGGCAGCCATAACGGAAGAGGCGCCCTCGGGCGTGGAGCCCATGGCGGCACCGCCGGCGGCGATATTAGGGCAGCTCACGTTGATCTCGTAGCCGGCAGCCCAGGGGCACAGCTCGACATACATCTCGAGCGCGCGGACAAACTCCTCGACGGAGTGGCCGGCAACCTGACAGATGACCTGACAGCCGTCCTTGGACAGCTGTTCGAGCCACGGACCGGACTCGCGGGCAAAAGCGGCCACGCCGGGGTTCTGAAGGCCCACGGAGTTGATCATGCCGCCGGGAATCTCGGCCATGCGGGGCGCGGGGTTGCCGGGCCAGGGCTCGGCAGCGCAACCCTTGGTGGTGATGGCGCCCAGCTGGGAAACATCAAAGAAGTTCTGGAACTGCCAACCGTAGCCAAAGGTACCGGCTGCGGTGTTGATGGGGTTCTGCATCTTGACGCCGCCGAAATCGACGGCCATGTTCACGGTACCCACTAGAAGACCACCACCTTGGAAGCATCGAACACGGGGCCGCACATGCAAGCGCCCTTCATACCGTCGACCGTCTCGACATTGCAGGTGTTGCAGGCGCCAAAGCCACAGCTCATCATGCGCTCAAGCGACACCTCGCAGTACGCACCGGCCTCGGCGGCGGCGGCGGCGACTTTCTTCATCATGACAGCGGGGCCGCAGCTGGCCACGTAGTCGTAGCCGCCCTCGCCGAGCAGCTCGGCGGCAGGATCGGTGCAAAAACCGTGCGTGCCAAGCGAACCGTCGTCAGTGCAAACGTTGACCGTGTCGCACAAAGCGCGGAACTCATCGATGCCCACGGCCTTGGACGCGGTACCAAAGCCCAGGCACACGTCGACAGCCACACCCTGCTCGGCAAGCTTACCGGCAAGGCACAGCACGGGCGGAACGCCGATGCCGCCCGCCACGAGCAGCGCCTTCCTGGTGCCCTCGGGCACGAACCAGCCGCGGCCGCCAGGACCCAGCAGATTAGAGGTGGAGCCGGGGCCCATCTGCGACAGACGACGGGTGTCGTCGCCCACGACGGCGTACCACAGCTCGACGGTGCCGGCCTGGGCGTCGGCGCGATAGAAGCTCAGGGGCACGCGAAGCAGCGAGGACGCATCACCGGGCACGGCAATGTTCACAAACTGACCGGGCTTGAGCGCACTTGCAAGCTTGGGGGCCGAGATGACGAGCGAGAAGATGCCGTCGGCGATCTCCTGGTTCGAGACGACCTCGAAGTCGTGCATGCGTGCAGTGGAAGGTGTGGGCATAGACGCTCCAATCCCCCATGCGGTTGCATGGTCAAAACGAACAGAAAGCGCGGCACCGCAAGGGCGCCGCGCACATAAGCGATAAGGCAATGCTAGCAGATGCAGCCGTCGGCGAGCGTCTGCTTGCCGCCGACAAACACATCGGTGGCACGACCGGTGAGCGTGCGGCCGGCGAAACCGGAGTTCTCGGCGCGCGACTCGTAACCGTCCTCGCCGACCGTCCAGGTGGCGGACGCGTCGAACACGGTCAGATCGGCAACGGAGCCCGCCTTGACCTGAACCTGGTCGAGGCCTAGGATCTCACGCGGCTTGATGGCCATGAGCTCGACCATGCGGCCCACGCTCATCTTGCCCGTGTTGACCAGCTCGGTGAGCACGAGCGACAGCGAGGTCTCGAGGCCAATCATGCCAAAGGGCGCAAGCTCGAACTCGCGGGCCTTCTCCCACGGAGTGTGCGGAGCGTGATCGGTGACGATAACGTCGACGGTACCGTCGATGACACCCTGACGGATGGCCTCGGCGTCCTCGTCGGTGCGCAGCGGCGGATTGACCTTGAGCGAGGTGTTGTAGGTCTCGTCCAGGTCGTTCTCGGTCAGGAACATGTGGTGCGGGGTAGCCTCGCAGGTAACCCGAACGCCAGCGGCCTTACCGGCGCGCACGATTTCCAGGCCATGGGCGGTGGAGATGTGCTGGATGTGCAGCTTGGCACCGGTCAGCTTAGCGATCTCGATGTCGCGAGCGATCTGGAGCTCCTCGCCGGCAGCCGGCCAGCCCTCGAGGGCCAGACGGGTCGAAACCTTGCCCTCGTTGATCTGGCCGTGGCCGACCAGGTCCTCGTCCTGGCAGTGGCTCATAAAGACCTTGCCGAACATCTTGCCGTAGTCCATGCAGCGACGGAGCATGCCCGCGCCCTGTACGCCGCGACCGTCGTCGGTAAAGGCGACGGCGCCGTGGGCGACCATATCGCCCATCTCGGACATAGCCTCGCCCTTAAGGCCGCGGGTCATGGCGCCCGACGGATAGACGCGGCAGTGACCGACCTCGGCAGCGCGGGACTTGACGAACTCCACGACGGTGCCGTTATCGGTGACGGGATCGGTGTTGGGCATGGCGCACACGCCGGTGAAGCCGCCCTTGGCAGCTGCGCGGGTACCGCTCTCGATGTCCTCTTTGACCTCATAGCCGGGCTCGCGAAGGTGAACGTGCATATCCACCAGGCCAGGGACGAGGTACTTGCCGGAAAGGTCGCGGACCTCGGCTCCCTCGACGGCGAGATTCTCGCCGACCTCGGCGATCTTGTCGCCGTCAATCAGGACGTCAACGACACCGTCAAGCTCGACGGACGGGTCGACGACGTGGGCATTCTTAAGAAGCAAGGCCATTATCGGCACCTCCAAGCAGCAGATACAGGATAGCCATACGCACGCAGATACCGGCGTAGACCTGCTCCAGGATGACGGAGCGTTGCGGGTGGTCGGCCATATAGGAGTCGAACTCAACGCCGCGGTTGATGGGGCCCGGGTGGCAGATGATCGCATCGGGCTTCATGAGCTTCTCGCGGTCCTTGGTCAGGCCGAAGAGCTTGTGGTACTCGCGAATGGTCGGGAACGGGGCACCCTCGAGGCGCTCCTGCTGCACGCGCAGCATGTAGACGACGTCCAGCTCGGGCAGGACGGAATCGAGGTCGCTCGTCACGTGGTCGCAGCCCAGGACCTCGGGCGCCGGCGGCAGCAGCGTGCCGGGGGCGACGGCGTAGGTCTCGCAGCCCATGATCTTAAGGGCGGGGATCAGCGAGCCGCAGACGCGGGAGTGGGCGATATCGCCGACGACGGCGACCTTCAGACCGTGGAAGTCACCCTTGTGCTCCCAGATGGTGTACAGGTCGAGCAAGGCCTGCGTGGGATGGTTGTGCTTGCCGTCACCGGCGCAGATGACGCTTGCGGGCGAGTTCTGCGTGACGATGTAGGGAGCACCGGCGTGCTTATCGCGAACGACGATGCAGTCGATCTTATAGGCGTTGAGGGTCTCGACGGTGTCGACGAGGCTCTCACCCTTGACCGTGGAGGTCGAGGAGCCGCCAAAGTTAAGACTGTCGGCCGAAAGACGCTTCTCGGCGAGCTCGAAGGAGCTGCGGGTGCGCGTCGAGGGCTCGTTGAACATGTTGACGATGGTCTTGCCCTTGAGCGTGGGGACCTTCTTGATCGCACGCTCGTTGACCTCGGAGAACGCCTTGGCGGTCTCGAGGATGAGCTTAATGTCCTCTTCGGAGTACTCGGTAATGTCGATCAGGTGCTTATGGTTGAACGCCACGGTACTACTCACCTCCCAGCGGCGCGGAGCCCACGTGGGAACCCGGCGCGACGTCGTTAATCTCGACGGCGGTGTGGCCGTCGACTTCCTTCATATATAGGTGCACGTTCTCCTCATGCGACGAGGGAACGTTCTTGCCGACAAAGTCCGGCGAGATGGGGAGCTCGCGGTGGCCGCGGTCAACGAGGACTGCCAGCTCAATACGGCTCGGACGGCCCAAGTCCATGACGGCGTCGAGAGCGGCGCGAATGGTACGGCCCGTATACAGGATGTCGTCCACCAGCACGACGCGCTTGCCGTCGACGCTAAAGGGAATGTTGGTGGCGTGGATCGCGGGAGCGAAATTGGTAGCGTAGTCATCGCGGTAGAAGCTGATGTCGAGGCTGCCGAGCGGAACGTCGACGCCCTCGATCTCCTTGATCTCCTCGGCGAGCTTCTTTGCCAGAAGGTCGCCGCGCGTGACGATGCCGACCAGAGCGAGGTCTTCACAGCCCTCGTTGCGCTCGAGAATCTCGTGCGCGATGCGGGTCATCGCTCGATTGACGGCGGTCTCGTCCATAATGACCGCCTTGGGGGAAGTCGTGCCCATCGATCTCCTTCCTCACATGTCTTGACTGCTGACACAGTCAAAAAAATAGATGCCCGACCGCTCAAAGCGGAACCAGACACCCACAGGAAGGGCTGCTCTTTGGCAGCTATGTAATTCCATGTGGGTATCTCGTACCCCTTTAATGGTCAAGGGATAGTGTAGCCAACCTCAAGCTGAATTGCGAGCATAAATACAGAGCATTCCGTAAACGGAGCCCAATGCCCAATAAACCTATATATATTTGTGGGACGAGCTTGAAAACGCACACACGAGCTGGCATAATCCCCTCTGCTGCACGCAAATCGGATCTACGTCCAGGGCCGTGGCGTGGGCACTATCGCCAAAAGAGAAATATCTCTGTGTAGATTACGCACAGGGAGCTGCTTCTGTGCTATAGTTCAGGCTTGTTTGTTAACGCGACATGTTCGTTTGTCGCCCAAGGAGGGTCAGTTATGTCCAAAGTTTGCGAAGTTTGCGGTAAGCACCCCGTTGCCGGTCGCTCCATCAGCCACTCTCACCGCGTCACCAACCGTAAGTTCCGCCCCAACATCCAACGCGTCTACGTCGTCGTCGATGGTCACCGTCGCAAGATGAACGTTTGCTCCACCTGCCTCAAGTCCGGCAAGGTTGCGCGCTCCTAAATAAGGTCTTACCAACAAGTACCTCGGACTCTCCGGGTCAAAGACCTCGCGTTCACATAGAACTTACCAAAGGCGCTCTCCCCTACGGAGGGCGCCTTTTTGCGCTCATTCGGGACAGACTTACATGAGTGTTTTCACGCATTGGGGACAGACATGACGCACGCATGCGGCGTCCCGATCGGCTCCGGCCCCTATCTCACGCTGCATCCTTCCAGCCTGCAGTAGCCTTGGTCACGCTTGTGGCGCCGATACCGGTGATACGGGCAATTTGCTTGACCGTGAGATGTGCCCGCCTGAGCCTCAGCAGGCAGGCATCGCGCTCGGGGCGTGGCAGGGCCTTGAGTAGCGCAGGATCTATGCTCGGCAGGACTTCGCGCGCAACGGAAAGAGCCTCCTCATCGGGGATCCGCCGGCGCGGAAGAACCTCCACTGACCAGATGCGCCCGCCAACTTTCTTGAGATGCTCGCAATAGCGACGGGAGCCTCCGACAACATCGAGCATAGGGGCCGCATCACAAATGTCAAAGGGATCATAGCCCAGCTGATATGCCTTATAGCTTGACCAGCGGTACGCCTCGAGCGAGTCAAGCGCACCCTTCACGGGATTGAGATGAATATAGTCGAGCAGCTGCACTGCCTGCGTGTCCGACTCAACTGCGACCCGCGAATAGCGATTGTCAAACAGATGTCCCGTTCTCCCCGTTTTCCCATTAAAATACTTAGCATATGCCGTCAGCGCGCACTGCATTGCCTTTGAAAGGTTGTCAAATGGGTCATCAACCATCAAATGGAAGTGGTTGTCCATAAGGCACCAAGCCAACACCGCCACGTCATGGCGCGCAAACCTGTCCGAGATATCCGATAAGAAACGATAACGGTCGGAGTCATCTTCAAAAATAATCTGTTTGGAGTTGCCGCGGTCAAAGACGTGGTAATAGCCGGTGATCGAAACGGCACGGGCGCATCGGGGCATAATCTCTCCTTTCAAAGCTGTACAGGCAACACCTAAAAGGAGAGAAGAAACGCAAAATGCTGAGCCTGTAACCTATTTATATCCAATGAGTGGCAACAACAGGCCCAGAACGGCAAAATGACAAATCGATGTCTGTCCCAAATGAGTGAAAGCACTCATGTAAGCCTGTCCCCAATGAGCGGGGCGATGCTATAGGATAGTTTAGTTAAAACGCTTCAGTATATTGAAGCGTTTTAGTGTGCCTTTTACAGGAATCTGACCGTTCGCCGAATAATTTCTTGCTATCATGCAAGGCGTAGGGTAAATCTCCGATCGCAAGGAGACACAAATGGTGAAAAAGTCACCGGAAAACACTACTCCCGCAATTGTGGACAACGTAGAGGCGCTTGAGGCTAAGCTCGCTCAGATGCGAGAGGCCCAGGCGCTTTTTGCTACGTACACGCAGGAGCAGGTCGACAAGATCTTCTATGAGGCCGCCATGGCCGCCAACAAGGCTCGTATCCCGTTGGCGAAGATGGCCATCGAGGAGACCGGCCGCGGCGTTCTTGAGGACAAGGTCATCAAGAACCACTACGCCGCAGAGTACATCTACAACGCTTACAAGAACACCAAGACCTGTGGTGTCCTGGAGCGCGACGAGGCTTACGGCATCACCAAGATCGCCGAGCCCATCGGCATCGTGGGCGCCGTCATCCCGACGACCAACCCCACCTCCACCGCGATCTTCAAGACGCTGATCAGCCTGAAGACCCGCAACGCCATCATCATCTCTCCGCACCCGGCTGCCGCCAAGTGCACCATCGCCGCCGCCAAGCTCGTGCTTGACGCCGCCGTCAAGGCCGGCGCCCCCGAGGGCATCATCGGCTGGGTCGATGTCCCCTCCATCGAGCTGACCAACATGGTCATGCGCGACGTCGACATCATCCTCGCCACCGGTGGCCCGGGCATGGTCAAGGCCGCTTACTCCTCGGGCAAGCCTGCCCTGGGCGTTGGCGCCGGTAACACCCCGGTCGTCATCGACGACACCGCCGACGTGCTGCTCGCCGTCAACTCCATCATCCACTCCAAGACCTTCGACAACGGCATGATCTGCGCTTCCGAGCAGTCCGTGACCGTCATCGACACCATCTATGACCAGGTCAAGGCCGAGTTCCAGAAGCGCGGCTGCTACTTCGTCAAGCAGGGTGCCGAGATGGAGGCCCTGCGTGCCGCCATGTTCAAGAACGGCGCTCTCGACCACCGCATCCCCGGCATGGCTGCCGCCAAGATCGCCGAGCTCGCCGGCATCGAGGTTCCCGCCAAGACCAAGATCCTGATCGCCGAGGTCACCTCCACCGACCCCGCCAAGGAGGAGTTCTCCCACGAGAAGCTCTCCCCGGTCCTGGCCATGTACCACGCCAAGGACTTCCAGGAGGCCGTCGACAAGGCCGAGCACCTGGTGCTCGCCGGTGGCCCGGGCCACACCGCCTCTCTGTACGTGCACCCCGCCCAGGCCGAGAAGATCAGCCTGTTCGAGCACGTCATGAAGGCCTGCCGTATCGTCATCAACACCCCGTCTTCGCACGGCGGCATCGGTGACCTGTACAACTTTGGCATGAAGCCGTCTCTGACCCTGGGCTGCGGCTCCTGGGGCGGCAACTCCGTCTCCGAGAACGTTGGGGTGAAGCACTTGATCAACGTTAAGACTGTAGCCGAGCGCCGTGAGAACATGCTGTGGTTCCGCGCTCCCGAGAAGGTCTACTTCAAGAAGGGTTCCACGCCCGTCGCCCTCGACGAGCTCGGTACCGTCATGGGCAAGAAGCGCGCCTTCATCGTCACCGACCAGTTCCTCTTCAAGAATGGCAACACCCGCGCCATCGAGGCCAAGCTCGACGAGATGGGCATCGCCCACGACTGCTTCTACGACGTCGAGCCCGATCCGTCGCTGCAGTGCGCACGTCGCGGCGCCAAGCAGATGGCTCTCTTTGAGCCGGACGTCATCATCGCCGTCGGCGGTGGCTCCGCTATGGACGCCGGCAAGATCATGTGGATGATGTACGAGCACCCCGAGTGCAAGTTTGAGGACATGGCCATGGACTTCATGGACATCCGCAAGCGTATCTTCACCTTCCCCGAGATGGGCAAGAAGGCCTACTTCGTCGCCGTCCCGACCTCTTCGGGTACCGGCTCCGAGTGCACGCCGTTCGCCATCATCACCGACAAGGAGACCGGCATCAAGTGGCCGCTCGCCGACTACGCGCTGCTCCCCAACATGGCTATCGTCGACGCCGACAACTGCATGACCGCCCCGCGCGGCCTGACCGCTGCCTCCGGCATCGACGTCATGACCCACGCCATCGAGTCCTACGTCTCCATCATGGCTTCCGACTACACCAAGGGCCTCTCCGAGCGCGCTGCTAAGCTCGTCTTCGAGAACCTGCCCTCCAGCTTCACGAACGGCGCCAAGGACCCGCATGCCCGTGAGGAGATGCACAACGCCTCCTGCATGGCCGGCATGGCCTTCGCCAACGCCTTCCTGGGCCTCAACCACTCCATGGCCCACAAGCTCGGCGCTTTCCATCACCTGCCCCACGGCCTCGCAAACGCCGTCATCCTGACCCGCGTTATGCGCTACAACGCCGCCGAGGCTCCCGTCAAGATGGGTACCTTCTCCCAGTATCCTTACCCCAACGCGCTGCACAACTACGCCGAAATGGCCAAGTACTGCGGCATCGAGGGTAAGGACGACAAGGAGGTCTTCGAGAACTTCATCACGAAGCTCGAGGAGCTCAAGGACTTCATCGGCGTCAAGAAGACCATCGCCGACTACGGTGTTGACGAGCAGTACTTCCTCGACACCCTCGACGAGATGACCGAGCAGGCATTCAACGACCAGTGCACCGGCGCTAACCCGCGCTACCCGCTCATGAGCGAGATCAAGGAGCTCTACCTGGACGCCTACTACGGCCGCGAGCCCCAGGACTACGCCGTCTGCTAGTTTTAGCACGGTTATTTGCGGCGGGGGTGCACGGGTGTACGCACGCCCCCGCCGTTGCTTCTATCGCATCGTTGAAAGGATGCAATCATGCTGCTCCCCGATTCCAAGACCGAGCTCGTCCGTCGCGGCAACAAGGTCGTTTACGACCTGGGCGACAAGATCGTCAAGGTCTTTAACGAGACCAAGCCCGTCTCCGACGTGTTCAACGAGGCTTTGAATCTTGCCCGCATCAATGAGTGCGGCATCCGCAGCCCCAAGGCTCTCGAGGTTTCTCAGCTCGAGAACGCCAACGGCTGGGCTCTCGTGACCGAGAAGGTTCCGGGCACCACCCTTGCCGAGAAGATGACTGCCGAGCCCCAGCGCTTTGGTGAGTACCTCGAGATGTTCGTCGACCTCCAGATTGAGATCCACGGCTACACCTCCCCACTGCTCAACCGTCAGCGCGATAAGTTCGCCCGCATGATCGACAGCCTCGATCAGCTCAATGCCACCACGCGCTACAACCTTCAGGAGCGTCTGGACGGCATGACCAAGGAGTTCAAGGTCTGCCACGGCGACTTCAACCCCTCCAACGTCATCGTCGGCGACGACGGCCAGCTGTACGTCTGCGACTGGGCACATGCCACCCAGGGCTCCCCTGCTGCCGACGTTGCCACCACCTACCTGCTCTTTGCCCTCAGCAGCAAGGACCAGGCTGAGGCCTACCTGGAGCTCTACTGCGACCGCGCCGACATGCCCATGCAGGTCGTGCGTCAGTGGACGAGCATCGTCGCCGCTTCCGAGCTCGCTCGTAAGCGCAACGTGAACGATGAGTTCCTTAAGAACTGGATCGACGTCGTCGATTATCAGTAGTATCTGAGCGATTTATTTCGCATCGGAGGCACAAAAGAAAACCCTGCAGCTCATTTGGGCTGTGGGGTTTTCCTTTACCCGTCGAACTTATTCACGCAACAAAAAAGACTGCTCCGCATCTCATCCTAAGAGAGATGCGGAGCAGGCCTGCAATTACATCTACTACCAGAAATGTCGATTAACGACGTGCTGCCTTCACAAGCTCGGCGACCTTGGCGACGACCTCATCAATCGCCACATCCTCGCGCTCGCCCGTAGCACGGTCCTTGAGCTCGACGGTGCCGTTCTTAAGACCACGCTTGCCGAGCACTACCTGATACGGGAAGCCCATAAGGTCGTTGTCGGCAAACTTAAAGCCAGGACGCTCATCGCGATCGTCGACGACGACCTCGATACCCTCGGCGCACAGACCCTCGACGATTTGGTCGCAGACGGTAGCGCACTCCTCCTTCTTGGGATCGAGCGGAATCACCGCGACCTCGTACGGGGCAACGGAGACAGGCCAAACGATACCGTGCTCGTCGTTATGCTGCTCCACGACGGCAGCGAGCGAGCGAGACACGCCCACGCCGTAGCAACCCATGATGAGCGGCTTCTCCTTGCCATCCTCGTCCATAAAGGTGGCACCCATGGCCTCGGAGTACTTGGTGCCCAGCTGGAACACCTGGGAGACCTCGATGCCGCGAGCAGCAGAGAGCGGCTTGCCGCAGTGCGGGCAGGGGTCGCCGGCGACGACGGTGACCAGATCGGCCCACTCGTCGACGGTAAAGTCGCGCTCGGGGCAGGCACCGGTAAAGTGATAATCGACCTCGTTGGCACCGCAGGCCCATTGCTTGGACTCGCGCAGACTCTCGTCGCACACTAGACGGATGCCCTCGGGCAGGTTAACCGGTCCGATAAAGCCCTTGTGCAGACCGTAGGTCTGGAGCTCCTCGTCGGTCATCATGCGATAGCCCTTGCCAAAGACGTGCTCGGCCTTGCAATCGTTGAGCTCGTGATCGCCCGGAACAATGGCCACGACCGGCTTGCCCTCGGCGTCGATGAGTGCCAGCGACTTGCGCGTGCCGTTCTCGGGGAACCCAAAGAACTTAGCAACAGCCTCAATGGTGCCCATGCCCGGAGTCTCAACCTTGGTGAGCGTACCGTCACCAGGACCCTCGGTCACGACGACCTTGGTGCTTGCAGCCTCGTCATCGGCAGCGAAGCCGCAATCGTCGCAGTAGACGAGCGAAGCCTCGCCGGCGTCAGCCAAAGCCATGTACTCGACGGAGGTATCGCCACCGATCTCGCCAGAATCGGCGACGACGGGCAGAGCCTTGATGTAGCAGCGCTCGCAGATATTGGCGTACGCCTGCTTCATCTTGTCGTACTCCTCCTGCAGGCTCTCCTGCGTGGCGGAGAAGCTGTAGGCGTCCTTCATGATGAACTCGCGGCCGCGCATCAGGCCAAAGCGGGGACGGAACTCGTCGCGGAACTTGTCCTGAATGTGATACAGGTTGACGGGCAGCTGCTTATAGGAGCGTAGCTCGTTGCGCACCAGGGCCGTGACGGTCTCCTCGTGCGTGGGGCCCAGGACGAACTCGCGACCATGACGGTCGTCAAAGCGCACAAGCTCCTTGCCATAGGCGTCGATGCGGCCGGACTCGCGCCACAACTCGGCGTCGACCATGATAGGCATCATAAGCTCCTGGGCGCCGGCAGCGTCCATCTCGTCGCGCACGATGTTCTCGATCTTGCGGATCGAGCGCCATGCGAGCGGCAGATAGGAATACAGGCCGGCGGCCTCTTTGCGGATCATGCCGGCACGGAGCAGCAGGCGGTGGCTGGCGAGCTCAGCGTCCGCCGGATCCTCTTTAAGCGTCGGCGCATAGAGCTTAGACATATACATTGCTCGGGTCATTTATTTCTCCTCAATAAGCTTGTCGACCTCTGCCATAAGCGCGTCGACAATTTGGTCCTCAGCTACTTTACCAATGATCTGGCCATGCGAAAAGAGCAAGGCCTGACCACGTCCGCAAGCAACGCCCAGATCGGCATCAGAAGCCTCGCCGGGGCCATTAACGGCACATCCCATCACAGCGATCGAAAGCGGCGCGGAGTAGTTCTTAAGCCGCTCGGTAACCTCCTCGGCAATGGGAATAAGGTTAACCTGGCAGCGGGCGCATGTGGGGCACGAGACAATCTCGGGGCCACGGCGACGCAGGCCCAACGACTGCAGAATACCCCAGGCAACCGGCGGCTCCTCAACCGGATCGGCTGTGAGCGACACACGCATGGTGTCGCCAATGCCTTCGGAAAGCAAGATACCCAAGCCTACAGAGCTCTTGATGGTGCCCTGGAGCTTGGTCCCCGCCTCCGTCACGCCCAGGTGAAGCGGAACGTGGGGAATCTCACGCGACAGGGCTCGATAGGTATCAAGCGTCGTTTGCACGCTATGGGCCTTGGCCGAAAGCACAATGTTCGTAAAACCGCGGTCCTCAAAGTGCTTGACGAAGCGCTCGCTCGACATCACGAGCTTTTCGGGCTGCATGAGGTCGTCGCGCTCGGCGATATCCTGCTCGAGCGAACCGGCATTGACGCCGATACGAATCGCACAGCCCGCGGCGCCCGCGGCATCGATGACGGCATCGACCTTAGCCCAATCGCCGATATTGCCGGGATTGATGCGAAGCTTGGCGGCACCAGCCTCGACGGCGCCGATGGCCAGCTTGTGGTTAAAGTGGATATCGGCAACGATTGGCACCGGAGACTCGGCACAGATGGTGCGGAAACCCTCAAGCGCGGCCTCAGTGGGCACGCTCACACGCACGATATCGCAGCCAGCCTGCGCCAACGCGCACACTTGCGCAAGCGTTGCCTGGGCATCAGCGGTATCGGTGCAGGTCATGGATTGGACCACCACCGGCGCGCCGCCACCGATCTGCACACCGCCCACATGCACGGGGCGCGTCAACTCGCGAGGCAAAGGATGGGATAAAGACAATCCAAACACTCCCCTACAGAATAAATCGAAGGATGTCGGAACGAAGCATATAGACAAACAGCAGCGCAAAGAGCGCGATGCCCACATAGCTCACAATCGTCTGGACCTTGAGCGGAAGCTCGCGGCCCGCAATCTTTTGAATGATCTCGATGACCAGCTTACCGCCATCGAGTGGTGGGATGGGCAGCAGGTTCATAAAGCCAAGCGAGAACGAAATGAGGGCGGCAAACGAAAGGAACGTAGCAGGGCCGGCAGCAGCAGCCTGTGAGGACATAACGCTAATACCCACGATCGAAGAAGACTGATCGAGAATCTCCATCGTATGCTGCGGCTGGAGCAGGCGCATCACGCCCTCCGCTGTCTGCACGACATAGGAGAACGACAGGCGAGCCGACGTGATGGGGTCTAAACGGACCACCTGCGTAGAGGCATACACACCTAGGCGCTCGTCCTCTTTGAGCGCAACCGCGGTCGAATGCTGCTTGCCGTCACGCTCGTACTCGATGGCGATATCGTCCTTACCGGCGGCCTTGCCGATGGCATCGTAAACGTCCATCCAGGTAGAGCACGATACTCCGTCAACCGAAAGGATCGCGTCGCCGCCCTCGATACCCGCCTTGGCGGCAATAGACCCCTCGTCAACCTGACCGATCACGTTGGTATCCATCGGCACGGTGACACCCGCAATAGAGTAGATGCTCATAAGCAGCAAAAAGCCCGTCAGGATATTGACGAGAATGCCCGCGAGCAGCATAAAGGCGCGCTTGAGAAAACCCTGGCCCAGATAGGTATGCGAACGCTCTTGCGCAAGGAACTCGGCTTCGCCGCACGGCAGCTCCCACACATCGCCCTCGGCAGTTGAATGTTCGCGATCGAACCGGCGGCCGTCAAAGGTGGTGTAGCCTGCCGCGTCTCGCGGCAGCGTCTGATACTTGGTGGGATAGTAGCTCGGCGAGGGCTTCTCCCCTTCCTCATACCAAGGTGCGATGGAGCCCCAGCCCAGCAACAGAGCACAAGCCTCGAGCACATCCTCCTCGGAAAGCTCGAGCTCGACAGCAAGGTCGGCCACGGTCACGCGACCATGACGGTAGATAGCCGCGAGCACGCGATCGGCGCACGAGACATCGGTCGGATCCATACCGCAGATGGCAGCGTAGCCACCCAGCAGCAGCGGGGTCACGCCAAACTTGGTTCCAATGCGACGCGACGTGTAATGGATGTCAAAGCGGCACGGCAGGCCCAAAAAGAACTCGGTCACACGGACGCCGCAGGCACGCGCCGCCAAAAAGTGGCCACCCTCGTGCAAAAACACGAGGACGGAAAGCATCAGCAGGCCCCAAAAGACCGATGAAAGAACGCTCAGAACAGTATCCATAAAACGAAAAAGCAATCCTTATGGGTTAGGAACGGGTTGCGACGAGTACCTGCGCAGCCTTTTCACGCGCCCACGCATCGATATCGTGAAGTTGCTCAAACGAATCGACCGCCTGCACATCGTGGGAATCCATGCAGGATTCCACAATGCGATCGATATCGGTAAAGCTGCAGCCATCGCGCAGGAAGGCATCGACGGCGACCTCGTTGGCGGCATTGAGCACGCACGGCATGGTGCCACCCGTCTTGCCGGCACGCTCGGCCAGTGCCAGACAGCGGAAGGTATCCATGTCGGCAGCATCAAACGTGAGCTGCCCCAACTCGCGAAAATCGATACGAGGCGCCGGAGTATCCCAACGCTCGGGATACGAGAACGCGAACTGGATGGGAATACGCATGTCGGAAGCACCGAGATGCGCCATCACGGAGCCGTCGGAGAACTCGACCATAGAGTGAATCTTGGACTGACGCTGCACGACCACGTTAATGAAATCGAGGTCGCAGTTAAACAGATGCATGGCCTCAATGCGCTCCAGGCCCTTGTTCATGAGGGTGGCGGAGTCGATGGTGATCTTGGCGCCCATGGCCCACGTGGGATGTGCGAGGGCATCGGCACGCGTCACGCGGTCGAGCTCGTCGCGCGTGCGGCCAAAAAACGGACCGCCCGAGCAGGTGAGCCAAATACAATGAGCCTCGCGTGGGTTCTCCCCCAGATAGCACTGGAAGATGGCGGAGTGCTCAGAGTCGACTGGAATAAGCTGGCCCGGTTGCGCCAACGGCATAAGCAAGTCGCCACCGACGACGAGGGACTCCTTGTTGGCAAGGGCAAGGCGCTTATTTGAGGTCAAGGCCGCATGGCTCGCCTCGAGACCGGCGGCACCCACAATAGCGACGAGTACGCAGTCGACATCGTCGCGACGCGCGAGCTCGCAAACCGCCTGCGCGCCAACGCCGAGCTTCATTCCCTCGGGCAACTCCTGCAGCACGGCGTCATCGCCATGAGCGACATCGGCCACGGCAACCGCCGGAACCGAGAACTCGCGGGCAGCGGCAACAAGCTCGGAGGTACTGGAGTTAACGGACAGCGCCGTCACCTGCAGGCGATCGGCATGCTGGCGGCACACATCGAGCGCCTGGGTGCCGATGGAGCCCGTACAACCCAGGATGGCAACACGGAGGCGTCCATCGGGGCCATACGTCGTCTGGAATGACATTACAGCACGCCTCCGATCATCAGCATCAGCTGCGCGGTGATGCAGCCGAAGATAAGCGAATCGCTACGATCGAGCATGCCGCCGTGGCCCGGGATAAGGTTGCCGGAATCTTTGACGCCCACACCGCGCTTGATGCGCGACTCGATAAGGTCGCCGATAACGCCCAGAATGGACACGACCACGCCGCACAGCAGCGCATAGGGCAGGCTGAGCTTGAAGAAATGCGTCGCCCACAGGATGAGCCAAATCAAAACCGAGCCCAGGATGCCGCCAACAAACCCCTCCCAGCTCTTTTTGGGAGAGATCTTGGGAACCATCTTGTGTTTGCCGATACGGCTACCCACGATATAGGCAAACGAATCGGAGACCCAGAGAGACGCGCAAACACCCACCGAAAGCAGGGCGCCGGCAAAACCGGGCACGGCATCGCGCAGCAGCACGATAGCCGACAGCATAAAACCGGTGTAGATGGGACCCATGAGTGTCACGGCAACATCGGATATGCGGGTACGCGGCGACCAGACATACCAAATGCCCACAGCGAGCATCAGGGCAAAAAGCAGGGCATTCAGCAGCATCGAATCGCCCAACGCCGACAGCGGAAAGAGCACGGCGGCAGCGATACCCATGCGCTCGTTAGCCATCTTGCCATCGAGCCTTGTCATACGGAAAAACTCATAGCAGCACAGACCGCTCATGACGGAAACAAAGATGGCCGTGGGCACGATACCCAAAACTAGGCACAGGATAAAGACAACGGCGTAGACGATACCGGCGGCGGCACGGGTAATAAAGCCCGCCAGCCACGAACCGGAACCGCTCTTCGCTGCAGGCGCTCCCGCAGTGGCAGCTTTACGCGCAGGCGTCTTGGGAGCAGATGCCTTGGGACGATCGGACACGATTAAGCCTCCTCGGTCTTGCTCAGTCCACCAAACCTACGGTCACGGCCCTGATAGGCCAAAATGGCGTCGACAAGGCCCCAACGATCAAAGTCGGGCCAATAGGTATCGGTGACGTAGAACTCGGAATAAGCTACCTGCCACAGCAGATAGTTCGAAAGGCGCAGCTCACCAGAGGTGCGAATCACAAGCTCAGGATCGGGAAGACCGGCGGTATAGAGGTGGGAAGCCACCATGTCGTCATCAATTGCGGCAGGATCGATCTTACCGGCGGCAACGTCGAGTGCGATCTGACGGACAGCGCGGGTAATCTCGGCACGCGCGCCGTAGTTGACGGCAAGCGCCAGCGTCATACCGGTGTGATCGGCGCACTCGGCAAGACCGCGTTCAAAAACGTCGCGGGTCTTCTTGGGCAGCGCGGAAATATCACCCAAAAAGACAACGCGCACGTTTTCGCGCTTCAGAAGCGGCAACTCGTCGATGAACGTCTTGGCAAACAGGTGCATCAAGACGTTGACCTCATGCTGCGGGCGGTTCCAGTTTTCGGTAGAAAACGCATAGGCCGAAAGCACGTCGACGCCCAGGCGCACGCAGGCGGTAATGATCTCGCGCAGCGAGACGATACCCGCCTTGTGGCCCTCAGTGCGTGCAAGACCGCGCGACGTGGCCCAACGACCGTTGCCGTCCATGATGCACGAGATATGGTGCGGAATGTTATTGAGGTCAAGGTCGGAAAAACCGACGCCCGCAGGGGCGTCGGCAAAGTACTCGACCAGTTTATGCTCGTCGTATTGCACCTTAGATCTCCATGACCTCGGCTTCTTTTTCCTTCAGAAGCTCCTCGACCTTGGCGACATACTCATCGGTGTGCTTCTGGACCTTGGCCTGCTCGCGACGGACATCGTCCTCGGTGAGCTCCTCATCGCGCTCGAGCTTGTTGTTGAAGTCGCGACGGATGTTACGGATAGACACCTTGGCCTGCTCGGCGTACTCGCGGCACTCCTTGACGAGCTCGCGACGGCGCTCCTCGGTGGGAGCCGGGAACGGAAGACGAACGACGGTGCCATCGGAGTTGGGGGTAATACCCAGATCGGAAGCGCCGATGGCCTTGACGATAGCATTGATGAGTGCCTTGTCCCACGGCTCGATGAGCAGCATGTGGGCCTCGGGGGTCTTGACGGCGGCAACCTGCGTGACCGGCGTGGGAACACCGTAATAATCGACGGTGATGTCGGACAGAATGTTGGCATTGGCGCGGCCGGTACGGACCTTGGAGAAGTTATGCTTGAGGGACTCGAGCGACTTGTCCATATGGGCGGTGATGTTCTCTGCCATGCTTAATCCTCCTGATAGACGAGCGTGCCGACGGGCTCACCCGCGAGCGCGCGCTTGACGGTGTCCTCGCCATCGATGTTGAGGACCAAAATCGGCATACGGTTATCCTGGCACAGTGCCGTAGCCGTGGAATCCATAACCTGCAGACCGCGGACGAGAACCTCGTGATAGGTAATCTTGTCAAAACGGACGGCATCGGCGCACTTGACGGGATCCTTGTCGTAGATGCCGTCAACCTTGGTGGCTTTAATCAGAATCTCGGCGCCGATCTCGCACGCACGAAGAGCCGCGGCGGTGTCGGTCGTAAAGTACGGATTGCCCGAACCGGCGGCAAAAATAACAACGTTGCCCTTGGAAAGGTGGTTGATGGCGCGACGGCGAATATAGGGCTCGCAGATCTCGTTCATCTGGATAGCGCTCATAACGCGGCAGGGAACATCGTTGCGCTCGAAGGCATCCTGCAGGGCGAGCGCGTTCATAACGGTTGCCAGCATGCCCATGTAGTCGGCCTGAGCACGCTCCATGCCACCGGCAGCGCCGGCCATGCCGCGGAAAATATTACCGCCGCCGACAACGACGCCGACCTCATGGCCAACGGCGAGCAGCTCCTTGACCTGCTTGGCAAGATGGTCGGTAACCTTGGGGTCGATGCCATATTGGCCGTCGCCCATGAGTGCTTCGCCGGAAAGCTTAAGAAGCACGCGTTTATATCGGATGTCGGACAAAGCGATCCTCCTTTAATTAGACTCTCAATATGATATCAAAGGCTCTCATAAGAGCCATGAAAAAGCAGGCTGTGAGTAAAACCCACAGCCTGCTCATTACCAGCTACAAGAGCTTATTTACTCGCCACGGACCAGACGGTCAAAGGCAACGACGGTAATGGTGTCGCCGAGCTCCTTGGAGACCTGCTCAGCGTACTTCTTGATGGTGAGGGAGCTGTCCTTGATGAACTCCTGCTCGGTGAGCACGGACTGCTTGTAGAACTTCTCCAGACGGCCGACAGCCATCTTCTCCTGGATAGCCTCGGGCTTGCCGGACTCGGCAGCCTGGGCCATGTAGATCTGCTTCTCGTGCTCGACGGTCTCGGCCGGAACCTGATCGCGGGTAGCGCAGATCGGGGCGACGGCGGCAACCTGAAGGGCAACGTCGTGAGCGAAGGTCTTGAAGGATTCAGCCTGAGCGGTCTCAGCCTTCTCGAAGGCGAACTCGACGAGGACGCCGATCTTACCACCCATGTGGATGTAAGAAGCGAGCGCGCCGTTCTCAGCCTTGCGGGCAGCGAAGCGGGAGATCTTCATGTTCTCGCCCATGATGTGAATCATCTCGGTGAGCTCGGAGGAAACGGTCTCCTCGCCCATCGGCTTCTCGAGCAGAGCGTCGACGTCAGCAGGCTCGGTGGTAGCGACAACCTCAGCGACCTTGGAAGCAAAGCCGGTGAACTTGGCGTTAGAGCCAACGAAGTCGGTCTCGCAGGAGAGCTCGAGCAGAGCGCCGGTCTTGCCATCCTCGGAGACGAACGCGGCGACAGCGCCCTCGTTGGTCTCACGGCCAGCCTTCTTGGCAGCCTTGGCAAGGCCGTTCTTACGCAGAACGTCGACAGCGGCGTCCATGTCGCCGTCAGCCTCGACGAGAGCCTTCTTGCACTCCATCATCGGGGAGTCGGTCATCTCGCGGAGCTGCTTGACCATAGCGGCGGTAATCTGGGCCATTGTGGTTCCTTTCAAAGAGATGAAAAAGAATTAACTAAGACTGATTTACTCGGCCTTGGGCTCAGCGGCCATCTCGGCCTCGGAGACCTGCTCCTTGCCGGAGCCAGCGAGGCAGGCGTCAGCCATGAGCTCGCACATAAGGGTGACAGCGGAGATAGCGTCATCGTTGCAGGGGATGCCGTACTCGACCTCGTCGGGATCGGAGTTGGTGTCGATCAGAGCGACGACGGGGATGTTCAGGCGCTGAGCCTCCTTGATGGCGTTCTCCTCGCGCTTGGTGTCGATGACGAAGAGAGCCTGGGGCAGACCCTTCATGTCGCGGGCGCCACCGAGGTTGGTCTGGAGCTTGGTGAGCTCCTTGCCGAGAACAGCCTGCTCCTTCTTGGGCAGAACAGCCATGCGGCCGTCCTCGACCATGGCCTCGAGCTCCTCCATGCGGTTGATGCGGGAGCGGATGGTGACGAAGTTGGTCAGCATACCGCCGAGCCAACGCTGGTTGATGTAAGGCATGTTGGCGCGCTCAGCAGCGTTCTTGACGGCCTCCTGAGCCTGCTTCTTGGTGCCGACGAACAGCACGTTGCCACCCTTGGCGACGTTCTTGACGAAGGTGTAGGCCTGGTCGGCGTCGAGGATGGTCTGCTTGAGGTCGAGGATGTAGATGCCGTTGCGCTCACCGAAGATGAACGGCTTCATCTTGGGGTTCCAGCGACGGGTCTGGTGACCGAAGTGGCAGCCGGCCTCGAGCAGGGTGCGGATATTAATCTTGGTAGCCATGTTAAACCTCCTGTGGTTTGCCTCCGCGCGGGGTCATCCTCCAAAACCAACCCGGACATGTGCTACCAAAGCCCGGGCACCACGGTATGAAGTAGCCGCGCGTGCGTGATAAAAACATGTTGCCGTGAAGCAACCCGATGAATGATAGCAGGAATGCCTCTTCCTGCCAACCCGCAATCAAAACCACACACCTGAGTGCGGCGCGGGACGTCCCAGCCACTATTCGCCGCGGGGATGGGCTTGAGCCACAGCCCGCTTAAGCCGATCGGGTGTGAGATGCGTGTAGATCTGCGTCGTGGACAGGCTCGCATGACCTAGCAGCTCTTGAACCGAGCGCAGGTCCGCACCGCCCTCGAGCAAGTCGGTCGCAAAGGTATGGCGCATCGCATGCGGGGCGATGTCGGCCGGAATGCCGGCGAGCGTCGCCAGCGTATGGAACCGCCGCCGGAGCATCGCGGCGCTCATGCGATTGCCGCGCGCCGATATAAGCAGCGGATGCGGCCCGGTAGCGAGGTCGCGGCGCTTTGCCCGAGCGAGCAACTCCGGCCTCCCCTCCTCAATATAGAGATGCGTCACCTCGAGCGCACGACGATACAGAGGGACGATACGCTCCTTGCTCCCCTTGCCCCAAAGTCGCAGCGTTCGCTCGGACCAACCAATAGACTCCACGTTGAGCGCCGCGAGCTCCGAGATTCGCGCGCCGGAGGCATAGAGCAACTCAAGCATCGCCGCATCGCGCAGTCCCGCGGGCGTCGAGGTATCAGGCGTCTTGAGCAGCGCCTCGACCTGCTGGGTCGTAAGGACACCCGGCAGGTCACGCGGCAGCTTGGGCGATGCGATCGCCGAGACCGCATCGCCCTCGACAATCCCCTCGGCAGCCATCCAGCGATAGAGAGATCGAATGGCCGACAGGTGCGCCGCAAGCGTTCGGGGAGCCACCTGCTCACGCGAAAGCTCGGCAAGATAGCGACGAATGGTGCGCACGTCGGCAGCGAAAGCATCGATATCCTCGCGCTCGCACCAGGCAGCGAAGCGCTCCAGCCTCGAGCCATAGGCCGTCACCGTGTTGGGAGAAAGTCCCTCGACGCGTGCGATATAGGCGATAAACGAGTCGACGGTGTCGTACAGGTCAAAGGCTATGACCGGTCGCCTCCAAACAAGTCGGAACGCGTGGCCAAGTAGGCATCGAGGGCCTCGAGCGCACGGTCCGCATAGGCCTGATAGCGGTCGCGCTTGCTGCGGCGCTTACCATCCTCGAGTGGCGGCACCAGGCCAAAGTTGACATGCATGGGCTGATAGCCCACGGTGGCAGGATCGGTCGCATAGCCCACGAGCGCACCCAGGGCACCCACACGCGGCAACTCGACGCCCGCGGCACCGATAGCCTCGGCATAGGTGTTGAGCGCCGCGAGCAGACCTGTCGCCACGGCTTCCATGTATCCCTCGGTACCGGTGATCTGACCGGCCAGACGCACGCCGGTACCGGGCACGGCAAAGGTGCCATCGAGCACGTGCGGGGCGTCGACAAAGGTATTGCGGTGCATGACACCGTAGCGGAAGAACTCAGCGTTCTCCAGGCCCGGCACCATATGGAAGACGCGCTTCTGCTCGCCAAAGATCAAGTTGGTCTGGAAGCCCACCAGGTTATAGGCGGTCTTCTCCTTGTTCTCGGCACGCAGCTGAATCGCCGCCCAGGGGCGACGTCCGGTACGCGGGTCGGTGAGGCCGACGGGCTTCATGGCGCCAAAGCGAATGGCGTCCTTGCCGGTGCGCGCAACTTCCTCGGCAGGCTGGCAGGCCTGGAACAGATCGCCGCCCTCAAAGTCTTTGAGCACCACGCGGTCGGCCGTGGTAAGCGCCTCGATAAAGGCCTCGTACTCCTCCTTGTTGAGCGGAGCGTTGAGATAGTCGCCGCTCCCCTGCTCCTCGTAGCGCGACTGCGAGAACAGCACGTCCATATCGAGCGTGGAGGCATCGACGATCGGCGCCGCGGCATCGAAGAACGCAAGGGCGTCGCCACCGACGAGCTTCATGACCTCTTCGCTCAGCGCCGGTGAACACAGCGGGCCCGCGGCAATGACCACGTGACCCTCGGGAATCTGCGTGACCTCGCCGTGCACGACCTCGATATTGGGACGAGCGGCAACCTCGGCCTCGACAAGCTCGGAAAACTTGACGCGGTCGACCGCCAAGGCGCCACCGGCGGGAACAGCCGCGCGATGGGCGCAATCGAGCAGGACTGAACCCATGCGCTCAAGCTCAGCTTTCAGCAAACCAGCCGCGGAATCCGGACGGGTCGACTTAAACGAATTGGAGCAGACGAGCTCTGCCAGATGATCGGTATGGTGGGCCGGGGAGCTCACCTGGGGGCGCATCTCGCACAGCTTTACGGCAAACCCGCGGTCTGCAAGCTGGATCGCGCACTCCGAACCCGCCAGACCGCCACCGATAACCGTCACCTGATCGAACTGCATCTGCAAACACCTTTCTAATTGACACGTTTTCCATTGTGACCGAAGGGTGTCTGGGCGTGAAGGGCAAACTTGGAGGGCGCATACCTTCCATCCATCATGCGCTCGATAAGGCCCTCGAGTTCAAGCGAACCCAAGAGTTTGAGTACGCCGACAGCATCGAGCGAGACGAGCGCCGCAATGTCGTCGACCTTGAGTGGAGAGGCGATGAGCGCATGCATCACGGTCTGCTGCGTTGGATTCAGGTCGGCAATGCCGGGAGCATCGGGGCGCGAGTAGCGCAGGGTGCCGTAGATGCGTGAGATAGCCATCTCGATAGATTCCTCGTCGATGATGCAGCAGGCACCGTTCGCAATGAGGTAATTCGTGCCACGCGACTCGGGCGATAGGATCGACCCCGGCACGGCAAGAAGTTCGCGCCCCAAATCCATAGCAGCCTCGGCTGTGGAAAACGTCCCAGAAGGCATACCCGCCTCGGATACAAAGAGGGCTTGCGACAGGGCCGCGATTACGCGATTGCGGCGCGGAAAGGCGAACTTGCGCGGACCCATGCCCCACGGAGAGATCGACACGACCGCGCCACCCGTATCAAGCGTGCGCGTAATCAGCCCCGCGCTCGAACGCGGGTAGACCACGTCGGCGCCCGTCCCCAGCACCACAACGTGTTTGCCGCCGGCGTTGACCGCAGCCCAACCCGAGGCCTGGTCACAACCGACCGCACCGCCCGAAACTACCGTCACTCCCGCCTCAACCGCCACCTTCGCCGCAAGCTCTGCCACGGCAAGACCATACGGCGAGGCCTTTCGCGCACCGATGATGGAGAGCGCGGGCGTCGAAAGCGCCTCGGGGTTGCCGCGCACATAGAGCGTCTGAGGTACATCAGAAAGCTCCAAAACGGTCTCGGGATACAACGCGTCACCTGGATGCAGCTCGAAGGTCCCCTCAACCATCATTGGTCCCTCCTTCCCTGGTACATCGCCGCCTCGAGCACGTGGTCCTGCGTCACCTGCTCGCTCTCGGCGACATCTGCGATCGTGCGCGCAATGCGAACAAGGCGCACGATGCCACGCCCTGTGAGATGCGTGCGCTTCGACAGGCCGAGCACACACTTCTCCGCCGCATCATCGAGCTCAAAGGTCGAAACGACGCCGTCAATGGACCGTGTCTCGTCATCCTCGGCCTCGGCATCCGCATCGTCCATGCGGGATTCGCGCCAAGCGCGAAAGGCGCGACCGCGCACAACGTAGTCACGTAACTCGGCCGACGACATGCCCTCCGCACCCTCGATAATCACTTGAGGGTCGGGACGGGTCACATCAATCATCATGTCGATACGGTCGGCCAAAGGACCGCGCAGTTTAGACCGATAGCGCTCGACCATCGCCGCCGAGCAGCGACACGGCACCTCGCGATCGCCCAAAAAGCCGCAGGGGCAGGGATTGCTCGCAGCCAGCAGCTGAAAGCGCGACGGGAAGGTAAAAGCCCCGTCGACGCGTACGATTCTCACGTAGCCGCGCTCGATGGGCTGACGCAGCGTCTGCAGCACGCCAGTGGGAAACTCGGCAAGCTCGTCCAAAAAGAGCACGCCGCCATGAGCAAGGCTGATCTCACCCGGGTGCACCGGGCGCCCACCGCCGATAAGGCCTGCGGTCGAAATACTGTGGTGGGGACTGCGGAAGGGGCGGTGCCCCGCCAACAAGCCATCAATGTTCTCACCCAAAACCGAATGGATGCACAGTGCCTCCTGCTGATCCTCAACGGAAAGCTCGGGTAGGATGCCGGTCATACGGCGTGCGAGCATCGTCTTGCCCGATCCCGGAGACCCGATCATGAGCAAGCCGAGTTCTCCTGCCGCCGCAAGCGCCATGCCGCGTTTAGCGACTTCCTGCCCCAGCACGTCGGCATAGTCGAGCTCTGGCTCAAAGGTCGCCTCGACGCCCTCGGAATCCAAGTAGTGCCGCGCGGCATCGCCCATACCATGAGCAAGCTGAGACAAATGATCGATAAAGCCGCAATCCACGCCCGCGAGTGGCACATGCTGGTCGGACCTGCCGGCGATAAAAGACAGCCCCATGTCGCGAGCCAATAGCTGAAACGCTACCTCGCCCTTGACAGGAAGCACCGTACCGTCCAAGCCAAGCTCACCAGCGATAAGACAACGATCGAGGTTGTCGCAGGGAATCTGACCATCGGCCGCCAGAACCGCGATGGCGATGGGCAGATCAAAGCCACTTCCAGTCTTGCGAATATCGCCGGGCGCCAGATTGACCGTAATGCCCGAGCGTGGGATCTCAAAGCCGGCCGAGCGCATCGCGCAGCGAATACGACCGCGTGACTCCATCACCTCCATACTCGGAATACCGAGCATCTGAATGCCCGGAACGCCACCGGCAAGCGAGACCTCGACCGTGACGTGAATCGCCTCGACGCCACGAATGCAGGCCGCGTGAACGGCAAACGTCTCGAACGCCATCACGAAACCTGCCAATCGAACGCGTTGTACTGATGCTCGATCTCGGCGATATGCCCGCCGCGAATGGTGACACCCACGGCATCGAAGCGAATCGCCTTGAGCGGATAATGCTCCATAAGATAGCAGCTTGCGATGCGGCGGTAGCGGCGTTGCTTTTGGGCGTCCACGGCCTCCTCGGGAAAGACCCGCGTGTTGCAATCCAGTGCGACGCGTCTGGTCTTGACCTCGGCCATCACCACGACATCGTCGAGCTCATCGAGCAGCACCAGATCGGCCTCGCCCTCGGTGCAACGATAACCCTGCTCCAGCAAGGTGTAGCCGCGCTCGTTAAAGTAGTCGATGGTGATCAGCTCGCCCAGCATGCCCAGCTCGCGGGGACTGAGTCCCTTGATAAACTCGGGCGTCATCGCCCCGCAGTCGAGCTCGCCGTTTTCCCAACGCTCCTTGAGCTGCTGCGTCTTGCTCTTTTTGCTTGCGGCACTCATGGGGTCTCCTTTCCCGCACACTGCATTGCCCCGATGATGAGGGCACCTTTCATGCGGGTAAGTACCGGAAGCAAACCAAAAGCTGACCAAATGCCGACAAAAAACGGGCCGTACGCAGCAATGCTGTTGCATACGGCCCGCTACCAGCAGGTTTATAAAACCCCAGAGGTCCCTGTCTCCACAATTGACCTAGAAAAGGCGCTCAGTCTGCAGAAAGTTTCCGCAAAAGCTCACGCGGTGCAGCGGACAAAGTCCATGTTTGCGAATGGCCTCGATGTGCTCGGGGCTCGCATAGCCCTTCGACTCGGCCAGATGGTACTCGGGGTACTCGGCGTCGTACTCGACCATCATCTCGTCACGCGTGACCTTGGCCATGATGGACGCCGCGGCGATGCAGGCGATCTTGGCATCGCCCTTCACCACATCGCGCTCGTTGGGAACGGCGCCCAAGGGGTTGCCATCCATGAGGACGCAGTCGGGCTCGAGCCCCGTATCGGCCACGGCGCCCGCAACGGCGGTACGGATAGCACGGGCCATGCCCATCTCATCGATATCCTTAGGCGCGATATGGCAAAAACCGATCGCCGTCGCCACCTCGGCGATCTTCACAGAGAGCAGCTCGCGGCGCGCGGGCGTGAGCTTTTTGGAATCGTTGATGCCCCAGACGCGCGGCTCCATAGGAAGGCAAACGGCGCATACCGTCAAAGGACCGGCCACCGAGCCGCGACCCACCTCGTCGACGCCCACGACCACGCCATCCCCACCGAGCTCGCGCATCAGCTCGTACATGCCGTTGACGCGCTCGCGCTCGGCAAGTTCCTTGGCATGGCGCTTAAGAGCACGCTCACAAGCCTTGATCACCTGCTGACGCGGGTCCTCGCGATAATGCTCCACGAGGGCGGGAATCTCCTCAAACGTGGCGCTCGCCAGCTCGCCGGCAACCTGCGAAGCCGAAACCGAGCTCGTCATGTTGGCCATATCGGGGCCTCCTTGCATGCAAATCAGATAAAAAGAAGGGCCACCCGAAGGTGACCCTTGTGTCCAAACGAGTGGACAGACGCTGCGATCTTCTTAGCGCTTCTCGGGGATGCGAGCAGCCTTGCCCACCTTGTCGCGGAGGTAGTACAGCTTGGCGCGACGGACGCGACCATGACGAACGACCTCGAGCTTGGCGATCTTGGGGCTGTGAAGCGGGAAGGTACGCTCAACACCGACACCGAAGGACATCTTGCGGACGGTGAAGGTCTCGCGGGCACCGGCGCCGGCCATGCGGATGACGTCGCCCTGGAAGACCTGGATGCGCTCGCGGTCGCCTTCCTTAATGCGGTAGTGAACCTTGACGTTGTCGGCGACGCGAACCTGAGGAATGTCCTCGCGGATCTGCTGACGCTCGATTGCGCGGATGTAATCCATGTGCAATTCCTTACTCTTCTAGAGGTGCCGTACCACCTTGGCCGGCACGTAGTTGAACAAACGTATTCGAGTATACACGCGCGGGTTTCTGCTGCAAGAACAATTTTTTACGCAGACAAAAAGACAAAACCCGCACATGATAGCCGCCCGCCTCACGAATGAGACGGACGGCATGAGGGGGGCTACGCTAGGCGTCTAAACCCAAAACGTTAGGCGAAACGCTTGGTCTCGAGCTTGGCCTGAGCGGCAGCCAGGCGTGCAAGGGGCACGCGATAGGGCGAGCAGGACACGTAGTCCACGTCGGCCACGTTAAACAGGCCCTTGATGGACTTGGGGTCGCCACCGTGCTCGCCGCACACGCCAAAGTGCATGTCGGGGTTGGTGGCGCGGCCCTTCTCGACAGCCATGCGCACCAGTTCGAGTACTGCCGTGTCGATGGTCTCGAAGGGATTGTCCTTCAAGATCTTCTTGTGCATGTACAGCGGGATGAACTTGGCCTCGGCATCGTCACGCGAGAAACCGAAGGTCGTCTGCGTGAGGTCGTTGGTGCCAAAGCAGAAGAAGTCTGCGTGATGGGCGATCTCGTCAGCGACCATGCAGGCGCGCGGCAGCTCGAGCATCGTGCCCACGGGAATGTTGAGCTCGACGCCCTCCTCGGCGGAAACCTCGGCGATCACGCGCTCGACAACCTCGCGGGTCTGAACATGCTCGGCCGTGATGGAGACGAGCGGAACCATGATCTCGGGACGCGGATCGACGCCCTCCTTGATGAGGCGAGCGGCAGCCGTGGCGACGGCGCGGACCTGCATGAGCGGCAGATCGCTAAAGACGACGGACAGGCGCACGCCGCGTAGGCCGAGCATCGGGTTGGACTCGACCATGCCGTCGATACGACGCAGGCGGGCGCGCATGGCTGCAAGCTCTTCCTCGCTGGCGCCGGCGGCTTCCTTCTTGGTGACGGCGACCTCGAGGTCGCGAGGATTATCCAGGAACTCATGAAGCGGCGGATCGAGCAGGCGGACGACCACATCGCGACCGGACATGGTCTTGAACATCGCCAGGAAGTCCTCGGTCTGAACCTTGAGCAGGTCGGCCAGGGCCTGCTGCTTCACGGCTTCATCATCGGACAGGATAAAGCTCTGGATGATGTTCTTGCGGTCGCCCAGGAACATGTGCTCGGTGCGGCACAGGCCGATGGCCTCGGCGCCAAACTCGAGCGCGAGCGCGGCATCCTCGGGGTTGTCGGCATTAACGCGCACATGGTTGGCATGGCCACCGGTCTCGTCCAGGCGAATCTCGTCGGCCCAGGATAGGATGGTGTCCAGATCGCCGGTGAGCTCGGCGGAGACCAGGTCAACGGCGCCGTCGACGACGATACCCTGGGTGCCGTCGATGGAGATGACATCGCCCTCGCGCAGCACGCGGTCACTGCCCTCGATACGCACGACCTTCTCAGCAGCGTCGATATGGAAGCGCTCAACGCCGCAGACGCAGGGCGTACCCATGCCGCGAGCGATAACGGCGGCATGACTCGTCTTTCCACCGTGGCTGGTCAGAATGCCCTCGGCGGCAACCATACCCTTCAGGTCGTCGGGGTTGGTCTCCCAACGAACCAGAATGACCTTGTGGCCCTCGTTGGTGCGCGCGACGGCGTCATCACTCGAGAACACAACCTCACCCACGGCGGCACCGGGGCTGGCGTTCAGACCGCTGGCCAGCGCCTCGTACCTCTTGGAAGCGTCAAACTGCGGGTGCAGGAGCTGGTCGAGTTGCGCGGGATCGATACGGCTCACGGCCTCTTCGCGGGTGATCAGGCCTTCCTCGACCATTTCGATGGCGATGCGCAGGGCGGCGGTGGCGGTGCGCTTGCCCACGCGTGTCTGGAGCATCCAGAGCTTGCCCTGCTCGATGGTGAACTCGATATCGCACATATCGCGGTAATGATCCTCGAGCGTCAGGAACACGCGCTCGAGCTCCTCACCTGCGGACTCGAGGCCCGGGGTGGTCTTGAGGTCAGCGATAGGCTCGGTGTTGCGGATGCCAGCGACAACGTCCTCGCCCTGGGCGTTAACCAAAAAGTCACCGTAGAACTCCTTGGTGCCATCGGCCGGGTTGCGCGTGAAGGCAACGCCCGTCGCAGAGGTCTCGCCCTTGTTACCAAAGGCCATGGCCTGAACGTTGACGGCGGTACCGAGCTCGTCGGAAATACCATGCTGCTTGCGGTAGATGCACGCACGCTCGTTCATCCAGCTGCCAAAGACGGCCTGGATGGCAAGACGCAGCTGAAGCTCAGGATCGTGCGGGAAGACGGGCTTGCCGTCGGCGACCTCGAGCTCGGGATACAGGGCGGCCTCGACGTTCTCGGAGAAGATGCCCTTGAAGGTCTCGACGAGCTCCTGCAGATCCTCGGCCGAAAGCTCGGAGTCGACGCGGACTCCAGCGACCAGGCGGGCCTGGGTCAGGGCATTCTCGAATAGGTCGGCGTCAACGCCCATGACAACGTTGGAGAACATCTGGATAAAGCGACGGTAGCTATCCCAGGCAAAGCGCGGGTTCTGCGTCTGCGCGATGAGACCCTGAACGGAGTCGTCGTTGAGGCCCAAGTTGAGAACCGTGTCCATCATGCCGGGCATGGAAAACGGAGCACCCGAGCGAACCGACACGAGCAGCGGATCATTGTCGTCACCGAGCTTCTTGCCACAGCGGGCCTCGAGGTCGGCCTCGGCGGCAACGATCTCATCGAGTGCGCCTTCGGGCCAGACGTTGTCGGCACCGGAGTACTCGACGCAAGTCTGGCAGGTAATGGTAAAGCCACCGGGAACCGGCAGGCCGATGCGGCTCATCTCGGCAAGGTTTGCGCCCTTGCCGCCAAGCACGAAGTTCATGGACTTGTCGCCCTCAGTGACACAAGTGCCCTGGGCGTCGGTTCCAAAACGGAAAACCCTCTTGCAATCGCTCACGATACTTCCCCTTCCATGCACTTTCGCGCACGACCGTGGTGACGAATCGACCCGCCGGATGCGAGCCGTGAGGGTACTATACGGCGGGCATTGAGCGGGCTTGCGCAGAGGGCGCGGGGGTTGGTAAACGTGGTAAATATGGCGGTAAACGGTAGGTAAAGGTGGTTACCTTATGAAGATTCCAATGCAGGAAGCTTACAGGTCAAATGCCAGTTTCTTGCTAAATCGCTTTACCAATATCGTGCATTATTTTTAGCTAGTCTTATATAGACGGGCATTTTAGCTACCCCAATGAGCTAGCTTTGCTGGGCTCGGCGGGCGGCGCGGCGGGCGCGGACTACTTGGATTTCCTCCAAGTGGCTAATGATCTCGGAGGCGCTCTCCTCGATCGCCTTGCCATCGGTACGCACCACAAAGCAGCCTAGGCGCTTCATGAGGGCACGGGCTTCCTCGAGCTCGCTGCGCACACTCTCGGGCTCGGCATAGGAGCCGGCAACGGCACGGGCGTAATCATCGCCCAAGCGGCTATCGCGAATCTCAGAAATAACGTCGACGGTCGAAACCAGGCCGAACAGGCGCATCGGGTCAACCTCGTAAATCGACTTCGGCGGCTCCATGCCATGGGCCAACGGAACATTGGCAACCTTGTAACCCTGATAGGCCAAATACATCGACAGCGGCGTCTTGGACGTGCGGGATACGCCCAGCAGCACGATATCGGCTCCCGAAAGGTCGTCGCAGCCGCGTCCATCATCGTGCTCGACGAAATACTCCATGGCCTCGATACGATGGAAATAGCGGTCATCAGTCTTGTGAATCACGCCCGCGACGCCCTTTGGCGACACACCGATGAGCGACGACAGCACGGCGAGCGTCGGGCCGATCAGGTCGACCGAACGGATATGCAGCATACCCAGGTAATCGAGCACGCGGGCGCGAAGCGCCGGATCGACAATGGTGTGGAACACGGCGATATCGCGATGGTCCGCATCGACACGCGGCCCCACAAATGACTTGACCTGCTCCACGGAGGTCACCTTGGGCAGGCGCAAAACGCGAAAAGCCCCTTCATCAAATTGCCCGGACGCCGCAAGCACCACCTCACAAGCGGTATCACCGAGCGAGTCGGAGATAACGATGACGGTGGGACGAGCGGTGACCGGGCAATCCATGCGGGGCTCCTTTTGCGCTTATGCGCAGGCTGGCTTACTTTTTGCGGGCAAGCTCACCGATGTTGGCGATGCCGGAGAAAACGGCCTCGAAGCGGTTGAGCAGCTTAAGGCGATTATCGCGGAGCTGCTCGTCCTTGTCCATGACCATAACCTCGTCGAAGAAGCGGTCAATGGGAGCACGCAGGGCGGCGAGGGCGGCAAATGCGGCCGGGTAGTCCTCGGCAGCAAGGGCGGCATCTACAGCAGTCTGAGCAGCCTCGGAGGCGTCGGCAAGCGCGAGCTCGGCCTCGCCCATCAGGCTGCGGTCGTACTTCGCACCCAGCTCGGGCTTGGAGATGTGCGCGGCGCGGGCATAGGCGGTCGCCAGGTTGTCGAACGTCTCAGCGTCGTTCTTGCGGGCCTCGTCGAGGGCGACGCAGCGGGCGAAGAAGACGGACGGGGCGATGATGTGCACCGCGGAGACGGCGGCAACGGTATCGGCCGGGATCTTTTCGTCGTGGGCCATGCTCACCAGGCGGCCATGGAAGAAGTCACGAACCTGCTGGGCGACCTCGGCGGCGTCGAACTCAATGCCCTGCTCGCCATAGAGCTCGAGGGCGAAGTCGATAAGCGACGTGGGGTCGATCGGCAGACGGTCGCGCAGGATATTGATGATGCCGATAGCGGCACGACGCAGCGCGTAGGGGTCCGAAGAGCCGGTCGGGGGCTCGCCGATGGCAAAAATACCGGCGATGGTATCGAGCTTGTCGGCACAGGCCACGATGCAGCCAGCGGTGCCCTCGGGCAGCTCATCGCCGGCGAAGCGGGGACGATAATGATCGCGAATGGCGTGGGCGACCTCGTCGTTCTCCCCCATCGCGGAGGCGTAATAACCGCCCATCACGCCCTGCTGGCTCGTGAACTCAACGACGGCGTTCGATACCAGGTCGGCCTTGCACAGGCGAGCGGCGCGAGCGGCATCGGCGGCAAGGTGGGCACCCAGATGGGCCTCGCGGGCGATGGCGAGCGCGAGCTGCTCAATACGCTCGGACTTGGCGAGCACGCTACCGAGCTTCTCCTGGAAGGCGACCTTGGCCAGACGCTCGCGGAACTCGTCGAGGGAGATCTTCAGGTCCTCCTCGTAGAAGAACTTGGCGTCGTCCAGACGGGCGCGCACGACGCGCTCGTTGCCGTCAATCACGCGCTCGGCATTCTCGGGCTTGCTGTTGGAAACGACCACGAACTCACGCGTGAGCTTGCCCTCGCCGTCATAAATCGGGAAGTAGCGCTGGTTGGTGAGCATGGACTCGCAGATAATCTCGTGCGGGACCTTGAGAAACTCCTCATCGAAGGTACCGACGAGCACCGTCGGCCACTCGCAGAGGTTAATGACCTCCTCAAAGACCTTCTTGGGCGTATCGACATGGCAGCCGGGACGGGCAGCCTCGACCTCGGCGATACCGGCGAGGATGGCCTCACGACGACGCTCGGCAGAAAGCACACCGGCGTCCTCGAGCACCTGCTCGTAAACAGCGGGGCTGGCAACCACATGGTCGCCAGGGCCAAGTACGCGATGACCGCGCGTGATGTTGCCACTCGTCACGTCAGCAAACGACACGGGCACAACATCCTCGCCCAAAAGGCAGCAGATCCAGCGGACAGGACGCACGAACGTCGCGTGCTCGTGGCCCCAGCGCTGGGAGCGGTAGTTGGGCCACTGCAGGCCGGCGATGGTCTTCTCGCACAGGGCCGTCAGGATCGGGGTGGCCGGGGCGGAAGGGATGTTCTTCTCGGCAAAGACGTACTCACGGCCGTCGGTGTCCTCGCGACGAACCAGATCCTCGGCAGCCACACCGCACTTGCGGGCGAAGCCCTGGGCGGCCTTGGTGGCGTTACCATCGGCATCGAAGGCGATGTTGGCCGCGGGGCCGCGCTTGACCTCGTGAACCTCGTCGGTCGCGGTGGCGACGTCGGCAACGAGCGCAGCCAGGCGGCGCGGGCTCGAGATCACACGGACCTCGCCGTGGGCCAGACCGGCCTCGTCGAGACCCTTGGCGATCATGGTGCCAAGCTGCTTGACGGCATTGTTCAGCGGTGCGGAGGGCATTTCTTCCGTACCGATCTCAAACAGGAAATCCTTAGCGTCTGCCATGGCTTACGCCACCTCGCCTTCCTGATCGGCATTCTCGTTGACTCCGGCGACCTCGGCCATGTAGGCCTCGCAGCACGCCTTGGCGACGGCGCGGACGCGCAGGATGTAGTTGGCACGCTCGACCGCGGACAGGGCGCCGCGAGCATCGAGCAGGTTGAAAGCGTGGCTGCACTTCATGACGCAGTCATATGCCGGCAGCGGCAGCTTGCGCTCCAGGCAGGAATGGCACTCGGCCTCGTAGTCATCAAACTTCTGACGCATCATCTCGACGTTTGCGACCTCAAAGTTATAGGCACTGAACTCGCGCTCGTTCTCGAGGAACACGTCGCCATAGGTCATGGGCGTGCCGTCGGGCAGGTAGCTCCACACCAAGTCGTAGACCGAGTTAACGCCCTGCGCATACATGGCAATGCGCTCTAGGCCATAGGTGATCTCGACGGGTACGGGGTCGACCTCGATGCCGCCTACCTGCTGGAAGTACGTAAACTGCGTGACCTCCATGCCGTTGAGCCAGACCTCCCAGCCAAGGCCCCAGGCGCCGAGCGTCGGGCTCTCCCAGTCGTCCTCGACAAAGCGGACGTCATGGTCGTTGGGGTCCAGACCGATAGCGGCAAGAGACCCCAGGTAAAGCTCCTGGGCGTTGACCGGTGAGGGCTTGATGAGCACCTGGAACTGATAGTAGTGCTGCATGCGGTTGGGGTTCTCGCCGTAGCGGCCGTCGGCGGGACGGCGGCAAGGCTGCGCATAGCAGGTGCGCCACTCGGCGGGACCGAGCGAGCGCAGCGTGGTCGCGGTATGGAAGGTACCGGCACCGACCTCGGAGTCATAGGGCTGCATAATGACGCAGCCCTGCTCGCCCCAGTACTGCTGGAGGCGCAGGATGATGTCTTGGAAGGAAAGCGATGAAGCGTTCATGCCTCTAATATCCCCTCGTCGAAACGATTACACGGTTAGGTACTGTACTATAGCGGTTTTTAGTCGATAGCGCCGATGCGGTTGAGCGGCCAGTAGCGAACGAGTGCCACAGCGATCAAATCAGAGCGATCGACGGGACCAAAGTAGCGTGAGTCGGCAGAGTTTTCGCGGTTGTCGCCCATCACCCACACGCACCCGTCGGGAACGGTGTAGGGATAGCTCACCTGAGCACCGGGCGCTTGGACCGAAAGCGGCCAGCTCATGCCCGTCGTATAGTCCTCGTCGAGCGCTTGGCCGTCAACGACCACCTTGCCATCCTGCAGGTCGACCGTCTGGCCGGCCGTGGCAATAACACGCTTGACAAGAACATCATGCTCGGAGGTGCCATCGGGGTTGTGAAACACCACGATATCGCCCTGCTTGACGGGCTGACCGAGCTCGAGGCTCACCTTTTGTGCCAGGATCTGGTCGCCAATCTCGATCGTGGACTCCATGGAGCCGGTGGGCACCACAAAGGGCTCGACCACAAAAGTGCGGATCAGGAACGTGGCCACGAGCGCGATCGCGATGACCGCGATCCACTCAAAAGCGCCCCTCAACGCGGAATGTTGCGTAGGAACCATACTCACTCCTCGCTCTGCGAATACGAAGCGTCAAGAATCTCCTGCGCGTAAGCGCGCTCCTCGGGCGTGAGCCGCGCCGTCTCGATCAAGTCGGGACGCCAGCGGCAGGTGCGCTCGATGGCGTTCTTGCGACGCCAGGCATCGACCTTGGCGTGATCGCCGCTCACAAGCACCGGAGGCACGCCCTCGCCGTTGAACTCGGCAGGACGGGTATACTGCGCGTACTCGAGCAGGCCTCCATCCTCGGCGGTCGAGAACGACTCGTCCACGTTGCTCATCTCGTCGCCCAGGGCGCCGGGAATCAGGCGTACGACGGCATCGGCAACGACCATAGCGGGAAGCTCGCCGCCCGTGAGCACGTAGTCGCCGATCGACAGACGCTCATCGGCATACGCATACGCGCGCTCGTCGACGCCCTCGTAGCGACTGCACACAAACAGCAGGCGCTCACTTTTGAGCAGGCGCTCGGCCACACGCTGCGTAAAAGGCTCGCCACAGGGGGTGAAAAACACTACGGTGGGCTTGGGACCCTCGGAGCTGATGGCCTCGATGGCCTCGGCAATAGGCTCGACCTTCATGAGCATGCCCTGCCCGCCGCCGTACGGCTCGTCATCGACGGTACGATGGCGGTCGTGCGTCCAGTCGCGCAGGTTATACGCCTTAAAATCAAAAAGGCCGGCCTTGCGGGCGCGGCCCAAGATCGATGTGGACATGACGGGCTCAAACATCTCGGGAAAGACCGAAAGGGTCTCGATCAGCATGTTGTCCTCCCTACTTGTCCATATCGATCAGGCCGTCCATAACGTGGACGGAAATTGTTCCTGTGTCGGGAAGATCGAGCACGACCTGCTCGATCACGGGAATCAGTACCTCGCCATACCGATCGCCCTCAACAACCCAAACATCGTTAGCGGGCGTCGACATGATCTCGACGATCGTGCCGAGTAAACCGAAGCGCTCGTCGACCACCTCGCGACCCATCAGGTCGGTATAGGCAGCGTCGAGCGAATCGAGCTCAAAGTCGTCACGATTTGCCAGCACGTAGCATTCCGTGATGCCCTCGGCGGCCGTCAAGTCGTCAATGCCCTCAAACGAGACCAGATCGCCATCGCCCGTATCGGTGACGGACACGACCGTGCAAAAGCGGTCGCGCTTGAGCGCCGGCGGCGTCAGGGCGACGCGCATACCCGGCTCTAATACAGAAGGAAGCCCCCGCAGCGGCTGCGCGAGGACCTCCCCCTTCCTTCCGTGCGGCTTGACCACACGGGCGATGTTTTTGTACTGGGACCTCAAGGTCTTAGCCCAGAACCTCTACCTCGACAGCAGTGTCGAGGCGAGCGGCCAGTGCACGGGCGAGCGTGCGAATAGCCTTGATGGTACGGCCACGACGGCCGATGACCTTAGCGACGTCATCCTCGGCGACCGAAACTTCAATCGTAGAGGCGTCGTCACCATCGATGACCTCAAGGCTCACGGAATCCGGGTCGTCGACGATCTGAACAACGAGATATTCGACGAGATCGGCGATGCGATCTGAGAGCATTGCCTCACCCTCGAGCTGTGCAGCGTCAACCTCAGGCACGATTTACTCCTCGGCGCCCTCAGCGGCCTCAGCGGCAGCCTTAGCGGCCTCGGCCTCTTTGGCGAGCTGCTTCTTGGACTTCTTGACGACGGTCTCGGTCTTCTCGCCCTCGTTGGCGGCCTTGACCAGAGCGGCGACGGCGTCGGTGAGCTGAGCGCCCTTGGACTGCCAGTCGGCGATCTTCTCGAGGTCGAGGTTGATGGTCTTGGGGGCGGTCATCGGGTTGTAGCGGCCAACCTCCTCGATGATACGACCGTCACGCGGGGCGCGGGAATCGGCGACGACGACACGGTAGTACGGACGCTTCTTAGCGCCGTGACGAGCAAGGCGAATCTTGACTGCCAAAGGAAACTCCTCCAACCAAGCAGCTTTAGGCTGCAACTACAAACAAACAGTTGAACATAATACGCCATCGACGCGGGCAGGTGAAGTCCGTGAGACCAACTTCTTCGGTGTAGTCGAGGGCAAATCCATATCTTAGACAAGAATTCGGGATTTGCAAGCACATACACGCACCCCACATGAGCTGCGCGGTATACTCATGACATGGAAAGACGCGAACATACATACGGTTATGAGGATGCCACGGGCGTCACGCCGCCTCCCTGGACGGGTCCGGCGGTGGGCCTGATGGACCTCGATGCGTTTTTTGCGAGCGTGGAGATGCTCGATCATCCCGAATGGCGCGGCAAGCCGCTCATCGTGGGCGGAGACGCCGATTCGCGTGGCGTCGTGTCCACGTGTTCGTATGAGGCACGTCGCTTTGGCGTGCACTCTGCCATGGCCTCGGCCGAAGCGCGGCGCTTGTGCCCGCAAGCCATTTGGACGCACGGGCACTTTGATCGCTACCGCGAGGTGAGCGCGCAGGTCATGGCGATTCTCGCCGACGAGACCCCGCGCGTCGAGCGCGTATCCATCGACGAAGCCTTTATCGATATCACACCGGGTCGCTTTGCGCCCGAAGACCCGCTGCTGGTTGCGCGGCGTATAAGCGACCGCGTGGCAGCGCTGGGAGTGACGTGCTCCATTGGCCTGGGCTGCAACAAGACGGTCGCAAAGATCGCAAGCGAGCGGGATAAGCCGTTTGGGCTGACCATCGTGCGCCCCGGAACCGAGCAGCGCTTTTTGGCCGCGCTGCCGGTATCTGCCATGAGCGGCATCGGGCGCTCGGCCGAGGAGCGACTGCGCCGCATGCGCATCTACACCCTCGGCGAGCTATCACGTGCACCGGAATCCACCTTGGCCTCTATTTTTGGCGTCAACGGCGAACGCATGCGCCAGCGTGCGCTGGGACTCGAAATCTCCGAAGTCACGAGCCTCGATGAAGAGCGCGAGGTCAAGTCGGTCAGCAATGAACGCACCTTTGCTAAAGATTTAACTGAGCGTGGGGATATTGAGGCGGCGATTGCGCTGTTGGGAGAGTCAGTGGGACGCCGTCTGCGCCGTCAGGGACTAACAGGCGCCACGGTGACGCTCAAGCTTAAGCATTCGTATGGCAGCGGGCGTACGGCACAGCGCCGGCTGCCTCATCCGACCGACGATGAGAACATCTTCGTGGCGGTTGCACTCGAACTGCTCGACAACATCTGGCAGGAAGGAATGCACGTTCGCTTAGCAGGCATCGGCATGAGCGACTTTGACCATCGGGGCGGCATCCAGACCGACCTGTTCTGCGAGATCGATGACCGCGGAGCCCAATCCAGCGACCGCCGCGACCTCTCCGTCGCCATCGACGCCGTCCGAGACAAATTCGGCGACACCGCCCTTTCCTTCGGCCGCCAATCCCGCTTCAACGATTAACCGCCTTTGGGCAAAAAGAAAGCCGGGCAGGCGCGGAAAACCGCACCTGCCCGGCGATATGCGTGAGGGTAGCTAAACCCCGTCTCAAATGAGCTACTAGAGGAGGTTGAGGGGGAGCTGGGGGGCGTCGCCCCAGAGCTTTTCTAGGCGGTAGAAGTCGCGGGCTTCGGGAGTGAAGACGTGGACGACAACCGAACCATAGTCCATGAGCATCCAGGTCTTCTGCTCGCGGCCCTCGATGGAGAACGGATGCTCGCCGCAAGCCTCGGCGACCTTCTCCTCGATCTCGTCGACGATAGAATCGACCTGGCGGTCGTTAGTACCGGTGGCAAGCACAAAGTAGTCGCACACATCGGAAAGCTCGGTCAGGTCGAGCACCTGAACGTCCTCACCCTTCTTGTCGTAGGCGGCCTGCGCGGCGGCGCGGGCAACATCCTCGGCGGCGACACCGCTCGCGGACAGCGAGGCGGCGGTACGGTCGGACGTGGCGGCGAAGCTCTTGTGCTCCACACGTTCAAGAATCTGCTCGTCGGTCATGGTCTCGTCGGCCATGGAATACCTCTTTCTAGACAGCCCGAGCTAGCGTAGCTGGGCGTAATGGTTGTAAATCGAAATAGCCGTGGGATAAAGATAGCGCCCGGACTGGATCACATAGACCAAACCCTGCGCAAAACAGGAGAAGAACAACTCGTCGAGCGTCGACTCCCCCACCATCTTGCGCAGTGCATGGGCATAGTCGCCGTGGCGGTTGGGCTCGATGGCATCGGCCACAAAGACCACCATATCGAGCGGCGTCATATCGCAGGCACCCACGGTGTGACGGTCGACAGCCTGAAAGACCGCCGGCGACAGCTCGGGAAAAAGCTGCGGAAGCTCATAGGCGGCAACAGGGCCATGCAAAAGCGGCGTCGCGGCGGAAGGAGAGCCGGCAATCTTAATGCCGTAATGCAGAGCGCGCGTGACCAGCTCGTCGTCGGAGAGCACTTTGTCCCAGTCATGGATCAGGCCGGCGGCAGCGGCATCAAAGCGGTCAACGCCGTAGACCTCGGCCAGATGAAGTGCGGTCTCGGCAACACCCAGCGAATGCACATAGCGCTTACGCTTATCCTTCATGCGAACATCGAGCAGCTCTCGAATGCGCTTGAGCAGCGCGCGCTCATCGCCCTCAAACTGATCCTCTACCGACAACGTAGACCCCCATCACTCAAAATCTTCTTGGCCCAAATCGGCATATAGCCTGCGTTTGCGAATGTAGCCGAGCACGGACTCGCTCGTAAGATAGCGCACGCTCATGCCGCGGGCAACTCGCTTACGAATGTTCGTCGAGCTGATCGCCAGCGCCGGAATCTGAATATAGCGCACGTCGAACGGCAGCCCCGACTCTTTGATTCGGGCACGCGCCATATCGATATCAAAGCCCGGTCGCGTCGCCGCAATAAAGGTAGCAAGCTCAGCGATTCGTTCGGCATCATGCCAGGTCACAATATCGATAATCGCATCGGCGCCCGTAATAAAGTAGAGCTTTACCTGCGGCGGGTAAAAGTCGCGAAGGGCATGAAGCGTATCGGCCGTATAGGTTACGCCCGGACGGTCGATCTCGAACCGGCTCGCCAAAAAGGCCGGGTTCGCGGCGGTGGCGAGGACCGTCATGGCATAACGGTCCTCGGCAGGCGTCACCGGCTTGTCAAGCTTAAAGGCAGGCGTGCCCGCCGGCATAAAGAGCACGGCATCCAAGTCGAGGGACTCACGCGCCTGCTCAGCGGTCACCAAGTGCCCGTAATGGATGGGATCAAAGGTGCCACCCATAATGCCGAGCCTAAACTCCTGCCCGTCCTCTAGAGGAAGCTCGGGCAGACCGATTCCACCGCGCAGCGACATGGCTTACTCGCCCTCCGAGGTCTCGGCATCGCCCGCGGCATCCGCCGCATCGACAACCTCGACGCCCTCATCCGCAGCATCGGTCACGTCAATGGCTTCAACGGCAACGTCCTCGCCAGCATCCTCGAGCTCCTCGTACTCCGAGAAGTCCTCAGCGCCCTCAAAGTCAAAGGCGCGCTGGCAAATGCGGACCTCGTCGCCCGCACGGCAACCGGCCTTCTCGAGCGCGTCGTCAACACCCATACGCGCAAACTTATGCTGCAGGTAAATGACGGCTTCCTCGTTTTCCCAGTCGGTCTGGATGACCATGCGCTCGATGGCACGACCGACCACGCGGAAGGCACCGGGCTCTTCCTGGACAATGCGGAAACGCTTCTCGCGCTGCAGGCGACGGCGCTCCCACTCATCGTCGCGCAGAACGACCGGCTCATCCGAGACAGCCAACTCGGCGCGCAGCTTAGCCACCTGCTCGCCCACGGCAAGCATCAGCGTGTTGAGACCGGCGCCCGTCACGGCAGACACGGCAAAGAACATATGTCCATCGTCGAGCGCTGCGCGCTTAAGGTCGGCAATCTTGTCGGCCGTGCCCGGCGCGTCGCACTTGTTGGCAACGACGATCTGCGGACGCTCCGAGAGCTCGGCGCCATACTGCTCGAGCTCGCGGTTGATGATGTGGTAATCCTCGACCGGATCGCGATCCTCAAAACCACCCGTCATGTCGACGACGTGCATGATCAGGGCCGTACGCTCAATGTGGCGCAAGAACTGGTGACCCAGGCCCTTACCCTCGCTCGCGCCTTCGATAAGACCGGGGACGTCAGCAACGACGTAAGAATATTCGCCGGCACGCACCATGCCGAGGTTCGGCACGAGCGTGGTAAACGGGTAGTCGGCAATCTTGGGGCGGGCGGCACTCATGCGCGCAATGAGCGATGACTTACCCACCGAGGGGAAGCCCACGAGCGCGGCATCGGCCATAAGCTTCATCTCGAGCTCAATCCAGTGCTCCTCGGCCGGTTCGCCCAGCTGAGCGAACGCGGGCGCGCGGCGCACCGACGTCACAAAGTGCGTGTTGCCCAGGCCGCCGGCACCGCCGGGCGCCACGACTACGCGCTCGCCATCGTGCACCAGATCGGCAATCTCGAACATCGGGGTCTGCGTCTCGGGGTCGAGCTCGCGCACCACGGTACCCATAGGGACCTTGAGAATCAGGTCCTCGCCGCTCTTACCGTTACGACGGGCACCCTGTCCGTGCGTGCCGCGCTCGGCGCGGAAGTGATGCTTAAAGCGGTAATCGATCAGCGAAGACAGCTGAGCATCGGCCTGGATGACGACATTGCCGCCACGACCGCCGTCGCCGCCATCGGGGCCGCCCTTGGGGACAAATGCCTCGCGCCTAAACGACATGCATCCGGCTCCGCCGTCGCCGCCGCACACGTTAATGCGGCTGATATCGGTGAACTGTGACAACAGAATCGCCTCCTACAAAAAGAGGGAGACCCTTGAATCCTAAAACTCAAGTGCCTCCCACATATGTGCTCTATGAAGGGTGAATTACGCGTTCGCGAGCGGGCGTACGCTGACCCTGTGCTTGATACCCTTGTGGAACTCAACGGTACCGTCGACCAGCGCGAACAGCGTGTCGTCCTTACCACGGCCAACGTTCTCACCCGGGTGGATGTGCGTGCCGTGCTGACGGACGAGAATCGTGCCCGTGGTTACCGTCTGGCCGGCATAGCGCTTCGTGCCAAGGCGCTGACCGCGGGAGTCACGGCCATTACGGGAGGAACCGAGTCCTTTTTTGTGTGCCATTGTGTATACCTACTCTTTCGTTACGAGTGTAATCTACTCGGCGACGGGAGCCTCGGCAACAGCCTCAGCCTCTGCCTTGACAGCCTTCTTGGCGCGGGAGGTAGCCTGAACCTTCACGATCTTCAGCTTGGTGAGCTGCTGACGGTGACCCTTCAGACGACGATAGCGCTTGCGCTTGTGGAACTTGAAGACCAGCTGCTTCTCGCCCTTGAACTGCTCAACGATCTGAGCGGTAACCTTGGCCTTGGCCAGCTTGTCGGGATCGGTGACGATCTTCTTACCATCGTTGAGGAAGATAACCGGCAGGGTGACCTTGTCGCCCTCATTGCCCTCGATCTTCTCGACGGTGATGACATCGTCGGTGGCGACCTTGTACTGCTTGCCGCCCGTGTTAACGATTGCGTACATGTTTACTTGCCCTTCATGCATCAGTTAGTGCAACAGCCGAATATAGTAGCAGGCGAAAATACCCCCGTCAACGAGTATGTGGAGCAAATCCACAAGTTCGCACAGGTATGGGGCTGACGAGTCGGCCCTCGTCGTCCTCGCATGCTTGATTCTGACGCTCGACATCGTAGGAGCAGATGGTCACGAGGTCTTGCATACCGGTGGAAACAATAGGTGCATCCACGCCCGGGGTCAAGCCCTGCAACAAAACATCAGCCGCAGAAAGCAAAATTTCCGGACGCATGGAGCCCTCGTTGTCGGCATGGGTGTCGAGCATGAGTACAAAATGGTCCGGGCGCTCCCCCGCCGTGAGCTCATAGCCCACGAGCGTGTGATCCAAATCCAAGCGCTTGCTCTTTTTGCCGCGCGCGTAGTCGATGCCGTGGCCCGCGCGCAGCGTGTCGATCGCACGGCGCACCTCGTCGGCGCTTACGGGCGCCTCGGGATCCAAGTGCAGGTCGATGCGATACGACAGGCGCGTGAGCTGCGCCGTCAAGGCCGGCGTGCGCACGTCGATGTACGCCGCCTCGATGGGTGCCAGATCGGCCGGAGACGCCGCAGCCAGGCGCCCAAACGCCTCGTCGAGCGCCACGAACTCGGTCATAAACAGGTCATACCACTCGCAGGTCGACGACGTGCCCACCGGTAGCGCCGAAGAGAAGCCAACGCGCATGTGCGGAGAGAAGCCCTGCGTGACGGCATAGGGAAGTCCCGCACGGCGCACGATGCGCTCAATGGTATGAATTACTTCGAGATGGCCCAAGTACTTAAGACGATCGCACTTGCCATAGCGAACACGAAGCCTAAAGAGCGAGGGGTTGTCGGTCAGGCGCTCACTCATGCGCGATCACCCATCAATACATTCTTGGCGTGGAGCGTGGGGCAGATCCCGCAGCCGGTGCACGACGTGCGGGTGCAGTCGGGAGTCGTGACGCCCTCGAGCGAGCGACGGTACTCGCGCTCGAGGAAGCCGCGCGTGCAGCCGGGGCTCACGTGCTCCCACGGCAGGCGCCAATCCAACTCGTAAGGCAGGTGCACGAGCTCATTGAGGTCAATGCCGTTTTTGGCAGCAGCCTCCTTCCAGTTCTCGAGCGAGAAATGCTCTACCCAGGCGTCAAAGCGAGAGCCCGAGCGCCAAGCATCGATGATGACGGGCGTCATGTCACGACCGGCGCGGGACAGCGCGGCCTCGATGAGCGAGGTCTCGGCATCGTGGTAATGAACGCGGACGGCACGGTTGCGAACGCTCGTGATAAGCAGCTTCTGGCGACGCTTGACGTCGTCGTAGTCGAGCTGCGGGCACCACTGGAACGGCGTGGCAGCCTTGGGGATAAAGACCGAAACCGAGATGGACACCGAGATCGAGCCGCGACGAGCCTTGGGCACCACGGAACGACCGAGCTCCAGCACGTGATCGGCCAGATTGGCGATGGCCACGATGTCCTCGTCGCGCTCGCCGGGAAGGCCCATCATAAAGTAGAGCTTCATACGGTTCCAGCCGGCCTCGAAGGCCGCCTTGGCCGCACGGTCCAAGTCCTCCTCGGTCACGTTCTTGTTAATGATGTCGCGCATGCGCTGGCTGCCGGCCTCGGGCGCGAACGTCAGGCCGCCCTTCTTTTCGCCAGCAACCGACTCGGCCATATCCACGCCAAACGAATCCAGGCGCTGCGACGGAATAGACACGCGAATACCCGTATCCTCCAGGCGACGGTTGAGCCTGCCGAGCACGTCGCGAATGCAGGAGTGGTCGGTCGTGGAGAGCGAGGTCAGCGACACCTCGTCATAGCCGGTCTTTTCCAGACCCTGAATCACCGACGAGACGATCTGGTCGGCCGAGCGCTCGCGCACCGGGCGATACGTCATGCCGGCCTGACAAAAACGACAGCCGCGGGCGCAGCCGCGCAGGATCTCGATAGACAGGCGGTCGTGAACCAGCTGCGCATAGGGCACACACGACTGCGACAACGGATTCGTGGCGCCGAAATCCTCGACGACGCGCTTGTAGACCACGGTCGGCGCATCCTTGCCCTCACGCGGCACGGTGTAGCCATGCGGCGAGCAGGGCTCGTCGTGACGAACCTCATAGAGCGACGGCACGTAGTTGCCGGCAATGGATGCAAGCTGCTCGACAATCTGCGCGCGCGGGACCCCTTCGTCACGCAGGCGGCGATGCAGCTGGCAGGTCTCGAGCAGCGATTCCTCGCCCTCACCGATGAGGATGGCATCGAAGAAGGCCGCGTACGGCTCGGGGTTGTACACCGAGGGGCCGCCGGCGATGATGATGGGGTCGTCTTCGCCGCGGTCGGCCGCTAACAGCGGAATGCCAGCGAGGTCGAGTGCCTCAAGGAAGTTCGTCACCGCCATCTCGTGCGGCACATGCAGGCCGACAATATCAAACGAAGCGACCGGCGCCGCACCCTCGAGCGAGAGCAGCGGAATGCCCGCCTCGCGCATGGCGTCACCCATATCGGGCCACGGCACATAGCCGCGCTCGCAGGAGATGCCCTCGGCCTGGTTAAGGATGTTGTAGAGGATGGCGATGCCCTGGTTGGGCAGACCAACCTCGTACACATCCGGGTAGATCAGGCAGCAACGGTAGTCGGCATCGGGCTTGGAAAGCGTGCCCCACTCGTGATCGATATAGCGACTCGGCTTCTCGACCTTGGCGAGCAACGGCTCAATTAAATGAAAACAATCTTGGTATGCAACGCGCAACGGAAAACCCCTAAGCAGCGATATCGGATGCGTCTTGGTAGGACGGCATAGGACGGGTAGCGCCCGCGACCGTGGTCACCAGATCGCGAACGCGGGAGAACGTGGCAGTGACCACCTCGTTGGCACGGCTGTAGTCGACATCGCGCTCGTAGAGCGAAACGAGCGCACGGCCCATACCATAGGTGCCCGCGGCAGCAGTGAGCGCCTTGACGGCAAACCCAATATGCGGCGTCTGCTTAACGAGCGCGCGGGTGACCGCGCGGATCACAAGACCGCCGGCAAGCACGCCCGCGACCTCGTAGCCTCGCTCAGGTTTAATGCCGCGTCCAAAGACGGCAGCGAGCTCAAAGAGCATGCCCACCTGCGCCAGCGCCATAACGGGATAATCGGCGCCCGGCAAAAACACCAGCGCACCGGTCGCCATATTGGTGAGCGCGCACGAGGTGATGATACGATTGGCCGCCGCGATGCGCATGAAGGCAAAGTTCGCCGCAAAAGCCGTTTCCTTGTCGGTGCGATCGAGAATCCAGCGGGCAAGCGTCTCGAGCAGATACGTCTTATCGGTTGCCGCCACCACGCCGAGCATGGGCGTGGACTCCTCGATAAACGGCACCTCCACAGCAGACTCGGCAAGCACGCACACGGGCGCGCCGGCGATCACGAGCTCCTGCACGGCACTCTCCAAGCGGTCGGAACCACACGAGAGCACCAGCACCACATCGGTATCGGTCTTTGGAGCAATTCGTTCCTCCCCCAGACGCTCGACGCGCACAATGCCCGAGGTCGTCTGCGGCACAAAGGCATCACGCACCGTCTCGGCCAGAAAGCGCGAGGCGGACGAATCCAGATAGACCGAGACGCGCACCGGCGTATCGGAATCCTTCTTAACGGACGCGCCCATCTTAAAAGCGCGGGTCAGCTTATCTACGGGAATTTTCATAGCAAACCCCTCCAGCGGTTACGCGGCGCCCGAACGATGCCGCCATATGGATTGTACGATACCCACCGTCAGCAGCTGAATCATCATCGAAGACGAACCAAAGCTAATAAACGGCAGCGGAATACCGGTAATCGGCATCATGCCGATGCACATGCCGATGTTTTCGAAAGTCTGGAATGCCCACATGCCGACGATACCTACGCATGAGAGCCGCAAGAAGAGTGACTCACACTTAAAGGCGACGCGAATCGTCGAAAAGATCAGCAGCACGTACAAGCACAGCAGCAAAAAGGAGCCGCAGAAGCCAAAGGTCTCGGACAGGAAGGCGAAGACGAAGTCGGTGTGGAACTCAGGCAGAAAGCCGCCGGCCGACTGCGTCGCATGCCCCAGGCCCTTACCAAAGAAACCGCCCGAGCCGACCGCGATCAACGACTGCTGCAGATTGTAGGCATCGTCCGAATCGGCATTATCGGGGTCGATAAAGACCGTCAGACGGTTCATCTGGTACTGCTTGATGAGCACATCGTGGCCGAGCAACGAATCAAAGACCGAATCGAGCGCCAGGACGAGGGCCACCAGGCCCACGAGCAGGGCCAGGGTCGACAGCACCCATTCGCGGCGTGCACCGCTCATACAGATGACGATGGCGCCCGAAACAAGCACGACCAGGCCCGAGCCCAGGTCGCCCATGGCAACGACGGCCAAAAACGGAATGGACAGCATGCCGCAGAGCTTGACGTAGTCGCGAACGGTATCGATGCGGCCGTTATACTGCGAGCCAAGCGTAGCAATAAAGAAGATGGTGATGAGCTTGGCAAGCTCAACCGGCTGGAAGGTCAAGCCGATACCGGGAATCTTGATCCAGCCCGTCATGCCCAGACCGCCCGTATAGGACAGACCCGGAATCTTGGGCGAGAAGATCACGATCAGGTCGATGACGAGCAACGCCGTCGAGAAATTGGAAATACCGCGCAGGTCGGTACGCCAGACGAGCACCGCCAGCACCGCCCCGATGCCAATTCCCAGCAGATGGCGTGAGAACGAGGCATCAGCCTTAAACTGCGAAGCCGACCAGATAATGATGGCACCGTAGGCGACGAGCGCCACAGTAGCCACGAGCACACCGATATGCACCTTTTGGCGAAACGTGCCGCGCGAGGCCGAAAGTTGCTTGTTGACGCGGTCCAGGCTGCTGCGAGAGCCGGTCTTGGTTGAACGGAACAGATCCGCCGGAGAAAAATCCATCGCAACCTCCTATCGAACCGAAGAATCGCCCGAAGCCGAAGAGGTATCGGGCTCGTCATAAATCACGCCGAGCACGTCGCGCACGACATGCATCGCGGTATCTGAGCCACCGCCGCCCTGCTCCAGGACGGTAGCGATGACATACTTGGGGTCATCGGCCGGTGCATAGGCGCAGAACCACGCGTATTCGTCCTCGCCGCTTTTCTCTCCCGTGCCCGACTTACCGTATACCTGCGGCGTCAGGGTGCCAAAGTGAGCCGCCAGGGACGTCGATGCCGTGTAAATCACGTCGTGCATGCCGTTGCGTACAAGAGCCAAATCCGAATCGCTGTTGATCTTGGCCTGCAGGCGCTTCTTCTTGCCCTTGCCGTTGTACTTATAGGCATCGCCGTCGCCATCGCGCGACACGGCAGACAAAAACACGTGAGGCACGTACTGTTTGCCGCCGTTGGCAAGACCCATATAGGCACACGCCATCTGCAGGGGCGTCACCAGGATGTCGCCCTGACCGATGGCAATGTTGGTCATATCGCCGGCATTCCACTTGCGGTCCTCGGCAGAGGCGTCGGTGAAGTACGACTCTTTCCACTCGGCATCGGGAATACGGCCCGCGCCCTCACTCGGCAGATCGATACCGCAGGTCTTGCCTAGACCCCAGCGACGAAAGACCTCCTGCAGACCCTCGGGATGTTGCTCGTCATAAAAGAACGCCTTGCCCATGTCGTAGAAGACAGGGTCGCACGAGTTGGCGATTCCCGACTGCAGCGTCATGGTGCCGTGGCCGGAATGCAGCCAGCAGTACTTGCCCCACGACTTGCCCAGACCCGTCCAATAACCCGTGCAGTTGGTCGTCTGCCCCGACGTGTAGGTTCCAAACTCAAGACCGGCCAGCGCCGAGAGCGGCTTGATGGTCGAGGCCGACATGTACTGTCCGCTAATGGCGCGGTTGAGCAGCGGGTGCGAACCCTTGTCATCATTGAGCTCGGTCCACACGTCATTTGAGACGCCGCCGATAAAGACGGACGGATCGAACTTGGGCTGGCTCGCCATGCCCAGGATCTCGCCATTGTTGGGATCGAGACACACCACAGCGCCGTTGCCGGCATTGCTGTAGCCAGTGGTCTTGGCAAGCTCGATAGCGCTCGCCAGTGCCGTCTCACATGCCTGTTGGATCTTAAGGTCGAGCGTGAGCTTAATGTCGGAGCCGGCCTTCGCGGGCACGGCGCCGGCCTGACCGGTCACATTGCCCGAGGCATCGACCTTGACGGTCTGCTCGCCACGAATACCCTGCAGCAGGTTTTCGTAGTAGCTCTCAACGCCCGCCTGGCCCACGATATCGCCCGACTGGTACGTAATCTTGCCAGCAGAAGCATCATCATCGCCAGAGGTTTTCTTATTCTGAGCCTCGAGCTGCTCGGAGGTAATGGTGCCGGTATAGCCCAAGATATGGCATGCCGTCTCGCCATATGGATACTGGCGCTCGGTACGCTCGGCAATCTTGACGCCCGGGAACTCGCCGGCATGCTCCTGAATATAGGCAACCGTGGAGCGACGAACGTCCGTCGCGATGGTATGCAGGCTCTGAGCGCCCTCTGTATTGTCCTGAATATTGCGAAGGACCGCCACGTAAGGCATTCCAAGCACGTTGGCAAGATGGCGAACCAGAACCTCATCCTCGGCAAGGTCGCGGTAGGCCACGACAGCAAGTGAGGGACGGTTCTGGACAAGCGCCACGCCATTGCGGTCGAGGATGCGACCGCGCACAGCGGGTGTTGTAACGGTGCGAGTCTGATTACTATTGGCCTGCTTCTCGTAATAGTCCGATGAGACCATCTGCATGCCCCACAGCTTGACGGCAAGCGCCGCAAACATCGCGCCCACACCCGTGGTGAGGATGGAAAAGCGGCCCTTAAAGGCGGTCGCCGCGGTATTGCCCTCGCCCTCGGTGGCGCGCGGGGCCGTTCCATGCTGTGTATCGTAGGTAAAACGGGAATCGCCACGACGCATGATGACCAGCGCGACCACGATGGCCACAACCAGCACGATACCGGCGATAATAACCGTCATCTGGGAAGACATCTACGGGCCTCCCCTATTTGAGCTTGCGGGTCTTGGGCTTAAAGCGCATACCCGCCTGGCGTCCGCCACGTGCGGAGAATCCATAGCCGGACTGCGGCACGACGCCGGACATCAAAAACGGAATGGCAACCAGACCCGTCAGGATCGAGGACGGCAGCGCATGGCCGAAGATCGCCACGACAAAGCTCGTCTCCAAACCCATAAACAGCAAGATGATGCTGTAAATCACATTAATGACGAGCGCAAAGGCGCCCACGGTGACGCCGCGCGCACTCGGGGTACCGCCCGTCTGACCGACGGCGCTGTGCACCAGGGCAAAAGAACCCACGGTCAGCAGGAGCGACATAACGCCCACCGGCACGGCAGCGGACAGGTCATAAAACAAGCCGCTGCAAAAACCGCACACGACGGCACGGGTCGGGTCGCCCGAGAACACGCTTAGGCACACCAGGATAATCATGAAGTTGACGCGACCGCCCGCAATGGAGATCTGCGGTGCCAGGCCTGCCTGCAGCAGCACGCACACAATGGCGGCGATTACAAACGTGCGGGAGCTCATCCCCTGCTCGTGTAGATCCATGGACATGCCCCCTATTCGCTCGAGCCGGAATCGGTCGTCTCGGACGTGTCGGAACTGTCATCCGAACTCTCGTCCTTCGTCTTGGTCGCAGCATCGCGCGACGTTCCCTGCGGCGTGCTGTTGGCCGTACTCACGTCCTCATCCGAGGCCGACTGTTCGTCGGTCAGCGAGGTAATGACCAGCACTTCCTCGTTGTTCTCGGCCGTCGTCTGAGCGCGCACCACAATGGTGTAGTACACATCGTTTGCCGATTTCTCAACCGACGAGACGGTGCCGAGCGGTAGACCCTTGGGGAACACGCCACCGATGCCCGAGGTCACGATGATGTCGCCAACCTTAACATCAGAGTCGACGCTCACGTACTCAAGACGCAGCGTGCCGTCAGCCTGACCCTGCAGCATGCCCTGGGCGCGCGTGTCCTGCACCATGGCGGACACGCCCGAGTTCTCGTCGCTAATCAAGCGCACGGTCGACGTTTTGGCCGATACCTCGATAATCTGGCCGATAACACCGGCAGAACTCGTCACGGGCATGTTGATGGTAAGGCCGTCGGCAGAGCCCTTGTCGATGGTAACGGTCGAGGTCCAGGCATCGCCAGAGGCACCAACGATACGAGCAGCGGTCGATTTGAGGTTATAGGTCGACTGCAGGCCGACCAGCCCCTCCAGACGCTCGGCGGTCTTTTGAGCCTCGGAGAGCTCAGCAACCTTAGAGGTCAGTTCCTCGTTTTGCTTCTTAAGCTCGTCAAGCGTGTCCTGCGACGCCGTAAGGTTAGAGAACACGTTGCCGATCGCATTGAAGGGAGCCGCCACGGCCGAGCCCACAAAGCGCACCGGCGAGGTAATCGTCGTTACGCCCGAACGCACGGCATGAATCGGCCCTGCCTCGCCCTCGCGGATGTAAAACGTGAGCAGCAACACCGAAATCAGGCTGAAAACAATCAACGGGCGCATACCCGTTGATTGTCGCTTGGTATTCAGATTTGTGGAGAAACCCGAAGATCGTGCCAAATGGAATCCACCTTTTGGAAATTAAGCATTGGTCTGGACGAAGCCGCCATCAAACGCATTGGCCTCGAGCACGCGGGCACAGCCGTTAACGACGTTATCGAGCGCCGTGGGGCTGACGTTGACCGAAACACCGGTCTCATCGCGCAGGCGCACGTCGAGACCGCGCAGCAGCGCGCCGCCACCAGTCAGCAAAATGCCGTAGTACATAAGGTCCGAGGCAAGATCGGGAGGCGTAGCGTCGAGTGCGTCCTTGACGGCCTTGGCCATCTCGTCGAGCGGCTTGTTGAGCGCGCGACGAATCTCCTCGCTCTCGATGCGCACGGTCTTGGGCAGACCGGTGATCACGTCGCGGCCGTTGACCTCGACGTCGAGCTCGTCCTTGAGCGGCACGGCGGAACCGACCTTGATCTTGATGTCCTCTGCCGTACGCTCGCCGATGGCCAGGTTGTAGGCATCGCGAACGTGCGTGAGGATGGCCTGATCGAACTCGTCACCGGCAATACGGATGGACTGCGAGACGACGATGCCGCCCATAGCGATAACGGCGACCTCGGTAGTACCGCCACCGATGTCGATGACCATGGAGCCGGTGGGCTCCTCGACGGGCAGGTCGGCGCCGATAGCGGCAGCCATGGGCTCCTCGATCAGGTAGGCCTGGCGAGCACCGGCCTGGATCGTGGCCTCAAAGACAGCACGCTTCTCGACCGACGTGACACCGGAGGGAACGCAGACGACAACGCGCGGACGCGGGGTCCACGGATAGCGCTTCTCGGAAGCCTTGTCGATAAAGTAGCGAAGCATGGCCTCGGTAACATCGAAGTCGGCGATGACGCCGTCCTTCAGGGGACGAACGGCCACGATGTTGCCGGGCGTACGGCCGAGCATGCGCTTTGCCTCGATACCGACCGCCAGGATGCGCTCGTCGTTCTTGTCGATGGCGACAACAGAGGGCTCGCGAATGACGATGCCCTTGCCGCGCACGGAGACAAGCGTATTTGCGGTACCGAGGTCGATGGCGAGATCGCCCGCATAGCTACCGAAGAACATATCCATCAAAGAAAACAACGCAACTCCTGATGTGTTGGATGATTGCTGGAAAACTACTAGCTCATCATACTAGCGCAAGCCCGGCACCTCACTTGCGGTGAAGCGCCGGGCAGAGCCAAATCTCATAAGGTCACTACTGGTTGTCAGCGGCCGAGAAATCCATATCGAGCGAGGAAACGGCCCAGCCGATATGGTTGTCGGAGCGCACGAATTTGACGGTGTACTCCTGCTCGCCGCCCTTGGACAGCGATGCCTTCACCTTGGCGGTCGTCTCGGTCATGGACTGATCCATGCCCTCGACGGACACGGTGGCACCCTGCGGAATCGAAGAGATGATCATCGACTTAGCGTCCTCGGACAGGCTCGAGGCCAGGCAAGACTCGGCCTTTGCGGTGTCACCGTCGCCGGCAGCCTGGAACAGATCGGTAACCACAGACTCCTGAGACGGGAAGCCAAAGCCGCGCGTGTAGGCAAAGCCCAGACCACCCGCGGCGATCAAAATGAGCAGGAGCAGCACGATGAAGACTTTGAGACCCGTGTGGCGATGGCGACGACGGACCTTGGCCTGCTTACGGTCCTGACGGTCCTGCTGGACCATCTCGGACTCGGACAGCGTAAAGAAGCCGGTGTCCGAGGGATCGGGCATAAACTGACCGGTCGCGCCCGTAGGATCGAGCGGATCGACGGCAGGAGCGTCCATCGCGGGCGCCGGAGCCGTGGCCATAGCCGTCTGGGCAGACAGCGCGGCAAGCGAATCGTGCACGCGGGCAAGCTCGTCGGCCTGCTCGGAGGTGAGCTGGTAGATGCCATCGGCAGTAGCGGCGTTAAAGGCGTCGAGTGCGTCGGAGGGGCGGCCGGCGGCAGAAAGCGCCTGACCCATGCCGGCGTTGAGCGCACGCGTGTCGTCGCGGGGGCCGGCAAAGTCGATAGCCGTGCGGTAGGTCTCCACGGCATCCGCCGGACGGCCGAGCTTAATGAAGCAACGACCAAGCTCGCCGAGCGCGGCGGCAGGAGCCGGATTGGCGCCGTCGATGGCAGCCTGACGGAAGGCAGTACCCGCGTTGGCATAGTCGCCCGACTGGAACAGCGCATTACCCAGGCCCAGATAGGCCTTGAACGGCGTGGCATAGGAAGCATCCTGCGTAGCAGCAGAGAACGCCTGGGCGGCCGTCGTGTAGTCGCCCACGGCGGCGAGCGCCTTGCCGCGGTTGGTGAGCAGCGCGCCGCGCTTGCCATAGGTGCCGTCGTTGAGGGCGGCGGCATAGGCCTCGGCGGCCTCGGCATACATGCCCAGGTGCATCAAGGCGTTGCCACGAAGGTGATCGGCCTCGCCCATAATCTCATCGGGAGTTTTTGCCGCCCCAAGCATCTGAGCTGCAGCGGAAAAATCACCCGCGCGGTAAGCGGCGCGGCCCTGTTGGATCAGCTGGCTATTCAAGGAAGTCCCCTTTTACTCGTGAACGATCTCGACATGGACGATCTCGTCGCCGGCACGCAGCTGCGAAATCACATCGAGACCCTCGACCGTAGTACCAAAGACGGTGTAACCGGAATCGAGGTTATGCTGGGCGCCCAGACAGAAGTAGAACTGCGAACCTGCGGAATCGGGGTCCATGGAGCGTGCCATGGCAAGGGCACCATCGACATGGCTGTTGCGCGGATTGGTGGCAAACTCGCCCTTGATGCAGTAGCCGGGGCCACCGGTACCAGGCATGCCGTCGGGGCCCTCAAGACCGGCAGCGACGTCGGCGCCGGACATATCGCGGGTATTGGGGTCGCCGCCCTGAATGACGAAGCCGGGCACATAGCGATGGAACTTAAGGCCATCATAGAAACCCATCGTGGAAAGCTCGCAGAAGTTCGCGACATGAATGGGAGCGCCCTCGCCGTCAAACTTGACCTTGATGGTACCCTTCGACGTCTCGATAACGGCGCACTCGTCGCCGGCAAGCTGATACTCGGGCGTGTAGAGCTCTTTCTTAAAACCAAACATGTGGTTCCTTCCTCGTGCGTTTAAAGCATATTTGTACGAATTGTAGCAATAAGCATGCGCTTACATCAATTGCGCACGTAGGTTATGCCGACTATGGCGAACTAATTTTAGGAACGCTGCTGCGGCTTCCAGGAGCCCACGTTGGCGTCGTACTGGTTCAGCGCGCTGTTGCCGCCCTGCGCGATGGGCGCCAGGATCTCGCTTTGGTGGGAACTCATCGACTCACCATCAGGAATGGCCAGCGAGATGTCCCAGCTCTGGCAGATCACGTCGACGCGCTCGTACATCCACTCGGCAAGCTGCTTTAAGTGGGCGATGTCGTCCGCATAGACCGTATCGTCCTGGTACTTAAGGTTGTTGAGCTCATCTTGCGTCTTTTTTATCTGGTCACGCAGGGCGTAGGCACTCTGCGACAGCTCCTGACGGGTGGACAGTGGCGTTCGAAGATGGCCGTTGTTAAAAGAATCGATGACCTCGCCGATCTGGTCCTCGTCACCGTAGGACACGATGGTCTGATACAGACCGTCGAGCCTGGTATAGAGCTGATCGTCGGTGAGCACGGTTTCTTCCTGGACCACCTCGGCAGAATCGTCCTGCTTGGTATCGTCCTCAGTCGCCTCGCCCTTTTGGCGCGTAGGGAAGGTCGTCTGCGCGGCCTGGCCAAACTGGTCATAGAAGCCGGGCATGACACCCATGGGATCGGTCGTCACGAACCAATAGGCACCGCCGCACACAAAGGCAAGGATCGCGATGACGATGAGCGGCTTGGGAATATGACGCTTGTGCTTGTGATAGGCGTCCTCGTCGGGGTGCACCTTGCGCTTGGGTTTTTGAGTATCGTCATGCAGGGAAACCGGCGTGGGAATATCGACCTTGGGGATACCGAAATCCTTATCGAAAGCCGGCAGCACGCAGGTCTCATTGGGGTCGGCGGCGTCCGAAAGCACCGCAGCGGCAGAGGCCGGCGCATGCGGCACCTCGGTATCGATCTGCTCTTGCGTTAGGCGCGGAAAACCCGCCGTGCGGCCCGCAGCCAAGTCGGATGCGGCCGCGTCCTCGGAGAGGATACCCGGAGCGGGGCGTCCGCATTTGGGGCATGTACGATCATGCGGAGAAAGACGGGCACCGCAGCCCTCACAGAACACGAACTCAGTGTGCTCGGGACCATCGCCCGGACCCACATAGGCGTTGCAGTAGGGGCAGAACGAGGCGCCGTCCTCGATAGTCTTAAGGCAGTGCGGGCAGATCACGGCATCCTCTTTTCGAAGCAATTCAAACAATCGAGGTTAGAGCATAACATCGCCACGGCCCCACAGGAGCAAGGCACCAATTCAACATCGCCAGGGCGCGTAGCTACTTCTTCTTTTTGCTTGGCATCGAGACTTTGATGCCTTGGGCGGACTTGGTCACGCGAGAGCGCTTGGCTCCGGTACCCTTCTTTTTCTTGGGCTGGGCCTGGGCCACGCCCTCGAGTGCGCGGGCCTCGGCCTCGCGAGCGGTGCGATCTTCGCGGCGCTGCGCCATGTCGGCGGCGACGCGCTTGGCAAAACGCTCGGCCGTCGAACCCGTCGAGCTCACCTTGCCGCCACCGCGACCCAGACGGACGCGCACACCGCGGCCAAAACCAGTTGCGGCATGACGACGACGCGGCTTGAGCGAATCCATCATCGTGGCAAGCTTAAAGAACACCGAGCAGGTAAAGACCACGATGACAGCCAAGATAACCATCTGACCCATCGACAGGTTGGCAATAGACAGCAGCTCCGGGAATCCGATAACGCCCACCAAGATGCCGGCGACTACAAACACAAAGAGCACCACACGTAAGGGCGTGAGAGGCTGCGAGATGCGCCAGATCAGGCTGACGCTCGCCGCGCACGACGTAAGCAAGCACATCGTAGACAGCGTGAGCTGGCTAAAGCCAAACACGCGCGCCACAAAGATATCGAGCGCCGCAGCCAAAATGACCGCAATCGACGCCGGCAGCGCACGCTTGAGTACGTTCGTCGAAAACGCACCCTTCACGCGAGCATTGTTGGGCTCAAGGCCCAACACAAAGCCCGGCGCGCCGATGCAGAAGAAGTTGATGAGCGTCATCTGGATTGGCTCGAAGGGGTACGGCGGCAGTGCGATGCACAGCGCCGCCAGGCCCATCGAGAGCAGCGTCTTGGTCAGGAACAGCGAGGCCGAACGCTGCAGGTTGTTGATGGAGCGACGGCCCTCGGCCACCACGGCGGGCATCGAGGCAAAGTCGTTGTCGACGAGTACGATCTCGGCCACGTTACGCGCGGCATCGGAGCCAGCCGCCATGGCCACGGAGCAGTCGGCCTCCTTAAGTGCCAGCACGTCGTTGACGCCGTCGCCCGTCATGGCCACGGTGTGCTCGCGGCGCTTGAGCGCCTGCACGAGCTCGCGCTTCTGCTGCGGGGTCACACGACCAAAGACATGGTAGCGGTCTACTGCGGCATCGAGCTTGGCCGGCGTATCGAGCGTCGTGGCGTCCACATAAGCGTCCGCCCCCGGCACGCCCACCACGCGCGCGATCGACGACACCGTACGCGGGTCGTCGCCACTGATCACGTTGAGGGTCACACCCTGCTCGTTAAAGTAGCCGATGGTCTCAGCCGCCGAGGTGCGAATCTCGTCGCGGATGGTCACAAAGCCCACGGGCTCGGCCTCGCCCACCATATCGCCATCGGGCGTAAAGCCGTCCACGCGCGCCACCACGAGCACGCGGCAGGTATCGGCAAGCTCGGCGACACGGTTCTCGACCTGCGAAAAAACACGATCAGAGAGCACAAACTGCGCCGCACCCATCACATAGGAGCCCTGCGCAAACGACGCGCCGCTCCACTTTTTGGAGGATGAGAACGGAATGACCGACAGCGGCTCAGACACCTCGACCGGGCGATCGGCGTAATAGTTGAGCAACGCCTGGCAGGTCTCGTTGGCATCGGCCGAGGTCGCACGTGCCACGTTGGCCAGCGCAAAATCGAGCACCGTGGTATCGACGGGAACGGCCGCCTCGTCCGAGCCGGCGCCCAGACTCACACCCTCAACCGGCAGCGGATAGGTGCCCTCGACCTCCATGCGGCCCGACGTGATGGTGCCCGTCTTGTCCAGGCACAGCACGTCGACGCGAGCGAGCGTCTCGATGCAGTAGAGCTGCTGTGCCAGCACCTTGCGGCGAGCCAGGCGCACCGTGGCGATGGCGAGCACCGACGAGGTCAGCAGCACCAGGCCTTGCGGGATCATGCCCAGCAGGGCGCCCACCGTGGACAGCAGCGCCGACGAAGGCACATGACCAGCCAACAGCTCGGAGAAGCACCACGAAAGCGCGCTATCGCCCGGGGTTCCCGCGGCATCCCACAGCTCGCTCACGCTCGAGGCAAACAACGCTAAACCGAGCGGGATCATGATGATGCTCGCAAAGCGCACGATGGCGTTAAGCTCATTCATGATCTCGGAATTGACCTTTTTGACGTACTTGGCCTCGTTATTAATTTTGGCCACGTAGTTGTCGGCGCCGACATGGATCACGCGGGCGCGCAGCAGGCCCGAGTCGATAAAGCTGCCGCTCATGAGCTCGGAACCGGGCTGTTTCTTAATAAGGTCGCTCTCGCCCGTCAGCAGGCTCTCGTTCACGAGCGCCTCGCCCGAAACCACCACGGCGTCGGCGAGAATCTGGTCGCCGCGCCCCAGGCGGATGATGTCGTCGAGCACGATCTGGTCCAGGTCGAGCTCCACCTCGGCGCCGTCGCGCACCGCGATGGCCTTCTTGGAGGTCAGCAGCGTGAGCTTATCGACCATCTTCTTGGAACGCATGGACTGGATGACGCCAATAGCGGTATTGAGGAACACCACGAACAGGAACGTCAGATTCTTAAACGAACCGGTCAAAATGACCAGGAACGCCAAGATCACGTTGATCAAATTGAACAGCGTGCAGAGGTTCTCGATGATGAGCTCTTTGACCGACTTGGTCTTGAGCTCCATGTTGCGGTTGATCTTACCGGCGGCGGTGCGCTCCTCGACCTCGGCGGTTGAGAGTCCGCGCTCGATATCCGTTGCTGCCATACCACGTCCCATCACGTCGCGTCGGTATAAGAAAAACCGCCCGGACCATGCGAGGTTCGGACGGTCTTAGGTTCGATGGTGCCCCATGTTGGATTCGAACCAACGGCCTTCTGCTCCGGAGGCAGACGCTCTAATCCCCTGAGCTAATAGGGCGAACGACTGGCATTATACCCAAGTGCGCCACGGGCTATCAAAATAAAAGAAAAAGCTTTGCAATTCCGAGGAAGACGCGGCGCAACGGCCCACTTTAGAAGGCAAAAGCGAGTCAGATAGTATAAACTCTCATGCACCATATATATACGGCTCGCGATGCGGGCCGTTTTTGCAAAAGTTATCCATCGAGGTGAGAGGCACACCATGATTGCAATTCTAAAGCAGAGCGCCAGCGACGAGGCCGTCAGCCATATCGTCAGCTGGATTGAGAAAAAAGGCCTGAAGACCGATGTCTCGCGCGGCGAGAACGAGACGATCATCGGCCTGGTGGGCGATACGACCAAGATCGACCCGTTCCTGCTCGAGTCCATGGACGTCGTCGAGCGCGTGCAGCGCGTCTCCGAGCCGTTCAAGCGCGCCAACCGTAAGTTCCACCCCGAGGACTCCGTCATCGACTGCGGTCACGGCGTCAAGATCGGCGGCGACCAGTTCCAAGTCATCGCCGGCCCCTGCTCCGTCGAGGGCGAGAACCTCATCCGCATCGCACGCCGCGTGAAGGCCGCCGGGGCCACGATGCTGCGCGGCGGTGCCTACAAGCCCCGCACCTCCCCCTACGCCTACCAGGGCATGGGCCCCGCCGGCCTCGACCTGCTGTGCGAGGCGTCTGCCGAGCTCGACATGCCGATTGTCACCGAGATCATGGACCCACGCGACGTGCAGGTCTTCCTTGACAAGAAGATTGACGTCATGCAAATCGGCGCCCGCAACGCCCAGAACTTCCCCCTGCTCAAGGAGGTCGGCAAGACCCAGACCCCGATTCTGCTCAAGCGCGGCATGTCCGGCACGATCGACGAGCTGCTCATGGCTGCCGAGTACATCATGAGCGAGGGCAACGACAACGTTATCCTGTGCGAGCGCGGCATCCGCACCTTCGAGACCCGCACCCGCAACACCTTCGACCTCAACGCCGTGCCGGTGCTGCACCACCTGTCGCACCTGCCCGTCGTCGCCGACCCCAGCCACGCCACCGGCTACACCCGCTACGTTGAGCCCATGGCGCTCGCCGCGACCGCCTGCGGCGCCAACGGCCTGGAGATCGAGGTCCACGACGAGCCGAGCCGAGCCTGGTCCGACGGCGCCCAGGCCCTCACCCCCGATCAGTTCGACGACACCATGCGCCGCATCCGAGCCATCCGCGAGGTTGTCTGCCAAGAGACCATGGAGTAGCCCATGGGTACGGTGAGAAACGCGCGCGTTAACCAGGGCGGCCCCAAGTGCGCCGGCATCGTCGGCCTTGGCCTCATCGGCGGTAGCTTTGCCCGCGGCTATGCACAGGCGGGCGTCCGCGTGCTGGCCTGGGACCCCGATGACGATGTCATGACGGCCGCCAGCATGGGCACTGTCGCCGGAGAGCTCAACGACAAGACACTCGGCGAATGCGACATCATCGTCCTGGCCTGCTACCCCGAGGCCTGCATCGAGTGGCTCGAGGCGCATGCACAGGCACTCGCCGGCGCCACCGACACCGAGGCCATCATGGGCCCTGTGGTGATCGACACCGTGGGCGTCAAGGGCATTGTGTGTGAGCGGGCCTTTGAGCTTGCCCGCGAGCACGGCTTTTACTTTGTGGGCGCGCACCCCATGGCGGGCACGCAGTACTCGGGCTATGCACACTCCCGCGCCGACCTGTTCCAGGGCGCGCCACTCGTTCTCGTGCCGCCCGCGGTGAACGACGCACTCAAGCTGGAGCTTTTGGGCCAGGTACGCGAGATGGTGCGCCCCTTGGGCTTTGGCAAGTTCAGCGTGACCAGCGCAGCCGAGCACGACCGCGTCATCGCCTTCACGAGCCAGCTTGCGCACGTGGTATCCAACGCCTATGTTAAGAGCCCGACCGCTCAGGTCCACCACGGCTTTTCGGCCGGCAGCTACCGCGACCTCACCCGCGTGGCGCACCTCAACCCGCAAATGTGGTCCGAGCTCATGATCGACGACGCCGACGCGCTTGCCTTCGAGATCGACCACCTGATCGACTCGCTCGGCGCCTACAGCCGTGCGCTCAAGGACCGCGACCAGCGTTATCTGGAGAATCTCCTTGCCGAGGGCGACCGCATCAAGCGGGCACTCGACGACGAGGCCTCCCACTAGACCACCTATCACGCCAGGTCGAAAGGACCATAGCTTATGGCGATTACCATCGATATCGACACTGCACGCCCCTACCAGGTGCATGTTGGCACGTTTTTGCTGGAGCAAACGGGACCGCTCGTGCGCGCCACTGCCGGCGGCACCAAGGCCGTCATCGTGACGGACACCAACGTGGGCCCGCTCTACCAGATGCCCGTTAAGCAGAGCCTGGAGGCGTCTGGCTACGAGGTGAGCATCTGCACCTTCGAGGCCGGCGAGGCCCATAAGCGCGCCGAAAGCTATGTTGCCATTTTGGAGTTTGTGGCCGAGCACGAGCTTTCGCGCTCCGACGTGATCGTGGCACTCGGCGGCGGCGTCGTGGGCGACGTGGCGGGCTTTGTGGCCGCCACCTACATGCGCGGCTGCAAGTTTGTGCAGATCCCGACGAGCCTGCTCGCCATGGTGGATTCGTCGGTGGGCGGCAAGACCGCCATCGACCTGGCTGCCGGCAAGAACCTGGCCGGCGCCTTTTGGCAGCCGAATGTGGTTATCGCCGACGTGGGGTGCCTGGCCACCCTTACGCCCGAGCAGTTCGCCGACGGCTGCGGCGAGGTTGTGAAGCACGCCGTGATCGCCGACCCCGAGCTTTTTGCCGAGCTGGAGAAGACACCACTCACGCTGGAGCTGCTCAACCGCGATGTGGCGCGCGTAGCGCTCATCATCGCCCGCAATATCGACATCAAGCGCGCCGTGGTCGTTGCCGACGAGCGCGAGACCAACCAGCGCAAGCTCCTTAACTTTGGACACAGCGCCGGACACGCCGTCGAGGCCTGCGAGCACTTTGAGCTCGGACACGGCAACTGCGTGTCGATCGGCATGGGCATCATCACGCGCGCCGCGGCCCTACACGGCGTCTGCGATGCTGCACTGCCCGGTCGTATCGAGGAGCTCTGCGCCCGCCATGGCCTCAAGACCCGCTGCGACCTAGATGCCGATGCCGTCTTTGCCGAGGCGCTGCACGACAAAAAACGCGCGGGCGACACCATCGACCTGGTGATTCCGCACGGCATTGGCCGCTGCAGCATCGACCGCACGCCGCTTTCCACTTTCCATGATTTAATTGCCGAGGGCCTCGGCCAGAAGGGAGACGCATCCGCATGCTAGCCCGCATCACCCCGTCCCCGCTTAAGGGCACCGTTCCCGCCATCGCGTCCAAGTCGATGGCACACCGCCTGATCATCTGCGCTGCGCTTGCCAACGGCGAGACGCACGTCACCTGTAACACCACCTGCGCCGACATCGAGGCTACGGTGCGTTGCCTTACGGCCCTGGGTGCTCGCATCGAGACCGTCGAGGACGGCTTCCAGGTCCACCCCACCATGAAGAGCATTGAATTTGGCCTGCTCAAGGCCCTAGCCGGCGGCACGCTCGACTGCGGCGAGAGTGGCTCCACGCTGCGCTTTATATTGCCCGTCGCCTGCGCGCTGGGCGCAGAAGCAACTTTTGTGGGTCAGGGACGCTTAGGCGCCCGCCCGCTGTCCCCGCTCTCGGACGAGATTATCGCCGCCGGCTGCGACCTGCAGGGTCTGGGCGGTTTTCCGCTCAAGACAAGCGGCCGCATGCGCCCGGGCACCTTTGTGCTGCCGGGCAACGTGAGCTCGCAGTATATCTCGGGCCTGCTGCTGGCAGCCCCGCTGCTGGCCAAGCCCTCCTGCGTGCAGGTGACCGGCCTCATCGAGAGCCGCCCCTACATCAACCTGACGATCCAGGCCATGAAGGCCTTTGGCGTCGAGGTCAACGTCGAGCGTATTCCGTCCAAAGACGGCCAGCCCGAGGTCACGAACTTCCGCGTAAACAGCGGCTCGTACCGCACGCCCGGCAGCGTAGCCGTCGAGGGCGACTGGTCCAACGCCGCCTTTTGGCTGTGCGCCGGCGCCATCGGCACCGACCCCATCACCGTCGAGGGCGTGTCGCTGAGCTCCGCACAGGGCGACCGCAACGTGCTTGCCGCGCTTTCGCGCTTTGGCGCCCGCATCGTGCGCTCCACCAACGCCGCCACCGTGCAATCCGACAAACTTGCCGGCTTTGAGATGAGTGCCCACGACATTCCCGACCTGGTGCCTGTTATCTCGGCCGTGGCCTCGCTGGCACAGGGCCGCACCTTTATCCGCGATTGCGCCCGTCTGCGCATCAAGGAATCCGACCGCCTGGTCACCACCACCCGCGAGCTCACCGCGCTGGGCGCGCAGGTGCGTATTGCCGGCGACGACCTCATCATCAAGGGTGTCGATGCCTTTACCGGCGGCGAGGTCGATTCGCACAACGACCATCGCATCGCCATGATGGCCGCCATCGCCGCGAGCCGTGCCACCGGCGAGGTCGTGATCCACGGCGCCGAGGCCGTCAACAAGTCCTATCCCGATTTCTTCGACCACTACCGTCTGCTGGGCGGCAAGGTCACACTCGAGGAGGAATAGCATGTCCTCGACCTTTGGCAACGTCTTGCACTTAAGCATCTTCGGCCAATCGCACTCCCCCGCTATCGGCTGCTCGCTCGATGGCATCCCGGCGGGCATCGCCGTGGACCAGGAGAAGCTGCAGGCCTTCCTCGACCGTCGCGCCCCCGGTCGCGACGAGACCGCGACCAAACGCCGCGAGGCCGACGCCGCTCACATCATCGCCGGTGTTGTCGATGGACATACCACCGGCGCGCCCATCGCCGCGATTATCGAGAACACCAACACGCGCTCCAAGGATTACTCCGAGTTGCGCCGCAAGCCCCGTCCAGGACATGCCGATTACCCGGCGCGTGTGAAGTACCACAACATGCACGATGTCGCCGGCGGCGGGCATTTCTCCGGCCGCCTAACGGCCCCCTTATGCATCGCCGGCGGCATCGCCCTGCAGGCACTCGAGGCCCGCGGCATTCAGGTCATGGCGCACGTCGCGCAGATCGGCGGCATCTCCGACCTGCCGATGGACGATATGGTCTATCGTGAGGCCGACCGCAAGGCGATCCTTACGAACGACCTGCCCTGCATTGACGCCGCCGCAGCCGGCCGTATGCGCGAGGAGATCCTGGCCGCGCGCGACGAACTCGACAGCATCGGCGGCATCGTGGAGTGCGGTATTTACGGGCTTCCCGCGGGCATCGGCGACCCCATGTTCGACGGCATCGAGAACCGCATCGCGCAAATCGCGTTTGGCATTCCCGCCGTAAAGGGCGTGGAGTTTGGCATGGGCTTTGCCGTGGCCGCCATGCGCGGCAGCGAGAACAACGACCCGTATCGCATCGACGCCGAGACCGGCGAGATCGAGGTCGAGTCCAATAACGCCGGCGGCATCCTGGGCGGTATTTCGACCGGCGCGCCCGTCATGTGGCGCATGGCCGTAAAGCCGACGCCCTCTATTGGCCGCGAGCAGCAGACCGTAGACATGGACGCCATGGAAAATGCCGAGCTCTCGGTCCACGGTCGTCACGATCCCTGCATCGTCCCCCGAGCCGTCCCCGTAGCCGAAGCAGCCGCGGCGCTCGCCATCTGGGACGCCCTCCTCGAGGACGCCGCCCAGCTCTAAAAATCTCTGGGGGCCAACTCCGGCCCCCACGCCCACCCAGTGATTTTTCTGGGACGGGGATTAAAAAATCATTGTGTACCTAATGATTTTTTAATCCCCGTCCCAGAAAAATCACCGACACGTGAAAGGGGTCCCTATGGACCTTGCTGACATCCGCCAGGCCATCGATGGCATCGACACCACGCTCCTCAACAGCTTTGTCGAGCGAATGGACATTGCCACCGAGGTAGCCAAGTCAAAAATCGAGATGGGCAAGGCCGTCTTCGACCCCGCCCGCGAGCGCTCCAAGCTCAACAACCTCGCCAGCCGCGCGCCCGAGCGCTACGAGGCGCAGACCATCACCCTGTTCCGTCTCCTCATGAGCATGAGCAAGGCCGAGCAGCAGCGCTACATCAACGAGCTCATGGGCATCACGGTGTCGCAAAAGGCCCATGCCACGGCCGCAGCCTTTGACACACCCTTCCCCCAGACGGCCACCGTCGCCTGCCAGGGCGTCGAAGGCGCCTACAGCCAGATCGCCGCGTGCAAACTCTTCGACGTGCCCGACATCGCGTTTTTCGAGACCTTCGAAGGCGTTATGCGCGCTGTGCGCGACGGCTTTTGCGAGTTTGGCGTGCTGCCCATCGAAAACTCCACCGCCGGCTCGGTCAACGCTGTCTACGACCTGCTCGCCCAGTTCGACTTTCACATCGTGCGCTCGCTTCGCCTCAAGATCGACCACAACTTGCTCGTCAAGACCGGCACCAAGCTCGCCGACGTGCGCGAGGTTTACAGCCACGGCCAAGCCATTGCCCAGTGTGCTGGCTTTATCGAGTCCCACGACCTGCACGCCACCAAGTACCCCAACACCGCCATGTCGGCCGAGATGGTCGCCAGCTCCGAGCGCACCGATGTTGCCGCCATCGCCTCGCGCAGCTGTGCCACGCTGTATGGCCTCGAGGTGTTGGAGCCCAACATTCAGGACTCGGACAACAACTACACGCGCTTTGTCGTCATCAGCCGCGAGCCGCGCGTCTACCCCGGCGCTAATCGCACCTCGCTCATGATCACCACGGCCAACGAGCCGGGCGCCCTCTATCGCGTGCTCGAGCGCTTCTACGCACTCAACATCAACCTGATCAAGCTCGAGAGCCGCCCCATCCCCGGCCGCGACTTTGAGTTTATGTTCTACTTTGATCTGGACTGCCCCTTTGGCAGCAAGGCCCTCGATGACCTGCTCGATTCCATCGACGACGTGTGCGAGAGCTTCACCTACTTTGGCAGCTACACGGAGGTGCTCTAGATGACCGATACCGCCGCAACCCGTCCCTACGGCGTGCTGGGCCGTGTGCTGGGCCACAGCTACACCCCGACCATCTACAAAGAGCTCGCTGGGCTTGAGTACGTGCGATTTGAGCGCGAGCCCGAGGATCTTGAGGCTTTTATGACGGGTAACGAATGGGAAGGCACCAACGTGACCATCCCCTACAAACGCGCCGTCATGGAATACCTGGACGAGCTGAGCCCGCTCGCCGAGCGCATGGGCAACGTCAACACCATCACGCGCCTGCCCGACGGCCGCCTGCGCGGCGATAATACTGACTATTTCGGTTTTCAGTGCCTTGTCGAGGAGCTGGGGGTTGAGGTCGCCGGCAAGAAGGCTCTCGTGCTCGGAGCCACTGGTGGCGCCGGCACCACGGCAAGTATGGTGCTGGGAGACCTGGGCGCCATCGTTGTGCCCGTGGGCCGCACGAGCGAGGTCAACTACGGCAACATCGCGCAGCAGTCCGACGCCGCCCTGCTCGTCAACTGCACGCCCGCCGGCATGTTCCCCCACTGCCCCGACGCTCCCTGCAAGCTCGAAGGACTCGATGCGCTCGAGGGCGTCATCGACATTGTCTACAATCCCGCCCGCACGGGTCTGATGCTCGAGGCCGAGCGCCGCGGCATCCCCTGTATCGGCGGCCTGCTGATGCTCGTGGCCCAAGCGGCACAGGCCGTCGAGCGCTATACCGACCAAGCCACCCCGCGCGAGCGCATCCTGGACGTAACGGAGCGCCTGTCGCGCCATGAGCAGAACATCGCCCTGATTGGCATGCCGGGCTCGGGCAAGACCCGCGTGGGCGAGCAGATCGCTCAGCTCACGGGCCGCGAGCACATCGACCTCGATCGCGCCCTTGAGGAGCGCCTGGGCATGCCCTGCGCCGACTTTATCGTCAAGCGCGGCGAGGCGGCCTTCCGCGAGCAGGAGACGGCAGCGCTGGCCGACATCTCTAAGCGCAGCGGCTTGGTGCTCTCCACCGGCGGCGGCGTGGTCACGCGCGACGAGAACTACCCTCTGCTGCACCAAAACAGCCAGATCGTGATGCTCAACCGCAAGCTCGACGAGCTCGCCCACAAGGGCCGCCCCATCACCGCGCGCGACGGCATCGACAAGCTGGCCGAGCAGCGTATGCCGCGCTACCGCGCCTGGGCCGACTACATCATCGACTCACGCGACTGCGCCGCCAACACCGCCCATGCCCTCCTCGACACCCTCCCACCCGCTCTCTAACCAAAACCACCACAAAGGGGACCGGCGCCTTTGTGGTGGTTTTGCAACCGCAAAGGAAGCAACCATGAAAGCACTCGTCATCAACGGCCCCAACCTCAACATGCTCGGCATTCGCGAGCCGGGCATCTATGGCAGCGACAACTACGACCGCTTAGTGCAGATCTGCCAGGAAGCTGGCGCCGCACAGGGCTTCGATGAGGTCGAGGTTTTCCAGTCCAACCACGAGGGCAGCATCGTCGACAAAATCCAGGAGGCCTACGGCAAGGTCGACGGCATCGTCATCAACCCGGCGGCCTACACGCACACGAGCGTCGCGATCCTCGACGCACTCAAGGCCGTCGCCATCCCGGCTGTGGAGGTCCATATCAGCGCCGTAGAGACGCGCGAGGACTTCCGCCAGGTGAGCTATGCACGCCTAGCCTGCTTCGCCACCATCACCGGCGAGGGCCTACAGGGCTACGCCCACGCGCTGGAGCTGCTGAGGGAACGTCTCGAAAAGTAGCCTCGCGAGCAAATCCATCAACGCGATTCACACGCTAATAATGCCAGTGCCGCCAGCAGCAACCTCGCTACTGGCGGCACTTTATTACTGGCATATAATCATTGCAGTCACACAACGTCTGGAGACGCGCATGTTAAGCATCCATCTGGGGGATTACCCCGGTTCCATCTACGATACCGAAACCTATTTTAGGAACTCATACTTGGACTCATGGTTCGAAGACCCTATGGCCGCACAGATTATTAAAAGCGTGGACGGATCAGAGCTCATCGGTCCCCACAACATCGTAAGCAAACAGCTGGGCTCGATCACCCCACTCGAACTGTCCGGCGGCGTTAAGACGCTGCTGCTGGTGCGCAATCTCCCAAATATGGTGTTCAACGCATCCACCTGCGGAGACAACTGTGCCCGCTGGCTACTCAAGATCGGCAAAGAGCAGGATGTGATGGTGACCTTATACCACATCATGAAATTCCCCTGGAAGAGCTTTGAAATCCGCATTGAAAACGATGGCCGCATCGTCAGAAACATGCAGGAGTTTGTCGGCGCCACGAATGACTTTTTGGATGTTGATGAGTAATGAAGGGAACGCATACCGTTGTCGTAGAGCGTGCAAAGGTCAAATACACACTCACGTTTAAGCGCAATATTTCCTTTATACGCGGCAACAGCGGCACGGGTAAAACGACGCTCATCTCGATGATTCGCGACTACAACGACCGAGGACCGGAAAGCGGCGTTGCACTCAGTTGCGACGTGCCTTGCGAAACGCTTTCCGGCAGACGCTGGGAGCGCGAGCTATCGATCATCGAAGATTCAATCGTCTTTCTAGATGAGGGTAACGAGTTTATCTACTCAAAGGACTTCGCCAAAGCCGTCAACGGCTCGTCCAACTATTTTGTTCTGATATCTCGTCGCGATGCCAACGAGCTCCCCTACAGCGTTGATGAGATCCTGAAGCTAGTCAACACGACAAGTAAAACAATCAATGGCCGCAAGAGCGACAGGCGCTTCTACTCGGTGACCAAGCCGCTATATGACCACACGGCAAGTATGCTGTATCAGGATCTAAATGTTGGATTCGAGGTACCCGACGCCGTAGTTGTCGAGGATAGCAAATCTGGCTATCAATTCTACGACGCTCTTTGCAACCGACTCGGGATCCCCTGCTATACCGCCACCGGCGTTGCGAATCTAAAACGTACGATTCACGAATGTCCCGAGCAAAACATCCTTGCTATTGGAGACGGAGCAGCATTTGGTCCCTACATCGAAAAGGTGCTCGGACAGCGCGTTTACAAGAACGTACGCTTGTTCCTCCCCGAATCAATCGAGTGGACACTCCTGCAATCTGGCCTCATTCCCAGTAACGATATCTTAAAAATCCTCGAGGATCCCTCAAGCTATATCGAAAGCCGCGACTACCTGAGCTGGGAGCGGTTCTTCACCGATGTGTTGATCAAATACTCGGCAGACACTCGCTACGCCTACAGAAAGGCAAAGCTCAATGAGCAGTACCTGAGGCCGCAGGCGATGAATGCAGTTGCAAACGTCTTGCCCGAGTGCCTGAAGGCAGACTAGATACAGCGGGGAGGGCCAAGTTGGTCCTCCCCGCTTTTGTTACGCCTTCTTGATCACGTACGCCAATCCAATATCGCAGGCACAGCGTACGATTGACGCGAAGAACCACGATGCTGGCAGCGTCATAAGCAGAGGCTTGCTCACGCTCGGCTCCAGCCCCCTTTGGCGCGCCGTATAACCAATCCACATCAGCAGCACAATAGCAGCTCACGCCACGGCTTCGGCCTAAACGTATACCCGGCAAGAACAAAGAACACCGGCATGTGAAAAAGCCCAGACCACCAAGCGGTCCGGGCTTAATAAACGATGGTGCTCCATGGCGGATTCGAACCGTCGACCTTGGGATTAGAAGTCCCCTGCTCTATCCAACTGAGCTAATGGAGCAAATAACCGCACGCCCAAGCAAGCGCAAGCCTGTCAGGCGCAACTAATTATAACCTAGTTGAACTGCTCACGGTACGCCTTGCAGACCTCACTGACCGGGCCGTCCATGCGAAGGTCACCCTTCTCAATCCAAACGGCACGCTGGCAGATGCGCTCAACCTGCTCCATGGAGTGCGAAACGAACAGAACCGTCACGTCGCCGCTCTGGATAAAGTGCTGGATGCGGGCCTCGCACTTCTGCTGGAAGAACACATCACCGACGGACAACGTCTCGTCAACGATCAGAATATCGGGCTCGGTAATCGTCGCGATTGCAAAGGCGATACGCGCCACCATGCCCGAGGAGAAGTTCTTAAGCGGCATATCGACAAAGTTCTGCAGCTCAGCGAACTCGATAATGCCGTCAAAGTTGGCATCGATGAACTCCTTGGTATAGCCGAGCAGGGCGCCGTTCAGATAGATGTTCTCGCGGGCGGTCAGCTCGGGGTCAAAGCCGGCACCAAGCTCAATCAGCGGCGCGATGTTACCGTGCACCTTAACGCTGCCCTCGCTAGGCTCAAGCACGCCAGCGATAATCTTGAGCATCGTAGACTTGCCGGAGCCATTGGTGCCAACCAGGCCCACGACCTCGCCACGATGAATATCAAACGAGATATGCTTGAGCGCCCTAAACTCCTCAAAGAACAGCTCGTGCTTGGCAAGCTTGATGAAGTACTCCTTGAGGTTGGTCAGCGACTCGGACGCCATGTTAAAGATCATGGTGACGTCGTCGACCTCGACAGCCAGAGGCTGCTCGCTGTAATCAACAACAGATTCAGTCATCACAGCACTCCTTAGATGTAGAGGATGAACTTGCGCTCGGACTTATGGAACACGGTGTAGCCAATAACAAGCGCAAGAACCGCCCAAGCGACGCACATACCAAACGTCATAAGCGAGGGCGTAGTCTGGAACAGGAAGATATCACGCATAAACTGCAGGTAGTTATACATGGGGTTCGCATAGACCAGAATGCGCACGAGATGCGGCATTTGCGCAACGAAGTCGGTCGTCCAGAAGATGGGCGTAATGTAGGTCCAAGCCGTAATGACGACGCTCCACAGATGCATGACATCGCGGAAGAAGACCGTGAGGGCGGAGAGCATCATGCCCAGGCCCATGCAGAAGCACATAAGCAGCAGTAGGCAGACCGGCAGCAGAATCAGGTGCCAAGAAGGCATAACGTGGAACCACAGCATAACGATGGCAACGGCGACCAGCGAGAAGGCAAAGTTAACCAGCGAGAAGAGCACCTTCTGTACTGGGAAGACCCAACGGTGCACCTTAACCTTCTTGAGCAGCGGGGCAGCACCCACGATCGACGTCAGAGCCTGGTTCGTAGACTCGGACATGACGGCAAAGGTGACGTTACCCACGATCAAATACAGCGGGTACATCTCGGGCGTAATCGAGCCATTGCGGCCCTGGGCAAAAATCGTCGAGAACACGATGGCCATGACAATCATCATCAGCAACGGATTGAGCACCGACCATGCGACGCCCAGAACGCTACGGCGATACTTGATCTTAAAATCCTTGGTAACCAGCTGACGAAGGATAAACGCGTCCTTCTCAAATTCGTTCTTAGCAAACGTCGCAGGCAGACTGCGAGTTTCTTGTTGCTTTGTCTGATCCGACACGGATGCAACTCCTTTACTCGTAATCGTTGACAAGCGAACAGTATAGACCCGACGGCCCTGCAAACGATTCGCGCAACAAAACTGGAGAACTAACCCACATCTAAGGATGACAAGTCCAAACGGCTATACTTTCAAGGATTGAATGTGTAAGGAGCATTGAGTGAATTCTGAATCCATCGCCGTCATCATCCCCTGCTACAACGAAGCGCTCACAATCGGTAAGGTCGTCGACGACTTTCACCGCGAGCTTCCGCAGGCTACGGTCTATGTCTATGACAATAACTCGTCAGACGATACTTCACGCATCGCCACCGAACACGGAGCCACGGTGCGCTTTGAGCCCCGTCAGGGAAAGGGCAACGTGTGCCGCCAGATGTTTCGCGACATCGACGCCGATTGCTACCTGATGGTCGACGGCGACGACACCTATCCCGCCGAGGCGGCCAAGGCCCTCTGCGAGCCCATCCTTAACGGTACGGCCGACATGACCGTAGGCGATCGCCTTTCAAACGGCACCTACGCCGAGGAAAACAAACGCGCCTTCCACGGCTTTGGCAACAATCTGGTCCGCGCCATGATCAAGTGGATCTATGGCTACAGCTTCGATGACGTCATGACCGGCTACCGCGCCATGAGCCGCCCGTTCGTTAAAACCTTCCCAGTGCTTTCCGAGGGCTTTCAGATCGAAACCGAGCTCTCGATCCACGCCGTCGACCACCGCTGGCGCATCAAAGATGTGCCCATCGAGTACCGCGACCGTCCCGAGGGTTCCGAGTCCAAACTCAACACAGTGAGCGACGGCATTAAAGTCGTTGCGATGATCGGCACGCTGTTCAAGGACTACCGCCCGCTGAAGTTCTTCAGCCTCGTTGCGCTTCTGTTCGCGGTATTCGGCCTCGCCCTGGGCATGCCCATCGTTGTCGAATATTTCCAGACCGGCCTCGTCCCGCGCTTCCCCACCGCTATGCTCGCCGCCTCGTTTATGTTCCTGTGCGGCCTGAGCCTTGCGACCGGCTTCATCCTAGATTCTGTAGCAAAGGTCGAAAAAAAGCAGTGGGAGGTCAACGTGTACAGCAAATACGCCTACGACGACCAGCCCGGCCACCCTACTTCCAAGCCAAGCGAGAGGTAAACCACCATGCCGCTCATCTCCATCGTCGTGCCGTGCTACAACGAGTAGGAATCACTTCCGATCTTTCTCAAAGAGCTCGATGGCGTCGTTCGCATCATGACTCAGCAGTACCCCGAGATCTCCTTTGAAGCCGTCCTCATCGACGATGGTTCGGCAGACAAAACGCTTGCCGTCATGAAAGCAGAAGCCGCGGCGGCGCATCCATACGTCATCCACTGGCACTCTTTCTCGCGGAACTTTGGCAAGGAGGCGGCACTACTCGCAGGACTCCAGCACGCAAAGGGCAACTATGTCGCCACCATGGATGCCGACATGCAGGACCCGCCCTCGCTCCTGCCGAAGATGTACGAGATCTTGCAGACCGAAAACTACGATAACGTCGCCACACGCAGGACCACCCGCGAAGGCGAGCCTCCCATCAGGTCGTTCTGCGCCCGTATGTTCTACAAGATCATCAACCGCATTTCCAAGGCCGACATCGTCGACGGAGCACGCGATTTTAGGCTCATGAAGCGACCTATGGTCAACGCCATCATCTCCATGGGCGAATACAACCGATTCTCCAAGGGCATTTACGGCTGGGTCGGCTTCAAGACCAAATGGCTCCCCTACGTAAACGTCAACCGCGTGGCCGGCGAGACCAAATGGAGCTTTTGGTCGCTGCTCCTCTATTCCATCGACGGCATCGTCGCATTTTCCACGGCGCCGCTCTCCCTCGCCGCCCTCACGGGTATCGTTTTCTGTCTCATCGCTATCCTGGGATTCATCGTCATCCTGGTCAAAACGCTTGTTTGGGGTGACCCCGTCGGCGGATGGCCGTCCCTCGCCTGCCTCATAACGCTGTTTGGCGGCATGCAGCTTCTGTGCTTAGGAATCATCGGTGAATACTTGGCAAAAGCCTACTTGGAGACCAAGCGCCGCCCCATCTATATCATTCGAGAATCCAACGAGGAATCTGATGAAACAGCCCAATAACAGCACGCTCAAGAATGTGGCGTTCTACGCCGCCTGCTTCGCGTTTTCCGTCGCACTCTTTGTCGCACTTGCAGCGGCGGACCATGTCTACCCCTTTGGCGACAACTCGTTTCTCACCAACGATCTCAAATACCAATACATCGACTTCTTCGCGTGGTTTCGCCGCGTCCTTTTAGGCGAGGCAAACCTTCGCTATTCCTTCTCGCAGGGACTCGGCATGAACACATGGGGGCTCTATAGCTACTACCTCGCCAGCCCCTTCAACCTGCTCTGCGTGCTGTTTCCCGCAGACAAGCTGACGCTCTTCGTATTTGCCATAACCGCGCTCAAGCTTGGCTGCATTCACATCAGCAGCGCTTGGTTCCTGCAAAGGCGTTTTGGTCTACCCAAGCCCGCAGCATTCCTACTTTCCCTATCATTTACGTTTTGCAGTTGGACCATAAGTAATTTGTGTAATCCGCTCTGGATTGATTGTCTTATCCTACTGCCCATCTGCGCTTTCGGATGCTACGAGCTCATTCGGGAACAAAAAATGATACGCCTCGTTATTGCGATTGCCCTCAATGTCATGTTCTGTTGGTATACGGCCTATATCAGCATCCTATTCCTCTGCATCTTCGTATTGGTTGAGTTTGTCGATTACGTCGCTGCAGAAGGATTTAGCTGGATGCTCACGCTCGACCGGGCCCTACGATTTGCAGGGGCTATGATGCTTGGGCTGCTCCTGTCCGCCTGGACCTTTTTGCCGACCATCCTTGCCATGGCAAAAGGCGGCCCCGTGCTGGCACTTGGCCCTTTGCTTAAAACAGGCCTTAAATCGCTCATCAGGGGCTTCATCCCCGGCATGTGGGTGAATAACGGGAACACGCCGCAGTTCTATTGCGGCGTAATCATGATGTTACTTGCAATAAGCCTACTGTTTAACCGCAAGGTTTCGGCCAAGATACGCATCGCAACGTTCGTCGTCGCAGCCGTCCTGATCGCTAGCTCCGTTTTGAGCCCGCTCGAGTACATCTGGTGCGGCATGCGCGTTCCCAACGGGTTCTATTCGCGCACAGCCTTTTTGCTGGGCTTCTTTACGATGTGGGCCGCAGGCTATTCGTTGCAGGTGTTCGAGGGCCAGCCCAAATTTCGTCATGTCTATCGACCCGCCGTTGTATTACCAATCCTGACAATCACCGCAATTGAGTTGTTTATCAACGCCCATGTGATGTGGAACCAACTGTACGCAGGCTATTCCGAAGATGCCAACTGTACCTATGTGACCACCGCAACCAACACGATCACAGCCATTCAAGACCAAGATTCTGCGTCATTCTACCGAATCGATCGAACGACCACGCGCGCCGATAGCGCCGCCCTCAACGAGGGCTTAGCGCTTGGGTACAACCAGCTGTCGTCCTACTCATCCGCAAATAACCCGCAGGCCATCGCACTGCTCAACTCCCTTGGATACAGCAGCGTCGGCGAATTCTCGACCCGTTATGCCGAGCCCATTCTCGCCGTCGATGCCCTACTGGGAGTCAAGTATGCTATTCCTGAAAACGCGCCCGCGGGATACGTTTTAGCCAAGACGAATCATGCCGACTCCACAAGCGCGGTGTACGAGAACCCCTATGCGCTCAGCATTGGCGTCGCGGCCTCAAGCGATATCCAAAACAGCACGCTAAAGATCGAGAACCCCTTCGAAAAGCAGAACGACCTCTACAGCAAAATCCTAGGCCGCGAGGTCGAGCTCTATACCAAGATCGAGGCCACGAGCACGGAGAGTAGCGATGGCTTAAAGCAATGGAGCGTTACTGTACCGGCAGGCTCCATCGGGTATCTCTACATCAACAAAGATGCGACCGCCGGCAGTTATTGGCCCGTCACCCTTACCATCGACCAGCGAACGATCGAAAACGAAGCCTGGAGATTTGACAATAATATCCGCCAGATTGCGGATGCATCGGACGCCCCGAGCCAGCATACGGTGTCAATCGGAGTCGCAGAGGGCTATACAGACATGCCCCAAGACAATGAGCCGGTCTTTTACGCCCTCAATCTGGACGTTTTCGAGCAGATTATTAACGAGCTTAAGACGAGCGAATTTGTTCCGACGGTTTTTGAGGACGGAAGAATCGAAGGCAAATATACCGCCAAGGATGACGGCAACCTGCTGCTGAGCGTTCCGTACGATGAGGGCTGGAGCGTAACGGTAAACGGAACCGCCGCAGAACTAACGCCCGCCGCCGATAAGGGTTTGTCGTCCCTGAACATACAGAAAGGCGCAAATAGAATCGTGATGACCTACAAGACTCCGGGCGCCCTTGCGGGACTTGCAGTGAGTCTGGCGACCGCCGCCCTTGTTGCAGGACTATACGCCAGGCAAAAGAAAAGCCGCCGTTAACAAGCGGCGGCTTTTACTCTCGAAAAGTTAATAGCGGCTAGAGCGTCTTGAGGTACTCCCCCAGCTCTTCCTCCCAGTCGGGCATGTGGAACCCGACCGACTCGAGCCTGGAAAGGTCGAGCGCGGAGTGGACCGGGCGCGGGGCGA
>CATYLC010000004.1 GCA_958408685.1 uncultured Collinsella sp. | reverse complement strand
GCTGCGGAAACGCGGGGTCCGTTCAGGCTGTTGCGTTGAGATTGAAAATCAACCGTTTACGCAGGTAAAGTGCGTGGAGTCGCCCGAGCTTGGCAGAGGATCGGCGAAATATATTAAGTTTGCTGCTCTACAGTCCTGCGCAAGACGGAAAGCACATTAAGTGCTTTCCTTTGCGTGCGGAACTCGCGACAAACTTAATATATTTCGCCGCCCCTCTGCCAAGCTCGGGAGACGACACGTTGATGTCTGCTTAACTCTGCTCGCTCAGCTAATAACTTTGTTGGGGATCCACAATTTGTTGCAAGGTGAACTTGCATTGGGGCGTATCGTCCTCTTCTCGCGTATCGTCAAAATCGAAGACCATGATGGCACAGTTGGGGAGTTTTGCTGGGAGCCCGAAGCCCTCTGGGGCTGCAGCCTTGATGAATTGGCGGCTGGCGCTGCCGTGGCTTACTGCTAGGAGGGTTTCGATGCCCTCGGCGCCCATGAGATTGGTGAGGGTGTCTACCATGCGCTCTTGCAGTGCGCAGCTTCCTTCTCCTCCGAAGGGGACCAGGTCCTCGCCCGGATCCCAGACGTCGGTGGGCAGGGCGTCGTGCGGGCCTTCCTCGAAGGTTCCGTAGCAACGCTCGATGATGCCTTTGCAGGGCTCGACAGCAGCGTCCGGGCCGAGGAGCTCGCATGCGACGAGACTTGCCGTGTCCATGGCTCGGCCTAAGGGTGATGAGACCACTTTGTCGGGAACGACGCCGTGGGCCTTGAGCCATGCGGCTGCCGCCCGTGCCTGCTGGCGGCCCAGATCGGTGAGCGGTGAATCACAACGACCTTGGACCAGCTTTTTTACGTTGAATTCCGTCTGGCCATGACGAAGTAGATATAGGCGCTTCATGCTCTCCCCTTCTGTATACCTAGCTTTACCGGCGCAGCCCTACTCGTGGGTATGGCCTACGTAGTCTTCGTCGATCGTAATCTTGGCAATCGACTTGGGGTATTCCGACTCGACCCGTTGTGCCAGCGCGTGTTTTACGTCTTCGGCACTCATCTGCAGATCCGAGGGGCGCACGCAGTCGAAAATCACATTGGTGTGCGTAGGACCCGGCACACAGCGCAGGTCATGAATCGAGAGGCGACTATCGATCTCCTGAGCCATTGCGTTAATGCGTAAACGCATGCTCGCCACCTTGGGGTCGTCGGTCACGATGGGGTCGTAATGGAGCGTGACAATCATGCCGTCTTCGTTCCTAAACGCCTGCTCGATGTTATCGAGCGTGTCGTGACTTTCCATCGGACTGGCTTCGGCTGCCATCTCGGCGTGAGCGCTTGCGAACTTCCTGCCCGGGCCATAGTCGTGAACCATCAGATCGTGAACGCCCAAAACACCGGGGTAGCTCATGATCTTGTCTCGAATGTGCTTGACCAGCTTAGGATCGGGCGTCTGGCCCAAAAGTGGGCTCACCGTATCCTGGATGAGCTCAAAGCCGCTCCAGCCAATATAGGCGCCAACGGCAAGGCCGACCCATGCGTCAAGATTGATGTGCGTCACCTGCGAAACAATTGCGCACGCTAGCACGGCGCCTGTGGCAAGAACATCGTTCTTGGAATCCTGCGCGGTCGCATGCAGCGTCTCGGACTCAATGCGATCGCCGAGCTTTTGGTTGAGGGCCGCCATCCAGAGCTTTACGACCATCGAAAGCACTAGAACTGCCACCAGGGCAAGCGAGAACTCGACAGGTTCGGGGTGGATGACGCGCTCGACCGAGGACTTCACCAGCTCAACGCCAATCAGCAGCACGAGTGCCGCCACGACCAGACCCGAGAGATACTCGTAGCGACCGTGGCCGTAAGGATGCTCGGGGTCGGCCGGCTTGCTCGCCAGCTTAAAGCCCAGCACGCTCACGATATTCGAGCTGGCATCGGACAGGTTGTTCATGGCATCCGCCACAATCGAAACCGATCCCGACAGCACGCCAATTGCGCCCTTCGCAGCACAAAGCGCAACATTGGCGACAATACACACCATGCCCGCTAACGTGCCCACACGCGCACGATCGCCCTGCGCGCGTTTAACAATCCACTCGACCATCTACATCCGCCCCCACGGTACTACTTATATCTATTGCTCAAACGGATTGTAGTGTAGCCACTTTGTCCTCCAGATACAAAAAGGCCGCGCCCACACGGGCCACGGCCTTGGAATGTGACATGCGGGACTGCCCCTTTGTCGATCGATTTATGCGCTTGCCTCGGCCACGCTCTTCGAGGTTTTGGGCGAATCGGCTCCGTCTCCTGCCGCCTGCCCCTTCGTCGGCACCACGCCAAAGCAGTAGCTCAGCGCCGCAGACACCGCAAATGCCACACCGCCGGCAGCGCAGCACCACAGCAGGTTCGAGATGCCACCCGTGGCAAAGCCAATGACCATGAGGACGTTCGTCATGCCGATGGTATAGGCCGTAACGTGGCCCACGGCCGCAACAAGGCCTCCGACGGCGCCGCCAATGGCCATGCACGTCAGGCACCTGCCATATTTAAAGCCGCAACCGTACAGCGCCGGCTCGCTTACGCCGCCAAGAACGCCCGAGATCGCATAGCCTAGCATGAGCGCCTTCTCGTCCTTATCCGCAACGCGGAGCGACGCGCCAAAAGGCATACCCCAAACGGCAAACGTTGCCATCGTCGCGGCGATCAGGATGCACGAATCCGTTCCCACACTCATAAACTGCGCATAGGCGAGCGACAGGACAACGTTGCTGACGCCCGCGATCTTAAGGAACTCCCAGCCCGCGGCAAGCCCCATGAGCGTGAGCAGCGACACGATGCCACCGGAATTGCCAAGCATAAACATAAGCTGGCCCAACAGCATGCCCAGATAGCTGCCCGCCGGCGCCGTAATACACAGCGAAACCGGAACCATGACAAGCATGGTCGCAAACGGAACGAACGAAAACGCTACGGCCTTAGGGATAACGCGCCGAAAGAAACACTCCACTCGCCATAGCACAGGCACCGAGATGAGAACCGGAATAACAGTCGTCGTGTAATCGTTAACCGGCGCGGGAAGCAGGCCATACACGGAAGTCATCGATGCCCCCGTCGTCGATGCGGCATCGACGAGCTTAAGCAAATCGGGCGCAATCAATACGCCGCCCAGCATCATGCCCAGCTGCTCCGAGCAACCGAGCTGGCGGGCGGCCGCCCAACCAAGATAAATGGGCAAAAAGTAGTAGCCGGCGTTATAGAGCCAACTGTAGAACAGGCGATAGATTTCGGAATCGGCCGACCACAGGCCCAGCATGCCTTCGCCCATAATGACGGCGACGGTGCGGAACAAAGCCGCGCAGACAATAAACGGCAGCGCCGACATCATGCTTTTGGACAGATAGTCCACCACGGCCATGGCGTTTGATGAGAACGTCGTTGTAAACGAGGTGTTAGAAACTTGTGGCACAGGAACCCTTTCCCAATGTGACATGCGGACTGTCCCTTTGTCACATCGTGCGGTACTGACCGATTGCGCGGTACTTTTCGTAGCGGAGGTTTGTGAGGGTCGCGTCGTCGAGCCGCCCAAGCGTATCGAAGGCAGCGAATGCCGAGGACATGACGGCGCCGGCGATCTCCTCATGCGACAGGCCTCTATCGTCAACAATGCCGTCGATAATGCCGAGCGCCAACAGATCGGGGGCCGTGAGCTTAAGCGCCTCGGCGGCCTCATTCGCGCGCTCGGTATCCTTCCACAGGATCGACGCACAGGCCTCGGGGCTCACGACCGAATAGGCCGAGCTCGAGAGCATCAGGATGCGGTCGGCCACGGACAGCGCCAGCGCGCCACCAGAGCCGCCCTCGCCTGTCACCACCGAGACAATCGGCGTCTTAAGGCCGCTCATCTCCATGAGATTCTGGGCAATCGCCTCGCCCTGGCCGCGCTCCTCGGCACCGATGCCGCAAAACGCACCCGAAGTATCGACCAGGCACAGAACCGGTCGACCAAACTTTTCGGCCTGGCGCATAAGGCGACGCGCTTTGCGGTAGCCCTCGGGATGCGCCATGCCAAAGTTGCGGCGCATACGCTCTTTGGTCGTGGTACCGCGCTCGATGGCGATGACCGTTACGGGGCGTCCGTCTTTCCAGCCAATGCCAGCCACCACAGCGGCGTCGTCGCCAAAGTAACGGTCGCCGTGCAGCTCCACAAATCCATCCAGGCCCAGCGAGATCATCTCACCCGCCGTGGCGCGATCTGCCGAGCGGGTCTGCTTGACAATCTCGAGCGCGGTTTTTGGTGCCGGCGAGCGCTTAAACAAGTGTCCCAGCTTTTTGCCGCGGCGACCCGCATGCACGATCTCATGCGGTGCCCCCAGGCTGGGCGCATGCCCTTCGTGCAGCGCCAACAGCTCGCCTACCGTGAGCGCAATCTCGCCACGCGGAACAACGGCATCGCAAAAGCCGTGCTTCAGCAAAAACTCGGAGCGCTGGAATCCCTTGGGCAGACGCTTGTGCATGTTCTGCTCGATCACGCGCGGGCCGGCAAATGCCGTCAGGGCATCGGGCTCGGCCAGGATAATGTCACCCTCCATGGCAAAGCTCGCGGTTACGCCTCCAGTCGTGGGGTCGGTGAGCACCGTGATATACAGGCCGCCCGTCTCGCTGTGGCGCCTAACCGCCGCAGAAATCTTGGCCATCTGCATAAGCGAGGTCACGCCCTCTTGCATGCGCGCACCGCCCGAAACGGTAAAGCCGACAACCGGCAATCCCAGCTCGGTCGCACGCTCAAATGTGCGACAGATCTTCTCGCCCACCACGGAGCCCATCGAGCCCATCATAAAGTTGGCATCCATAAAGAAGAGCGCGGTATCGCAACCGCAGATTTTGCCCCTGCCGCACACAACGGCATCGCGCTCGCCTGAACGCTCGCTCACGTTCTTGAGCTTGTCGGCATAGCCGGGAAACGAGAGGAAGTCCTCCGACGCCAGATTTGCATCCCATTCCTCAAACGCGCCCTCGTCGACCGTCATGCGCATGCGCGCGCGACCGCTCACGCGAAAGTGTTTGCCGCAACGAGGGCAGACCTCGAGGTTGTCGTGCAGGCGTGCCTCATCGATCACACGGCGGCACTCCGGACACTTGATAAACACGTGGCGCGCGGGAAACTCGGCGCACGACTCGGTCATCGGCCCCTCGAGGACGTTGACCGTCTTCGATTTTCTATTCATCAGCATAGAGATGCCCCATCAGATCGGTGTGATACATGCCCGACAAGAACTCGTCGTTTGCCAGCACATCGAGCTGCAGCTCGCTGTTTTCGCTCACGCCCTCAATCACGAGCTCACCCAGGGCCGAGCGCATCTTGCGAATGGCGCCGTCACGCGTGGGCGCGCACACGATGAGCTTGCCGAGCATGGAGTCGTAGTACGGCGGAACGGCGGCCCCGGTAAACATGGCGGAATCCCAGCGCACGCGCGGACCACCCGGCACACGCAACGCGGTGACCGTTCCGCATGACGGCAGAAAGTCCGGCGTTTCGGCATTGATGCGGCACTCCATGGCGTGGTTGCGGACCGGCATGTCCTCCTGCTCAAAGGGCAGAGGCTGGCCGGCTGCCACGCGCAGCTGCCACTTGACCAAGTCGGTATCGGTCACAAACTCCGTAACCGGATGCTCCACCTGCAAGCGCGTGTTCATTTCCATAAAGTAGAAATTGCCGTCGTCCGAATACAGGAACTCGATGGTACCGGCTCCTTCGTAGCCGACGGCACGAGCCAGGTCACGCGCTGCCTTGTGCATGCGAGCACGAATGTCGTCGTGTCCGTCGAGGCACGGCGCGGGGCTCTCCTCGATTAGCTTTTGGTTGCGCCGCTGCACCGAGCACTCGCGCTCGCCGAGCGAAAACACATGGCCCTGCTTATCGGCCATAATCTGCACCTCAACGTGATGCGCCGGCGCGACGAACTTCTCCATGTAGCACTCGCCGTCGCCAAAAACGGCCTCGCCCTCGGCGCGTGCTTCAATAAAGGCCTTTGCCGCATCTTCCACGCGCTCGACCTTACGAATACCGCGACCGCCGCCGCCCGCACGCGCCTTAATAAGCACGGGGCAGCCAATGCGCTCAGCCTCGGCCGTTGCCTCCTCGGGACTTTTGAGCAAATCGCAGCCCGGCACGATGGGCACGCCCGCCGCGGCAGCCGTTCGACGTGCGGCGTCCTTGTCGCCCATGCTGTCGATCACCTTGGCCGAAGGACCGACAAACGCCAAGCCATACTTGTCGCAGTCGCGCACGAAGCTCGCCTTCTCGGAGAAAAAGCCATAGCCGGGATGAATTGCCTTAGCTCCCGACTTTACGGCACAGGTGAGCACGGCATCGTCGTTGAGGTAGCTCTCGGCAAGACGCGGACCGCCGATGCAATACGCCTCGTCGGCAAGCTGCACGTGCAGCGCGTCCGCATCGGCCGTGGAATAAACGGCGACGGTCTTGATGCCCATATCGCGGCACGCGCGGATAACACGGACCGCGACTTCGCCGCGGTTGGCGATGAGCACTTTGTCGAACATGAAGCCTTCCTTAACTTTCGTACATGAGTGCAAAAGACATGTCGGCGCGGCAACAGACCTCACCGTTGACGCTTGCAGTACCCGTCGCAAAGCGGAACGGCCCGCGCGCACGCGTGATGGAGCACACCAGATCAACCGTATCGCCCGGGCGCAACGGACGCTTAAAGCGCACCTTGTCCAGACTCGTGTAGAACGGCGTCGCGCCGCGCGCTTCCTCATCGCCCATCAGCAGCACGCAGCAGTTCTGGGCGAGCATCTCGCACTGGATCACGCCGGGGACCACCGGGTTTCCCGGAAAATGCCCCTGCAAAAAGTATTCGTCGCCCGTAATCGTGATCTTGCCGTGGGCCTCGTCGCCCACCAGCTCGGCTTCGTCGAGCAAAAGCATCGGCTCGCGATGCGGTAACAGCTTCTTGAGCTCTTCTTTGTTCATGGATATCACCTATCCGATCCTCATGAGGCAGCTGCCGAACTCCACGAGGTCGCCGTCGGCCACGCAGATCTCGAGCACCTCGCCATCCGCCTCTGCCGTCACCTCGTTGAGAACCTTCATGGCCTCGATGATGCAGAGGGTCTCGCCGGCCTTGACCTTAGAGCCCACGTGCACAAACGGCTCGTCGCCCGGCGCCGGGGCAGCATAGAAAACGCCGACCATGGGAGCGGTCACCTCGGTGCCCTTGGGCTCCGGCGCGGCGGCAGGCGCCTGCGCGGCGGGCTCCGGTGCGGTGGCAGGCATGGCGACAGGAGCCACCGCCGGAGCAGTCACGGCACCCGGCATAGGCATGGGCACGGCAACCGGCTGCGCGGCACTTGCGCGCTCGAGTTCGACCGCGGTGCCATCGGGCTCCTCAACACGCACGCGCGTGAGGCCGCGGTCCTCCATCACATCGGCTATCTCGGCAAGTCTTTTGGAATCCATGCTCTAGCTCCTTGCATATCTACGCAGCGCGATGGCGGCATTGTGTCCGCCAAAGCCCAGATTGGTCGAAAGCGCCCAGGTAAGGTCGGCGCGAACCGCTCGATTGGGCGTGTAATCAAGATCGCAGACGGAATCGGGCGTGTGGTAGTTAATGGTCGGGGGCACCACGCCTTGCTCGAGCGCCATGGCACAGGCCATGACCTCAATGGCACCCGTAGCACCGATCATGTGGCCGGTCATCGACTTGGTCGACGAGACGTGCGCGGCGCGTGCCGCGTCCTCGCCGAGCGCACGCTTAATGCCCGCCGTCTCGGACGAATCGTTGAGCTTGGTCGAGGTGCCGTGAGCGTTGATGTAGAGGCCCTCGGAAGGCTTAACGTCGCCCTCGGCCACCGCCAGCGATATCGCACGGGCAATGCCGGCAGCCTCGGGATCGGGGCTCGTGATGTGATAGGCATCATCGGTGTTGCCGTAACCCACGACCTCGGCATAAATGTGCGCCCCGCGAGCCAGCGCGTGTTCCATGCTCTCGAGCACCAGCACGCAGGCGCCCTCGCCCATCACAAAGCCGTCGCGGTCTGCATCGAACGGACGGCATGCCGTCGACGGGTCAGGATTAGTGGTGAGAGCACGGCAGGACGTAAAGCCCGCAACGGCATCGGGGATGATTGCGGCCTCGGCGCCGCCAGCCAGGATTGCATCGGCATAGCCGTGCTTGATGGCGCGGAACGCCTCGCCCACGGCATGGGCCGAGGTCGCGCACGCGGTCACCACGGGCAGAGTCGGGCCCTTTGCCTTGTGACGGATCGCGATATTGCCCGATGCCATGTTGGGGATCATCATCGCGATCATATAGGGCGATGCGCGACGAGGCCCGCGATCGGCGATCGTGTGAACGTTGTCGACAAGCGTCTGCATGCCGCCCACGCCTGAACCCACGTAGACGCCCAGGCGCTCGCAATCGATGGCGCCCTCGACATCAAAGCCCGCATCGTGCATGGCCTCGTCCGACGCTGCCAGGGCAAACTGGACGCAGGGGTCCAGGTGCTTGGCGTCACGCTTGCCAAAGTACTCGTTGCCGTCAAAGCCCTTGACCTCGGCCGCTACCTTAACCGCAAACGCATCGGTATCGAAGTGCGTGATCGGGCCGATGCCGCACGTGCCGGCGCACATTGCCGCCCAGGTGGCAAGCGCGGTGTTGCCGAGCGGCGACACGGCACCGATACCGGTGATTGCAACTCTCTGTTCCATCATGGTCTCCTCATCCAAGCCGCTTACCCGGCTTGCTTTCTACATCGCCATTCCGCCGTCGACGCGTATGACTTCGCCCGTAATGTAAGCGGCCGCATCGCTCGCTAAAAAGCGCACCACACCGGCCACCTCCTCGGGCTGCGCCATACGCTTAAGGGGAATCTGCTCCTCGGTTGCCGCACGCACCTTCTCAGAGAGCTTTGCCGTCATATCGGTCTCGACAAACCCGGGGGCGACCGCGTTCACTCGTACGCCGCGGGGCGCAAGCTCGCGCGCCACCGCCTTGGTAAGCCCTATCACGCCCGCCTTGGAGGCAGCGTAGTTGGCCTGCCCGGCATTGCCCATCAGCCCCACAACCGAGCTCATGTTGATGACGCAACCGCTGCGCTGGTGCATAAAGGTCTTGGTGAGCGCGCGCGTCGTATTGAACGTGCCCTTGAGATTGACATCGAGCACGCGGTCGAAGGCATCGTCACCCATACGCATGAGCAGGCCGTCGCGTGTGATGCCGGCGTTGTTGACGAGCGCCCAAATGGAGCCAAAGTCGTTGAGGACCGTCTCCATGCATGTGTTGACGGCGGCGGGGTCGGCCACGTCACATTGATATGCGCGCGCCGTGGCGCCAGCCGCCTCGCAGGCCTCACACGTCTCGCGCGCCGCATCGACGCTACCGGCATAGACGACGGCGATATCGTAGCCGTCCTCCGCCAGGCCCACGGCACAAGCGCGACCGATGCCGCGCGAGCCGCCCGTGACAAGCGCCACGCGACGTGAGTCGTTGCGCTCGAGCGCGCCGTTGTTCAAGTTGCCCATGTCATTCCTTTCGGGTTACAGCCCTGTGGACTATGCGAGCTCGTCGGCAATAGCTGCGACCTGCTCGGCCGTTTCGCACGAATACACGCGAACGTCGCTCAGCGTACGCTTGACCAGGCCCGACAGCGTTTTGCCGGGGCCGACCTCAATAAACGTGTCGATGCCTTGATCCTGCAGAGCATGCAGCGTGTCGACCCAGCGCACGGCATGACTCACCTGGTTGGTCAGCACCTCCGATGCCGCCTGTGGGTCGGCCGGATAGGGCGCCGCCGTCATATTTGCCATTACAGGAATGAGCAACGGGGACGGCGCGTGACCGGCATCGATATATGCAGCAAGGCCACAGGTCGCCTCGGCCATATAGGGGCTATGGAATGCACCCGACACCGCGACCTTCATGGCCCGGCCACCAGCCTCTTTTACCAGGACGTCGAGGGTCTGCAACGCATCGGTCGCTCCGGCCACAACCGTCTGCTGGGGGCTGTTGTAGTTGACCGGCCAACAGTCCTCGCCGGCCTGTTTTGCCAAGCCCTTGACCTGCGCCGCATCGAGTTTGATGACGGCGCGCATGCCGCCGGAGTGGCGCTCAGCCGCCGTGGCCATCAATGCCGCGCGCTCACACACGAGCTCAAAGCCCGCTCGTGTATCGAACGCCCCCGCAAAGGTGAGCGCGGCGACCTCGCCCAGCGAGAATCCCGCACAGGCGGCAGGCACCACGCCGCGCTCACGCAGGGCGACGGCGACAGCCAAGTCGTGCACGAACACGCAAGGCTGTGTGTTCTCGGTCTGTGAGAGCTCCTCCTTGGAGGCGCTCCGGCACTGCTCACTGGTTCCCGGACGCACCTCGTCGGCGATCGCAAACACCTCGGCAGCCGCCGGTGATGCCTCGATGAGGTCGACGCCCATCGCGGGATGCTGGGCACCCTGACCGGCAAACAGAAACGCTACGCTACCCATGCGGACGCACCCTTCAGGACATGCTCGGCGCCATCGACCAGATCGTCGACGATTTCGCGTGCGCTCTGGCGTTCGTTGACCATGCCGGCAATCTGTCCGCACAAATACGAACCCTCTTCGTAATTACCGTCCTTTGCGGCTTTACGAAGCGCGCCCGTGCCCATGGCCCCAAGCTCCTCGGGGCTTGCGCCCGCCGCCTCGTTCTTGGCATACGCGTTGGTGAAGGGGCTCTTGAGGGCGCGAACCGGATGTCCCGTCGAACGGCCAGTCGCGCGCGTCGAGGTGTCTCCCGCCTTGAGCACCAGCTCTTTGTACTGTTCGGATACGGTGCACTCGTTTGCGACCAGAAAGCGTGTTCCCACCTGGACGCCGGCAGCGCCGAGCATAAAGGCGGCCGCCACACCGCGGCCATCGGCGATGCCGCCGGCTGCCACAACGGGGATATCGACCGCGTCGACAACCTGCGGAACGAGCGCCATCGTCGAGGTCTCGCCAATATGTCCACCCGATTCGGTGCCTTCGGCAACCACGGCGGTAGCCCCGCGACGCGCCACGAGACGCGCCAGCGCCACCGAGGCAACAACCGGGATGACCTTGATGCCCGCGTCGTTCCAAGCCTTCATGTACTTGGTGGGATTGCCGGCACCCGTCACGACGACCGGCACTTGCTCGTCGATCACAACCTGTGCGACCTCGTCGGCAAACGGGCTCATAAGCATGACGTTCACGCCAAAGGGCTTATCCGTCTTGGCGCGCAGCTCGTGAATCTGATCGCGCAGCCAGTTTGCGTCGGCATTCATGGCCGCGATAATGCCTAAGCCGCCTGCCTCGGACACGGCAGATGCCAACGAGGCGTCGGCAATCCAGGCCATGCCACCCTGGAACACGGGCTTTTCGATGCCGAGCAGATCGCAGAGAGGAGACTTGAGCATCACTACTTCTCCAAAGCCGCCTCGACCGTATCGACGAACTCGCCGACCGTCTTGGGGTTCTCCTCGGTATCGAGCTCAATGCCAAACTCGTCCTCGACGGCAACGAGGATCTCGACGGTACCCAGGCTGTCGAGGCCAATCTCCTCGAGCGTGGACTCGGGCTTCATCTCGACATCGTCAAGGCCGGCGGTCTCGCGGATAACGTCGCAAACGCGCTCGAAGGTCTTCTGATCTGCCATGGTAGTTCTCCTTTGTTTGTGCCCCCAGGGGCGTTTTCATTTCCTATGTGCAACTACTTCCAGCGAAGTAGATAGCCACCTACATCCAAGCCGGCGCCGAATCCGACCAGGGCGATGGTGTCGTCTGCGTGCAGCGCGCCGGTATTTGCCAGTCGATCGAGAGCAAGCGGAATGCAAGCGCTCGAAATGTTGCCGGTCTCGCGCAGCGTTCGAACCACGCGCTCGTCTGGCACGCCGAGGCGCTTGACCGCCTGACTCAGGATTCGTTCGTTAGCCTGATGGAATACAAAGTGGTCAATGTCCTCGACCGCGATGCCCGCGTCGCAGGCGAGTTTGTTGACCGTGTCGCAGATGGCATTGACGCCAAACTTGAAGACGCGACGACCGTTCATGGAAAGCACGCTTTCGCGGTCCTGCGCCGTCTTATATGGCGAGGAACCCGCCAATCCGGGGACGCGCAGTGTTTCGACGTCAGGCGACGTCGAAAGCTCAACAGCAAGGGGATTCTCTCCCCCAGCCTCTATGACCGCAGCACCCGCGCCGTCGCCAAAGAGCACGCACGTGGCACGGTCGGTCCAATCGAGCGCGCGCGTCATCTGCTCGGCGGCAACGACCAGCACGTGCCTGGCGCGACCGCGGGCGATATAGCCCTCGGCGACATCGAGCGCAAATACGAAGCCGGCACAAGCCGCCGAAACGTCGAAGGCAGGACATGTGGCACCCAGGCGCTCAGCAACGGCGCACGCTTCGGCGGGAACGAGATGATCGCCCGTCGTCGTCGAGCAGACGATCAGATCCAGCTGGCTCGCATCGATTCCGGACGTCTGGAGCGCTTGCTCGCTCGCTGCCACGGCAAGGTCGTCAAGTGACTCGGTGGTGCAGACGTGGCGGCTCTTGATCCCCGTGCGGGTAAAAATCCACTCATCCGAGGTATCGAGGAATTCGGACAGCTCGTCGTTGGAAACGCTGCGCTTGGGAAGCGCCGAGCCTGTTCCAAGAATCGTGAAACCCATCACTAACCTCCTTTGAGTTGTTGACGTGTTTACATCGACCAAGAGAGGATAGCGCATTTTTGTCGTTGTTGACGTGTTAACATTAAATTGTCCAAATGCGACAAAGGCTTCACATTGTGTCTACTTCTCGACACCATTGCGTTATTCACTTATTCATTAAGGAGGTAGCAGCCGTTATGGATGCCAAATTAACGATAGTCGACGTAACCGGATCGACCAACGATGACCTGCTCGAGGCAGGAAAACAGAGTGCGCCGCACGGCACGGGACTTGCCGCCCGCTCGCAAACGGCAGGACGTGGCCGACGCGGCCACAAGTGGGATTCAACCGCCGGCAACCTGTTGCTCTCGATTGTCCTGCGTCCACGTGTTGATCCCGCCAAGTACTCTGGTCTTGCCGCCGTCAGCGGCCTAGCGGTGCTCGAGGCACTCGAGGCGCAAGGTCTTGCTAACGAGATCGGCCTCAAATGGCCCAACGACCTCGTCGCGCGAGGGCGCAAACTCGGCGGCATTCTGGTCGAAGCCGCACGCGATAACGAAGGCAAACCTTTCGCCGTCTGCGGCATTGGCGTCAATGTGAACTATGTGCCTTCGGAGGTTCCCGATGGCGGCCTGGCGGCAATTGGCCTCTCAGACCTCAACGAGAATGTTCCCGCCGTCGATGTGCTACTCAAGGAGGTCTATTACACCGTCGTAAACGCTGTGGACGCGTGGGCAGATCTGCTCGACGCCATGAAAGAAAACACTGGACCGCTCGCGCCCGTCCACGGCGAATATGTCACTCACCTCAATTGGATCGGAGAGCACGTTATCGCCCGTTCCCCTGCCGGTGACGAGCTGGCACGCGGCATCTTTAAAACCGTCGATGCCTTTGGTCGCGCATGTATCGAAACGGAAGGCGGCTTGCGATCCTTCCATTTTGAGGAGGCATCGCTGCGTCCCTTGAGCGAATAGGGCGCTGCAGCCACCTACTCGGCAGCAATGCCCGGCAGTCCAAACCATTATTCAAAACAAAAGAGCCCCGCTACCAACATGGCAGCGGGGCTCTGTAAGCTATGAGCGATATCGCTTAGAGCTTGATGTCGATGTCGACGCCAGCGGGGAGGTCGAGACGCATGAGCGAATCAACGGTGCCCGAGGTGGGGTCGAGGATGTCGATGAGGCGCTTGTGGGTGCGCATCTCGAACTGCTCACGGGAGTCCTTGTTCACGTGCGGCGAGCGGATAACCGTGTACAGGTTGCGCTCGGTGGGCAGGGGGACAGGACCGGAAACGCGAGCGCCGGTCTTCTGAGCGGTCTCGACGATGAGCTTCGCGGACTGATCGACGACCTCGTGATCATAGCCCTTGAGGCGAATGCGGATCTTCTGGGTAGCCAACTTAAACCTCCAAAGAGTGCGAGAGATGTTCTCGCGGATTACGTAACAGGGAGCTCGAACTTAGGCGTTCTTGCTCATGACCTCGTCCACGATGGACTTGGGCGCGGGCTCATAAGAGTCGAACTGCATCGTGTAGGATGCACGGCCCTGGGTCTGGGAGCGAAGGTCGGTAGCGTAACCGAACATCTCGCCCAGCGGCACCTTGGCACGGATGAGCTTGCTGTTCTTGCGATCCTCCATGCCCTCGATCTTGCCGCGGCGACCGGAGAGGTTGCCCATAACGTCGCCCATATACTGCTCGGGGGTCTCGACCTCGACAGCCATGATCGGCTCGAGCAGCTGCGGATCGGACTTCTTGAGGGCGTCCTTGATAGCCATGGAACCGGCAATCTTGAAGGCGGCCTCGGAGGAGTCGACCTCGTGGTAAGAACCGTCGAACAGGGTGACCTTGACGTCGAGGACCGGGAAGCCGGCGATAACACCGGTGTTCAGGGCCTCCTGGATGCCCTTGTCGATGGACGGGATGTACTCCTTGGGCACGACGCCGCCGACGATAGCGTTGACGAACTCGTAGCCGAAGCCCTCCTCCATCTTCTCGAGCTTGATGACGGCGTGGCCGTACTGACCGCGACCACCGGACTGACGGACGAACTTGCCCTCAGCCTTCTCAACGTCGTGACCAGCGGTCTCGCGGTAGGCGACCTGGGGCTTACCAACGTTAGCGTCAACCTTGAACTCGCGGAGCAGACGGTCGACGATGATCTCGAGGTGCAGCTCGCCCATGCCGGCGATGATGGTCTGGCCGGTCTCGTGGTTGGTGGACACCTGGAAGGTCGGGTCCTCCTCGGCGAGCTTGGTCAGAGCCAGGGACATCTTGTCCTGCTCGGCCTTGGTCTTGGGCTCAATGGCAACGTCGATAACGGGCTTAGCGAACTCGATCTTCTCGAGGACGATCTCCTTGCCCTCTTCGCACAGGGTGTCACCGGTGGTGGAGTTCTTGAAGCCGACGCAAGCGACGATGTCGCCGGCGGCAGCGTCGTCACGGTCGATACGCTCGGCGGCGTTCATCTCGAGGATGCGGCCGAGGCGCTCACGCTGACCGTTGGAAGCGTTGATCACGTAGGAGCCGGACTCGGCACGGCCGGAGTAAACGCGGACGTAGGTGAGCTTACCGACGAACGGGTCGGTCATGATCTTAAAGACCAGGCCAGAGAAGGGCTCGTCGAAGGAAGGATGACGCTCGATCTCCTCGCCGGTGTCCGGATCGGTACCGGTGACAGCCTCGACGTCGAGCGGGCTGGGCAGGTAGTCGACGACAGCGTCGAGCAGCTCCTGGACGCCCTTGTTCTTGTAGGCGGAGCCCACGAAGACGAGGTTGAGCTCGTTGGCCAGAACGCCCTTGCGCAGAGCAGCCTTGAGCTCCTCGACGGTGAAGTCCTCCTCCATGAGGATCTTCTCCATGAGCTCGTCGTCAAAGCTGGCAGCAGCGTCGAGGAGCTCCTCGCGCTTGGTGGCAGCGATGTCAGCGAACTCAGCCGGGATCTCGTCCATCGGCTCGGGGTAGGTCATGCCCTTGTCGTCGGCCTTGAAGTCCCAAGCAGTCATGGTGACGAGGTCGATGACGCCCCAGAAGTTGTCCTCGGCGCCCATCGGGACCTGAGCGGCCACGGCGTTAGCGTCGAGACGATCCTTCATGGTCTCGATAGCGTTGAAGAAGTCAGCGCCCACGCGGTCATACTTGTTGATGAAGGCGATGCGGGGGACGTTGAAGGTAGAAGCCTGACGCCAAACGGTCTCAGACTGGGGCTGAACGCCGGCAACGGCGTCGAAGACGGCGACAGCGCCATCGAGGACGCGCAGGCAGCGCTCGACCTCGGCGGTAAAGTCAACGTGGCCCGGGGTGTCGATGATCTGGATGCGGTAGTCGGTACCGTCCTTCTTCCAGAAGCACGTGGTAGCAGCGGAGGTAATGGTTACGCCGCGCTCCTGCTCCTGAACCATCCAGTCCATGGTGGCAGCGCCCTCATGGACCTCACCGATCTTGTGGGTCTTACCGGTGTAGTAAAGAATACGCTCGGTCGTGGTGGTCTTACCGGCATCGATGTGGGCCATGATGCCGATGTTACGGGTATCGGAAAGCTTGTACTTAGGCTTAGCCATGTTAGTTCCTTACCTTAACTTACCAACGATAGTGAGAGAACGCGCGGTTGGCCTCGGCCATCTTGAAGACGTCCTCACGCTTCTTGACGGAAGCGCCCAGGCCGTTGGAAGCGTCGAGGATCTCGTTGGCGAGACGCTCGGCCATGGTCTTCTCCTTGCGAGCGCGGGAGAAGTTAACGATCCAGCGGATACCCAGAGCGGTGGAACGACGGGAGTTGACCTCCATCGGGACCTGATAGGTAGCGCCACCGACACGCTTGGGCTTAACCTCGAGCGTGGGCTTGACGTTGTCCATAGCCTTCTTGAAGGTAGCGAGAGCGTCGCCACCCTCGGACTTCTCGGCAACGATCTCGAAAGCGGTGTAAACGATGCGCTCAGCGGTGGCCTTCTTGCCGTCAAGAAGGACCTTGTTGATGAGCTGAGTCACCAGGCGGTTGTTGTAAACGGCGTCAGGCTGAACCTCACGACGATTAGCTGCTGCACGACGCGGCATGTGAAATCTCCTTAAGTGTCTACCGTGCGGCGCTTAGGCGGCACACGGCGAAAGTATCAAAACGTTATCTGGCTTATTTAGCCTTGGGGCGCTTAGCACCGTACTTGGAACGGGCCTGCATACGGTTCTGGACCGGAGCAGCGTCGTAGGCGCCACGGATGACGTGATAACGGACACCAGGGAGGTCACGGACACGACCGCCGCGGACGAGCACGATGGAGTGCTCCTGCAGGTTGTGGCCCTCACCCGGGATGTAAGCAGTAACTTCGATGCCGTTGACGAGGCGAACACGGGCAACCTTACGAAGAGCCGAGTTCGGCTTCTTGGGGCTCGTGGTGAAGACGCGGGTGCACACGCCGCGCTTCTGGGAGTTGTGCTGCAGAGCAGCGTTCTTGGACTTCTTGGGCACGGAACGACGGCCCTGGCGAACCAGCTGGTTAATAGTAGGCAAAGCGTACTCCTTCTCGAATGATTCCAGCTTTCTGTAAAGTGCAACGGCTTGAATCGAGGGGTCAGCATCCCCCTACGAAACACGCAGTTCGATAGGATACGTGGCGTTAGCTGTGCCGTCAACAGACCACGCCGCCGGGCGTATCCCAAAATTGGCACATTTCCGCAAACCCTACACAAAAGGGATCCCCTCCTGTGCGCATGGGCGGATTCCCGGGCCGGGCGGCCTGCGGTTTAAGTTTGCTGCTCTACAGTCCTGGCTCGCACGGAGGCCACATTAAGTGGCCTCCGGCTCGTGCGGAACTCGCGACAAACTTAAACCGCAGGCCGCCCGGTCCGGGAATCCGACATGCTCGTCGGGGCAACGTTCCCTTCCAAATAGGGACAGGTTTATTTTGGTCGTTTTTATCTGGGGAAACGTCGCGCTCCAGCGTTGATCTGCTCTCATCTGTCGCATGGAAATCGGCGGCGTCTTCGGAAGTATATCGCTCGTTTTAACCGCCCATTTAACGCAAAAGAGGCCGCTTCCCCTAGTAGGAAGGCGGCCCCAAATCTTACGAATAGACGATAGTAAAGGTTTCCGACGTTTCGGCGCCCCCTGTTGAAGTGCAGCGTGTGCCCTCAAGCGTTACTGAGACCACTTGGTCGACATCAATTAACTTCGTTGGCACCCAGATGTTCTCTCCGCTATTGCGCGCATAAGAAAAATATAAGTTGAACACCCCTGCGTCGTCATCTTCGATAATCTGCTCAGATCCATCCTTGTAGCTGACGGTCAGTTTATTATCAACTGCTTCATAGCCCAAATCATCGATGTGCGTCTGGATGGAAAACGGGCTAATCTCAAGAGGTGAGTCACCGGAGCGGAGTTCCTTTGTATCGACGTACGCTCCAACGCTAAACTCGGGCGTCGATGCCTCGAACGGCTTCGCATCCTCGCCTTCGCCCTCGGTCCACGAGATATTCCAGGTGACCGCATGTTGAAAACCTCGCTCGCGATCCATAGAAGCAAAGTACATCGTGCCATTAATGACAGTATCGCTTGATGTGTCCTTATCAATGGTGCAGCGTGTGTCAGCCCATTCCTCGCCGAAGTTCATGCTGGGTGTACCGATGCCTTGTTCTTCTTCACCATAGAGAACAAGTTCGCCTGTCTCTGCTGCCGGCTTGTAGTAGTTAACGCCATTTGGATTGGACAACGTAAACGTCACGGCTCCGCAGCCGTTTTGGTCAATAGCCATCTCATGGATATCAAGCGTATAGCCGTTACCCTCGACGGACAGATTAACCTCCTGGACTGCACCCTCCAGGCTTTGGGGCGCGATGCCATCACCAAACTCTCTGGTGTAGGTATATTTAGTCCCCGATGAGCCACCGTTGGTCCAGGTAATGGAATCCCCATTGCCGTGGTTTCCCCAGGCTGAGGCAAAATAGCTGGAATTGACAACGGCGTAGGCGACCCCTCCGGTCGCCAACACTCCGGCAAGACATCCGATTACGGCAACATACAGAGGTTTCGCGTGACCCTTTCGACGAAGCGGCTTTCCAGCCGCAGCATCAATAACACGGTCGGCAAGATCGCTATCGGCTTGGATGGACTCGAAGGCCTGCTTGATTTGATTGGATTTCACGGTCGCCCTCCTCTAGGATGAATTTGAGCTTCGATCGACCACGAGCTAAACGCGTTCGAACGGTCGCGGCTGGCACATGCAGTAACTCGGCAATCTCTGAGGTCGAAAAGCCCAGATAGTAATAGAGCACGATGGGAACACGGAATCGCTCCGGAAGTCGCATAACGTCTGACAAGACCGCCTTGGTCTCATCCTGCGCCGCCGAAAGCGAATCGGTCAGACTTTCAATATCCTCCACGCGTCTCCACGGCTTTCGAAAGAGAGATTTGCATTCATTGATCGTGACCCGGATAAGCCATCGACGAAGATGCTCCCAGCTTTCAAAATGCGTATCGCTTTTGAGCAACTTAAGAAAGACGTCTTGTGCAACATCGTCGGCATCGGCGCGATCGCGCAGGTACGTCAATGCGATTCGAAACACGACATCCCGGTGATCTTCGACCGCCTGTCTAAAAGCTTGTTCTTCCATAATCACCTCCCGGTGACGTTAATGATTCTTGATGAGGCCCTCACCATAGATACGCTCTTGCCGGACGAAATGTTTCAAATTCAAGCAGGAAAAACCTACCAAAATAAACCTGTCCCTTTTTGGCAAAAGGAATCCCCTTCTGTGCGCGGGGGCAGATTCCCGGAACGGGCCGCCCGCTGTTTAAGTTTGCTGCTCTACAGTCCTGCGCAAGACGGAAAGCACATTAAGTGCTTTCCTTTGCGTGCGGAACTCGCGACAAACTTAAACAGCGGGCGGCCCGTTCCGGGAATCCGACGTGCTCGTCGGGGCAACGTTCCTCACCAAAAAAGACCCGCTCCCCTGTTGGGAAGCGGGTCTTTGGAAGGACGGTTAACGTACTAGGAAATTACTCCTCGTCGTTGTCCTTGGCCTCTTCGGCGTCGTCGGTGTCCACGAGCTGGTTGAGCAGCTCGTCGAGGGACGCCATGTCCTCGTTGATGGCACCGTTGGCGGGAGCCTTCTTGTCGTCGATCGGGGCGCCCAGGAGCTCCTCGTCGGCGTCGGCGTGATGCGTCGGAGCGGAGGTACCCAGCAGGATATCGTCCGGACCGTCGGGGCTAAAGACCATCTGCAGCAGCTGCGAGAGGTCTTCCTCGTCGGCAACGTCGTCGTTGTTCTCGAGGATGTAGAGCAGATCGTGGGCCTCGAGGCCGTCACGGAGCTCCTCGATCGCCTTGGCACCGATGCCATCGATGCGCAGCAGATCCTCCTCGGACTTGCCGACCAGGTCGCCGACCGTCTCGATGCCAACCTCGCTGAACTTGTTGGTCCAGCGCTGCGACACGCCCAGGTCGTCGAACAGGTACAGACGAGCCTTCTCGGCGGAGATGGTGTGGCCGTTGCGGGTGAACGAACCGTCAGCACCACCGAACTCGTCGTAGCCGGCCCAGTCGAGCTGCTGCGGGAGCTGCTCGTCCAGGTCCTTGAGCTCCACAGGAGCCCACTCGGGCAGCGACTTGGCGTTGGGCGAAGCCGGGCCGTCGATGTCCACGTAGCCGTCGGCCGTGCGATACGTCAGCTTGGCGTTGGCGTACGGCTTGAGGCCGGTACCGGCCGGGATCTTCTTACCGACGATGACGTTGGACTTAAGGTCGAGCAGGTGGTCGACCTTGCCCTCGATGGCAGCCTCGGTAAGGACGCCGGCGGTACGGATGAACGAAGCGCTCGACAGCCAGGAGTCGATGTTGGACGCGACCTTGAGCGTACCCAGGATGACGGGCTCGGCCACAGGAGCCTGACCGCCCAGACGGGCAACGCGCTCGACCTCGTCGGCGAACTCGTAGCGGTCGACGTACTGACCAAGCAGGTACTTGGAATCGCCGGGGTTGGTGATCTGAACGCGACGCAGCATCTGACGTGCGAGCACCTCGATGTGCTTGTCGTTCAGGTCGACGCCCTGGCTGGTGTAGACGTCCTTGACGCTCTCGACGAAGGTGTGCATCGTCGACTCAATGTCGGTCAGCTTGCGCAGGTTGCGGAAGTTGACGAAGCCCTTGGTGATCTGGTCGCCGGCGCGAACCTCGCAGCCGTCCTCGATCTCGGGCATAAAGCGCACCGATGCGGGAACGCGACGCTCGTCGAGGACACGGGTGTGATCATCGGAGTCGGTGAGCGTCAGCACGTACTCGGACTTCTCGGGCTTAATCGAGAGGTGACCGGAGTACGGAGCCAGCTCGGCCTCGCGACCCAGAATCTTCTCGTTGACGTTGCCGACGATATCGAACATACGGCTGACCGTAGGCAGACCCTGCGTAATATCGTCGACGCCAGCGACGCCGCCGGAGTGAATGGTACGCATCGTAAGCTGCGTACCGGGCTCGCCGATGGACTGGGCGGCAATAATGCCGACTGCGGTACCGATGGCGACCGGACGACGGGTGGAAAGATCCCAGCCGTAGCACTTCTGGCACACACCGTACTTGGAGCGGCAGGTGAGCAGTGCGCGGAGCTTGACCTTCTTGAGACCCGCATCGACCATCTTCTGGATGTCGGCGACCTTCTCGATGTAGCCGTCCTGCTCAAAGAGCACGGTGCCATCGGGGGCCACGACGTCCTCGATGAAGCAACGGCCGACGAGGTCGGTGTTGAGATCGGTGGTGCCGGGGATGATGAGGTTGTAGGTGACGCCCTCGTGCGTACCGCAGTCCTCCTCGCGGACGATGACGTCCTGGGCCACGTCGACCAGACGACGGGTCAGGTAACCAGAGTCCGAGGTGTGGGATGCGGTATCGACCAGGCCCTTACGGGCGCCGTAGGTCGAAATGAAGTACTCGAGCGGCAGCAGGCCCTCGCGGAAGTTCGCCTTAATGGGAAGGTCGATCGTCTCGCCGGACATGTCTGCCATCAGGCCACGCATGCCGCCGAGCTGACGCAGCTGGGTCTTAGAACCACGGGCGCCGGAGTCGGCCATCATGTAGAGCGGGTTCTCCTCGTCGAACATGTCGAGCATGAGCGCTGCAACCTTATCGGTACAAGCGGTCCACTCGTTAACGACTTCGATGTGGCGCTCCGTCTCGTTGATGAAGCCCTCCTCGAAGTACTCGTTGATCTGGTCGACGTTGGCCTGGGCGCGGTCGAGCAGCTCCTGCTTCTCGGCAGGGATAAGAGCGTCCCACACCGAGATGGTGAGGCCGGCGCGGGTAGCGTAGTGGAAGCCGGAGTACTTGATGGCGTCGAGGATCGGGCCGACCTTGGCCTCGGGGTAACGATCGCAGCAGTCGGCAACCAGCTTGGCCACATCGCCCTTGACCATCTTGTAGTTCATGAACTCATAGTCTTCGGGCAGGCACTGGCGGTTGAAGATGATACGGCCGATAGAGGTCTCGAAGCGCGCGGTCTTGTTACCGGTGACGTCGTAGTCGACGAACTCGTTCTTGCCGTTCTTGACGCGGAAGATACGGGTGCCGTCCTCGTTGATGACGTTGGCATCGGCAGCGGACACGCGAACCTGGATCTTGGCCTGCATGTCGACCTCGGAGCGGCAGTCATAGGTGTGCAGCGCGTCGTCAAAGCTCGAGAACACGTGGTTCTCGCCCGGCAGACCCTCGCGAACCTGGGTGAGGTAGTACACACCGATGATCATGTCCTGCGAAGGGATGTTGACCGGCTTGCCGGATGCCGGCGAGCGCAGGTTGTTCGCAGAGAGCATGAGCACGCGGGCCTCGGCCTGAGCCTGGCTGGACAGCGGCACGTGGACAGACATCTGGTCGCCGTCGAAGTCGGCGTTGAAGGGCGAGCAGACCAGCGGATGCAGGTGGATAGCCTTGCCCTCGACCAGCACCGGCTCAAAGGCCTGGATGGACAGACGGTGCAGGGTCGGTGCACGGTTGAGCAGCACGACGCGGCCGTCGATGACCTCTTCGAGGATGTCCCACACAAAGGTGGCACCGCGGTCGATAGCGCGCTTGGCGCCCTTGATGTTCTCGACCTTGCCAAGCTCGACCAGGCGCTTCATGACGAAGGGCTTGAAGAGCTCCAGCGCCATGGTCTTGGGCAGACCGCACTGGTGCAGCAGCAGCTTGGGGTCGGTAACGATTACCGAACGGCCGGAGTAGTCGACACGCTTGCCCAGCAGGTTCTGACGGAAACGACCCTGCTTGCCCTTGAGGGCCTCGGCGAGCGACTTGAGCGGGCGACCGCCACGGCCAGAGACCGGGCGACCACGACGGCCGTTGTCGAACAGGGCGTCCACGGACTCCTGGAGCATGCGCTTCTCGTTGTTCACGATGATCGCAGGGGCGTCCAGGTCGAGCAGGCGCTTGAGTCGGTTGTTACGGTTGATCACGCGACGATACAGGTCGTTGAGGTCGGACGCGGCGAAGCGGCCGCCGTCGAGCTGGACCATCGGGCGCAGATCGGGCGGAATGACCGGGATGACATCCAGGATCATGTTCGCGGGGCTGTTGCCGCCCTTCAGGAAGGCGTCAACGACCTCGAGGCGCTTAACGGCCTTCTCGCGCTTCTGCTTCTGGGAGTCCTCGTCGGCGATGATGGCCTTGAGCTTCTCGGCCTCGGAGGGAAGGTCGATGGCAGCGAGCAGGTCGCGGACGGCCTCGGCACCCATGCCACCCTTGAAGTACATGGAGTAGTAACGGGTCATCTCACGGAACAGCGGCTCATCGGAAATGAGGTCGCGCTCGCTGAGCTTCATGAAGGCGTTGAAGGCGTCCGTGCGGAGCTGCTTCTCGTCCTTGCACTCTTCCTCGATGTCGACGATGCCAGAGGCGATCTCCTCGGGGGTCAGCGGCTCCTCATCGGAGAACTCGTCAAAGTTCTCGGGGTTGCCCTGCTCCTTGAGGGACTCGATCTGGCGGGCGCACTCGGCATCGATCTCTTCCAGATCGGCGGCGAGCTCCTCGCGCAGGTCGTCAGCGTCAGCCTCGCGAGCCTCGTAGTCGACCTCGGTGATGATGTAGCTGGCAAAGTACAGAACCTTCTCGAGGTCCTTGGACTTGATGTCGAGCATACGGCTCATCGGGAAGCTCGTGGGGCTCTTGAAGTACCAGATGTGGGACACGGGAGCGGCGAGCTCGATGTGGCCCATGCGGTCGCGACGCACCTTGGCCGAGGTGACCTCGACGCCGCAGCGCTCGCAGACGATGCCCTTAAAGCGGATGCCCTTGTACTTGCCGCAGGAGCACTCCCAGTCCTTGGCGGGACCGAAGATCTTCTCGCAGAACAGGCCGTCCTTCTCGGGCTTGAGGGTACGGTAATTGATGGTCTCCGGCTTCTTGACCTCACCGTGCGACCAGGAACGGATCTGGTCGGCGGAGGCAAGGGAGATCTTTACCGAGTCAAAATCAGTAGCTTCGAAATCTGCCACAGTCAACTACTCCTTATCAGTGGTCGTGGCGGCGACAGCCTCGGGCGCCTCGGCGGTCTCGGCATCCTCGGCCTCGACGTCGGCGTCAACGCCGGCGAGCGCAGCCAGGTCGTCGAGAGCGGAGGTCTCCTCGGCGGTCACAGGGGCGGAGGCGTCCTCGTCGGCATCGTGCATGGGCTCGATGTCCAGTGCGAGGGAGCGAATCTCCTTGACGAGAACCTTGAAGGACTCGGGGATACCCGGGACAGGAACGTTCTCGCCCTTGACGATGGACTCGTAGGTCTTGACGCGGCCCACGGTATCGTCGGACTTGACGGTCAGGATCTCCTGCAGGACGTTGGAAGCACCGTAAGCGTACAGTGCCCAAACTTCCATCTCGCCGAAGCGCTGGCCGCCGAACTGGGCCTTGCCGCCCAGAGGCTGCTGGGTAACCAGGCTGTAAGGGCCAGTCGAACGGGCGTGGATCTTGTCGTCGACCATGTGGCCGAGCTTGAGGATGTAGGACGTACCCACGGTAATGGGCTCGCGGAATTCCTCGCCGGTGCGGCCGTCGAACAGACGGGTCTTGCCGCGCTCGTCAAGCTGGGTGACGAACTCGGGGCGCATATGATCGCCAAAGGCAGCGGTGGCCTTGTTGAGCATGTTCTTGTTAGCACGACGAATGACCTCGGCGATCTCGTCCTCCTTGGCGCCGTCGAAGACGGGCGTCGCGGTGAAGAACGGACCGGGGACGTACTTGTCGGAGTCGGCCTGCTCGGTATCCCAACCGCAGGCAGCAGCCCAGCCAAGGTGGCACTCGAGCAGCTGGCCGACGTTCATACGCGAAGGAACGCCCAGCGGGTTGAGGATAACGTCGATCGGGGTACCGTCAGCCATGTAGGGCATGTCCTCGACCGGCAGAACGTTACAAATAACACCCTTGTTGCCGTGGCGGCCGGCGATCTTATCGCCCTGCTGGATCTTACGACGCTGGGCGACGTAGACGCGTACCTGCTCGTTGACGCCGGGGGCCAGGTCGTCGCCGTTCTCGCGGCTAAAGCGGACGACGTCGATGACGCGGCCGTAAGCGCCGTGAGGCATCTTAAGGGAGGTGTCGCGGACATCGTGGGCCTTGGCACCGAAGATGGCGCGCAGCAGGCGCTCCTCGGCGGTCAGAGCGCTCTCGCCCTTAGGCGTGACCTTGCCGACCAGGATGTCGCCAGGGCCGACCTCGGCGCCGATGCGGATGATGCCGTCCTCGTCGAGGTTGGCAAGCATGTCCTCGGAGAGGTTCGGGATCTCGCGGGTGATCTCCTCGGGGCCGAGTTTGGTGTCGCGGGCATCGATTTCGTGACGGGTGATGTTGATGGTCGTCAGCAGGTCCTCGGCCACCAGGCGCTCGGACACGACGATACCGTCCTCGTAGTTAAAGCCTTCCCACGGCATATAGGCCACGGTGAGGTTTTGGCCCAGTGCGAGCTCGCCATGATCGGTCGAGGGACCGTCGGCCAGAGGCTCGCCCTGCTCAACAGTGTCACCGACGCGCACGAGCGGACGGTGGTTGATGCAGGTGGACTGGTTGGAGCGCTGGTACTTGGCCAGGTGATACTCGTCCATGCCGCCGGCATGCTTGACGATGATCTTGGCGGCGTCGGCAAAGATGACCTCGCCGGCGTTCTTGGCCAGGGTGACTTCGCCGGAGTCCAGGGCGGCGCGACGCTCCATGCCGGTACCGACATAGGGAGCGGCGGGGTGAACCAGCGGCACGGCCTGACGCTGCATGTTAGCGCCCATGAGCGTACGCTTGGCGTCGTCGTGCTCCAGGAACGGGATCAGCGTGGCTGCGACGGAAAGCATCTGACGCGGCGAGACGTCCATGTAGTCGACGTCCTCGACGGGCACGTCGGCGGGAGCGCCGAAGGAGCCGTCGAAGTCGCGGGTACGGGCGATCACGGTGTGGGGACGGACGATCTTGCCCTCGGCATCGGTCGTGATGAACTCGTTGGTCTTGGGATCGAGCGGCGTGTTGGCCGGCGCGATGACGTGCTTCTCTTCCTCGTCAGCGGTCATCCAGTCGATCTGGTCGGTGGCAACGCCGTTCTCGACGCGACGGAACGGGGCCTCGATGAAGCCATACTCGTTGACGCGGGCGTAGAGGGCGAGCGAGCCGATCAGGCCGATGTTGGGGCCTTCGGGGGTCTCGATCGGGCACATGCGGCTGTAGTGCGAATTGTGAACGTCGCGGACGGCCGTCGGCACGTTGGTGCGGCGGCTGGAGCCGGACTTGTGGCCGGCAAGACCACCAGGGCCGAGTGCGGACAGACGGCGCTTGTGGGTCAGACCGGTCAGGGGGTTCGCCTGGTCCATGAACTGCGAGAGCTGCGAGGAACCGAAGAACTCCTTGATGGAGGCCACGATCGGGCGGATGTTGATGAGCGACTGCGGGGTGATCTCGTCGATGTCCTGGGAGCTCATGCGCTCACGGACGACGCGCTCCATACGGCTCATGCCGATACGGAACTGGTTGGCGACGAGCTCGCCGACGGTACGGATGCGGCGGTTGCCGAAGTGGTCGATGTCGTCGACCTTGAAGCCCTGCTCGCCGGCAGCGAGGGACAGGAGGTAGCGCAGCGTCGCGACGATATCCTCGTCGGTGAGCACCGTGACCTCTTCCTCGGTGGTGAGGTTGAGCTTCTTGTTGACCTTGTAACGACCGACGCGGGCCAGATCGTAGCGCTGCGGGTTAAAGAGCAGACCCTCGAGCAGGCTGCGGGAAGCGTCCACGGTGGGAGGCTCGCCCGGGCGCAGACGACGGTAGATCTCGATGAGGGCGTCCTCGCGGGTGAGGGCGGTGTCGCGCTCCAGGGTGCGCTTGATCACATCGGAGTTGCCGAGCAGCTCGATGATGTCGTCGTTGGTGACGGCGATGCCAAGGGCGCGCAGGAACATCGTGGCGCTCTGCTTGCGCTTACGGTCGATGGAGACCATGAGCTGGTCGCGCTTGTCGACCTCAAACTCAAGCCAGGCACCGCGGGACGGGATAATCTGGGCCTTGTAGATCTGCTTGCCCGAATCCATCTCGGAGCTGTAGTACACGCCCGGGGAGCGGACGAGCTGCGAGACGACGATACGCTCGGTACCGTTGATGATGAAGGTGCCCTGATCGGTCATCATGGGGAAGTCGCCCATGAAGACGAGCTGCTCCTTGATCTCGCCGGTCTCCTTGTTGGTGAGACGGACGTCGGTCAGAAGCGGAGCCTGATAGGTCATATCCTTCTCGCGGCACTCCTCGACGGTGTGCGCGGGGTCGCCGAACTGATGCTCGCCGAAGGTAACCTCGAGAACATGGTTCTGGCTCTGGATGGGGCTGGATTCCTTGAACGCCTCACGAAGGCCCTCGTCCTTAAAACGCTCAAAGGATTCCCTTTGAACAGAGATAAGGTTGGGGAGCTCCATGGCCTCCGGGATTTTCCCGAAGCTGACGCGCTTGCGCTCAGTGGCAGTGTATGCGTAGGTCACCAGGTTTTTCCTCCTTCACGGAAATGCTCGGTGGGTTGGCGAGGCATAGCTTCGCCAGTTATCGCAACCTAATAGTTTATCAGGTACCGACCGTTGGGCAAGAAAAGCCTTGACGCGATTGAGTTTTTGGAGTAGCAAAGTTTTTCGACAGAAAACAAGCAGGTAGATGTATGTGTATCGAACATCTGTTCATATATTTTCTGTGAACAGAGAGCCGGCAATCGCAGCTCTTATAAAAAACGGGCGCGAACCGAGGTCCGCGCCCGTAAATGTCGATGTCCGAAGGCTTACTTGCGCATCAATCCGCCGCGCTCGTCGATGGCGTCCCAGAAGGCATCGGCAAAGCGGGGATCGCTTGCAGCCATGAGGGCGTTGGTGGCCATCCAGCCAGAGGGAGTGCCGGTGTCGTAGCCCGACAGCGGGTCGATGACGACGGCATACATGGCCTCACGGTCGAGCGAACGGGCCATGGCGTCGGTGAGCTGGATCTCGCCGCCCTTGCCGGCCTGCTGATCTGCCAGCAGGTCCATGACCAGCGGGCTCAGCAAGTAGCGACCGACGATGCACAGGTTGGACGGAGCCGCCTCGGGAGCGGGCTTCTCGACCAGACCGCCGATGCACCAGACAGCGCCCGGCTCTGCATCGGCAACGTCCTCGGCTCCCTCGAGCGAACCGACGCGCTCGCCGGCGATAACGCCGTAGCGGCTGACTTCCTCGGGCGAGCAAGCAGCGACGGCGATAACCGAAGCTCCACCGTGCTCCTTGGAAACGGCGAGCATCTTGTCGCAGATGTCGCGATTAGGCACAACGTAGTCGCCCAGAAGAACCAGGAAGTTCTCCCCTGCCACGGCGTCGGCAGCAGAGCGGATAGCATGGCCGAGGCCCTTGGGCTCGTACTGATAACGGAAGTCGACCGGCATACCGTCAGCGTGGGCGACGGCATCGGCACAGGCGTTCTTGCCGCGCTCGCGCAGCAGGTTCTCGAGCGAGCGATCGGGCTGGAAGTAGTTCAGTAGCTCGGGCTTACCGGGAGATGTAACGATGATGGCGTCGTCGACTTCCTCGGGGTCGAGCGCCTCCTCGACGACGTACTGAATGACGGGCTTGTCGAGCACCGGCAGCATCTCTTTGGGCGTGCACTTGGTGCCAGGCAGAAAACGCGTGCCAAGACCGGCGGCGGGGATGATTGCCTTCATGTTATTCAAAGATCCTTTCGCAGGCGCAAAAGCGCCCCATGCGTGCGGCACACAGCCGCAGACCAAATTACGATACCCAAGCATCTTACCGCTGAAACTATATGTCGCTACAAGGCAGAGGCAATTCTTCAGCAGGTCAACGCAAATTATTGCTCGAATGGTGCAATTTTATTGCCCAACGGCAGGGCACCCGATACGACGCAAATCACAGAATATGGCAGTTTGAGCAACCGATGCCGAGGGACCGAAAAACAAAAAAGACGGGGCTCGCAATGCGAACCCCGTCTTTAAAGAAATCTGGCGAGAAAGCCTGATTACTTGAGGGTGACAGCAGCGCCAGCAGCCTCGAGCTTCTCCTTGGCAGCCTCGGCGTCCTCCTTCTTGGCACCCTCGAGAACAGCCTTGGGAGCGCCCTCGACGACCTCCTTGGCCTCCTTCAGGCCAAGGTTGGTGAGCTCACGGACGGCCTTGATGACCTGGATCTTGTTGTCGCCGAAGCCCTCGAGCACGACGTCAAACTCGGTCTTCTCCTCGGCCTCAGCAGCGCCAGCAGCGGGAGCGGCGACAACAGCGGCAGGAGCAGCGGCGGAAACGCCGAAGGTGTCCTCGATAGCCTTGACGAGCTCGGAAGCCTCGAGAAGGGTCATTTCCTTAAGAGCATCGATGATCTCATCGGTGGTAAGCTTAGCCATTTCTAAGTCCTTTCGGTTTCCGTGTCTGTGCACGGAGATCAGTTAAAACACGGCGCGAATGCGCCAGGGGTGCGGCGTTGCCGCCGCAGATGAAAACAGCGACTAGGCTGCCTTCTGCTCGGAGACCTGCTGGATCGAACGAGCGAGACCAGAGGAAACGCCGTTGACGCAGACAGCGATGTCGCGAGCGAAACCGGAGATGAGACCGGCGATCTGGCCGAGAAGCTGATCCTTGGTGGGCAGCTCGGCGATAGCCTTAACATCATCAGCGGAAACGGCCTTGCCGTCGGAGATACCGCCCTTGATCTCAAGGACGCCCTTGGACTGAGCGGAGAAGTCCTTAAGGGCCTTAGCGGCCTCGACCGGCTCGGACTCGTAGAACACATAAGCGACGGGGCCGGCGAGGATCTCGTCGAGCTCGGGCTGCTCCTGGTTCTTGAGGGCGATCTTGACCAGGTTGTTCTTGTAGACCTTCATCTCAGCGCCGCACTCGCGAAGCTGATGACGCAGCTCCTGAGCCTGCTTAACCGTCAGACCGTTGTAGTTGACGACGAACAGACCGGCGTTCTCGGCGATACGGGACTCGATCTCTGCAACCTTGTCGATTTTGTACTGCTGGGGCATGAATTACACCTCCTCGAATTCTTTCCGGGCACGGTCCGCCACAAGGACGTGACGGGGGCATGTCCAAAAAGAAAGCCCCCGCGCTGCATGAGCGACGGGGGCGAGAAGACATATCTACTCGACCACCTCGGCTGGCGGGAAGTCCCATTAAGCTCGCGGGTAAGACCCGTTTGCGCCGGCTGTCTCTGGCAGCGGATTCGTGCGTGAACCGAAAGTATTATGGCGGGGACCCCGGCGTCGGTCAACGGCAACCCTGGCTGCACACAATTCCACCATCTCGGTCGCGCCGCCAAAGGCCAGGCGCAAGCTTTTCGCTCGGTCAGGTCCTGGGCTCGCAAGAAGAGCACATTTAGTGCTCTTCGGCTCGTGCGGAATCTACGAAAAGCTTGCGCCTGGCCTTTGGCGGCGCGACCTGTGTTGACTTTGGGGCAGCCAGGGTTGCCGTTGGCCGGCGCGCCCCACGCATAACCCTTATGTCGGTGGGCTGATGTGTTGCGTCCCTGAGGGCTACAGGGTTGAAACGAAGTTGGACAGGCGGGCTAGTCCTTCGTCTAGGTCTTTGTCGGAGACGCAGTAGCTTAGGCGGATGTGGCCTTCGGTGCCGAAACAGTCGCCTGGGACTAGGGCTACGTTTGCCTCTTTAATGGCTTTGATGCAGAAGTCTTCGCTTGTTAGGCCGAATTGTTTGATGCTGGGGAAGGCGTAGAAGGCGCCGGCTGGTTCCACTACGTCGAGGCCCATGGCGTTTAAGGCTTCGAGTACGCGCTCGCGGCGGGCTCGGTAGACTTTTAGCATGGGGGTGGGGTCGACGGTGAGGGCTCGGGCTGCGGCGTCCATCTCGAAGGAGACGGCGCTCGATACTAGGTATTGGTGAGCTTTTGCGATCTCGGCGATGACGGGTGCCGCTGCTGCGAGCCAGCCCAGGCGCCAGCCGGTCATAGCCCAGGGCTTGGAGAAGCTCTCGATGACGACCGTCTGCTCACGCAGCTCCGGGTGACGCTGGGCAAAGCGCTCGTAGCCATCCACATAAACCAGGCGGTTGTATACGTCGTCGCAGACCACGTAGATGCCCGCCTGCTCCGCCACGCGCGCCACGGCGTCGAGCGATGCCGCGTTGAGGATACAACCCGTAGGATTGTTGGGCGAGCAGATGACGATGGCCTTGGTCGCCGGCGTAACGCAAGCGCGCAGCGCTTCCTCATCGATCTGGAATTGCGCAGACTCCGTATCCAAAAAGACCGCCTTGGCATGGTTGGCCACGACGATGCTCTCGTACAGGCCAAAGGCCGGCGTGGGGATAATGACCTCGTCGCCAGGGTTGAGCATAGCCATGAATGTTGCCGACAGGGCCTCGGTCGCGCCGTCGGTCAGAATGACCTCATCGGCGGAAAACGCCAGGCCCGCGCCCCCCATGTAGGCAGACAGCGCCTCACGCAGGGCGGGGCGACCGTTGTTGGGCGGATAGTGCGTGTCGCCGCGGTCGAGCGATGCGGTCACCTCGGCGCTAATCACATCGGGCGTGGGAAAATCGGGTTCGCCGAGCGCAAGCGCGATGCACCCCGGATGCTGGGCGGCGAGCGCGTTAATTCGACGGATGCCGGAGGGCTTGAGCGTGGCAAGCGAGGTATTCATGGGCAGACGCATGGCGTTCCTTTCGTAAGGGTTGCACTAGGATAGCGCGGCGAGGCGCCGCCAGACGGTGTAACCTAAACGGAAACCAACCGGAAAGGAGGCGGCATGGAGACGACCGCACGCGGCGATGTACCAAAAACGTTGCAAACCATTGCGTATATCAGCATTCCCAATAGCGCCGATCTTGAGTTTTTGCTCTGGGACTTGCAGGATGCCATCGCCGCCTATGCTCAGCTTTCTGGCACCGCGCTCCCCCGCCCGGTCGACTTGAAGGCAAATGACGCCGGCAACGTTGCCGATGGCATCGTGCTGGCCATTGAAGATGTGGCTGACGATGAGACGTTGACAGCCATCGAGCAGGCGCTTGAGCGCTTTGGCGGTACGGGAACGCGCGTCTATGCCGCGATTCGAGCCGCACAAGAGGGCACTGAGCAGGCGCGTGGGACCGCTGTTCGCCTGCACAAGGCATGTGAGCGCCATGACCAATTGTGGTGTGGCGGCATTGCCATCTGCGCCGGCAGCGGCATCGCAGCGCTTCGTCGCTCCCCGCGCATGGGACTCTTGCGGCGACCGTTTTCGGAGGCCATGGACAAGCTCGTGGGCGCCGTTCGCATGGGGTGTTCCGTCGAACACGCGCAGAAGCTCGGTGGCGCCGCAACGGGTGGCGTCGACACCGACGGCATGGTGCGCGCCACGTCTGCGCTGCCCACACCGATCTGGCACGCCGTTATGAGGCATCTTGCCGAGCACTCAAACTGCTAAATCGAAAAAGCCTGCCAATCAACGGCTTCACTCCAGCGCTCGACAAGGCGTTCCAGACGCCACGCCGCATTGGCGGGACTTGTCGACGGCAGAACGATGGCCGGCAGCCCGGTGCGCTCTTGTAGATAGCGCTTGTAGAGCCGGCCAGCTGTACCACCGTTGCATATCACCTGCTCAATGGGAGCTGCGCCGGTAATGCGCTCGATATGTGCCGGCACAACGTTACGAATGCTCGCATCGCTCGAGCCCTTAATGTCGCAACTCTCGATCACGTCCCACAGGGCCACGCCGCCGTTCAGCAGCATAGCCCGCTTGGCGGCAATCGAGGCGTCAAGCGTCACGGGCTCGCCGCTCGCCAAAGAGTCTCCCTCGTTGGGCGGCACGGGCGCACCAAGGCACGCGGCCATCACGCGCCAAAAGCGGTTCTGCGGATTGCCATAGTAGAAGGCATTGGCACGCGAGAGCACCGAGGGAAACGACCCCAGCACCAAAACGCGCGAGCGCTCGTCAAACACGGGCTCAAACCCATGCTCAATATGCTGATAGCCCTCGTCCGGCGCAGTCATGAATTAGGCCCTCAGCAGATAACGCACCTCATAGGGCGCAAGTTCAAGGGAGCCTGTCAGCTCGACCGTGGGCGCATCGTCGGCAAGCAGGTCGACGAAGGAGCCGTTGAGTTCGCCGGCTCCAAAGGTATAGGGCTCGTTCACGGCATTGACCGCCACGAGCACCGTCGCGTCGTCGCAGGCGCGCTCGAACAGCAGCTGCTTGTTCTGGATCACCACGTTGCGATAGGCACCGTAGTTGAGGGCACGGGCTGCCGCGTCGTTTGCCGAGCGCAGGTGCGCGAGCTGCTTGATGAAGGCCGTCAGCTCGTTGGGCGCAGGCTCATCGAGCGCAGGTCGCAGCGCCCAGTCGCCATCGGGGCCGCCCTTTTCGCCGGCAATTCCCCACTCGCTGCCGTAGTAGACGCACGGGATGCCCGGCATGCCAAAGAGCATGCCGTAGGCGGGACGCAGGCAGAACTTGTCGGTAAGGATGCTTGCCAGGCGCGGCACGTCGTGGTTGTCGACAAACGACAGCAGGTGCTTGCCACGGTAGATGCACCAGGGGTCGCCGCCAAACTGACGGTGCAGCGAGTGCGCGATCTCGAACATGTTGACCGAGTTAAAGCTAGAGTACAGGCCCTTGTAGCACTCGTAGTTGGTGCAGGAGTCGAGCATCTCGTCGTTGACGATCTGGTTGTAGTCGCCGTGGAGCGTCTCGCCGATCAGCACAAAGTCGGGCTTGAGCTCACGGGTAAAGGCGTGCAGGCGGCGCATAAAGTCGCGGTCGAGCATATAGGCGACGTCCAGGCGCAGGCCGTCGACGCCAAAGACGTCGGCCCAACGGCGCACGGACTCGAGCAGGTAATCGACCACAGCGGGATTTTGCAGGTTGAGCTTCACAAGCTCAAAATGGCCTTCCCACCCCTCGTACCAAAAGCCGTCGCCGTAGCAGGAGCCGCCGTCAAAGCTAATGTGGAACCAATCCTTGTAGGGCGAGTCCCACTTACGCTCCTGCACATCGCGGAAGGCCCAAAAGCCACGGCCCACATGGTTAAAGACGGCATCGAGCACCACGCGGATGCCGTGGGCATGCAGCGTCTCGCACACGGCGGCAAAGTCGGCATCCCCACCCAGGCGTCGATCGATATGGCGTAGGCTGCGCGTATCGTAGCCGTGGCTATCAGACTCGAGCGGCGGGTTGATCAGCACAGCGCCAATACCGAGTTCTTGCAGGTAGTCAGCCCATTGGGCGATTTTCATGATAGGAGCATCGGGGTTGGGCGCGGCGTTGGCAGCCTGGGCGAGTTCATCCTCGGCAACGGGTGCGGCGTTTTCGCGCGGAGCCCCGCAAAAGCCCAGCGGATAGATCTGATAGAACGTCGTCTCGTATGCCCACATAACAGCCTCCCGGTAAGCTCAACACAACGACATCCATTGTATGCCCAGCTCGTATCCTCTTCCCCAAAATAAGTTGCGGTGGAATAGTTCCTGCTTGGACCTTCAGAGGCCTTAAACAGGAACTATTCCACCGCAACTGATGAGGGGACGTGATTAGGCGACGGGCTTTGCGCGGCGTATGGCTGGGAACATCACCGTGATGGCGAGGATGACGCCCACGACGGCAATCGCCCCGCCCGCGAAGCCGATCCAAGCGATACCGGGACCCGAAACCACGGCGCCGCCGATTGCAGTGCCCGTGCCAATACCGAGGTTAAACAGGCCCGAGAAGATCGACATGGCGACGGCCGACGAATCTGCCGGCGTGTGCTTGATGAGCTCGGCCTGAAACGCCACGTTAAAGGCCGTGGCGCAGCAACCCCACAGTGCGCAGACGGCAAGCACTGTCACGAGCGACGATGCGGCCGGCCCCATGAGCAGCAGGGCCACCGGCACGCCGGAGAGCGTGATAGCAAGGAACGGAAAACGGTGCCCGTCGAACAGGCGGCTGAACAGCCAGCTGCCCACCAAGCCGGAACAGCCAAACGCCGTCAGCGTCATGGTGATGGCGCCCGCATCGACGTGCGCGACCTGCGCCAGGAAGGGCTCGATATAGCTGTAGCTTGCGTAATAGCCGGTCGCCATGAAGACCGTGACTGCGTAGAGCGCGATGAGGAGCGGGTTCTTGAGCAGCTCGGGCAGCTGTTTGACGGTAAAGCGCTCACCCGCCGGCATGGCCGGGAACACCGCTGCCTGGTAGACGACCGCGATGGCTGAGAGGCCCCCGACCACGGCAAACGTCATGCGCCAGCCCACGGCCAAGCCAATGGCGCGACCGAGAGGCAGGCCAAAGATCTGCGCGATGGACGAGCCCGTGGCGATCATGCTGATGGCGAGCGCGCCGTGGCGGGTGTCGACCAGGCGCGAGGCCATAATCGAGGCGACTGACCAGAACACAGCATGTGCGCAAGCGACCACCAGGCGCGCGCAGACCAGGATGGGATAGGTGGGCGCCACGGCGGACAGGAACTGGCCGAGCGAGAACACGGCAAGCACGCCCAGCAGCATCCGCTTGAACTCGAAGCGCGAGGCAAACACCATGAGCGGCAACGACAGCAGCATGACGCCCCAGGCATAGACCGAGATCATGATGCCAGCTTGGGCCTCGGTAAGCGAGAACGACGCGGCGATATCAGTCAAAAGGCCGATGGGCATAAACTCCGACGTGTTGAACACGAACGCACAGCAGGTGAGCCCGATAAGCGGGAGCCACTGCCTGAGCGTGATGCCGTCTTGCCTTGCCTGACTCATATATAACGTCTCCAATCATTTTGAGTGGAGGCGATTATATAGCAACGGCCCCGCATCCGTCAGCAACAGATGCAGGGCCGAAAACAATTCGATACACAAAGGTTGCGCCGTCAATAAATAACTAAGCCAGCCCCAGCAATATGCCCGCCGAATGCACGACAAACGCCACGATCCAGGCGACCGTCACTTGAAACGCGAACACGGCAACGGCGTAGCGCGCGCCCAGCTCGCTCTTGACGGCGCCGATGGCTGCCACACAGGGCGGGTACAGCAGCGTAAAGACCAGGAACACATAGGCAGTGAACGGCGAAAACATGGTCGACAGTGCCGCGGGCGAGGTCGCGCCCAAAAGCACCGTGAGGGTCGAGATGACACTCTCCTTGGCGATAAGTCCGGTGACGAGCGCCGTGGATGCACGCCAGTCGCCAAACCCAAGCGGCGTCAGCGCCGGTGCAATGATGCTGCCGAGACCCGCAAGCAGACTCTGCGAGTGATCGGCGACCACATTAAAGCGGATGTCGAACGTCTGAAGGAACCAGATGACCACGGTAGCGGCAAAGATAATGGTAAAGGCCTTGGTAATAAAGTCTTTGGCCTTATCCCATGCCAGCATCACCGTCGTCTTGACGCTCGGCAGGCGGTAATTGGGCAGCTCCATGATAAACGGCACCGGGTCGCCCTTAAATGCCGTGCGGTTGAGTACCAAAGCCGCGATACAGCCAACCGCAATGCCGATCAGATAGAGCGAGACCATGGCGGGAACCGTCGCCTGTGGGAAAAACGCCCCGCACAGCAGACCATAGACCGGCAACTTGGCCGAGCAGCTCATGAACGGCGTGAGCATGACCGTCATCTTGCGGTCGTGCTCGGATGGGAGCGTACGGGTCGACATGATAGCCGGCACGGTGCAGCCAAACCCGACGAGCATGGGTACAAAGCTGCGGCCCGACAGGCCAAAACGACGCAGCACCTTATCCATGACAAAGGCGACGCGCGCCATGTAGCCCGAGTCTTCCAGAATGGAGAGGAACAAGAAGAGCACGACGATAATCGGCAGGAAGGTCAGCACACTGCCCACGCCCGTAAGCACGCCGTCGACAGCCAGCGAGCGCACCACGTCGTTGGTGCCGAACGCCTTGAGGCCCGCATCGGCCGAGGCGATGATAGCAGCGATACCGTCCTCCATGAGTCCCTGCAACGCCGCGCCGATCACGCCAAACGTCAGCCAAAAGACGAGGCCCATGATCACCAGGAACGCCGGAATGGCCGTGTAGCGACCCGTCAGGATGCGGTCGATCTTGACGGAGCGCACGTGCTCGCGGCTTTCGTGCGGTTTGACGACGCAGCGCCCGCACACGTCGCCGATAAAGCTAAAGCGCATATCGGCCAGCGCGGACAGGCGGTCGGTGCCGGCCTCGCCCTCCATCTGGGTAATGATGTGCTCGATAGCGTCGAGCTCGTTGCGATCCAGGTGAAGCGCCTCGGTCACCAGCTCGTCGCCCTCAACCAGCTTGGTCGCCGCAAAGCGCACCGGGATGTGCGCCGTCACGGCATGGTCCTCGATCAGGTTGGCAATGCCGTGGATGCAGCGATGCAGTGCGCCGCCGTCCGATCCATCGGGCGCACAGAAGTCCAGGCGACCGGGACGCTCGCGGAACCGCGCCACGTGCAAGGCATGATCCACCAGCTCGCCGATACCCTCGTTGCGGGCAGCGCTAATGGGAACAACAGGCACGCCCAACAGGCTCTCGAGCAGATTGACGTCCACGGCGCCGCCGTTGGCCGTCACCTCGTCCATCATGTTGAGCGCGATGACCATGGGGCGGTCGAGCTCCATAAGCTGCAGCGTCAGGTACAGGTTACGTTCGATGTTGGTGGCGTCGATGATGTCGATGATGGCGTCGGGGTTTTCGTCCAAGATGAATTGGCGGCTGACGATCTCTTCGCCCGTGTACGGCGACAGGGAGTAAATGCCGGGCAGATCGGTAACGCTTGCCTCGGGATGGTTACGGATGGTGCCGTCCTTGCGGTCGACCGTCACGCCAGGAAAGTTACCGACGTGCTGGTTGGAGCCCGTAAGCTGGTTGAACAGCGTGGTCTTACCGCAGTTTTGGTTGCCGGCGAGGGCAAAATGCAGCGGTGCGCCCTCGGGCACGGCCGTTTTTGCCGCACGGGGCGAATACATCCCCTCGCCGAGTGCCGGATGCTCCGTCGTTCCGATTGCGGCGTTGGCGCGCGGACCGGTATCGGTGTCGTGCACATCCACGAGCTCAATGCGTGCGGCATCATCCTTGCGCAGCGTCAACTCGTAGCCACGCAGGCGAATCTCGAGCGGGTCGCCCATGGGGGCGTACTTCATCATGGTGACTTCGGTGCCCGGCGTTAGGCCCATGTCCAAAATATGCTGTCGGAGTGCCTGGTCGTCCGATGCCACCGATGCGACAACGGCGTCCTTTCCAATCTCGAGCGTATCGAGCTTCACGTCCGTGTTCCTCCCCCGGCGCCCACAGGGCGTTGCATTTATGTTCACCTTGGCTAACCGTTTGCCACGGCTAACCAATTTAACCATGCATGATAGCGCGAACACACAACGATGTTCAATCAGCAAATTGGCGCAATGGGGACAGGCAGGAGAGTTCAGGGCCATAGTTTCCCGATGAGGCCTCTCGGGGAAACTACATCCCAGAATTCTGGCTCGAAACGGGATATGGTTTCCCAAACAGGCCTCTTACGGAAAATGCATCCCAGAATCCCCGCTCGAAACGGGATGTGGTTTCCAAATCGAAGCCCTATGGGAAACCGTGTCCCACCTTGAAGGGCGAGACTGGGATGCAGTTTCCGGACGGGACATCAAAAACAAAGTTGCGGTGGAATAGTTCCTGGATGGGCTGGTTGATGCCCCAGATCGGAACTATTTCACCGCAAGTTATTGAAGGGCTTGGATGCCGGGACTCTTACAGATGGCGCTCGAGGAAGCGGAAGGCCAGGCGGATCCAGGGACGGACGGAAACCTGCTTGTCCTCGTTGTCGACCGCGGTGTTAGCGTTGCCGAGCGAAAGGCCGTGACCACCCTGGTCGAAGACGTGCATCTCGCATGCAACGCCCTCCTCGGCCATGCGCCGCGCAAACGGGTAGACCTGCGCGATCGGCGCCGTCTTGTCGTCGGACACGCCCCACACAAAGGTCGGTGGCATCTGACGCGAAACATGCGTGGTGGGGCAGATGTCGGCCAGATGCTCGTCAGTTGCCTCGCCGCCCGTCACCATCGACAGGTAGTCGTTGAGCAAATCGCGCCCCGTCTTGCCGCCCGTCTTGGGCACACGCAAGTCAATGCGCGGATCGCGCGTCTGCATGTCGCGCACATAGGCAAAGTCGAGCAATGGATAGCCCAGCACCACGGCATCGGGACGAATGTCGTCCGGACGCGCCCCGGCAAGTGCCGCAAAGGGGCCGGTCTTCCACTGTGTTGCCAGCGAGGCGCAAATCATGCCGCCAGCAGAAAAGCCCACGACGCACACGCGCTTAGGATCGACATGCCACTCGTCGGCGTTGGCGCGCACCGTGGCGACCATCTTGGCAAGATCTGCCTGGGGGTGCGGAAAGCTCACGTCACCCGTAGAACTCGTGACATAGTTGAGCACAAAGGCCTGGTAACCGTGATCCAAAAACGCAAACGCCACAGGATCCTGCTCATGCGGAGCGATATGCGTAAACGCACCTCCGCCACAGATAATCACCGCGGGGCGGCGGCCATTCGGTTTATCGGGCAACGGCTCGGCACCCAAATACGTAAACGTCGCCGGATAATCCTCGGTCGGCTCCTCGCCCCACAGCGCATGGTTCTCGACAATCATATGTGCTCCCTTCGCGCAAATTATGCGCCCTTGTTTTTCGCCTTCAAGCGTACCCCACTTGAACCCGTGGTGCAGAAACACTCCGGCAATAAGTTTCCCTTCAACTGATATATCACATAATCCCAGTTCAGAGGTATCGTTGAGCAGCGTAGAATAGGGGCGTTGACCAAGCCGCGAAACACATGTGAAACGTTTCCGGCAAACCAAACGCGCGATATGCGCCTATTTAAGTTGGAGGCAACTATGGGTCTGCTCGATTCGCTTAAGTCCACCTTCACCTCGACCGGCGAGGCGTCCGTTCCGCCCGCAGCAAGCTTCGCCACCCGCGAAGGCGTCATCTATGCCCCCGTCAACGGCGTGCTCGTCAACCTGAACGAGGTTCCCGACGAGACGATCGCCTCGGGCATGCTTGGCCAGGGCTATGGCATCGAGCCCATTACCGGCACCATCTATGCGCCCGCCAACGGCCGCATCGGCGCCACCACTGTCACCAACCACTCCATTGGCATGATCACCGAGGACGGTCTTCGCGTGTTCATCCATGTTGGCCTGGGCACCGTGGAAATGAACGGCAAGGGTTTTGCCCGCTTTGTCGAGATGGGCGATGTGGTCAAGGCAGGCCAGCCGCTCATCAGCTTCGACCGCGAGGCCATTAAGGCCGCTGGTCACGAGGACATCGTGACCGTCATCGTCTCCGAGCTCGATCGTCTTAAGAGCATCGACCATGTCGGCGAGTCTGGAACGCTTATCGGCGGCAACCCGCTCGTCAAGCTTGGCGACCCGCTGCTGGTTGCCAAGACCAAGTAGCCAGGCCCCACGCCACACAGCCAAAAGGCACCTCGTCAAGCGCCCGCGACCATTTGGCCGCGGGCGCTTTTCGTTTGAAAAACCATCCCGCCAATGCTTTATCTGTATAGCTCAAATGAGCCGAGCTGCTAGAATATCGAACTGTATGGATAACTATCATTCAACCGTTATGGGAGGATACGTGAACCGCACCAAAATCGCGCAGCTCTATGCCGATGCCGAGTCGCTCGGCGGCCAGACCGTCACCGTCGCCGGCTGGGTCAAGTCCGTCCGCGACATGAAGAACTTTGGCTTTGTTACGCTCAACGACGGCAGCTGCTTCCGCGACCTGCAGGTCGTCATGAACCGCGAGGCACTCGACAACTACGACGAGATCGCCCATCAAAACGTCTCGGCCGCACTCATTTGCATCGGCACCGTCAAGCTGACCCCCGATGCGCCCCAGCCTTTCGAGCTTTCTGCCACCTCCATCGAGGTCGAGGGCACGAGCGCCCCGGATTACCCGCTGCAGAAGAAGCGCGCAACCGTCGAGTTCCTGCGCACCCAGCAGCACCTGCGCCCGCGCACCAACCTGTTCCGCGCCGTGTTCCGCATCCGCTCTGTCGCGGCTGCCGCCATCCACCGCTTCTTCCAGGAGCAGGGCTTTGTCTACGTCAACACCCCCATCATCACCACGAGTGACTGCGAGGGCGCCGGCGAGATGTTCCGCGTGACCACGCTCGACCCCAAAAATCCGCCCCTCACCGAGTCCGGCGAGGTCGACTGGAGCCAGGACTTCTTTGGCAAGCATGCGAGCCTCACCGTGTCCGGCCAGCTCAATGCCGAGAACTTTGCCATGGCCTTTGGCGACGTGTACACCTTTGGCCCCACCTTCCGTGCCGAGAACTCCAACACCACGCGCCACGCCGCCGAGTTTTGGATGATCGAACCCGAGATGGCCTTTGCCGACCTTAACGACTACATGGATAACGCCGAGGCCATGCTCAAGTATGTCCTCAAGGACGTCATGGCAACCTGCCCCGACGAGCTCAATATGCTCAACAAGTTTGTGGACAAGGGTCTGCTCGAGCGCCTGGACCATGTCGCCAACTCCGACTTCGCCCGCGTCACCTATACCGAGGCCGTCGAGATCCTGGAGCAGGCAGTCGCTGCTGGCCACCAGTTTGATTACCCCGTCAGCTGGGGCATCGACCTGCAGACCGAGCACGAGCGCTTCCTGACCGAGGAGCACTTTAAGCGCCCGACCTTCGTGACCGACTACCCGGCCGAGATCAAGGCGTTCTACATGCGCATGAACGAGGACGGCAAGACCGTCGCCGCCGCCGACTGCCTGGTTCCCGGTATCGGCGAGATTATCGGCGGCTCCCAGCGCGAGGAGCGCCTGGATCTGCTCGAGGCCCGCATCAAGGACCTGGGCATGAATCCCGAGCAGTACAAGTACTACCTTGACCTGCGCCGCTACGGTTCCTGCAAGCACGCCGGCTACGGTCTGGGCTTCGAGCGCTTGGTCATGTATCTGACCGGCGTGGGCAACATCCGCGACGTCCTGCCGCACCCGCGCACCGTGGGCAACGCCGACTTCTAATCGTCGGATGCTAGCTCGCGTCGCCACACGCCAACGCTCATCGCATAAGCGTCTCTCGACATCGGTCGAGAGACGCTTTTTTCAACAGCATCCGTCAAGCTTTTGGCAAGTTTTTGGTCAGTTGAGCAGGGCTGTTGAAAACTCGACCCACCGTTTGCCGACGACTACCGACCGCCCAGAGCGCCCTGCGCCCCTGGGAAAGCCCCACGTCCTAGGCTCCATACCGTCGCCACCCAAAACGGAAAGGACGTGGGCACGATGACCGAAGCCGCTGTTGAAACCTACGACACCACGACGAGGGGCGCCGCCTCGATGGCAGCCTATCGCGCCGTTCGCATCCTGCAGCTCTTGAGCGAAAACACCGGCGAGGACAAGGCCATGCTTTCCGATGAGTTGATCCGGCGCCTCGCCCATCCCGACGACCCCGCCCGCATGCCCATCTCGGCGGCGCGGCGCAGCATCTACACCGCCATCTCCGCGCTTCGCCATGCCGGATACGAAATTGAGTACAAACGCGGCGTGGGCTACAAACTTCTTACCCGCCCGCTCACCGATGAAGAGATCATCCGGCTCCACGGTATGGTCATGCGCAACCGCTCCACGCCTATCGCTATCCGCAAGAGCATGGCGCAGCACTTAGTTGCCATGGCGAGCGCCGACGTTCGCGGCTACCTCGATACACCCGAACCCGCTCCAAGCGCAGGCAGCAAGGCTACCAAGGCAACACACACGCCCATCAAGCGCATCGACACGTGCGAGCTCGTCGAGCAGGCCATAGACCACGGAACCACGGTGAGTTTTGATATTTCGAGCGTCACGACACGCGGCGAAACCGAAGCGGCACGGATGACACTCCGTCCCTTTGCCATCAGGCAACGAGACGGCATCTCTTATTTGCTGGGAACGGTCTATGACGCCCGAGGCGCCGATGACACGTTGCGTACCGTAGAGATTGGCCGAATGAGAAACGTCACCACACGTCTCCTCGACGGCAAGAAGCTCTTCGCCGCCCTAGACGAGGACGACGCCTCCTCCGCCGCATAAGACCCTCCGCCGCCCATTCGACTACCCGTACCGCCCATCCGATTCTGTATTAAAAAACCCGCCAGGCTGTTGTAAAAATGGACATCAGCGCTACTATAGTTCCACTTGCACTTTGTCCCAGTGCAGTGTTTCCAGCCATTTTTATACTGGGGGTAATGATATGAAGGACATCACCATCAGCCGCAGGAGCCTTCTGGTCTCCGCCGGCCTGCTCGCGCTCGCCCCGCTCGCCGGATGCGGCGGCAACTCTGGTTCCGGCTCCGCTGCCGCCGGTTCCGACTACACCATCGGCGTTCTGCAGCTCACCGAGCACTCCGCGCTCGATGCCGCCAACGACGGCTTCGTCAAGGCCATCAAGAAGAGCGGCCTTAAGGTCAAGATCGACCAGAAGAACGCCCAGAACGACCAGTCCACGTGTAAGTCCATTGCCGACAAGTTTGTGGGCGACAACGTCAACCTGATTTATGCCATCGCCACGCCCGCCGCGCAGGCTGCCGCCGGCGCCACGGCCGATATCCCCATCGTGGGCTGTGCCATCACCGACTACGCCGCCTCCGGCCTGGTCCAGGACAACGACAAGCCGGGCACCAACGTCACGGGCGCTTCCGACCTCACCCCGGTCGCCGAGCAGCTCGAGATGATGCAGAAGGTCCTGCCCGACGTTAAAAAGGTCGGCCTGCTCTACTGCACCGCCGAGTCCAACTCCGACGTCCAGATCAAGGCCGCCAAGAAGGAACTCGACAAGCTGGGCCTCGAGTACACTGACTTCACCGTCTCGAGCTCCAACGAGATTCAGTCCGTCGTCGAGTCTGCCGTGGGCAAGGTCGACGCGCTGTACTCCCCCACCGACAACACCATCGCCGCGGGTGCCTCGCAGGTCGGCCAGATCTGCAAGGAGAACAAGCTCCCCTTCGTGACTGGCGAGGAGGGTATGTGCATGGCCGGCGGCCTGTTCACCCTCTCCATCAACTATGAGGACCTGGGCTACGCCGCGGGCGAGATGGCCGTTAAGATCCTGAAAGGCGAGGCCAAGCCCGAGGATATGCCGATCAAGCACCTCTCGAGCAAGGACCTGGTCGTCGTCAAGAACGACGAAATGGCCGAGGCCCTGGGCATCGACCTTTCCGCCCTGGACGCGTAATGCCATACGCGGCATGCGTCTAGAGCCCGTGCTCGCGCTTTAGCCGCGTTATTCAATATCTGAGCCACAGGGGCGGGCGCTGTAGACCGGCGTCCGCCCTGCTTGTTTCAGGTAAAACAAAACGTCTGTCCGTAACTCTTCTATGCATTGTTACCGCTATTATGGTGAATCACGTGTCCACCCTATCCTAGGAGGTATGAAGCATGCTCATTGCATTGCAGGGCGCCGTTTCGCAGGGCGTCCTCTGGGGCATTATGGTGCTTGGCGTGTTTATCACGTTCCGCCTGCTCGACATTCCCGATATGACCTGCGACGGCAGCTTTGCCCTCGGCGGCTGCGTCTGCGCTGTGCTCATCGTCAATAACAACGTCGACCCGCTGCTCGCCGTGCTGGCCGGTATGTGCGCCGGCGCCATCGCGGGCGCCGTCACGGGCATTTTGACCACCGTCTTCGAGATTCCTGCGATCCTCGCCGGAATCCTCACCCAGATCAGCCTGTGGTCCATCAACCTGCGCATCATGGGCAAGTCCAATACGCCCATTCTTGCCAAGGGCACCGTATTCTCGGCCGTCAGCAATATGACCGGTCTGCCGCAGTCCACCGTTGCCATCATCTTGGGCATCCTGCTCGCCGTGGCTATCGTTGCCATCCTGTATTGGTTCTTTGGCACCGAGATCGGCTCGGCGCTGCGAGCCACCGGCAACAACGAGTACATGATCCGCGCTCTGGGCGTCAACACCAACTCCACCAAGATGATCGCCCTCGTGCTCTCCAACGCCCTCATCGGCCTTTCGGGCGCGCTCATCTGCCAGAGCCAAAAGTATGCCGACATTGGTATGGGCACCGGTGCCATCGTTATCGGTCTTGCCGCCATTGTTATCGGCGAGGTGCTCGGCCGTCTGCTGCCCGGCGGCCTCACGCAGTTTAGCGTCCGTCTTGCCTCCGCCGTCTTTGGCTCCGTGGTGTACTTCCTTATCCGCGCCATCGTGCTGCAGTTGGGCATGGACGCCAACGACATGAAGCTGCTCTCCGCCGTGATTGTCGCTGTGGCCCTGTGCGTGCCCGTGGTTTGGGAGCGCTATAAGCTCCGCAGCTCCTACACGAAGGGGGATGAGGCAGATGCTTAAGCTCTCGCACGTCAAGAAGACCTTTAACAAGGGCACCGTCACCGAGAAGCGCGCGCTCACCGGCGTCGACCTCACCCTGAATGACGGCGACTTTGTAACCGTGATCGGCGGCAACGGCGCCGGCAAGTCCACGCTGCTCAACATGATCGCCGGCGTGTACCCGCTCGATTCGGGCGTTATTGAGCTCGACGGCACCGACATCTCGCGCCTGAGCGAGTCGCAGCGCGCCAAGTACCTGGGCCGCGTGTTTCAGGACCCCATGCGCGGTACCGCTGCCGACATGCAGATCGCCGAGAACCTGGCCCTCGCCAAGCGTCGCGGCCAGCGTCGCGGCCTTTCGTGGGGCGTCACCAAGGCCGAGAAAGATGAGTACGTCGAGCTGCTCAAGCGCCTGGACCTTGGTCTGGACACGCGTCTCAACGCCAAGGTCGGCCTGCTCTCGGGTGGCCAGCGCCAGGCACTCACCCTGCTGATGGCCACGCTCACCAGGCCGCGCCTGCTGCTGCTCGACGAGCACACCGCGGCCCTCGACCCCAAGACGGCCTCTAAGGTGCTTAACCTGACCGAGGAGATCGTCGACGAGAACCACCTGACCACGCTCATGGTCACGCACAACATGAACGACGCCATCCGTCTGGGCAACCGTCTGATCATGATGCACGAAGGCCACGTGATCTACGACGTGGCGGGCGATGAGAAGAAGTCGCTCACCGTAGCCGACCTGCTGCAGAAGTTCGAGGAGGTCTCGGGCGGCGAGCTCGCCAACGACCGCATGCTGCTGAGCTAAAACCTGCCAAAAAGGGACAGGTTTATTTTGGTAGGTTTTATCTGCGCAAACGTCAAAACCGCCGCAAAGGGACAGACGCCCTTGCGGCGGTTTTCGCATATTATGTCGATAATCCGATATTCAACCAGACATTCTGGCTAAGGACTAAGGAAACTGCCATGAAAAGACTCCCCCGCCTTGCGTTAGCCGCCGCGTTGTTTGCCGGCGCGCTCGCAGGCACCCCAAGCCTCGCTTTCGCTGGGAACCTGCCCGCCGCTATTGACGGCTCTGTGACCGTCATGCACACCAACGATATCCACGGCAGCTACAAGTACAGCTACAACGCAAGCAAGGGCACCGGCACCGTCGGCTTCGACGGACTGGCGGTCCTTTATAGCGCCCAGGGCAACGCCCCCGATCTTTTGCTCGATGCGGGCGACACCTTCCACGGGCAGTCCTTCGCCACCATGAGCGAGGGCAAGAGCATCGCCGAGCTCATGGACACCTTCTATGCAGACGGCTACGACGCGACCACGCCGGGCAACCACGACTGGAGCTACGGCGCGGACAAGCTCCGCACCATGACCGGCTACAGCCCCACCGGCACGCCCTTCGCCATGCTCTGCGCGAACGCAAAGTCTACGAGCGGCGTATGGAGCTCGAGCATCACGAAGACGCTCGATCGCACCTGGGAGGATAGCGAGGATCACTCCGCATTCGACTACAAAATCAAGGTCGGCGTCGTGGGTGCCATGGATGAGTCGCTGGAATCCTCGCTGCGCGCGGACCTGGTCGCGGGTACGTCGTTCTCGAGTGCCGCGAACGCCATCAATGCCGAGGCAGAGCAGCTGCGCAAGGAGGGCTGCGATGTTGTTGTGTGTATCGCGCACACGCTCGACGCCAAGACCTTTGCCACGCGACTCCGTGGCGTCGATGCCCTTATCGCAGGCCACGAGCACATCAACCTTAACGAGAAGGTGACGGGAGCCGACGGCAAGACGATCCACGTTGTCGAGGCAGGCAGCGCCTTTGCCGAGGTGGGGCTGCTTTCCATTCCGTACAAATACGACACGAATGGCACCGAGACGACCGACGATGACACGGTCACGGTCCCTACAGACGACAGCAACGAGAAGCTCTACACCGCCAAGAACGTCAACGACCTTTTGGCAGACCCCGACAAGGGCTCCGACTACCAAAGCCGCCTTGAAGCCGTCCGCAACAAGATCAAGCCGCTCGACGAGGCCTTTGAAAACGAATCGAACAAGGTGCTCGGCACATCCACCACCAACTATTTCTACGGCGAGGACGCCGCAGGCACGCATGGTTGGGAAATGGTGCGCACCACCGATTTCCGTCCCAGCAAGGAGGGCGACACCACCAAGGCCCAGACCATCGGCCACGTGATTTGCAGCTCCTATCTTGACCTGACGGGCGCGGACCTCGCTATCGAAAACGCTGGCGGCATCCGCGGCGGCATCGCGGCGGGCAACGTGACCGCCGGCAACGTCATCGCCATCTCGCCCTACGGCAACACCGTGGAGACCTGGGCCACGACCGGCGCGGACTTCCTCGCAGCGCTCGAGCACTCGCTACAAATCAGCGACGATTGCAACGACAGCTACGAGCTTCAGCAGGCTTATGTGGCGGCCGGTCACACCGAGCAGGAGGCGCAAGACAAGTACAAGTGGCGCGATGACTCTGGCAGCGTTCTCTCCTTTGGCGGCATCAACGTGACGATTGATTGGACACAGCCCGAGGGCAAGCGCATTGTGAGTGCCACACTCACCAAAGACGGCAGCACGCTCGACTCCGCCAAGACCTATACCGTCGCCACCAACAACTACATCATCACCAACACGACCGACTTTCCCACCTTTGCACACGCCACCAAGTACACCGAGTGGGGCACGTGCGAGGCGGCGCTGAGGGCGCTGATCGGGCAGAACAGCTGGGAGAGCAAGATGGCCTCGCTCGCGGGCACCATCAGCTTTGGCTCCGCTGCCGTGGACCCCACGCCCACACCGGCCCCGACGCCTAAGCCCTCGCCTAAGACGGACACGACGACCACGAAGGTCATCACCAAGAAGACGACCGGTAAGCTCGCCGCAACGGGAGACCACACGCCGGCAGTAGTTGGCGCGTGCCTTATCGGCGGCATCATCGTCATCATCCTCGGCATTATCTGGAAGCGTCGACGCTAAGCTACACCGCCGGGCCTTGCAGCCCCGCCGCGTAAACCTTATATCGAGCACAGAAGCCCGTCCGAATTTGATCGGACGGGCTTCTTGGTGGGTATCATGGTTGGACGATCATTAGGAGGTTTTCCCTACATGGAATTGTTTGAGCCGATTCTTCATTTCTTTGAGCAACGGTGGGTCCACAACATCATCTGGGCCGTCATCTTGGCGATAGGCACCGCCGTCGCCGCCAAGGTCGTATCCAAGACCCTGAACCATCTGCTTAACCGAGACGATAACCCGCTACCGGCATCGAGTATCTTCATCAACATCGCGCGCGCCGTCATCTGGATGATCGGCGGCAGCTTTATCCTCGACAACTGTTTTGGCATTAATGCAAACGCCCTCGTCGCCGCTCTTGGCGTCGGCGGCATCGCCATCTCCCTGGGTTTCCAGGACACGCTCTCAAACCTTATCGGCGGCATGCAAGTGACCTTTATGGGCATCATCAAGCCCGGCGACAATATCGAGGTCGGCGGTGTGTCGGGCGTGGTCCAAGACATCACTTGGCGCCATACAACGATTGAGGATGCCTGTGGACAGACCATCATTGTGCCCAACTCCAACATCTCCAAGAACACGCTCGTGCATTTGATGCCCTTTGGACGCGTGGCCGTGCCCGTTGCCGTAAAGGACACGTCTAAGTGGGCTTCCCTTGACGCGCTGGCAGACGAGCTCACGAGCGCAACCAAAACGGCCGTCTCGCCCATCTCGGGCTTTGACAAAGAGCCCTACGTGCTCTTTAGCGAAATCGGCGACTTTGGCATCAAAGGAAAGATCATCTTTATCGTCAGCGACGACAGCACCACTTTCACCGCTGCCGACGCCTGCATCCGCGCCATCGCCCCCATCATCGCCTAAACCACCGCAAAGGGGTCAGGCATCTTTGTAGTGGTTTTCATTCGTGGTACCATGGTTCATATAGTTGTTTAAACGACTAAGGGAGCAACATTATGGAAGAGGCCTATCGTCAAGCACGCAAGCGCGGCGAGCAAGGACGTCGACGCGCCATTAGCCAAAGCGAGCATCCATACCTTACGGACCTCGATAGCTTGGTTGCTCAGCTCCCCTTAGGTCAGCGAGAGAATGTCGGCCTGCGGGATATTCCGCTCGAAATGGTCGTCGGCACGGTCACCAAGGGCCGTCAGTCCGCCTTTTCGTGTAACTTTATGCCCCTGCTTCCGTTTAGCACCGAGTTCGCCCGCAAGTGGTCCAACCTCTACGACATCCAGGTGACCGAGGGCTATCGCGACCCCGTCATCGTCACCGAGTTCATGCATCGGTTCTATGTCCAAGAAGGCAACAAACGCGTCAGTGTCCTCAAATTCCTAGACGCCCCGACGGTTTCGGCCAAGGTCACCCGTCTCTACCCCGGCACATGGGATTCCGTCGAAAGCCGCCTGTACGGCGAGTTCTGCGCGTTTTGGCGCGTCTGCCCCCTATACGAGATCGAGTTCTCGCGTGAGGGAAGCTACGAAACGCTCGCGAAGATGCTCGGTCAGAACCTTATCGAAAAATGGCCGCAGAAAAAGGTCGACTACCTGCGCCACACTTTCCTGCTCTTTAAGCGTGCCTACCTTCGCGCAGGCGGCGATCACCTGGACATTACGCCCGCCGACGCCATGCTCGTCTACCTCAATGTGTACAACCAGGACCGCCTGCTGGATACGCCGACGGATATCGTCGTAAACCGCCTGTGCAAGATTTGGCGCGAGCTGGTCATTGCCGGCAAAAATGACGAGGACAAGGTCGATCTTGTTGAAGCGCCGAGCGTCGACGAGGAGGAGTCGCCCGCCAAGTCCACCTCCGGCGTGCTCAACTTCTTTATGGGCAAGACCGTCTATTCGGCGACCAACCCCCTGCGCATCGCCTTTATCCATGAGTTCCCCTGTGCGACGTCGAGCTGGGACAGCCTGCACGACCAAGGGCGTCAGTATCTCGATGAGCACTTTGGCGGTATCGTGCGCACCGAGGCGTTCGAGGACTGTCACGATCCGGATGTGTTCTACGCCGCCGTGGAAACGGCTGTCAAACATGGGGCAAACGTCATCTTCTCGACCTCGCACCGCCTGATGGAATACACGCTCAGGGCTGCCGTTGAGTATCCCCAGGTTCGGTTCCTCAACTGCTCTATCGGCCTTCCCCATCAAAGCGTCCGTTCGTACTTTGGCAAGATGTACGAGGCCAAGTTCCTCCTGGGCGCCCTTGCCGCCAGCATGGCGGACAACCACCGCATCGGCTACCACGCGTCGGTCTTCGCCTCGGGCGCGCTCAGCGAGATCAACGCCTTTGCGATTGGCGCCTCGCTGCTCGACCCCCGTGCGCAAATTATCCTGACTTGGGGCGATGTGCCCGCCGGAGGCCTTGCCGAGGCCATGTGCCGCGAAGGTGTAAGCGTCATGACCGGCGCCGACATGTCAAAGTCGCTCGAAGACCCCACGGCCTACGGACTTCACCGCCTGGTCGATGGCAAGGTTACCGGCATTGCCATGCCGGTATGGAACTGGGGCCGATACTACGAGCTTATCGTGCGAAGTCTACTGCATGGCACCTGGGATGAGACCAGTGACGCCAGCCAGGTTCGCGCCGTCAACTACTGGTACGGCATGAGCTCGGGCGTTATCGACATTCGCTACGCTCCGGGCCTGCCCTATCAGACGCGCAAGCTTGTTCAACTCCTCCGTAACGGCATTGTTGAGGGATCCATCAACCCCTTTGGCGGCGAGCTCCACAGCCAGAACGGCGTGGTACAGATCGAAGGCTTCCCTCCGCTGCCGAGCACGCAGATTGTCGAGATGAATTGGCTGGCGGACAACGTGGTAGGCACCATTCCGCAGCTCGACGATGAGCCGAAAGTCCCTGCCCTATGAAAATCCTTGCCATAGCCGATACCGAAGAACGATGCCTTTGGGAGTGCTTTCGCAAGGAACGCTTTGAGGGAGTCGACCTGATTTTGTCCGCCGGCGATCTGGACCCGGACTATCTTGAGTTTTTGGTTACGGTCATCAACAAACCGCTCATCTACGTGCGCGGCAATCACGATGACCGCTACGCACGTCATGCACCGGGCGGATGTATCTGCGTAGAAGACAGCGTGTACACGTACCGAGGGATTCGCATTGCAGGCCTTGGCGGGTCCATGCGTTATCGCGACGGCGCCAACATGTACACCGAACGCGAGATGTCCAAGCGCATGCGTAAGTTGTCGCGTAAGGTTAGGATGGTCGGCGGGTGCGACATTCTGCTTACCCATGCACCCGCCGCCGGTATGGGTGATCTGGACGATCTGCCGCATCGAGGGTTTGAGTGCTTTAACACGGCGCTTGAGTCCTGGGGGCCCGACTATATGGTGCATGGGCATGTACACCAAAGCTACGGTTACGATTTTCAGCGCGAGCGGCAGCATGTGTGTGGAACAATGATCATCAACGCCTGCGGCTATACACAGTTTGAGCTCGACCAGACGCGCTACCCCATCCGTGGCTGGCAGGCAGCCTGGCTCAATTCGCAAACCATGCGCCGCGAGCTCAAACGCCACGATGCCATCGATTCCTCAACAGCCAGAACGCCCTGGTAACCACCACAAAGGTACCTGTCCCCTTTGTGGTGGTTTTGGCCCGAGATAGCAAGAAACCCGGTCCTGCACGAGGCAGAACCGGGTTTCTTTAGCAATGCTTGCTTTGATCAGGCAGTAACTAGCAGTTACTCAGCCAGGAAGTCACGCTGGACAGCGGGATCGACCTTGACGCCAGGGCCCATGGTGGAAGACACGGAGATGGACTTGACGTACTTGCCCTTAGCAGAAGAGGGCTTGACGCGCAGGATCTCGGTGTACAGGGCAGCGTAGTTCTCAACGAGCTGCTGCTCAGAGAAGGACTTCTTGCCCAGGGGCACGTGGCAGATGCCGTAGCGGTCGGCGCGGTACTCAACGCGGCCAGCCTTGAGCTCGGAGACCATCTTGGCAACGTCCATGGTCACGGTGCCGAGCTTGGGGTTCGGCATGAGGCCACGGGGGCCAAGGATCTTACCGATGCGGCCAACCTTGGCCATCATGTTCGGCGTAGCGATAGCGGCGTCGAAGTTGATCTCGCCCTTCTGAATCTGGGCGACGAGCTCGTCGGAACCGATGATGTCGGCGCCGGCAGCCTCGGCCTCGCGGGCCTTCTCGCCCTCGGCGAAGACGGCAACACGAACGGTCTTGCCGGTGCCGTGGGGCAGGGAGATGGAACCACGGATGTTCTGGTCAGCCTTACGAGTATCGATGCCCAGACGGAAGTGGGCCTCGACGGTCTCGTCGAACTTGGCGGTGTCGAGCTCCTTGATGAGCTTGGCAGCCTGAAGGGGGGTGTAGAGCGTAGCGCGGTCGATCTTCTCGGCAGCGGCGTTATAGCTCTTACCATGCTTAGCCATGTGCATTACCTCCTGTGGTTAAACGGGCGTGAGCCCTCCCACATCGTATCGTGTGCCCTATTGCACGCATTTAACGGGCGCCCCGGTCGGAGCACCCGTCGTTACCATAAGAAATCGCTACTCAGCGATGGTGACGCCCATGGAACGGGCGGTACCGGCGATGATCTTCTTGGCGGCGTCAATATCGTTGGCATTGAGGTCCGGCATCTTGATCTCGGCGATCTTGGTGAGCTGCTCCTGGGAGAGCTGACCAACCTTGTCGGCCTGGGGCTTAGCGGAACCAGACTTGAGGTTCAGCTCCTTCTTGATGAGGTGAGCCGCCGGCGGGGTCTTGGTGATGAAGGAGAAGGACTTATCCTCGTAGACAGAGATCTCAACGGGGATGATGTCGCCCTTCTTGTCCTGCGTCTCGGCGTTAAAGGCCTGGCAGAACTGCATGATGTTCACGCCAGCAGCGCCCAGGGCGGGGCCGACGGGAGGAGCGGGGTTAGCGGCACCAGCAGGAATCTGGAGCTTAATGACGTTGGCAACCTTCTTCTCAGCCATGGTCATTCCTTTCGAATCACGAGTGTGAAGTACTTGCTATATCGTAAGCACGCACGTGTTAGAAGCACTCCTGAGATGAGCAGTCACAGAAGAAGCACGCTCGCGCGAACGGACGAAAACTTAAGCGATGACAGCGACCTGGTTAAAGTCGAGCTCGACCGGCGTCTCGCGGCCAAAGATCATCAGCGTGACCTTGAGCTTGCCAGCCTCGGTGTTAACCTCGGAGACCTTGCCATCAAAGTCGGTAAGCGGGCCATCGGTGACGCGGACGGACGTACCGACCTCAATATCAACCGAGGTGCGCTTGGGCGAATCGCCCTTACCGGGACGACGAGTCATCTTGTTGTACTCGTCGCGGGAAAGCGGAGCGGGCTTGCCGTTGCCGCCTAGGAAACCGGTGACGCCAGGCGTGTTACGAACACACGTCCAAGCATCGTCATCCATCTCCATGCGGACCAGGACATAACCCGGGAAGATCTTGGAATCCTTGGTCTCACGCTTGCCACCCTCTTTAATCTCGGTGACGCGCTCCATAGGAATCTCGATATCAAAGATACGGTCCTGCATGCCCATAGTCTCGATGCGATGCTCGAGATCGGACTTAACGCGGTTCTCGTATCCAGAGTAAGTGTGAACGACGTACCAACGCTTAGACATGGTTTAGCCCCTCAATCCAGAGAACAGAGCAAGAGCCTCGCCAAAGCCAGCATCGAGCAGAGCGATGACGACGCCGACGACGATCAGAGAAGCGCAAACAACAACCGAGTAGTTCACGAGCTCCTTCTTATCGGGCCACGTGACACGCTTCATCTCGGACTTGACCGAAGCGAAATACTTCTTGGTGCGGGCGAAGAAACCAGGCTTCTCGTTCTTCTTGGACTTCGCAGCCTTCTCGTTCTTCTTGGCAACGGCCTTCTTGGCCTCAACCTTGGAGTTGGCGGCAGCTTTGTTGGCAGGTGCCGGCTGCTGAGCCTTCTTCTTGTTCTTCTTGTTGGCCATTTGGGTTACCTCCGCGCAATGCGCTTATACATGAGTAAACCGTAAGCCCCCAAGTGGGAGCTTACGGAATAATGACTGGCACGCCAGGAAGGACTCGAACCCTCAACACTCGGTTTTGGAGACCGATGCTCTACCAATTGAACTACTGGCGTATGTGACTAGAGACTAGCGAGTCTCTTTGTGCAGCGTGTGGTGACGGCACCAGGGGCAATACTTCTTGATCTCCATACGATCAGGCATGGTCGACTTGTTCTTGGTGGTCGTATAGTTGCGGCGCTTGCACTCAGTGCACGCAAGAGTAACTAGAGTACGCATGTATCCTGAACCTTTCATTTCCGCCCCGTACGGGCACGAGTTGTTACTTTATCAGCTCCACGTAAGTGCTGTCAATGAAAACCTCGAGTCAATTGGTTCTCGGTGGATCCATTCATATTTGGAACACATCAATGAAGCCATCGAGAGCTAATCGACGGTGCATCCAGGACCATTATCGATCCTCTCGACACCAGCAACGGCTCAATATCCATTGCAGAAAAGAACCCGGCACCCATATAAGTGCCGGGTTCTCTAAGTCAGCTATATCAAAGAGCTAATTTACTCAATGATCGTGGAGACGATGCCCGAACCGACGGTGTGGCCACCCTCGCGGATAGCGAAGCGCAGGCCCTCCTCCATGGCGATCGGGTGGATGAGGTCGCCCTCGATGGTGATGTGGTCACCAGGCATAGCCATCTCGGTGCCCTCGGGGAGCTTGACCGTACCGGTAACGTCGGTGGTACGGAAGTAGAACTGAGGACGATAACCATCGAAGAACGGGGTGTGACGGCCGCCCTCCTCCTTGGTCAGAACGTAGATCTCGCCGGTGAACTTGGTGTGCGGGGTAACCGAACCGGGCTTGCAGAGAACCTGGCCGCGCTCGATGTCCTCACGCTTGATGCCGCGGAGCAGCAGACCGACGTTGTCGCCAGCCTCGCAGAAGTCCATGGACTTACGGAACATCTCGATACCGGTAACGACGGTGTTCTGGGTATCCTTGATGCCGACGATCTCGACGGGCTCGTTGAGCTTGAGCTCACCGCGCTCGACACGGCCAGTAGCAACGGTACCACGGCCGGAGATGGTCATAACGTCCTCAACGGCCATCAGGAACGGGAGGTCGTTGTTACGAGCAGGCGTCGGGATGTACTCGTCGACGGCCTTCATGAGCTCGCGAATGGCGTCCATCCACTTGGCGTCGCCCTCGAGAGCGCCCAGAGCGGAGCCACGGATGACGGGGATGTCGTCGCCGGGGAAATCGTACTCGGAGAGGAGCTCACGGGTCTCCATCTCGACGAGGTCGATGAGCTCGTCATCGTCGACCATGTCGCACTTGTTCAGGAAGACGACGATGTAGGGAACGCCGACCTGACGGGCGAGCAGGATGTGCTCGCGGGTCTGAGCCATGGGGCCGTCGGTAGCAGCGATGACCAGGATAGCGCCGTCCATCTGAGCAGCGCCGGAGATCATGTTCTTGACGTAGTCAGCGTGGCCCGGGCAGTCAACGTGAGCGTAGTGACGGGCAGCGGTCTCGTACTCAACGTGGGAGACGGAAATCGTAATGCCGCGCTCGCGCTCCTCGGGAGCCTTGTCGATGTTCTCGAACGCAGTGAAGTCAGCCTTGCAGCCCTCGGTCTCGGAGAGAACCTTGGTGATGGCAGCGGTCAGCGTGGTCTTGCCGTGGTCGACGTGACCAATGGTGCCGATGTTAACATGCGGCTTAGTGCGCTCAAACTTCTCTTTGGCCATAAAGCCCTCCTCTTAACAGGTCGTCCCCGGACGGGACTTTGCCTTTATACCATAGTGGCCTCTCAACATACTATTGAGAAGCCACCGTGTTACCTATGGTAGCGGTGACTGGATTCGAACCAGTGACGCCACGGGTATGAACCGTGTGCTCTAACCAACTGAGCTACACCGCCGGATGGAGCCTGCAACCAGACTTGAACTGGTGACCTCTTCGTTACCAACGAAGTGCTCTACCGACTGAGCTATACAGGCACTTGACGGGTGGGAGCTATAGGATTCGAACCTATGTAGGCAGAGCCAACGGGTTTACAGCCCGTCCCCATTAACCACTCGGGCAAACTCCCAATCGTTCAAGTATCCGCAGGTCCTTTGGTCTTTTGGACCGCCGCCCCCGCGAACGAAGAAGATAATACGATGCCACCTTGGGGGCTGTCAACGAAAACCTCTAGATACACGGTGCCGGGCGTATCTATATAGCCGTGACCTGCGGTTTTATTGAGTTTGGATATGAAGGACAGTGGTTTTGGATACTGAGGTGACGTTTCCCAAGGTAACACTTTGCTGTAGTGGAGTACACCTTCAGTATCGAACTTCGATACCAGCTTATTTGCACCTATATATAGGTCGAGATCGGGGCTGCCCAGACAGAAGATTGCTCTTCCCAGGCAAAATCGAGCGTGGATTTTCTTCCGTTTGAAATCGAGCGTGGATAATCTCCCACTTTGCCGTGCCATCGAATCCAAAGTGGCAGATTATCCACGCTCATTCACTAGGCGGAAGATTTTCCACGCTCGTGTGTCCGATAATCCACGCTCGATGACGATGACCAACCTCGCCCCGGCCTATGTCTCGACCTGTAACAGTAAGAGGGTTATTCCTCCCCTATCTGTTACAGATCGAGATGTTTCGCAGAAACCCCCGCTTACGTCTCATTCTGTAACAGTAAGAACGGTTTTCAGCCTCTTCGTGTTACGGATCGAGATGTTATCGGCCTTCCCTTGGCAATGTTTCGATCTGTAACTATAAGGAGGGTCTTCAGCCCACTCGTGTTACGGATCGAGACAAACCTGAAGCTTGGTTGGCGCCAAACACGCTGACTTATCGACATAAATAGAAACGGGCCCTGTCCCACAAGGAAACAGAGCCCGAAACTCTCATGGAGCCAGTGACAGGAATCGAACCTGCAACCCACTGATTACAAATCAGTTGCGCTACCGTTGCGCCACACTGGCACACTTGGCGCTTTCACGCGAAGCGAGTTAAGAATAAAGGAATTGCGGACGGGGCGCAACAGGCCGCACGGCGTTATACAAATATGCAAAATCCAGCAACAACGCGTACCAGGCCCGTTCATTTCTGTCAGTGCGCCCTCAATCTTAAAACCATTCGCCAGAACGAATAGTTTTAATTACAATTGCTATATATAAAACTATTCGTTCTGGCGAAGGGTTTCGCGATGCTTACTACCAAAGAAGCCGCCGAGCTGCTCGGCATCACTCCGCGCAGGGTGCAGGAGCTCATAAAAAACGGAGCACTTGAGGCCCGCAAGGCTTCTGGTGTATGGCTCATCGACAAAGACAGCGTCGACACGCGACTCCGCTCCGTGACCAAAACGGGGGGACGTCCCCGCCGCGGCCACGGTAAGAGCGAGATCGCGTTCACCCTCATGAACCGCACGTACGAAGTCGCTCAGCTGGTCTACAGTACATCGCGAAAAGACTTTACCCACATCGGTGCCGACATCGATTACGCCCACGCCCCTATTGGAGTATTTGGCCCTAATAGCCCCATATCGCTAGACTCCTTCCGCATCTGGTGGCGCGGCCGCGGTATCCCGCTCGCACGCATTGGGCTAGCCTCCCTGCTTGCAGAAGCCGCAGTCGATGTTCCCGATGAACTCGTCCAGCGAAATCTCGGCCTCTCCTTATCCGACCAGTATTGGATTAGGCCCCAAGGTTCCGGTCTCACCTGGGAGGATATCAACTTCTTCAATAACGCCTTTGATGACGTCTCGCTGTCCATTGCACCCTTTGCCCCAGAGGGAAAAGCGGCTGCCGCAAAGCCCGATAACACCTCGGACGGCAATCTTCAAAAGTACTGGACGTGCGAGGGCGAACGTCGAATTCTGCATAAGGCAGGAGCGCACCTGGACCAGGAACCTTATAACGAGCTGGTGGCGACCGCGCTCCACCGTCGCATCCTAAACGCCTGCGATTATGTGCCTTACTCGCTCGAGGGCACGGGCACTTCCGCCCTGAGCACATGCGATGTCTTCTTAACTGATGAAGAAGAGTATGTCCCTGCGTTCTATGTAAACCAGCACGCAAACGCAGATGAACGGCTAACCGACTACGAGCGATATGTAGCAAACTGCGAGGAGCTCGGGGTGACAGGCGTCAAGGATGCCCTTGACCGCATGATCGTATGTGACGACATCATTGCCAACTACGATCGTCATTGGCGCAACTTCGGCCTCGTGCGAAACGTAAACACGCAAGCTTGCAGACCTGCCCCCATCTTCGATTCGGGCTCATCGCTCTGGTGCAACATATCACTAGAGGAGCTTAGGGCGGGAGAGCACAGTTTTACCAGCGCACAATTTCATTCAAGCCCCGCCAAACAAATGTTGCTCGTCGAGGACATGGGCTGGTTTGACTGCGACAAACTCGAAGGCTTCGTTGACGAGGCAATCGAGATTCTTTCCAGAAACGACGCGCTCACGGCAAGGCTGCCATATCTAAAAGAGGCGCTAACGTGGCGCCTCGAAAGAATGATCGACATCGCTGAATGGAGTTAGCGAGGCAGCATTGCCCCGCCAACTTCCCTACCTCCCGCGCAGGGCCTTGAGCTTGGCCAGGGCATCGGGGCTCAGGCGACTGCCCAGAGTCATCTTGATTTGTGGAGCTTCCTCGGCCTCGTGCACGTCGTTGTCGATCTGTTTGATCTCGTCCACCAGCATACGGCTCGAGATGCGCGTAACGCCCTTGCCCATGACGACGGCCTGGATCGTGCCGTCGCTCGACACTACAGAACACGCGCGGCCTTCCTCGCGTGCCTCGATGCAGAGCTTCTGCACCACGGTATCGGCCGAAACACCCGTCGGCGAAAACTCAATGCGCACACCGCGGGCCGGTAGGTTGGGGCGCTCGCTGGAGATATTGCCCGCGCCGTCAAATACGATCACGGCCTCGTAGCGGCCCTGGGCAAACGCAGCTACGTCATTAATGAGCGCCGTGCGCGCCATATCGTGAACGTCGCTGGAATACGGATCGTCGGAATGGTCGTACACGAGCTTTTCGTAGCGCGGCGTGCAGTGGATCACGTTGTAACCGTCGACCACCAGCAGCTCGGGCTTGTTGGAGTGCACCGTCGAGACTGGGTCGGCGATAGCCTGCGCAAACGCATTGCCGCCCACGCCATAGGTCGCGGCCGAAACAATCGGCTTGGCCGAGCCCTCGCCAAAGCGCTTGGCCTTGGACTTGGCACGGTTCTTTTTGGACATGCGCTACTCCTCCCCCATCAGCTCGCCGGCGTTGCGGCGCAGCCACTCAAAGCACAGCGCCGTGGTCGCCTGGGCAACATTGAGGCTCTCGGTCATACCGCGCTGGGGAAGCTTGGTCAAAAAGTCGCATTTCTCGAGCACCAGACGCGAGATGCCGTCGCCCTCGGAGCCCATGACGAGCGCCACGCGGCCCTCGAAAGGAGCATCCCAGCAACTGCCTTCGGCATGCTCGGAAGCACCGCCCACCCAAAAACCAGCGGCCTTAAAATCGTCGAGCGCACGGGCGATATTGGGAACCTGCGCGATAGGCAGATGCATGACGGCACCGGCTGAGGTCTTATAGCTGCCCACGGTCACGCCGGCGGCACGCTTATTGGCAATGACGACGCCCGCCGCGCCCACAACCTCGGCGGAGCGCACGATGGCGCCAAAGTTGCCGTCGTCAGTCACGTGGTCGAGCACCACGACAAGTGCCGGGCCCTCGCCTGCGCGGTCGAGAATATCGGCGACATCGGCATAGGGGAAGTTGCCAACCTCGAGCGCGATGCCCTGGTGAGCGCCGTGGCTCGACAGTGCGTCGAGCTGCGCGCGCGGCACATACTTAATGCGGACACCCACGGCGTTGAGGTCGTCGACCAGGCGCGACAAGGCGGCATCGCGCTCCCCGCCCTCGGCAATGAGCGCGCACTTGATGGGAAAACCAGTGCGCAGCGCCTCGGCGGCTGCACGACGACCTTCGATAAACTCGCCCTTGGGAGCCTGGACAGCGTCGCGGTTGCGATCGCGCTGCGGACGTGCGGCCTGGGTGCGATCGCGCTGGCCCTTGGGAGCGGCAGCGCGGTCATTGCGGCGAATCGGACGCGAGCCAGAAGCAGCCTGCTTGCCGCCACGAGGCGCACGCTTGCGATTGTCGGCCATAAAGTGACCTCCTAAATACAACTATCAAACGAAACAAAATAAACGACCGCCCATGAATATTAATTCGGGCGGTCGGTACGGGTTTTCCAAGTGCCCGAGATTGCCGTGAAAGAGGAGCGACGCGTACTTGAGTACGCGAGCGACGGTTTGAACGGCAAGGTCGGGTGCTTGGGAAACCCGCGGGGATTAGAGAGATTTGATACGAGTGCCGGCGGCGGTATCTTCAATCGTCAGGCCCAGGTCCTTGAGCTGGTCGCGGATGGCATCTGCCAGATCCCAGTTCTTGGCGGCACGGGCCTCGGCGCGGGCCTCGAGAATCTTGGCAGCAGCCTCGTCCACGTCGTCACCCGTGTAGGCAACCAGGCCGGCGGCAACGCCCAGCAGGCCCAGCGGCAGCTCGACCTTGGGCTCGGGAAGCTCGACGCCAAACGTATCGAGCAGCTCGGCCAGCGTATCGGCGGCAGCCAGGACTGCGGCCTTGTCGGCAGCATCGCCCGCCTGCTCCAGGTACTGGTTGCACTCGGTCACAAAGCCAAAGACAGCACCCATGGCACCGGCGGAGTTAAAGTCGTCGTCCATGCACTCCTTAAAGGTGGCACGGGTCTCGGCGGCCTTGGCGGCAAACGCCTTGGATGCTGCCTCATCGGCATCGGCCGTCGCATGGTTCGCGGCCCAGCGCAGGTTCTCGACCGTACCGGCGATACGCGTGAGCGAGTTCTCGGCACCCTCCAGGCGCTCCCAAGAAAAGTCGAGCGGCGAGCGATAGCTCGTCTGCAACATCAGCAGACGCAGGGCCGCGGCAGAGTGCTGCTCGAGGACCTCGGCCAGCGTAAAGAAGTTGCCGAGCGACTTGGACATCTTCTCGCCGTCGACCAGCAGCATGCCCGTGTGCATCCAGGTGTTGGAGAAACCCTGGTGCCAGGCGCAGGTGGCCTGGGCGCACTCGTTCTCGTGATGCGGGAAGGCAAGGTCGGAGCCGCCGCCATGAATGTCAATCGGAGTGCCCAGGTAGCGGTGTACCATGGCGGCGCACTCGGTGTGCCAACCGGGACGGCCCTCGCCCCAGGGGCTCGGCCAGCTGGGCTCGCCGGGCTTGGCGGCCTTCCATAGGGCAAAGTCGAGCGGGTCGTTCTTGTCCTCGTTCTCCTCGATGCGCGCACCCACCATAAGGTCGTCGATGTTGCGGCCCGAGACTTGGCCGTAGTTGGGATCGCTGCGCACGGCAAAGTACACGTCGCCGTTATCGGCGGCATAGGCATGGCCCTGCTCGATGAGCGTCTTGATCATGGCGATCATGGGGCCGATCTCCTTGGTGGCGCGAGGACGCACATCGGGATCGAGCACGTTGGCGGCGCGCATAACGCCGATAAACTTGTCAGAGAACTCCGTCGCAACCTCGGCGGCGGTACGGCCCTGCTCGTTGGCGCGCTTGATGATCTTGTCATCGACATCGGTGAGGTTCTGGGCGAATGTGACCTCGTAGCCGCTCGCGATGAGCCAGCGACGAATCACGTCAAAGCTGATGAACGTGCGGGCGTTGCCGATGTGGATGTTGTCGTAGACCGTGGGGCCGCACACGTACATGCGGACCTTTCCGGACTCGATGGGCTGGAACTCTTCCTTTTTATGGGTAGCGCTGTTGTAGATACGCATTCGTTACTCCTTAACGGTTTTCTGTAGCAGGCAGACGGCCCAGGCGCCGATTCCCTCGCCCTGGCCTTCCCAACCGAGCTTTTCGGTCGTAGTGGCGGCGACGCCCACGTTTTCGACGTCAACACCCAGGGCATGGGCAAGGTTGGCGCGCATGGCATCGCGGTGCGGGGTGATCTTAGGCTGCTGGCAGGCAATGGTGCAATCGGCATCGACAAACTCGAAGCCCAGCTCGCGCGCATAGTCCATCACGCGAGCGAGCAGCACCATCGAATCGGCACCCTCATAGGCGGGGTCGGTATCGGGGAATAGCTTGCCGATGTCTCCCCCGCGGCAGGCGCCCAGAATGGCGTCGGCCAAGGCGTGCGCGAGCACATCGGCATCCGAGTGGCCCAGCAGACCGCGCTCGTAGGGAATGTCGACCCCGCCGATAATACATCGACGCCCCTCCACCAGACGGTGAACGTCGTAGCCGTGTCCAATGCGCAGGTTACTGAACATGGGGAAGGTCCTCTCCCTCGGCCATGCGGCCGAGCAGAATCGCGGTTACGGGACGCAGGTCCTCGGGCACCGTCACCTTAAGGTTATCGCGCGGGCTCTGGACGCAGCGGACGCGCCCACCCATGCGCTCGACCAGCGAAGAATCGTCGGTGCCGATAAAGCCCTCGGCGATGGCTGCGGTGTGGGCGCGCTTCATGGCGTCGACGCTAAAGATCTGCGGCGTCTGTGCGGCCCAATAAAGTTCGCGCGGCGGCGTCTCGACGATATTATCGCCGTCGACGATCTTGAGCGTGTCGATCGCGGGCTGGCCGCACACGACACCGTCGAGGGTACGGTCGCTCACGAGCACGTCGATAGCGTGATCGATGGCCTCGGTCGTAATGAGCGGACGAGCGCCGTCGTGAATGGCGACGTATTCAAAGCCCGCCGGAACCGCATGCACGCCGGCACGGGTGGAATCCTGGCGGGTCTCGCCGGCATCGGCAAAGCTGATAGGCGTGTCATAGCCAAACGGGTCGATGGCCAGGCGGCGCATCTCGGCACGACGCTCGGCAGGGCAAACCACGACGATGTGGCCGACCCTTTCGACCCGATCAAATGCGCGGATGGACCAGCTCATAAGCGGACGACCCGCTACATTGACGAGTTGCTTGCCACCGGGGTTACCAAAGCGCTGGCCGCTGCCACCGGCAACGACCACGGCGCATACGGGCGCCATTATGCGTTCCCCTGTTTGGTGCCCTTCATGCGGTACAGGGAGTCCGCAAGAATGGCAGGGTTGTTAACGCCAAAGTCGCCCAAGCGCTCCGGATCCTCGCTGATGTCGTCCATGAGTTCCTGCAGCGAGCCGTACTCGTCGACAATCTTCTCGGCCACGCCGTCGCGCACGACGGACACGCGCGAAAGCGTGCGCAGGCCCAGCGGCGTCATGACGGAGTCCTCGTCCAGGTCGTCGTAACCCAGAACCGCCGCCACATGCTGTGGGTCGGATAGGTCCTTAGGCGTCATACGGGCAAGCTCAGCGCGGATCTTCTCGGCGTTGGCCTCAGAGGAATCGCTTGCGTAGTCGCGGATCATCAGGTCGTATTCGGTATCCATGCTGGAGCCCGCGAGCTGCTCGAGCTGCATCTGCACGAGCTTGCCCTGGTTACCCAGCTTGACGATGCAATCCTTAAGCTCGGTCTTTGCCTGCTGCATGATCTCGAAACTCGAGAAAATGCCGGTGATGTCGGCGAGCGTGACGTAGTCGTCGAGCTCAAGGGCCGTCAGGCGCAGCAAGGAGCGGTCGAGCGACTGACGGGTGGTCTGGAGCGTGGCGACGAGCTGGTTGACCGAGCTCATGATGGTGGTGACGGGCTGGATCTCGTAGCTCTTGCCGTGAACGTACACGTTAACGACGGCGCGACGAGCCGAAACCGAGATCACGATGGCATCGGTGAGCACCGACATGCGAGCGGCAGTACGGTGACGCATGCCCGTCTCACTCGTGGCGAGCGAGGGATCGGGATTGAGGTGGAAGTTGGCGCGCAGGATCTGGGTGAGGTCGCCATCGATAACGATGGCGCCGTCCATCTTGGAAAGCTCGAACAGGCGGTTCGAGGTAAACGAAATGTTGAGCGGGAAGCCGTCGTTACCGGCGGCGAGCACGTTTTCGGTGTCGCCGACGCAGATAAGGGCGCCCAGGTGACCGGCAATGATCATGTCGAGAGCGGTGCGGATCGGCTGGCCAGGTGCCGTCAGGCGAATGGCCTGTTCCATACGCTTTTGCAGCTCGTTCTTATCCAAGGCATCGCTCCCATCGTATACGCTCCATAAACGTCAATAAGTTTCTCACGGTTTGCCCCTGTGACGCCCGCAAAATCCGATGCTTACAGAATGAGCGAACACAGCTGAGAGCCCCAATCCAAATGAGCCGCTTATGTGGTAGCATCGGGATTCGCATAAATGAGGGAGTAGTCGCGTGATCGGGTTCGCCTCCGGTGGCGCGGCAAGTCAACACACTGGCCGATGCGGCCTGGCTTGCCTTAATGAACGAGACTCGTGGCTGTGCGCGCAACGCGTACGCCACGGGTCTTTTTTGTTACTCCCCCAAGAGGTACACGCGGGCCCGCCCGCAGAGAGGGAGCCAGACTATGGGACTCGCAGAGCTCGTGTTGCTCGCTATCGGCCTTTCTATGGACGCTTTTGCCGTATCCATCTGCAAGGGCCTTGGCATGAAAAGGATCAACCTTAAGGTCGCCGTGATACTCGGCCTGTTCTTTGGCGGTTTCCAGGCCGGCATGCCCGTAATTGGGTGGGCCCTTGGTAGCCAGTTCATGGGCATCATCAGCCCCATCGACCACTGGATCGCCTTTATCCTGCTCGCCTTTATCGGCGGCAAGATGCTGTGGGAAGCCTTTACTGAGGACGAGAACGAAGGCGACGGCAAGGATGCCGAAAAGATCGACCTGGGCGAATATCTAATCCTTGCCATCGCCACCTCGATTGACGCGCTTGCCGTGGGCATCTCGTTTGCCGCGCTCTCGGTCGATATCGTTCCCGCCGTGTCGCTCATTGGCATCACGACCTTTGTCTTCTCCGTTGCCGGCGTAGCGATCGGCCACACCTTTGGCGCGCGCTACGAAAAGCCCGCCACCATCGTGGGTGGCGTCGTGCTCGTCCTCATCGGCCTCAAGATTTTGCTGGAGCATCTGGGGATTTTGGCGCTGTAAAACACCCTTCAAAACTAAACGTCCGGATGAGGCCTCATGCAGAGTTTTGCATGAGGCCTTTTCATGCAGACTTTTGCATGTCATACTATGATGGAAAGTCTGCACGTTAGGAGATCGCCGTGGATACCCTTCCCATCACCACACCGCGCCAAGCTGGCATCTACGTGCGCCAGGCACGCGAGGCTCAGGGTCTCACCCGTGCCGCCCTCGCTAATAAGGCCGGTGTTTCGGAGCGCCTGCTCGCATCGCTCGAGCTGGGAGATGCCACGGGCATTCGGCTCGACAAGCTGTTGACCGTCTTTAACGCACTCGGCATAGGTCTCTTTGCGCAAAGCGATAACGACTCCATCGCATCGCCCTCCGAACATCCGATGACGATAGCGGACCTCCCTATCGCGAACTCGAATGCCCTGCCAAAGCCAAGCGTAGGCAGACGACCCGCTCGACAAGGAACGCCAGCTTTCTATGGTGCCTTGCTGGCCCAAATCGCAGCCGAGCAAGGCCTTTCCGGCACTTCAGACCTCTCCTTTGGCTGTAAGGTTGTGAAATAAATGGCAGAAATGGAGCTTGCGACCCTCATTTGTGGCGAAATCGCCGGCACTCTCCGGCAAGACGAGCATGGACTCTGCAGCTTTGTATACGCCCCAACCTATCGCGGAGCACCGCTATCGTTAACAATGCCGCTTTCCAATCGCACATATGGCCATAACATCGTCCGTCCGTTCCTATTTGGCCTTTTGCCCGACAGCCAAGAGCAGCGTCGCGCTATTGCCGCCGAGCATGACGTTGCATCCAACAACCCCGTCGCCCTCTTGTGCCATATCGGTCTTGACTGCGCGGGGGCCGTTCAGTTTTGTCGAGCCGATCAATTAGATGCCGCCCACGGCAGGGTCTCAGCATACCGCCCGCTTACCAATTCTCAAATCGCTCACAAGCTCAAAGCAATTCGCGATGACGAAAGAGAGACATGGATGGGCTCCAACGAAAGCTGGTCCCTGGGCGGCAACCAAGGTAAATTTGCACTAGCTTGGCATGATGGACAATGGTGCGAATGTCTAGGGTCATCCCCCACTACCCATATCTTCAAAAATGGTGTCGTTGGGTTCAAACATCAGGCCTTAAACGAATTCGTCTGCATGAAAACAGCTCGGCGTGTTGGCATTCCAACTGCCAACGTCTCCTATTGCACATTTGAAGACGAAGCTGCGCTCGTCGTTGAACGGTACGACAGAATGGTCAATAGCAGCGGAAATATCGAAAGGCTGCATCAGGAGGACTTTTGCCAGGCACTCGGTGTATTGCCAACCCAGAAATACACCGCCGACGGAGGACCAACTACACGAGACATCCAAGAACGACTGATTAACACAGTCCCCCACCACATGAATCTTGTGCTTTTTACCTATATGTTGTTCTATAACGCCATTATCGGAGCGCCTGACGCACACGCTAAAAACTACTCGCTCATCCTAGGCAAAGGCACAAACGCGGCGCTCGCACCCATGTACGATGTCGCATCGGGCTTAGCATACGAACGTATGCGGCGAAAAGCGCGCCTTGCCATGAGCGTTGGCGGCGAAAATCGTGTGGGGCGCATCGGTCCAGGCGCTATCCGCCGATACCACGGTATGGGAGACCCCGCGCTAGAGGCGACGCTCACCGATGCCGGGCTATCCGAGAAGTTTTGCTTTGCAACCATGATGGACCTCGCCTACGAGGTGCCCATTTGCATGGAAGAGGTCATGGACGAATACGCCGACCTGCCCGGCATGGCGGACCTGCGCGAGCATATGCTCGGCCCCGTCCGCGAAAACTGCCAGCGCACCCTCGACCTCATCAGGGCAGAAATGGACTAGGTGGCCGTAATTTCGCAATTATCAAACAAAAGAGGGGGGGCACCCGTCGCAAAAGCTCAGATGCCCCCTCTCGTAATGTCATTTGCAATCCGCTAGCACGTGACTCGAACTGCTGCTAGCGCGACCTTTACGCAGCAAGGCGCTTGAGGACGTCGATGAGCAGCTCGTAGAAGCGCTCGGCAGAAGCGAGCTCCATGCTCTCGTCCGGGGTGTGGACATCGGAGAGCGTCGGGCCCACGGCGATGGCGTCCAGGCCGTGCAGGGCCTCGGCAAACAGGCCGCACTCAAGGCCGGCGTGAATGGACTCGATGCGCAGCTCGGAACCAAAGAGCTCGCGATAGCTCTCGACGAAGACGTCGCGGACCGGCGAATGCTCGGCATAGCTCCAGCCGGGATACTCGAACTCGAACTTGGCGTCGAAGCCCAGGACATCGGCCAGCGTCTGCAGGCGGTCCTTGAACTCGTTCTGCAGCGAGGTGATCGAGGAGCGCGGGGACAGCATGATCTTGACCTCGTCGTCAGAGGTGGCAACCACACCGATGTTGGAGGAAACCTCGACGGAGCCGTCGGTGGCGACGTTGCGGCGGATCACACCGTTGGGGGCAAGACGCAGGGCGCGGATGAGGGCAAGCGCGGACTTCTGGTCCATGGCCTCGACCTCGGCGTCGTCGGCAATCTCGACGGTGCAGGTAAAGCCGGGGTCGAAGACCTCAAGCTCGGCGGTGACGTCGGCGATGATGCCCCTTGCGATCTGGGCCGCGGCCTCGGCGGCAGCGTGGTCGACGTAGACCAGAACAGCCTTGCACTCACGGTTGATGGCGTTGTCCTTGGTGCCGCCGTTAAAGCTAACGATGGCGGGCTCGCCGGCGACCATCAGGCGGTCGATGATGCGGGCCATGATGAGGTTACCATTGCCGCGCTCCAGGTGGATATCGCTGCCGGAGTGACCGCCCAGCAGGCCGGAGATGTCGAGCGTGAGGGTGCTACCGGTCTTGTGCTCGCGCACGATCGGGCAGGTGTAGGTAACGACGACGCCGCCGGCACAGCTGACGGTGGCAACGCCCTCTTCCTCGGAGTCGAGGTTAATCATGGTGCGGGCGCTAATCTGGGACTTGTCGAGCGTCTCGGCGCCGACCAGGCCAGTCTCCTCGTCGGTGGTGAACACGCACTCGAGGGCGGGGTGAATGATCGAATCGTCATCGAGAACAGTGAGCATCAGAGCGACGGCGATGCCGTTGTCGGCGCCCAGCGTGGTGCCGTTGGCGGTAAGGACGCCGTCCTTGACGACCAAGTCGATACCATCAGTCGTAAAGTCGTGCTCGACGGAACCCAGCTTGTCGCACACCATGTCGATGTGACCCTGCAGCATCACGGTCGGGGCATTCTCGGCGCCGGCAGACGCGGGCTTGCGAATGATGACGTTGTAGACCTCGTCCTGGTACACATCGAGACCGCGCTCCTTGGCAAACGCGACCAGGAAATCGCTGATGCCCTTCTCATTACCAGACCCGCGGGGAATCGCGCTGACCTCCTCAAAGAAATGGAACAGCTGGGCGGGCTCGTAGCCGGTAATCTTGTAGTCCATGGTGCCTCCTTGGCGCAACTGGTTAGACAGTAAGACATGCGACTTGTATATTCCCAGACTTTGCGTGCATAAACCAGTCGAAAACGCCGAGCGCCCCCGCATCATCGGCTAACGGCGGACCGTATAGCGTAACGGTCACAGCTACCGCAGCTCTACAAATCGAGGCGCTCTTTTCGGAGCGCCTCGATTGCGCGTATCAAATTGTCGCCACGCCCTACAGCGCGCCGGAACCGGCTTGCATCATGCCGCCGGGGCCCGAGGTCACGCCGCCTCCTACAGGAGCAGCGTTTCCGGTATGCGGTGCCGCCGGAGCGGAATCGCCGCCGAGTACGCCCGCCGGACGCGGCGCCGGGATCTCGCCCGTGCCGTGGCTAAAGACAAACTTGCCGTCGACCACGTCGCACAGGACGGTATCGCCCTCGCCCCACTCACCGGCCAGAAGTTCCTCGGACAGCGGATCCTCGATGAGCTTTTGGATGGCACGACGCAGCGGACGCGCGCCGTTGGTGAGGTCGGTACCCTCCGCCACAATCTTGTCGTAGGCCGCATCGGTAAGCTTGATGTTCATGCCGTTTGCGATCAGGCGCTGGCGCAGATCGTCCACCAGCAGGTGCGCGATCTTGGTCAGGTTCTCGCCCGAGAGCTTCTGGAACACCACAATATCGTCGATACGGTTGAGCAGCTCAGGGCGGAACAGGCGCTTGAGCTCGCCCATCGCACGACCCTTGATCTCGCTCGAGGTAAGGCCTTGCTCGCCGGTGGTGCCAAAGCCAACGCTCGCATCCTGAGCGATCTCGCGGGCGCCCACGTTTGACGTCATGATGATCACCGTATTGCGGAAGTCGACCGTCTTGCCCTGGCTATCGGTCAGACGGCCCTCCTCCAGCACCTGCAGCAAGATGTTGAAGATATCGGGGTGCGCCTTCTCGATCTCGTCGAACAGCACGACCGAGTACGGGTGGCGACGAACGGCCTTGGTGAGCTGGCCGCCCTCGTCGTGACCGACGTAACCCGGAGGGCTACCGATGAGCTTGGAGACCTCGAACTCGCTACCGAACTCGGACATGTCGAAGCTGATGAGTGCATCCTTGCTGCCAAAGAGGTACTCGGCGAGCGTCTTGGCGAGCTCGGTCTTGCCCGTGCCGGTGGGACCAAGGAAGATAAAGCTGCCGCCGGGGCGACGCGGATCCTTGAGCGGCGAGCGGCTGCGGCGCACGGCCTTGGCAACTGCCTCGACAGCCTCATCCTGACCGATGATGCGCGTCTTGAGCACGCTTTCGGTCTGCAGCAGGCGGCGGCTCTCGCTCTCGGTGAGCGAGGAAACCGGCACGCCAGAGGTCACGGACACGATGTCGGCAATCTGACTCACGTCGATGGTGAGCGGGCTGGCGTCGAGCTCGGCGGTCCAGGCGGCCTTAGCCTCGGCAAGCTCAATCTCGGCGGCCTTCTGCTGCTCGGTGATCTCGGCGGCCTTGTTCATGTCGTCGCTCTCGGTGGCCTCCTGCGCGGCGGCCTTAAGCTCCTCCACGCGATGCTCGGCCTCACGCACCGGCTCGGGCGCGCGATTCGCGGCGATGCGAGCGCGGGCGCCGGCCTCGTCGATGAGGTCGATGGCCTTATCGGGCAGGAAGCGATCCTGGATGTAGCGGTTGGAAAGGTTCGCGGCGGCCTCGATAGCACCCTGCGTATAGCGCACATGGTGGTGCTCCTCGTAGCGCGGCTTGAGCGCGGTCAGGATCTTGACCGTGTCCTCGACGCTCGGCTCCTCGACATCGATGGTCTGGAAGCGACGCTCGAAGGCCGGGTCCTTGGTGAGGTACTTGCGGAATTCCTCGGCCGTGGTGGCGCCGATAATCTGGAAGGCACCGCGCGCGAGCACGGGCTTGAGCATGGAGCTCGCGTCGATGGAGCCCTCGGCAGAACCGGCACCGATGATGGTGTGCATCTCGTCGATAAACAGGATGACGTCGTCGGCTTCGGTGGCCTCCTGGATCACGTTCTTGAGGCGCTCCTCAAACTCGCCGCGATACTTGGCACCCGCCACGAGGCCCGGCAGGTCGAGCGTCCAAATATTCTGGTTCATGAGGTTCTCGGGCACGTTGCCGGCTGCAATCTGCTGAGCCAGGCCCTCGACGATGGCCGTCTTGCCCACGCCGGGGTCGCCCAGAATGAGCGGGTTGTTCTTGGTGCGGCGCGAAAGAATTTCCATCATACGCTGGACTTCCTTTTCGCGACCGATTACAGGGTCGAGCTCGCCGTCGCGCGCCTTCTGCGTGAGGTTGGTCGCGAACTGCTTAAGCGTATCGGTGCCACTCCCCTTTTGCTGAGAGGCATCCGAGCCGCTAAAGAACGGCAGGCCCGCACCGGGACGACCGGCACCGGCGCCGGCGAGCGGACGCTTCTTGTCCTGGTCCTTGGCGGTGAGTTTCTCGATAGCCTTTTTGATGGAGGCGGACGACACACCCAGGCGCATGAGGATGTCCATGGCCATGCCGTTGCCCTCTTCGACGATGCCGATCAGCAAGTGCTCGGTCGACACGTAGGTCTGGTTGTTCTCACGCGCCACGCGGAACGAACGCTCCATCACGCTAATGACGAGCGGCGTAAAGGCGAGCTTGGCCGCCTCGGTCTCCTCGCTGGGCTCGGGAACCGTGGTCTGGACCTCTTTGAGAGTATCCATGATGTCATCGTAGGAGATGTCGAGCGAACGCAGCGCCTCGGCGGCAATGCCCTCATCCTCCTTGGCAAGCGCCAGAAGCAGATGCTCGGTACCCACCTTGTTGGTATGCAGGTCGAGCGCCTCCTGTTTGGCCATCGACATGACCTTGCGCGCTCGATCGGTAAATCTATCTAACATGCTCGTTTCCTTACATGAGTTCATCGAAATCAAAACGCCCGCCCGTCGGCGGCGCTTTTGTCTCTTTACCCACAGGTTGTCTATGTTAACAGCTGGAGGAATATCTATAAACCCGGCTCACATGAATGCAGGTTATGACCGCATCGCGGGACTCACCGCGCGATGCGCGACAGGCGCCCCGCAAGAGAAACCCTAGGCGTCTTTCACCACGTCGGGACTCGTCGCACGCGATGCGCGATAGGCATCGGCCTCCTTGGAGACGCGTTCGAGCAGCTCGGATGTATCGACGCCCTCGACTTGCGCGACCGTTTCCACCGTCTGCATGGCGACCGCCCTCAGGTACGCGCACGCGCTGTCCCCCAGCTGCTCGAGGTCTATCTCCTCGCCGCCCTCCCGGGCAAAGCCGACCGCCATCACAAAGCCCATGATGCCCGAGACCAGAAAGCCCACCGCAAAGCTCGAATCTGCCTTGAGCTCTTCTCCGTCGGGGTGGACGATCTCTCTCACGCGGTCGATGATGATCGTATGGATGCCCTGCACGACCTGCTCGGCGGCACCCGCCCTCATGGTGATGACGATGCGCCGCAGCAGGCAGCGGACGTCGCGCCGGTCGAACGCCGAAAGGTCGCCCTCGCTCGAAAAATGCCAGAGGGCATCGGTGATGAGCTCGTTATCCTGCAGCAGCTGGGCTATGGCGATGGCGACGAGTTCATCGAAATCGTGAAAATAGTAGTAAAACGTTCCGCGATTGCACTGGGCGGCGCGGGTCACCTCGCCAACCGACAGCTCGAAGATGCTGTTGTTCTCGATGAGCTCCCAAAACGCCTCGATGATACGGGTGCGTGCATCGGGCGCATCGGCGTCCTTACGCGGTCTCGCCATGCGCCTCACCGCACCCCTGCGCCTTGGCGTTCATGATGAGCATCTGAAGACGGTTCTCCACGTTGGCGAAGCTCACGTCGGGATCGTAGTCGAGCGGCAGGAACTGCGCCGTGGGATACTGCTCCTTGAGCGCATGGATGAGCCCGCGCCCCACGACATGGTTGGGCAGACACCCGAACGGCTGCAGGATCACGAAGTTGCGGCAGCCGCGCTTGGCGTGCTCGAGAATCTCCGCCGGAATCAGCACGCCCTCGCCCGCATCGAACGTATGGTGCAGGATCTTATCGCTCGCGCGCACGAGCTCGGGCATGCGCGTCGGCGGCTCGTAGAGCGGGCTCGCCGCGCCCAGGCGGTCGCAACGGTCGTGCGCGAGCTCGAACAGGTTGTCCGCCGTGGCGTACCAGGCCTTTTCGGGCAGCGACAGGTCGACGTGGAACTCGCGCGACTGCGCATGCTTGTAGAAATAGGTCTTGCGGATCACGTCGGTCATGCGCGCCTCGATGACCTCGAGCCCGTTGTCCTCGAGGTAGCGCTCGATCTCGTGGTTGGCGCCGAGATGGAAATTGAGCAGGTACTCGCCCACGATGAGAACGGTCGGATGCGGGTTCGAGCGGTCGTACGGAACGGCGTCCATGATCGCAAGCGCGCGTTTGAAGCCCGTCGCCTGGCCTCTCAGCCCGGAGCGCTCCATGCCCTCGATAACCTCATCGAGCGCGCGGTCGAACGCAGCGTCCGCCGCGCCCTTCTCGAGCTCGTAGGGACGGATGCGCCTAAGCATGGCCTCGAGGGCATCGATCATGGGAAGACCGTAGGCGATCTGGATGCTCGGGCCAAGGCCGAGCTTGAAGCCCGGATGCGCATTGTGGGCATCGACGTCGTCGTTGGTGAGCACCGGGACATAGTCGTATCCCGCGTCGTCGAGCGCGCGGCGCAGCAGGGGCATGTAGTGCGTCAGGCGGCAGTCGCCGATATACTTGCCAGTCACCACGGCGACGTCGTGCGGGTCGTACTTACCGCTCTCGAGTGCCGCGAGCGCCTCGCCGATCACGATTTGCGCGGGGAAGCAGATGTCGTTGTGCACATAGCGTTTGCCCAGGCGGATGGCATCCTCGCGCCCGATATCAAGGGCCTCGGCGCGCACGCCCTGATTGCGCATCGCCGCGGTCATGAGCCTGCAGAACGCATGGGAGGTGTTGGGGACCAGCGCGATCTTGTCGTGCCGGTCGCGCTTGGTGTACTTGACCTTATACGGGTCGTCGAGCGGATGGACCGCGTGCACCCGGGCGCCCTCGGCACGCTCCTCCGCGCGACGACGGTTGACCGACTCGATAAACGAACGCACGCGAATGCCCATGGGACCGGCGACGTCGCTCTCATCGAGCTTGATCATCATCGGAACCTTGGAGCCCATCTCGCCCATCATGCGCGCGATCTCGTCGGTGAGATACGCATCGTGGCCGCAGCCGAAGCTGCCCATCTGCACGAGCTCGAGCTCGGGCGTCGATGCGACGATGACCGCGCACGACAGCATGCGCGCATGGTAGTTGTTCACGATGTCGATGCGGCTGTTGGAAAGATCGACGTTGCAGACCCCCGGCACCGCATCGGGCGTCAGCACGGGGATGCCGCGCTCAGAGAAGAGCTTGGGCAGCCCGTGGTTGACCAGCGGGTCGTTGTGGTACGGGCGCGAAGCGATCACCACCGCGTAGCCGCCGTCCTCGCGCACGTTCTCGAGCACCTGCCTGCCGCGCAGCTGCAGCTGGTTCTCAAACGTCTGCTGCGCGCGGTCCGCCTGCTCGGTCGCCTTGGCAACCAGGTCGGCATCGATATCGAAGGTCTCCTTGCACCACGCCTTGAGCTGGCGGTTTCGGTCGCCCTCGTCGTACCAGTGGAACAGCGGCGTATCGAACGGAACGCCGAAACGCTCCTCCGGGTTATCGGAATTGCGCATCACGTAGGGGTATCCCTTTACGACGGCGCACATCCACTCGCTGGTAGAGGCGGTGTTTTCGGTGGGCACCGTCGTGATGATGGGCATGAAGATGCGGTCGACGCCGGCGTCGACGAGATTGCGGATGTGCCCGTGGACGAGCTTGGCCGGGAAGCACACGGTGTCGGATGTGACGTGCGCCAGACCGCGCTCGTACATCGCCTTGGTGCTGCGTCCCGAGACGCGCACCTTAAAGCCGAGCGTGCTGAAGAACGTCGACCAGAACGGCATGGTGTCCCAGAACTCGAGCACACGGGGAATGCCGATCGTGACATCGTGCCCCCCGCAGACGGGAACCGTGGGGTACGACTCGAACAGCAGCTTCTCGCGGTCGACAAAGAGATTGGGGGCAGCCGCGGTCCGGTCGCGCCCCGTGCCGGGTGCCTGTGCCTCGCAAGCACCCTGCGGACGCAGCTCCTCCGCCGCGGGAACCTCGCACACGAGCTCATCCCATGAGATGGCGCCGCCGCGCGGGCAGCGATTGCCCGTGACGTAAAGCGAGCCGTCGCCAAATGCCACGACCGCGCGCTGGCAGCGGTTGTTGCACCGACGGCAGGTAACGCCGCCGAACTCGCGATGCTCGAAGCGCTCCACGGCATCGAGCCCGATAAACGACGTGCCGGCGTCGCCCTTGCGGCATTCCTCGCGCGCGAGCAGGGCGATACCGATAGCGCCCATCAGCCCCGGGTGGGGCGCACGCGTGACGGGTTTGCCCAGATACTGCTCGAATGCGCGCAGCACCGCGTCGTTTCGGTACGTGCCGCCCTGGACGACGACTTTGTCGCCCAGACGGTTGAGATTTGAAACGCGAATGACCTTGGTGAACACGTTCTCGATAATCGAACGGCAGAGACCGGCCATGATGTCGCCCGGACCCTTACCGCGCCGCTGCTCGGAAACGACGCTGCTGTTCATGAACACCGTGCAGCGGCTGCCGAGAACGGCGGGGGCTTTGGACGAAAATGCCTCGGTCGCGATATCCTCAACGGCTATTCCGAGGTTTTTGGCAAAACCCTCGAGGAACGAGCCGCAGCCCGCAGAGCACGCCTCGTTGACGACGATATCGGTCAGCACGCCGTGGTTGAGCCAGATGGCCTTCATATCCTGTCCGCCGATGTCGAGCACGAAGGTCGCATCGGGAACGCATGCGCACGCGGCGCGGGCGTGCGCGACCGTCTCGACCGTATGGTAGTCGGCGTGGAACGCGCGCGCGAAAAGCTCCTCGCCGTATCCCGTGGTGCCCACGGCATCGATCGCAAGCGTGACTCCCGCTGTCTCCCAGCGGTTCTTCAAGCTGACAAGACCCTGTTGGGCGACGTCGAGCGGTCTGCCGTTATTAGACGCGTAGAACGAATCGACAAGCTCACCCGCCTCATCGACCAGGGCGAACTTGGTCGTCGTGCTCCCCGAATCGATACCGAGCGCCACACGCACCGTCTCTCCGGGCGCATACGCATCCGGACCCTTTGCCGGCGTCTCTTTGTCATGGCGTGCCGTAAAATCCGCCTGCTCGGCAGGTGTGGCAAAAAAGGGCTGGGCAAGACGTCCCTCCCCGCTTGCGGGCGCGACCGTCTCGAGCTTATCCAGCCGGACAAAAGCGTCGGGAAGGTCGATCGGTTGGGACGATGCGAACATGTCGGTCAGCGACAGGGCGGCACCGCGCGCGACCATGATCTGCGGATCGCGCGGGACGATAACCTGATCGTCCGATAGATTCAGTTGCTCCCGGAACACGCGGACCAGCGTGGGGTTGTAGGCGAGCGTACCGCCCTCGAAGATTACCGGCGGCTCGATGTCGATACCCTGGGCCAGACCGCCGATCGTTTGGCGGGCGACCGCGTGAAGCGCCGAAAGCGCCAGGTCGGTGGTAGGAATGCCCTCGTTGAGCAGCGGCTGGATATCGGTCTTTGCGTACACGCCGCAGCGGCCCGAGACCTCGTGGACGGTCGTTCCCCGGCTTGCGAGCTGCTCGAACTCGCCCGATTCGGTGCCGACCCCCATGAGCTTTGCCATCTCGTCGATAAATGCACCGGTACCGCCTGCGCACGAGCCGTTCATGCGCATGTCGGCAACCTCGATGTCTCCCTTATCGTTGGTGCGGAAGAAGATCATCTTGGCGTCTTGGCCGCCCAGCTCGATGGCGCAGCGCGTCTGCGGATAGAACCTGCTGATCGCGAGCGCGTTGGCGACCACCTCCTGAACGTACGAGGCGCCCAGCGCGGTCGCGATATCGCGCGCACCCGAGCCGGTCACCGCAACGCGCAGCGACTCATGGGGAAAGCGCTCGGCGAGCTCGCCGAGCATGGCGCGCACGCTCGCTGTCTGACACGCCCCGTGGCGGCGATATCCCCACCACGCCTCGGTCATATCCTCGTGCATCGCGTAAACTTTGGTCGTCGTCGACCCTACGTCCAGTCCTACTAGCAACGCCATAATGCTCCGTCTCTCGCATTTTTCCTGCTAGAGATATACCACTCTACGTAATACAACAGACTGTTGTATTTAAACTCCGTATAAAAAGCGGCTGCCGAAACGCTTCAGCAGCCGCCGAATGCACCAACAGATTGTCTGTGCGCTAGCACGTCGGGCAACGGAGCAGCACGGGCCCTCCGGTCATGCGCACCGCTCGCGCCCGCGATGTCGCCGAGCGAGCTATCCACGCTTAGGGCTCCAACCAAGCAAGTCGCCCGCGCTCAGCAGGTCCCTAAGCGAGCTACTCGCACTCAGAAGCCATAGCCTGCTCCAAGAGCTCGGCATGCTCCTCCTCGAAAACCGTCCCCACAGGGAAGGCGCGACGGAAGACGAAGCGGGAAATCGGACCAGCTACCAAAAGGTTCCACGGCAGCGCCATCACAAAATTATGCGGGATGTTGATCATCCAGATCGCGGGCACGGAATACAGGTTCGCAAGGATGCCGCCGGGCATGTGCGTCAGACCCTCGCACGCGCCGTAGAGCGACATGATGATGACCATGGGAACGACCATGCAGGAGCTGACGGCGAGCGTCATGGCAAGCGGTGAGCTCTTGCCCGGAGTAACTAGGAACTTGAAGGCAAAGCTTTTGGCCAGCGGGCTGGCAACAAACCAGTCGCAGCACATGGCAAAGACGTAGGCAACGGGGAAGCCGAGCCACGCGGCGGCAATAACCTCGCCGTTGATGGCCCCATACTGCAGGGCGACGTTGTAGACGCTCATCCAGAGCACCATGCAAAAGCACATGATAAAGGTGAACAGCAGGCTCTCTCGTTTGTTGATAGGCATAAAGGGCATGGTCCTTTCTGTGTTGCGCCGCGGCGCACAACAAAAACGGGCGGGCAAGATGGAGCTGTTGGAACTTCATCTCGCCCGCCCGTGGTACGCGCGTCTGCGACTACTTATGTGGTGGAACCAGCCTAGCACGAAAAGCACGCGCTTCGTAAGCGTTGAGTTTATGAAGATGCAGGGCACCAATAATCCACCGACCCCATAAGTTGCGGTGGAATACGGACTGTTTTGACCCTTTGAGCAGCAATTCAGTCCCTATTTCACCGCAACTCATTTGGTGCAAAGTAACCTGTCCCCCTTGCACCAATTAGCTGGTATGGCGCCAGCGAGGGTCGGTGAGGGTTCTCGCCACGCCCAAGCCAACGGGCAGAAACGCCACGATGAGCACTGCGCGCACAAACCAGCCGAGCATGTTGACCGTGTCGAAGGTGCACATGTAATACATAGAGCGATAGAGATACAGACCGGGCACCATAATGACAATCGAAGGCACCGTGAGGGCGATGCGCGGGTAGGTGAGCTTGACTTCGGCCAAGCTTGCCAGCAGACCCGATACCAGCGCGCCGATAAACGCTGCTGCCTCGGGAGGCATTCCCGTGCTGAGGCCCAGGAAGGGAATCATCGTCGGCGCATCGACAAGGGTCAGACGCAGGGTATTGGACACGGCGCCGATCAACCCAGCTGCCGCGGCCATCTTTACCGGGCTGTTGAACATCACCGAGAAGCCGAATACGCCAACGAAGCTCATCACCACGCGCAGGAGCGTAAGGGCAAGCGGCGAAAGGCCCAGTGGGGCAAAGTCGTCCGGCGCCAGGCCAACACACTCGGCAACCATCCAACCTACGAGCGTCGCCATCACAATAATCGATACGGCATATGAAAGGCGCTCGATACCGCTTCGCATGTCGAGCTTGGCGATGTCGAGGCCCGCCGTAATGAGCGGAAAGCCGGGAATCACAAAGAGCATGGCGCCGATATAGCCTTCTTTGTGCGACATTGCCCCCGGTATGACCTGGCCAAGGCCGAGCAATGCCAGCAGATACGAAACGCAAGCGAGCGCAACGCCGGTCGTCAGCGCGCTGAACTGACCAAGGCCTTGCTTGAGAATATGGGAGCGGGCAAAGTTGCCGACACCCGCGCCCACGAACGCGCATGCCATCTCAATAGGACCGCCACCAAGTAAAAAGACAAAGGCGCCACAGGCGCAGGCCGCCGCAAGGCCCTGTTGCCAAGGCGCGTAATCAGGTTTTGAACTCTCAACGGTCTTGAGCATCTCGTGGTATTCGTGCACGGTAAACCGGCGCCCATACGTCTCGATTTCCTTTAAGAAACTCTCCATCATCCAAATGCGATGGGTATTGACTCCCGTTGTGGGCAGGCTGACAACCTCGTTAAAGCAGTGGCCATCTTCGATGCAGGTGCACTCAAACGACAGAAGACTTAAGTCAACGTGGATGGTGACACCGAGTACGGCGGCAACACGATTCATGGTATCGCGCACGCGCCAGGCACCCGTTCCGCTTGCCAGCATAAGCATGCCGGTGCGGCAGATGATGGATGATTTATCGGTGAGCGGCGCATCGACGGCAAGCTCATCGCCTGCCGTCACGATCTGGTGCCAGTCAGTTTTCATATGGAGCGCGCCGGCACGAACGCCGTGGTGCATGGGGGCTCTCGAAAGCAGCGAGTTAAGGCGCGAAGACTGTGGGGGCTCCGTTGATTCGTCCTCAACCTCATCAGTCTCTTCATCGACCAGATCAAAGGAATCAAGCGGCGCTGGCTCGCGACGGTCGATCAGCTCCTCGTCCTCATCATCAAAGTAATTGAACTGATCGAGCATGTCCTCTTCGATTGAACGCTCGCTCGCGTCGTCCATATAGACGCTCCCTTCCTACCGACTAACCCCCATCCTAGGCAGCAACGGCTAAAGGAAACATAAAAGAGACGGCTGTCATGCATGGAAGGCGCAAACCCCCAATGCGTCGGTAGATCCCCAACGACTAGGACTGTCCCCAAGTGCCGGCAGAAAAGGAACGTCCCTAAGTGCCAACCAGGGCAACACCGCAGATAGAGGACGGACAGCGAAAGCCCGCCAGAGCGAGCAAGGTGCCTTCAAGAAAAATGGCGCCGCAGGTTGAGCATAAGTCAGCGAGCGGGTCGCATTTGTGACAAGGTGACGTGAAACGAAAGGGCGCTGACCTTCTGGTCGCGCCCTTGAAGTTGAACGTCAGATTGTCCAAATGCGGCCCGCGCAGCGTCGAGCCGTTACGCGGTTCGTAGAACCGCGTAACTAGTTAGTACATCTTTGCGCCGGCGGGAATGGAGGCGTCGAGCTGGATCAGATTGAGGCGCTCCTCGCCCTCCTCCTCGTGGACAGCGCTGATTAGCATGCCGCAGCTGGGAATACCCATCATCTTGCGCGGAGGCAGGTTGGTGATGGCGAGCAAGGTCTTGCCGACCAGGTCCTCGGGCTCGTAATAAGCGTGAATACCGGAGAGGATGGTGCGGTCGGTGCCGGTACCGTCGTCGAGCGTAAAGTTCAGCAGCTTCTTGGACTTCTTGACGGCCTCGCATGCCTTGACCTTCACAGCGCGGAAATCGCTCTTGGAGAAGGTATCGAAGTCGACGAACTCCTCGAACAGCGGCTCAACGGCGATCTTGGAGTAATCGAGCGTGGGCTTAAGCGACTTAACGAACGGGCTCGCGGCGTTGCCGGCCTCGGCAGCCTTGGCGGCAGCGGCACCGGACTGGAAACCCTTCTCGGGCTTCATGTGCGGGAACAGCAGCACGTCGCGGATAGAAGCCTGGTTGGTGAGCAGCATGACCACGCGGTCGATACCAATGCCAATGCCGCCCGCGGGAGGCATACCGTACTCGAGGGCGCGCACGTAGTCCTCGTCGTACTCCATGGCCTCGTCGTCACCGCCGGCCTTCTCGGCCATCTGGGCGGCAAAGCGCTCGGCCTGGTCGACCGGGTCGTTGAGCTCGGAGAACGCGTTGGCGTACTCGTGACCGGCAATAACCAGCTCAAAACGGTGCGTCAGGCGCGGGTCGTCCTCAAAACGCTTGGCAAGCGGGCTGACCTCGATGGGGTAATCGCACACGAACGTCGGGTTGACGATGGTGTCCTCGCCCAGCTCATCGTAAATCTCGGCGATGATCTTGCCAGCAGTCCACTCGGGCTTGATCTCCAGGCCCTTCTCGCGCGCGGCGGCAGCAAGCTCCTCGACTGGCGTGTCAATGGTGACCTGCTTGCCGAGCACGTCGGAGACGATGTCGGTCATGGGACGGCTGGCCCACTCACCAGAAAGGTCGATGGTCTGGCCCTGGTACTCGATGACCTCGGGGTTGCCGATGGCCTTGTTGGCAGCCTTGATGACACCCTGGGCGAGTGCCTTCATGCCCTCGAGGTCGGAGAAGGCACGGTAGGCCTCCATCGTGGTGAACTCGGGGTTGTGGGTAAGGTCCATGCCCTCGTTACGGAAGATGCGGCCGATCTCGAACACGCGCTCAAAACCACCGACAATGCAGCGCTTGAGGTGCAGCTCGGTGGCAATACGCAGGTAGCACTCCTGATCGAGCGCGTTGAAGTGGGTAATGAACGGCTTGGCAGTAGCGCCGCCCTGGATGGTCTGCAGGATGGGGGTCTCGACCTCCATGTAGCCGTCGGACTCCATAAAGCGACGGAAGGTAGAGAGAATCTGCGAACGCTTACGGAAGGTCTCGCGAACGTCGTCGTTGGCGATCAGATCGACATAGCGCTGGCGATAGCGGGTCTCCTTGTCGGAAAGACCGTGGAACTTCTCGGGCAGCGGACGAACGGCCTTGGAAAGCAGGGTCGCACTCTTGGGGGCGACCGAAAGCTGGCCACGCTTGGTGCGCACAACCACACCGGTCACGCCCAGGATGTCGCCCAGGTCGAGGGCCTTGAGCGTATTCCAGGCGGCCTCGTCCATGTCGTTGATGCGGCAGAACAGCTGAATCTCGGCAGTCGCATCGCGCACGACGATGAACATGATCTTGCCCTGACCGCGTTTGGCGACTACGCGGCCGGCGATCTTCACGACGTCCTCGGTGTCCTCGCCATCGGCAAGATCGGCGTACTTAGCCTCGATATCGGCGACGTAGTCCTCAAGCTCGGAGTGCTCAGGATAGGGGTTCTGGCCCGCCTCGAACAGGGCGGCGCGTTTGGCCAGGCGGGTGGCGCGCTCGTCGTTGAGCGTCGATGCCTGATCTGCGGCGTTCTGGTTCTCTGCCATAAGTTAGCTCCTCAAACTAAAACGCTCCCCAGGATTCGGTCCCAGGGAGCGAAAACATACCTTTACGCGGGACCGTGGTCTAGCGTGCGATCTTGGCGATGGTGTAGACGCGAGTCTTGCCGGAAGGCGTAACGACCTCGACGGAATCACCCTCGCCGTGACCGATGATGGCGTGACCGACCGGAGACTCGTTGGAGATCTTGTGCTCGAGCGAGTTGGTCTCGGTGGTACCAACGAGCGTGACTTCCATGACCTCGCCGTTGGGATCAATCAGCGAAACGGTGGAACCGATGGAGACGGTCAGATCGCCCGTGGTGGCAGCAACCTGAGCGTTGGCAAGAATGGCCTGGATCTCGGCGATACGAGCAGCATTCTGGGCCTGCTTGTCCTTGGCGGCATCGTACTCGGAGTTCTCCGAAAGGTCGCCGAACGCGCGGGCTTCCTTGATGTCCTCGACGATCTCCTTGGCGTAATCGCCCTCACGCCAGGCGAGCTCCTCGACGAGCTTCTGGCGGCCCTCAGCGGTCAGTACGATCTGGCTTGCGTCCATACGGATATCTCCCCAACTCTGATCAAACAATCAACTGTCAACAAAACGAAAAAGACCGGCTAGCCTGCGGGCAAGCCGGTCAGGTGCTCACCCCAAAGGGATGGGACTACTCTGCGTCCGCGTCGCTGTCCTCTGCCTGCTTCTTCTTGGCAGCAGCGAGCTTGGCCTCGAGCTCAGCGATCTCCTTGTCCTCCTCGGACTGTTCGACCACGACCTCCTCGGCCTGCTTGGTCTCGGCCTTATCGTCGCCCTCCATACCCTCACGGATATTCTTGACGGTAGAGCCGAGGGACTTGCCGAGCTTCGGCAGGTTCTTGGGCCCGAAGATAATCAGGACAACGACGAGAATAATGATGAGCTCAGGAGCCCTCAGTCCAAACATGTAGACCTCCACAATACAGCGAGACAAGCTCGAATGAGTATACCGCGGGTATCGCGGTATCACAACACTAGCTAAAAAAAGGGACCGCAAGAAGCGGTCCCTCCTCATGCTCTGGTCGGGTTGACTGGATTTGAACCAGCGACCCCTGCGTCCCGAACGCAGTGCTCTACCAAACTGAGCCACAACCCGTTAGCTCGACTATAGTAACAAAGATTTTCGCCGCGTGCTAGAGAAATTTTTATTTCTTTGGCGCGTCGATTTGAACCGTGTTGGGAATAAGCTCAGTCGCGCAGGCCCACCAGCCATTTTGCTGGGCAGCATCGGCAAGCCTTTCGGCCGTGGCAGCGGTGTCGCAAATGGCAAACGAGCAGGCACCCGATCCGCACACATCTACAGCAACGGTTCCGTCCTGTTTACGCAGCCAGTCGAGGACCGTTTGAATCTGCGACTCCATCTGTGCGGAAATGACACCAAGGTTGTTATGGATGAGTGCATATGCCGTCTCGGCATCACCAGCACGCAAGGCAGAAGCTATCGCGCCGGGCTTGTCCGCAGGCACCGGGGCCTCGTCAAAACGTCGATAGGCTTCAATTGTCGAAACGCTCGCCTCCCGCGGCTTGACCAGCACAACGGGCGTCGCGGGCAGCACGGAGTACTCAGTTGCCAGCACGTCTCCCCCGCCTACGTAGAACGCAGGGCTCGCGTGCAAAAAGAACGGGACGTCAGCACCAATGCCCCGCGCAATATCGTCGAGCGCTGGGTCGGTGCGATCAATGCCCCAGAGCTCTGCCAAGGCGACAATGACCGCGGCCGCATCCGTCGAGGGGCCGCCCAAGCCGGCGCACAATGGAATGCGCTTCTCAATCGTCACGCAGATGTTTGCCTCGCGACCATAATGCTCGGCCATAGCAACCGCAGCCCGATACGCCGTATTCTTTTGCATGAGAAAATCTGATGCCGGAACCGTCTGGACGGTCAGCGCCTGCGCCGGCGTGACCGTCACGGTATCGGAAAGACCGACGGCCGCCATCAGGGAATCGACCCTGTGGTAGCCGCGGTCATCGCGCTCGGTATGAACCCCCAGGTAGAGGTTAATCTTTGCCGGCGCGGAAAGAGTCAGGGACCGATCGGTCACCGTTAATGCTCCTCGAGCTGATTGCCGAGCGGGGTAAAGATATGCTCGCCGCTCTCGGGGTCGAACAGCTCGACCTGACCGGTGAGGACATCGATATACTGGTAGGACTGACGCGACTTGCGGCCGCGACGCTCGTCGACCTCGACGATGAAGACGGCCGGGTGGACGCTCTTGATGGTGCCCATGCGCTCGACGACGCGGGTACGGCCCATGTTGGCCTTAACCTTGACGCGATCGCCCACCATATCGGTCAGCTTCTCGTGGATGTCGTCGACGTGATTGACTTCCATCTCTTCCATGAACAGGGCCTCCAGAAGGTGCAATTCAAAAAGGGGATAATACCCCTAAGATAGACAAAACTCTAATACTATAGCACCCTGTTGTGGCCATACGCAAGTAGCTAAATAAGCCCGGTCCCAAATACGTACCAGACGACAATCTCGCATGACCAGTTGTTACGCGGTTTGGTAAAACCGCGTAACCTAAAGGTTGTCGGTGTCCAAGACGATGGTGAATGGGCCGTCGTTGACCAAGTCGACTTTCATATCGGCGCCAAAAATGCCGTGCGCCACGTGTTCGACATCTTGGCGAACGAGCGTCAGGAAGTACTCGTAGAGCTCGTTGGCAACATCGGGTGCGCCGGCATCCGTAAACGACGGACGGCGGCCGTGGCGGCAGTCGGCGAACAGTGTGAACTGCGACACCACGAGCACCTCGCCGTCGATATCGGCAAGCGCCAAGTTGGTCTTGCCGTTCTCATCCTCGTTGATGCGCAGGCCGCGGAGCTTGCCCCACAGCTTGTCGGCCTCGGCGCGCGTGTCGCCGTGGCCCACGCCCAGCAGCACCAGATAGCCGCGTCCAATGCGGCCCACGCACTCGCCGTCGACCGTCACGCCGGCGTTGAGCACGCGCTGCACCACCGCACGCATGGCCTACTCCTCGCCCGTCAGCTTGGCGGACAGATGCTCGAGCGCGTGGAAACGATGGCTGATGGCGTTCTTCTCGTCCGCCGTCAGCTCGGCCATGGTCTTGCCCGGCGTGTCGACCGGCAGGAACAGCGGGTCGTAGCCAAAGCCGTGATCGCCGCGGCCCTCGTGCGCGATAACGCCCTCGCAGGCGCCCTCGCCATAGGTAACCAAACCGTCCGTGTCGATGAGCGCGACGACGCTCATAAAGCGCGCGGTGCGGTCCTCATCTGCCACGCCTTCCAGGTTAACGAGAAGCTTGGCGTTGTTGGCGGCATCGTCGCCGTGCACGCCCGCATAGCGCGCGCTAAACACACCGGGCTCACCGTCCAGTGCGTCGACGACCAAGCCCGAATCGTCGGCAATGGCCATAAGGCCCGTCTCCTCAACCGCGGCTTGGGCCTTGATGATGGCGTTCTCCAAAAACGTCGTGCCGTTTTCCTCGGGATCCTCAAAATCGCCCAGCTGGCCGAGCGCCACAAAGCGTACCTCGGGCATGACCTTGCCCAAAATGGCCTCGATCTCGGTGAGCTTATGAGCGTTGCCGGTTGCCACGACGATGGTCGCCGCCGGGTCGAGGGTGTCGATGTCAATCTTCTCAAGTGCCATAGCTGGCCTCCTTGTCTCTATAGCAATGCCGTGTTGAGGGCGACGAGGACCTCGGCCCCTCTCCCCTCTCAATCAACGGCAGTCTTATACTTCGACGTTTTCCCAGATAAAACCTACCAAAATAAACCTGTCCCTATTTGGCAGGTTAGGCGATGGCTTGGCGCTGAAGCTCGATGAGCTCGGCGATACCCTTGTCGCCCAGGTCGAGCAGGACGTTGAGGCGTTTGCGGTCGAAGGGCGCCTGCTCGCCGGTGCCCTGGAGCTCAATCATCTCACCGGTGTCGGTGGCGACGAGGTTCATGTCGACCTCGGCATGGCTGTCCTCGGAATAATCGAGGTCAAGCAGCGTATTGCCGTCGACAACGCCCATGGAGATGGCAGCCACCTGGCCGATAAGCGGGATGCGCTCGATCTTGCCCGCCTCGACCCACATGGCGAGGGCGTCGTGCAGCGCCACCCAGGCGCCGGTGATGCTCGCTGTACGCGTGCCGCCATCGGCCTGAATCACATCGCAGTCGACGGTGACGGTGTACTCGCCGAGCGCCTTCATGTTGACGACGGTACGCAGGCTGCGGCCAATGAGGCGCTCGATTTCCATGGAGCGGCCCTTGCGGTTGGCGTGCTCGCGCTTGCAGCGCTTGCCGGTCGATGTCGGCAGCATGGCGTACTCCGCCGTTACCCAACCGGCCTTAGCGCCCTTGCGCCAGCCCGGCGCGCCCTCCTCGATGGTGGCAGCGCACAGCACGCGCGTGTCGCCGAACTCGGCCAAACACGAGCCGTGGGCGTGCTTCATGACGCCGCGAGTAAGCTTGACGGGGCGCAGCTCATTGGCGGCACGGCCGTTGGCGCGGTTGACCTGCATGTACTCCATAGAAATTTCCTTTCGGCAAAAGATGTGGCGGAGGCTTTGGCGGCTGCCTTACATCTATTTCAGCTCATCGATATCGATATGTTCGATGCTCTTGAGCGGCTGACCAAAGATAAAGCTGCCCGCCACCGCAAACTCGGCAATGTTATCAGCCGTCGTGGCAAAACGATGCTGCGGCTCGGCGGCGTCGCCCGCCAGCTGCTCGCGGCGCGTGAGGATATCGGTCAGCTCGCGCGTGGTCTCCTCGGCGGAGCTCACGACGCGCACCCCAGGCCCCAGCGCATGGCGGATAGGTCCCACCAACAGCGGGAAATGCGTACAGCCGAGCACCACGGTATCGATACCGTGGTCGCGCAGCGGCTCAACCGTGGCACCCACCAGCGCACGCACGGCAGGCGTATCGAAGATATCCTCGTTCTCAAGCCACTGTTCCTGCAGATGTGCACCCGAGGCGAGCTCGTGTTCGACAACCTCGACAAAGCTCGAGGCAGGACAGCCGTATACATCGACGCCGGCATCTAGATCCTGAATGGCGCGCGTGTAGGCGCCCGAGCGAATGGTGAGGTTGGTGGCGAGCACGCCCACGCGACGCGTACGCGTGCTGTTGATTGCTGCACGGGCACCCGGCGCAATCACGCCGATCACGGGAACGTCGAGCACCTGCTGGGCCAGACGCAAGGCCGCAGCGGTCGCCGTGTTGCAGGCGATGACCATAATCTTGACGTCGTGCTTCGAAAGCCAACGACCCGCCTGCAGCGCAAACGAGCGCACCTCATCCTCGGTGCGCGTGCCGTAGGGGCAGCGCTTGGTGTCGCCAAAGTAGTAGACGGACTCGTGCGGCAACGCCGTCGCAATCGCGCGCGCAACCGTCAGACCGCCCAAACCAGAATCGAACACGCCAATCGGGCGCGTGTCGCCTGCCGGATTCTCGATATCGGACATTACCTCACCAGTCTCTCTCGAAAAGACATGTCCACGTGCGGCGACGCCGCGCTACGAACGCGCCGCGACCAGCAGCTCTGCCGTCGCCGCCCAACCGTCGACAATTTTGCCGCGCGTAACGAAAGCGTTCTCGCAAGCAGCCAGGAACTCGAGCGCGCCGGCGCTCGTCAGGCCATTCTCGACCAGGCAGAACGTGCCCACGTGATCGGCCATGTAGAAGTCGGACTCGGAATCGCCGAGCGCCAACGTCTCCTCGCGCTCGATCCCCAGGTGCTCGCAGAAGCGCGCAATGGCGACGCCTTTGTTGAGGCCCGCGGGGTTGATGTTGAATGCGCGACCGTCCTCGACGCGATCGAGCTCGAGCGTCGTCGGCTTGGACAGGTGAGTCAGATGGCCGTTGCAAGCCCAGATCAGACCGCAGCCGGCCTCGTCCAGGATGGCCTGGACCTCATCGTCGGGCACATCGCCGCGCATGCCGACGGTGACCTCACGGTATTTGTAGCCGGTCGACATGTCGTTGTGGTACTCGATCTTGTGCGGCCAGCGGGCAAGGATCTTCTCGCACACGCCGGTCTGCTCGATCACCTGGTGCGGCGTGAAGCCACAGGCGGGGTCGTAAGGCATGTCACCGGTCAGATACTCCCAATCGTTGGCTTTGAGGTCGTACATAACCAGGCCGCCCATCTCGCCGATGTAGGAGTTGAGGCCGAGCACGCGCGCGTCCTCGTGGATCATGGTACGGTTGCGGCCCGAGGTGGGAACCACCTGAATACCAGCGCGAGCGAGCGCCACGACGGCCTCGACGAGTTTGGTCGAAGGGTTGCCGTCGTTGTCGCGCAGCACGCACGAGCCGGGTGCAAGCATCGTGGCATCCAGGTCGGTAAAGACGTACTTGACCTTGGCCAAGCGCTCGCGCATCTCGCCCGAAAGCTCGGCAACGGTCGGCAGGGTGTTGTGGGACATGGTTACTCCGTTTACGTAGAAGGGTTTGGACTTGGACGGCATGTTTTGATTGAGGGAACACGCTTATGGCGACAGCGCACTCAGGGCGCCGCCGCCATCATGGTTCATTAGTCAAACTGGGTAACATCGATCAGGCGATTGGCCAACGAAAGGTCGCTCTCGATGGGCACGAACTCGTCGCCCACGTGCATGAGCTCTTCGTCACCCTTTGCCAGCAGCAAGACAATGGTGGGAGCATCGGGGTTGACGTACTCCTCGCGCGCCGCCTTGAACGCCGCATGCACAGCGGCTTCGCGGTCGAGGATGATCTTGTTCGGCGTATCGTCGGGAACATGTTCGGCAAGCTCGCGACAGACCTTCATCGGGTCCTCGTGAGCTGGATCCTCGTTGGCAAAGATCATCAGGTCGGAATACGGTGCGGCCTCGCGCGGAAGCTGCTCGCGGCGCTCCTGCGCCTTGCCGCCGGCAGCGCCAAACAGCGCAATGACGGGGCTAGCGGGAAACGCGCGCTTCACCGACGAGAAAAGCGAACGGAACGAAAGCTGGTTGTGCGCATAGTCGACGACGCAGATCACGCGGCCGTCCTTCGACTCCACGACCTCCATACGGCCCGGCACACGCAGTTTGGAGAGGCCCTTCTTGATAGCCTCGATACCGATGCCGATCTCGCGCGCAGCGGCGATAGCGACCAGCGCGTTTTCCACGTTAAAGTCGCCCGCGATGCCCAGCAGGACCTTCTCCCCCGTCTCGGACTCGTCGGCACACAGGCCATGCAAGTTGAACTCGATGCTAAAGCCGACCATGCGTACGTCGCTTGCCCACAGGCTCGCCTCGGGATGCTCGACCCCAACGGTCACCAAGCGATCGGCCGTCGACGCTGCCTCTAGCACACGGTCAACCTCTTCGGTGCCTAGATTCACCACGGCGGTCTTTGCCTGGTCAAAGATCCTGAGTTTGCTCTCAAAATAATCCTCAAACGTGGGGTGTTCGATCGGCGAGATGTGGTCGCGGCCGATGTTGAGGAAGCACGCCACGTCAAACGGCAGATTCTCGACGCGTTGGTACTTGAGCGCCTGGCTCGAAACCTCCATGACCATGGACTGGCGACCGGACGTGCGGCAGTTGGCGATATGGCGCCAGACCTCGGGGGCCTCGGGCGTAGTATTGGTGCTCTCGTAGCACTCGATGCCATCGTCGGTACTCACCGAGCCGATCATGCCGCAGGACTCGCCCGCCGCTTTGATAATCGACTGGAGCATAAAAGCGGCCGTGGTCTTTCCCTTGGTACCGGTGATACCCACGATCTTGACGTCGTGGTCGGGACGGTCGTAGACCTCCGGCGGCAACAGGGCCATGGCCGTGCGAACGCTATCAACAACCAGCATCGCAGCACCGCTCTCCTGCGCCAGCGGCTCCAGAGACTCGACCAGTGACTCCTCGCACACAAATGCGACGGCGCCCGCATCGAGCGCCATGCTCAAAAACGCGGGCTTAAAGGCAGCACCTTTGCAGAAGAACACGTCACCTGCCGAGACCGCGCGCGAATCAAACGAGCAGCCGGTCACGGCACGCTCGTCAACCTGCTCTGATGCGCGCAGCTCGCCGCACACATCGAGAAGCTTGGCAAGCGTATCGACCGTGGTCACGGTCGCGGAATCCGAATGGTGCATCTTTCACCTTTCTCAGCCATTTGGCAGGGACGGTTTTATAGTAACTGAAACGTGCTCGCGCAAAAACGGCTCCCGGAGGAGCCGTTACGCGCAGGCATTCGTAGGCCGAGACTAGGCAGCCTGAACAGAAGGCTGGTCCTCGTCGATAAAGAAGCGCTTGTACCACACCAGGAACACGAGCGGCGTATAGATCTTACGCTGGAAATCGCCCTTGCCCGCAAAGTGCAGATCGAGCAGGTGCATGAGCTCGTCGGTATCGAAGAACTCGCTTGCCCACGGCGCGGTGAAGTACTCCTTGACATAGTCGTACCACTTTTGCTCGCGCAGCCAGTAGACAATCGGCACCGGGAAGCCCACCTTGGGACGGGTGGCCCACTCATCGGGCAGCGACTTGTTGGCAGCGTGGCGGAGTACCTGTTTGTTGCCGTTCTCGTTGATGCGGTAGCGGTCGGGAATGTGCTCGGCGAACTCCATGACTTTGCGGTCCAGGAAGGGCACGCGCAGCTCCAGCGAGTGCGCCATGCACATCTTGTCGGCCTTGAGCAGAATGTCGCCCGGGAGCCACATGTTCATGTCCAGGTACTGCTTCTTGACCAGCTCGGGCTGACCCTTCACGCGCGCGTAGATGGGTGCAGCGAGCTCAAAGGCGCCGTCGCCGGTGTTGTACTCGGGCTTGAGCACGCCGTCGACCTCGCGCTCCGGCCATACCAGAGCCTGTCCCAGGAACGACTTCTCGGGAATCTCGGCACCCTTGACTAGGAAGTTATGTCCCTTGAAGTACGGCATATGCAGCGCCAGGTTACCGAGCGCACGACGAATGGGCAGCGGCACCATCTTTTTGTACTTGCGCACCGGGACCGTGTCCTCGTAGTAGGCGTAGCCGCCAAAGAGCTCGTCGGCGCCTTCGCCCGAAAGCACGACGGTGACGTCCTTGCGGGCCATCTCGGCCAAAAACCACAGCGGCACGGAAGACAGGTTGGACTGCGGCTCGTCCATGTGATACTGGATGTCCTCGAGCGCACCGAAGAACTCGTCGGCGGTAATCATCTTGCGAACGTTCTCGACGCCGAGCTTATCGGAAAGCTCCTTGGCGTAGTTGGTCTCGTTAAAGTTCTTGTAGTCAAAGCCCACCGAGAAGGTCTTGTCGGGCATGAGGCAAGCGGCGATGTAGCTGGAGTCGACGCCACCGGAGAGGAACGACGCGACCTTGACGTCGGCGATACGATGGGCCTCGACGCTCTCGTGCACGACCTCGTCCAGCTCGTCGACGTACTCCTCGAACGGCTTCTCGACGGCAGAGTAATCGCAATCCCAGTAGCGCTCGATGTTCATCTTGCCGGTCGGGATATCGACGGTAAAGTAGTGCGCCGGCGGCAGCTTGTAGACACCCTCGAAGAAGGTCTCCTCGGTTGCCGAATACTGCAGCGTCATGTACGGACGCAGAGCCTTTTTGTTGACCGCCTTGTGGAAGTGCGGGTAGTCCAGGAAGCTCTTGATCTCGGAACCAAAGAGCACGCCCGGAGCGCCGTCGCCCGCATCGGCCATGGGATAGTAGTAAAGCGGCTTGATGCCAAAGATGTCGCGGGCGCCAAAAAGCTTGTTCTTCTTTTTGTCCCAGATGACGAAGGCGTACATACCGCGCAAGCGATCGAGTACGGCCTCGCCCCACTCCTCGTAGCCGTGCAGGAGGCTCTCGGTGTCGGCGCCGCAGTGGAACTTGTAGCCCTTGGCCTCGAGCTCGGAACGGAGTTCTTGGAAGTTGTAGATCTCGCCGTTAAAGACGATAACGACGCTACCGTCCTCGTTAGCCATGGGTTGGGCGCCAGCCTCGGTCAGGTCGAGGATCGACAGGCGGCGGAAGCCGAGGGCAACGCGGCCGTCGATAAACTGACCGCCCATGTCGGGACCGCGATGGACGATGCGGTCCATCATCTTGGTGAGCACCTCGGATTGGTTATCCGTCCCACCGACAAAACCGACAAAACCGCACATATACTATCCCCTCTGCTGTTGCTGGGCATTAAATCGAATCAGTAGCTTTTGAGTATACCCGAGGGCGTAAAGAGGGGCGGAATGTTCAGGCAATCTCAACTGAATCAGCTCCGCTGTGACACGCGCCAGTCACCTTTAATGGATATGAGGTGAATGGGGCGATTGTTTTGCTATACTCTCTCCGCACGGGCGATTGGCGCAACGGTTAGCGCAGGTGCTTTACACGCACAAGGCTGGGGGTTCGAATCCCTCATCGCCCACCACGGAATTGGAAACGGTCCTCGAAAGGGGACCGTTTTGTTTGGGCCCATTTCATGGGATTCGAACCCGACAGGGTGCGGAGCTGAGGAAACGCGAAGCGTTTTCCAGCGCAGCACGCGAGGGCCGTAGGCCCGAAGCGAGAGCGGGCGGCGAAGCCGCACGCGACATCCCTCATCGCCCACCACTGAATTGTTAGGCCTCCAGCGATGGAGGCCTTTCCTTTTTCAGGCCCATCGCAGAGGGATTCGAACCCGCCAGCACATCTGTCGCAAAGGCCGTGGTCAAAAAATGGCAAAAATGAGTACTGCTACTTTGTTTGCAACATATAAAAAGATAGTATTTGCTTAAGTTACGCAACATATGTCCATTATAAGTACTAACAGTTGGATCAAAATCGTGCATTCATCGCCATTTCGACTTGCTATCTGGCCTTATTAGTCCAAAATTGCTGCTACCAAATCGGTAACAGTACTCATATTTGATGTTTTTTGACCAGCAGGTCTCCCTGCCTTAGCAAATCTAAGGCAAAACGGGCTCCAGACCGCTGAATCATGCCGCATAGGACACGCCCACAGTCCGGAACCCGGTCCAAATTGAGTTATTGCGCCGCGTTAGCCCAAGACATCCGACAGGATCTCGATCAGACTGTCCACGTCGGCTTCCTCGCAGACGAGCGGCGGCAGGAAACGCAGCGTATGCGCACCTGTAGCGTTGATCACGGCACCGGCGGCCAGCGCGCGGGCAACAGCATCATGCGCGTCGCCCGCGGCATCATCCAAATCACAGCCGAGCATCAAGCCGCGGCCACGTACCTCGGTCACGTGCGGCAGCTTGGCGAGCTTTGCCTCCATATAGGCACCCACCTTGGCAGCATGGTCGACATAATCGCCACGCACAAGCGCGGAAAGCGTCGCGGCGCACGCCGCGACGGCCAAGCAGCTACCGCCAAAGGTCGAGCCGTGGTCGCCCGGCTTAAACACGTCGGCAATCTCCTTCTTTGCCACAACGGCACCCATGGGCACGCCGTCGGCAATGCCCTTGGCAAGGCTCATGATGTCGGGCTCCACGCCATAGGTTTGGAACGCAAACGGCTTGCCGGAGCGGAAGATGCCGCACTGGACCTCGTCGGCGATAAGCACGGCGCCCACTTCGTGTGCCAGGTCGCGCGCCGCCGCCATAAACTCCTCGGTCATGGGGTGCACGCCACTCTCACCTTGGATCGGCTCGAGCATCACGGCGCAAATTTCACTGCCCAGCTGCTTAAAGATCGCACGCAGTTCATCGACATCGTTGGGCGTGCAGGCCACAAAGCCACCCGGCAGTGGGCGGAAGCTGTCCTGCAGCCAATCCTGCATGGTGGCGGCAATGGTCTCGAGCGTACGGCCGTGGAACCCGCCGCGCATGCACACGATGGTGTTGCCGCCATTACCGGCACGCTTGGCGTACAGGCGCGCGAGCTTCATCGAGCCCTCGTTGGCCTCGGCGCCAGAGTTGGCAAAGAAGGTCTCCCAAACCTGCTCATCCGCAGCCGGGACACCAAGAGCAGCTGCCGTGGTCTCATCGCCGGCGACAACGGCATCGGCAAGCACGCGCGCACCATCTACGTCGTCGTTAGCAAGCTTGGACAGCAGCGCCGCGACCTGTCCGCGCTGCTCGATGTAGAAGTAATTGGAGACATGCATGAGCTTTTTGGTCTGTGCCTCGAGCGCCGAGAGCACAGCCGGGTCGCCATGACCTAGGCTGCACACGCCGATGCCGGCAAGAAAGTCGAGGTACTCACGGCCATCGTCGCCGGTGAGCTTCATGCCGTGACCCTCGACAAACTCGACCGGAGAGCGGCCAAAGGTATGCATAACGTAATGGGATTCAAGCGATTGCTGAGCTGCAAGTGACATGAGATGCCTTTCGTTGGGCGCCAGACGGCGCGGGGCTATGGGTGCAGGAATGGGGCGGCTGCGGGTCAGCTAGACCGTCTGAAGCTTCTCGACCTCGTCAAGGTTTTCGGTCAGACGCGCAGCAAACGTCGAAAGCGGATGCGGATGCGTATCGAATTCGTAAGCCGTCTCGGTGGAATGGATCACGGTGCCGACGCCGGCATCGGTCAGCAGCTCCAGGAGCAGCGAATGCGGCGTAGTACCGTTAATGATGTGGGCACGAAATACGCCGCCGGTAAGCGCATCGACGGCCGCGCGCAGCTTGGGAATCATGCCCTTATCGACCTCGCCGCCGTAGAGCATTTCGTTAACCTCGTCGAGCGTTAGGTTGGAGATAAGCGAGTCCTTGTCGCTAAAGTCCTTGTACAGGCCATCGACATCGGTCAAAAAGATCGCCTTATGCGCGTGGAGCGCCGCGGCAACGGCACCGGCGGCGGTATCGGCGTTGATGTTAAAGAAGCCGCCGTCCTCCCCCGCCGCGACGGTAGCGATGACGGGGATGTACTCGCTATCGAGCAAGCGCTCGATATAGTCAGTGTTGACGTGCGTCACTTTGCCCACGCGGCCGAGCTCGGGGTCGAGCGGCTCGGCGATGAGCGTGCCGGCATCGCTGCCCGACACGCCCACGGCCAGGTTGCCGTGGTGGTTGATGGCAGCGACCAGCTCCTGGTTAACCTTGCCGCCCAGCACCTCGCGCACGATATCCATAGTCGCCGGCGTGGTCACGCGCTGGCCGTTCTTAAACTCGACGGGAATATCGTAATGGCTCAGCGCCTCGTTGATGGCCTTGCCGCCGCCATGCACGATGACGGGGCGCATGCCGATGATCTTGAGCAAAACGATGTCGCTCATCACGTCGCGGCGCAGCTGCTCATCAACCATGGCGGCTCCGCCATATTTGATAACAACCGTCTTGCCGGTCAGGTTCTTAATCCACGGCAGCGCTTCGAACAGCAGCTGCGCGGTTGCTTCGTTGGATTCGCTCGAACGACAATCGCGTGCGAATTTCATAATCTGCCTCGTCTTTCGTATCGTTATCGCGCCGTGCTCCGCTGTCCGCAATCGCGGCAAGATGCGCAGCGTGCCCGGAATCTAGGAACGGTAGTCGCCGTTGATGGAGATGTATTCATGCGTGAGGTCGCAGGTCCACACGGTCGTTGCCGCGTCGCCTGCGCCCAGGTCGGCCGAGATCACGATCTCGGGCGCCTCGAAACGTCGTAGAGCCTCGACCTCATCAAAGGGAACAGTCAGACCGTCGCGACAGACAGGCATGCCCATCATGTCGATGGAAACGTCTTCCTGATTAAACTTCACGCCGCACTTGCCAAGCGCCATGGCAACGCGGCCCCAGTTGCAGTCGTGGCCGGCGATGCAGGTCTTAACGAGCGGCGAGTTGGCAACGGCACGGGCGGCGATATCGGCCTCCTCGTCGTTCACGGCGCCGGTAACGTTGACCGTAACAAGCTTGGATGCGCCCTCACCATCGGCGGCGATATTGCGCGCCAGGCTCTCGCACACCTCGTGCACGGCAAATGCCAACTCGTCGAAGGCATCGGAGCCCTCGACGATAGGCTCGGCATCTGCGGCAGCGGCGCCGGAGGCAAGCATGATGCAGGTGTCGTTGGTCGAGGTGTCGGAATCGACCGTTACCTTGTTAAAGGTCTGCTTGACGGTGGAGAGCAACAGGGCGTGGAGCGCCGCCGGCTCGACGGGGGCATCGGTAGTGATGACCGCGATCATGGTGGCCATGTTGGGCATGATCATGCCCGAGCCCTTGCACATACCGCCCACCGTATAGGCATTGCCTGTGTGTCCCGCAGCCTCGCTGACGTAGGACACGGCGTACTCCTTGGAGTGCGTGTCGGTCGTCATGATGGCGCGAGCGGCATCGGCGCCACCGTGGGCGGAGAGTACCTCGTAGGCAGCAGGAATGGCGGTCTCAAACGTGTCGATCGGCAGAATCTGGCCAATCACGCCCGTGGAGGCAACCAGAATCTGCTGGGGCTCGCAGCCGATGACCTGCGATGCGATGCTGCACGTCTCGCGCGCGCATGCAAGGCCGGTCTCACCCGTGGCGGCGTTGGCATTGCCAGAGTTGACCGAAACGCCGGCGATGATACCGTAACCCTTGTCGGCACCGCCCAGGTTGGCACGGCTCACTTGCACGGGCGCCGCGCAAAAGCGATTGGTGGTAAACACGCCGGCACCGGGACAGGGTTTATCGGGCACAACGAGCGCGTAATCCAGACGCTCGGGGTTCTTGCGGAACCCAGCGTGGATGCCCGCAGCTTTAAAACCAGCCGCAGCCGTAACGCCACCCTCGACGGCGCGAATCTTGATATCAAACAGCTCGGTATTCATCGTCTTTATGACTCCTTATGTCAAACAAAAAACGGACATCGGTTGGTGCGCCATGCCAGTCGTGATCATGAGACCAGCTTAAGAGTGGCGCCCCTCTCGATGCCCGACTACCAAATCGTTAACAATCGAATGTGCTACACCGGGCACGCCACTGTGGGCAAGCCTCGTCGCTCGTCAAAGCCAAAGACGATATTGGCGCACTGGACCGCTTGGCCCGCAGCGCCCTTGCACAGATTGTCGATGGCGCCCGTCGCCACCAGCACGCCCGCGCGCTTGTTGAACGCAAGGCCAATCTGGGCGGCGTTGGTGCCGACGACCGAAGCCGTCTTGGGCTGCTGGCCGGCATCGAGCACGCGCACAAAGGTGCGTCCAGCGTAGAACTGCTTGTAATAGTCGACGACATCCTCAAGAGCCAGGGAGTCGATGGCCTGCGGCGTGAGCGGCAGCGTCACCGTGGAGAGCAGGCCGCGCTTGAGCGGTGCCAGATGCGGGGTGAAGACGACGCGATCGGTCAGGCCAAGGATTTGCTCAATCTCGGGCGTGTGGCGATGCTTGCCCACGCCGTAGGCCTCCAAGTTCTCGTCAGCGCTGCAAAAATGCGTACGAGCGTTGCAGGACTTGCCGGCACCCGTCACACCGCTGATGGCATCAACGATCACGGGGCCGCTCTGGGCAACCCAGCCAGCGCGCACGGCGGGCGCGGCGGCAAGGCTCGTTGCGGTGGGATAGCAACCGGCGCAGGCGACCAGCACGGGCCTGCCAGCGGCATGGCTGGAAGCAGCGGTCTCTAAGTCCTGGCAGAACAGCTCGGGCAGGCCGAAAGCGCGGGTCTTGAGCAACTCGGGGCTCGTGTGCTCGGCGGCATACCATGCCTCAAAGACAGACGCGTCGCTCAGACGGTAATCGGCCGAAAGATCAAAGCAGGAGACGCCCGATGCAAGCAGCGCGGGCACCTGTGCCATGGCAGCCGTGTGCGGCACGGCAAGAAAAACCGCATCGCAGCTCTTGAGCTCGGGCGCGTCATGCGTGGTGAAAACCAGGTCGCTCACACCAGCAAAGCTCGGATACACCGCGGACAGCGGCTGGCCGGCATCGGCGTTGGACGTAATGGCAACAAGTTCAAACTCGGGATGGCCGAGCACGAGGCGAATGAGCTCGGCTCCGGCATATCCAGCCGCGCCGACGATTCCAACCTTCAAAGACATATCAGACTCCTTGTCTGCGATTTATGCACCGATGCGCATTTCGCAGCGGTCGTTATGAGGTGGGTTGAAACTTTAGCACCAAAAGATGCATGAACACGTAAATGGCTTGTATATTCATGCATTGAAACATTCCCGACACATTCGCTTGAAGGAATTGACAAATGGAGCGGGCCCCGTATTGACCGGCGCTCCTAACGGCGCCGGGCAATACGGGGCCCGCCCATGCGAAAACCAAGTTGTTAGGATGAGCCAGCTGGCTAGAGCTCGACCGGCACCCATTCGTCGTGATTGCAGATAAAAGCCTCGGGATCCTCGACGCTAAAGAAGACGAGCGTGGGGTCGTTAGGCCCCTCATAGTGCTCGCCCAGGTGCTCTAGATGCTTCCACCCGGCTTCGCGCATTTCGTCTAAAGCCCGGTCATCCGAGCCGGCACGCCCGCGCAAGATAAGCCAGCCATGGCCCGGCCACCAACTCGTGGCCTCAAAGCGTTGGTTTTGCAGCAGCTCCTGCCACACATCCTTGGTGCGCGCCGTCACAAACCACAGCTTGCCGCCCTGGATCTGCGCAAACGAAAACGGACGCACATGCGGCTGCCCGTCCACGCTCGTCGCCAAGTACCACGCCGGCACCGACGTCAGATACTCCAACACCGTATTCAATCCGTCCATGTGTCCTCCTGTACTAGCCAGTTTGAGAGCCTGGTTTGTGTGAGCTAGAGCTCCAGGCGCTCCTCGCTGCCGTCGATATCACAGAAGCGCGCGGCAATGTTGCGGACCGAAAAGAAAGCAAGGCGGCCGTCGTTGGCACTCTCGTGTTCCTCGCCGATGCCCACCATGTGCTTAAAACCCGCTTGACGCACCTTGTCGCTCGCAACTGCGTCGTCCTCAAGTGCGGCCTCGCCGGTCAACACGATCCAACATTCCCCCGGCTTCCAGCCCGAGAGCTCAAACTTGGGATTCGCGCTGAGCTCGGCCCACACATCCTTGTCGCGCGACGTGCAAAACCACAGTTTACCGTCATCGACCATGGCAAACGAAAACGGTCTCACGCGGGGCTGATGCCCGTCGGCCACATCGGTCGTGGCCAGATACCACGCCGGAATGCGCCTGAGATACGAACAGGCGCGCTCAAGCTGAGCCGTGCGGTCGTTGTCGGTCATAGGGACCCCTTTCTTGCGCCCGAATCGCGCTTAAACAAGTTGAAGGTTGATGACGATGACGCAGATGAGCAGCAACGCCGTCACCACCGCCGCCAACGCATCGCCGCGGCCAAATGCAAGCGCATGCAGGCGCGTGCGGCCCTGCTCGCCGTGATAGCAGCGTGCATCCATGGCGGCAGACAGCGTCTCGGCATGGCGGAACACGCCCGTGAACAGCGGAATCGCCACACTGCCGAGCATACGCACGCCGCCGAGCGGACCGCCCGTCACGCGCGCGCCGCGGCTTGCCTGTGCATCGGCCGTCTGTTTCATCTCAGTGGCAAACTGCGGCATAAAGCGTAGCGCGATACCCATGATCATGCCGAGCTCGTGCGCAGGAAGTCCCACACGCGCAAACGGCGCGAGCAGGCGCTCAAAGCCCGCGGTGAGGTCGAGCGTCGGCGTGGTGAGTGTAATGACGCTCATGCCGGCCATCATCAACGTCAGGCGGCACGCCATAAAGGCGGCAGAACGCAGTGAGCCCTCGCTTATCTGCAGAAAGCCGAGCTGCCACAGGATGCGCCCACTCTGATCGGTAAACAAGTTGAGCACCGCGACCACGACGACGATTGCCAGCAGCGGCGCCATCGATGATAGGACCCGGCGCAACGGCACCCGGGACACGGTATAGATCAGGACAACGAAGATTGCGACCGGGACCAGTCCGCGGAAGCTGCTGACTGTGAGCGTCGTGATCAGAAACACAAAGCCCAAGAGCAACTTAGTTCGCGGGTCCAGGCGGTGGATCGCACTATCGCCGGGATAGTAGCTGCCAAACGAAAACGCCTCCATTAGCAGCCCTCCTCTCGCGCGACCGTCTTGGATTTAGCAATGTCCGCGACGTTAGAAGGACCGCCCGAGCGACCGATTAGCAGGTCCACCAACTCGTCTGCCAGCGACTCAACCGTATAAAGGCCGTCAAAGCGCAGCGGAACGCCTGCCTTCGCAAGCGCCAGCGCCATGCGCTGGGCAGCGGGAACACCCAAGCCGATTGATTTAAGCTCATCCGCATGCGCAAACACCTGAGCGGGCGTGCCCTCGGCAAACACCGCGCCCTCGTTCATCACGACAATACGGTCGCAGCAATTGGCGAGGTCATCCATGCTGTGCGAAACCATGACAACGGTCAGGCCATCGCGGTGAAGTCGATCGATGAGCCCTAGGAAATCCCTGCGCGCAGCCGGATCGAGGCCTGCCATGGGCTCGTCGAGCACCAGGACTTCAGGCTCCATGGCGAGTACGCCGGCGAATGCCACACGCCGTTGCTGACCGCCCGAAAGCTCAAAGGGACTCTTGTCGCCTATCGCGGCAAGGTCGAGGCCCACGCGTGAGAGCGATGACTCGACACGACGGTCGACTTCATCTTGCGGCAAGCCAAGGTTATGCGGACCAAACGCCACGTCCTGCGCCACGGTTTCGGCAAACAGCTGACGCTCAGGATACTGAAACACCACGCCGACCTTGGCCTTAACCGCAGCGGCGTCTTTCTTGTTTGATAGGTCGAGCCCCAGCGCGCGAACGGATCCCTCCTGGGGGCGAATCAAACCGTTGAGATGCTGGACCAGCGTCGATTTACCCGAACCGGTATGGCCTGCTAGCCCCAGGAACTCGCCGCGACGCACCGTCAGCGATACATCGCGCAGCGCCCACGGGCTGCTGGGGTCGTTTCCCCAGAGAGCCTGTTTGCTCGATGCGTCCGCAGTGGTCGAGCGCTTATGCCAGCGGCGGCGCTCGCGCGGACTGAGCGAATAACTGTACGAAACATGGGATAGTTCGATGACGGACTCCGACGCGTTGCCCTCGTTGTCTACCGGAACAGTGCCGTCAGCGATTTCCAACTGGGATACGGAAGACTGCCCCGCGATGCCTGCTCCACTTCGCTCGGCATAAGCTTGCGCAATCTCGACGACCATATCCGCCTCACGCACCTGCGCGCAAACGGGTACGCCCTTCTCACGAAGTGCCCTACCTAGACAGCACGACGCCGGCATATCCAAGTTGAGCTGCACAAGTTCGTCTGCCCGCGTCAAGATTTCCTCGGGCGTACCGAGCATGGCAACGCGCCCCGTCTGAAACACGGCGACACGATCGGCCTCGGCAGCCTCTTCCATAAAGTGCGTAATCATCACGATGGTCATGCCACGATCGTGGAGCGCACGGCAAGCCTTCATGAGGCCCTTGCGTCCACGCGGATCGAGCATCGAGGAAGCCTCATCCAAGATGAGCACGCGCGGTTCCATGGCAAGTACGCCGGCAAGCGCCACGCGCTGCTTTTGTCCGCCCGAGAGCGCATGGGTCTCGTGGCGCTCAAAGCCCACCAGGCCCACGCCCTTCAGCGCCTCGCGTACGCGCTGCGCAATTTGCGCCGATGGCACGCCAAGGTTTTCGGGACCGAACGCAACGTCATCTTCGACAAGCGTTGCCACCAGCTGGTCGTCGGGATTCTGGAACACCATGCCCGCGGTCGAACGAATGTCGTAGACCAGTTCGGGGTCGGACGTATCCATGCCGTTGATACGTACCGTGCCCGCATCGGATTGCAACAGCGCATTCAGATGCTTGGCAAACGTCGACTTGCCCGACCCATTGCCACCGAGGATGCAGAAAAACTCCCCGTCCTCGATGTTCAGATCGATGCCATCGAGCGTCGGTGCAGCACCGTCATAGCTAAAGGAAACGCCCCGACACTCAATCATGCGCGGCCTTTGACCTGGTCCTTTTTAGGCGTGATGAGGTTGGAGACCGCCTTGTACACCGCAAGCGTCAACACCGAGTTAAGCACGGTCTTGATGAGGTTGAACGGCAGCACGGCAGGAATCATGAGCGGGGCGATCACATCTACCGAGCCATACCAGAACCATACGCCAATGGTAAGGTTTGCGACCATAGACAGCGCCGTAGCGGCAATGACGCCGAGTACCAGGCCAATCACGGCACCCTTATAGGTATGCATCTTCTGGTAGACGATAGCCGCGGGCAGAATGTAGCCCAGCGTGGCAACCAAGTTCATAAGCGCGCCGACCCAGTCACCCGTGGTGAGCGCATGGATAACGATAGCCATAGCGGCAACAGCAGTGCCGGCGCCAGGACCATACGCAAACCCGCACACCATCGCCGGCACCAGCGACGGGTCGTACGTCAAAAACGGCGCCGAAGGAAGAATGGGCAGCTGGACGTACATAAACAGGGCGCCCAAGGCGCACATTAACGCCATGGTAACGAGCTGTTTGGTGCTCCACCTATTCGTGTTCTCAAAATGGATATGCTGCGACTGTTCAGACATTAAGATCACCTGCCTCTTTCATCCGGACTCTAACCGTTGGTACTGGGATCTCACCAGTTCAGCCGGCATGCGAACCAACACACACTCGGGTCGCGGACTCATCGGCTCGATCGCAGACGCCTCGCCTGCGCCACGGCACCCCTTTGGCACCGCCCGATTTACCGCCAGTGGGGAATTTCACCCCGCCCTGAAACAGCACTTGCAAGTGTAGCACCAGTAGGCTTTCGCGCAAGTATGCCAAGGGTAATTTGTGGCGGAGATCAGTTGCCAAAACAACCACGTTCCCCACCCATCCCAAAGTAGCGCGCCTTTCGCGCAAAGCGCGAAACAGCGAAGGGGACACGTATCCCTATCGACCACATCCTTCTCCGCCCGCCGACCTCAAGGCCGTAAACGCAGGGAATCCGGGGGCGGGACGGGGACTTCTCTCCGGAATATTCCGCAGGACGCAAAGAGGCTCCGCAGCGCGAAGCGCGATGCGGAGCCTCTTTGCATGTCCGAGGACGTTCCGGAGAGAAGTCCCCGTCCCGCCCCCGGATTCCCGGTGGGAGTTCTAGACCTTGTCGGCCTTAGTACATACCGCCGCCCTGCTGACCAGCGGTAGCAGCAGCGATAGCGTCCTCAAGCTGAGTGTTCTTGGGCACATCGGAGACGGTAGCCTCGGTGATGAGGATCAGGCTGGCGACAGAAGCAGCGTTCTGCAGGGTGACGCGGCTGACCTTGACGGGGTCGAGGACGCCCATCTCGATCATGTCGCCCCACTCGCCGTTGGCAGAGTTGAGACCCTGGCCGGCGGGCAGCTCGGCAACCTTGTCGACCACGACAGCGCCCTCAAAGCCAGCGTTCTTGGCGATGGTAGCGACCGGAGCAGTCAGAGCCTTCTTGACGATATCGACGCCGATCTTCTCCTCGGGGTCGTCGATCTCGACAGCATCGAGCGCAGGAGCAGCGTCCATGAAGGCGACGCCGCCACCGGCGACAATGCCCTCCTCGACAGCAGCGCGGGTAGCCTGCAGGGCGTCCTCGACGCGGTGCTTGATCTCCTTGAGCTCAGACTCGGTAGCAGCGCCGACCTTGATGACGGCAACGCCACCGGAGAGCTTGGCCAGGCGCTCCTGGAGCTTCTCGCGGTCGAAGTCAGAGGTGGTGTTCTCCATCTCACCCTTGATCTGAGCGATACGAGCGTCGATGGCCTCCTTGGAGCCAGCGCCGCCGACGACGACGGTGTTGTCCTTGGAGATGGTGACGGACTTAGCGGTACCGAGCATATCGGCGGTGATGTCAGCGACCTTCACGCCCAGCTCGTCCAGGGCAGCCTGGCCACCGGTGAGGACGGCGATGTCCTCGAGGATGCGCTTACGGCGATCGCCGTAGCCCGGAGCCTTGACGGCGCAGACGTTGAGGGCGCCACGGATCTTGTTGAGGACCAGGGTCGGCAGAGCCTCGCCGTCGATGTCCTCAGCGATGATGAGCAGGCCACGGCCAGCGCGCTGGACAGCCTCGAGAACGGGCATAATGTCCTGAACGCTGGAGATCTTCTGGTCGGTGATGAGGATGTACGGATCCTTCATCACGGCCTCCATGCGGTCGTTGTCCGTGACGAAGTAAGCGGAGACATAGCCCTTATCAAACTGCATGCCCTCGACGGTGTCGATGGTGATGTCGAACGTCTGGGAATCCTCGACGGTGATGACGCCGTCCTTGCCCACGACCTCCATGGCCTCGGCGATCTTCTCGCCGACCTCGGGGTCACCGGCGGAGATGGTACCGACGGAAGCGATCTGCTCCTTGGTCTCGACCGGCTTAGCCTGCTTCTTCATCTCGGTGACGGCGGCGTTGACGGCCTTGTCGATGCCGCGACGGATGGCCAGCGGGTTGGCGCCAGCGGCGACGTTGCGCAGACCGTCGTTGACGATGGCCTGGGCGAGCAGGGTTGCGGTGGTGGTGCCGTCACCCACGGTGTCGTTGGTCTTGGTGGCAACCTCCTTCACCAGCTGAGCGCCCATGTTCTCGATGTTGTCCTCGAGCTCGATCTCCTTGGCGACGGAAACGCCGTCGTTGGTGATGGTCGGGGCACCGAACGTGCGCTGCAGCGCAACGTAGCGACCCTTGGGGCCCATGGTGACGGTAACGGCGTCGGCCAGAGTGTTGACGCCCTTGGCGAGCTTAGCGCGGGCATCGGTGTTGAACGTAATGTTCTTTGCCATGGTAGGTAATCCTCCAAAAGAAATGTGACTCGCGCCGCCGCTTCCGAGTCCTATGCGGCGGGCGCGTTCAAAGACGAATCAGAGATTCTGACGAGACTAGGCCTCGACGACAGCGTAGATGTCGTCGGCGCGCATCAGCAGATACTTCTCGCCGTCGACCTTGACCTCGTTGCCACCGAACTTACCGTAGATGACAACGTCACCGACCTGAACATCCATGGGGATGCGCTCACCCTTGTCGTTGACCTTGCCGGCGCCCACGGCAACGATGGTGCCGCGCTGCGGCTTCTCCTGGGCGTTGCTGGCGATATACAGACCAGAAGCGGTCTTCTGCTCGGCCTCGTCGGGCTTGACCAGAACACGATCTGCAAGCGGCTTCAAAGACGACATGCTTGTCTCCTCCTTTTTGGGCCGCGCGGTTATACCACGCGAATTAACCCTTTTTGTTTGCGTACGCGTTGAATGGTACCCACGAATGGCGGGTTATACAACACGGAGTCAAAAAATCTTATTTTTTGGCACTTAGATTTTCTGAATGCCGGGGGATAACTTAGCGGTGGCTCCCGTGTGGCTCCGGAGGGGCGGGGCATAAGGTTTCCTGCTCGGGCAGTCCTGCTCGCACGAAGGCCACATTAAGTGGCCTTCGGCTCGTGCGGAACTCGCGATAAACCTTATGCCCCGCCCCTCCGGAGCCACACGGGAGGCAGGTTAACTAATTCGAGCCCGGCATTCAGAAAAGTCAGTGCAGCAAAATGGCGATGCGGATAGCGACATGGGCATGGTTTTCGCTGCGCGCACGGGTCCCCTGGGAAGCACCGTGCATTTTTGGGAGTATTCAGCAAGCCAGGACGGCTGCATACGCGCCGGACATACCTTATTGGTCCCAAGAACGCCTTCAGCGGGCGGTTTTGGTCGGTGGGCAGACCCCGTTGGGACAAATGGGCGTACTTCGCGCCGTACCGGAGCCCAAAATGACGTCAATCTCCGCAACGTTACTCAGCCGCAGCGGCACCGGCAGAGCTCGCGGTGCTGAATACTCCGTTTTTTGCACGGCACGGGCGGGGGTACATCAGGATCAGGAAGGACATCCCAGCCTTTTTATGCAATCTGTAATGGGAAGTATGCAAAACACCAAGAGATAGCATTGCTGGTGTCCAAATTGAGCGCGGGGTAGCAGCACCTCCGCCCCGCACCCAAATCCAACAGAACAGGGACGCTCATGGCGGATCCCCACCAAAACGCAAACGCGGCTCGAGCGCTATCCCAAAAAAGGCTGCCCGAGCCGCGCTTAACGGTACGGCATGAATACTTAGCGCTCGTAGATTAAGTTACCTGCCAGGTAGGTGGCCTGAACCTTGGTGGCCTGGAGCTCTTGGGGATCGATGATGAGCGGGTTTTGGTCCAGGACTACCAAGTCGGCATACTTGCCGGGCTCCAAGCTGCCGAGGTTTTGCTCGTCGCCCGCCGCGTAGGCGCTGCCCAGGGTGTAGTTGCGCAGAGCTGTTGCTGCATCGATGCGCTCGCTCGGCAGCCAGCCGCCCTCGGGCCAGTGACTGCGAGGGTCTTGGCGCGTGATGGCCGTGTAGAGCACGTTCATGCTGGTAACAGCTGTGATAGGGCTGTCGGTACCGAAGGCTTGGCGAATGCCGCGCTGCTTATAGGTCGCAAACGGCCACATGATGCGGCTGCGTTCCAGGCCCAGATCGCGCTCGGGGCCGCCCGGGTCGAGTGTAATATGACAGGGCTGGCTCGAGGCAACGACGTTAAGCTTGCGTAGACGATCGATGTCCTCGGGCAAGAGGTTCTCCAGATGCTCGAGCGTGTTATGACCGTGCTGGGGCAGGCCGTACAGTTCGGCGGCCTCCTCAAAGATATCGAGCGCGGCATGGATGGCACCGTCGCCGATGACGTGGATGCGCACAGTGTGGCCGCGCTCCGCGGCAGCGAGGACCAGCTTGCGCATACGCTCGGCAGGAACCGTCAGGCGACCTTGATCGCCCGGGAAGCGCGGGTTGGTATAGGGCTCGGTGAGATATGCCGTGTGTTCGCTCGACACACCGTCGAAAAACTGTTTAAAGCCTGGCGCCGAGAGCAGCGCGTTGTTTGCGTAGCGGGTCTGGAGTTCTTCCAAGCGCGACTGGTCATCCAGCAGCGTGGGGAACAGATGGGCTCGGATGCCCAGCTTGCCGGCTGCCTGCAGTTTGTCGTAGACGTCGTCGCGGATAAAATCGCAGCCCGGCATGGGCATGAGCGACATATCGCAGATCGAGGTGATGCCCTGCTCGGCCATACGCCTCATTTGATCGGCGTAAGCGCTTGCGATGCGATCCTCCCCCAGCCACTCAAGGCAGCGCGGTAGCAGCTGCATGGCAGCCGCCTCGTGAGCAATGCCCGTGAGCTCGCCGTTTGCGTCCTTGTCGTAGCTGCCGCCTGCTGGTGGCTCGCTGTCGCGCGTGACGCCGAGTGCCTCGAGTGCGCGGCTGTTGAGCCAAAGCGTGTGTCCGTCGCCCGAATACATAACGCAGGGACGATCGGGGAATGCCGCATCGAGCGACGCCTTGGTAGGATGCTCGGGCGGATCCCAACGGTAATCGCGCCAGCCCTGCGTCACAACCCAAGCGTCACTAGGCAGATCCTGGGAAAACTCGAGCGCATGTTGCACCAGCGCCGCCTCGGACGTGCCCATATCCATGAGCATGTACGGCGAGGAACCGACCGAGGTATGGAAGAAGTGCAGATGAGCGTCATGGAAACCGGGGCAGACAAACTGCTCGCCGTAGTCGATAACCGACGTAGCGGCAGGAGCGGCGGCGATCACGTCATCGGGCGCACCGACTGCGACGATACGGTCGCCTGCGATGGCAATCGCCAGCTCGCGGGCGGTATCGATGCCGTCTTGCGCGGTAAAGACGTTCTTGGAGCGGATAATCCGATCGATATGTTGCATGGGCATCCCCATCTCTGGCAGGAAATTCAACACCCCCGAGTGTACTCCCCCGCCCTTGTAACAAAACCCCAAGCGGCAAACGGCAACTTTACCAGCCCTAGCGGCAGGTGGCATACTGGAGAGAGCCTGTACGATTTTGCGATCAACCCAGCAAGGAGCAAATCGACTATGACGAAGACCAAGGCACAGCAGATTATGGCGGCGACCGAGGCTCGCGCGGCCGACGACGTCACCGCGGCCATCCGAGATATCGCCGCCGAGTTTGAGCCCTATATCATCAAGCAGCGCCGGCACTTCCATAAGCATCCGGAGCTGAGCCTCGCCGAAGAGCGCACGACTTCTGACATCGCCAACCAGCTCGACGCCATGAATATCCCCTATGAGCGCCCCCTTAAGACGGGCCTGGTGGCGACCCTCCGCGGCACCGCGCCCGACGCCTACCGCGAGGACGGCACGCCACGCCGCCGCATCCTGCTGCGCGCCGACATCGACGCCCTGCCCGTCACCGAGCAGACCGGCGAGGAGTTCGCCAGCGTCAACGAGGGCTGCATGCACGCCTGCGGCCACGACTGCCATATCGCCATGATGCTCGGAACGCTGCAAATCCTGCGCCATATGACCGATGACATCCACGGCGAAGTCCGCATCGTATTCCAGCCCAGCGAGGAAAACGGCCAGGGCGCTAAGCTCATGATCGGCACGGGTGTGCTCGACGGCGTCGATGGCGCCTATGCCGCGCACATCTGGAGTGAGGTCGACGCCGGCACCGTGAGCTGCGAGCCCGGTCCGCGCATGGCCAATACCGACTGGTTCCGCATCGACGTCCGCGGCACCTCATGCCACGGCGCCATGCCCCAGCGCGGTCACGACGCCGTCATGGTTGCCGCCGAAATTGTCAGCGCCCTGCAGACCATCGTCTCGCGCGAAATCAGCCCCTACGAGCCGGCCGTCATCACCGTCGGCGAGCTGCACGGCGGCACCGCGCGCAACGTTATCGCCGGCACGGCCTACCTCGCCGGCACAGTGCGCACCTACGGCGATTCGACCCACGAGGAAATGCCGGAGCTCATGCGCCGCATCGTGGAGCATACCGCGGCAGCTCTGGGCGCCGAGGCAGAGCTCACCGACTACACCATCGCCAACTACAAGGTCGAAAACGACGCCGCCTCGAGCGAGCGCTGCCGTCAGGCTGTAATCAAGTGCCTGGGCCCCACCGGCCAAGGCCATTATCGCGGCACGCTTTCGGGCGAGGATTTTTCGGAGTACCTGCGTCGCGTACCGGGCGTGCTCGCCTTTGTAGGTACGCGCAACCCCAAGATTGGCGCCACGTACGCCCAACATTCCTGCTTCTACAAGATCGACGAGACCGTGCTGGCAAAGGGCTCCATGGTGGCCGCCCAGTATGCTATCGACTTTTTGGCCGAGCCCACGCAAGAGGAGCTCGACGGCCCCGCGATTACCGCGGTCGCCGAAACCAACCCCGATCTGGCCGCCAAGTTGCGCTCTGCCAAGGCGACGACCGCCGAGGCTCGCGACGCCATCCATGATGCCCGAACGGCTCGCCATGCCGCGATCAAGGGCATCCATGACGCACGCGCTGCTGCACGCCGCGAGGAAAAGCGCGACGAGTAGTCGTCACACCCATCCATAACAGCCTGGCTAAAGCAAAGCGGGGGCGGACGTTTCGACACGTCCGCCCCCGCTCATTTGTCAAACGCTGTTTCTACCATTTCTACCCCGTCCCCAAATGGCAGGCGGCAGGGTTACTCGTCCTGATGATCCTCGTCGGAGCTTGGCTCGGGCGCCGACGCAGGCTCAGGCACCGGCTCGGGTGCAGGCGCCGGCTCGGGCGCTGGCTCAGGTGCGGGCTCGGCATCCGGAGCGCTGTAACCCGAAGCAGCGGACTTCTTCTCGAAGGGCAATACAAAAGTCAGGACGTCGTCCTTATCCTCATCGGCCCACTCGCTTGCATAGCGTGCGGCCCAATAGCCAACGGCACGGTGCTTGAGCATCTTGCCAAAGACCGTAAGAAATACGGTGACGAAAGCGACCAGCACCAAGAACAGCGCGAGCGTGACGCCACCGCCGGTAACAATTGCCTCAATACCCGTAGGACGATAGTAGTAGCTATACATACCGACAGAGGCAATGGCGCCAAAGACGACCGTCAAGATCCATGTGACAACGTTGGCGACCAGGCCCGTCAAAAACTCGGGAAGGAACGAAGCACAGAACAGCTTGGTCTTGTTGTGCTTAAACGCCGCCCAGACTTTATCGAGCGAAAACGCGCTCTCGACACGCCCGGTCACCGCAAAGTGCATCACGGCGATGTCGGCGAACATCTTAAAGAAGACACCCAGAATCGCCGAGGCAATTAGCGCCAGGACAAGCAGGCCAAGCGAGCCAAACAGCGCAGCCTCGAGCGCATAAGAGCCGTAATAAGAATACGAGCCCGCAGCGCCAATTACCACGCCCTCCACCAGCGAAAGCACTACACCGATAACGGGAATGGCAGCGATAACCTCGAGCACGACCGAAATAACGCTCGAAAAGACTCCGAGACCAAACGACGTGGAACGCATCAGCGGACGATCCATGCCGTCATCGATCTTAAGCGACAGATCGCGACCCCACTCGATGCCAAAGCCGGAACCGCACACGCTCGCAATGCAAGCTGCCAAAAAGCCGATGGCAGCCGCAATGCCGCCAATAACGGGAATAAACAACACGAGCACCGACACAACGCAAATCAGCGCCGGCAAAAACGCGATTTGGCATACACGCTGAAGCACACCCGGAGTCTTGGTCATATCTTGGAACGCCTGAGCCACACAGCCCTTTGGCGCATTCGCCACGGGCGGTTGCGGAACAAACTGCTGGGGCTGAGGCTGTCCCTGGGGAGCGGGGCCAGCGGCACCGGCATTAGGAGCACCACACACGCCGCAGAACTTGTCGTTATCGCCCATGGGGGCGCCACACTGCGAGCAGAACATAGAATCATCCCTTCGTATCTTGAACAAATCACTTGGATCGCAAACGATGTCTTTAGCATCATTATTGCCCAATGTGGGGTCAAATACTCAAAGATGACCGATTTGCAAGGTACGCGGCGCCAGCAGGCGGTTCGTTGAATATGTCTGTGCTAGTTCGTTCCGCGGAAGCCCTTGCCGACGATCTCGGAGCTGTCGACGATCGTGATAAAGGCACCCGGATCGACTTCGCGCGCATAGCGGCGTAGTTGCACGGCCTCGCGACGGCTCAGCACGCTCATGATCACCGTCACGCACTTGCCCGAGAAGGCACCGTAGCCGCGACTGATGGTCGCTGTGCGGTTGAGATGCTTGACGATAAACTCCTCGACTTTGCGCGGCTCGGAGCAAATGACCGTGCAGACTTTGCGCAGGTGAATGCTCTCAATGGCTTTATCGACCACAAGCGTCTTGGCAAACAGGCCGAGCACGCAGTACAGACCGACACGCGGGCCATACAAAAAGGCCGCGATGGCCACGATGCCGATATCAACCAACAGCAGCGCGCGGCCAATCTCGAGCGTCGTGCGGCGCTTGAGGATCATGGCAAGAATGTCCGTGCCGCCCGTCGAGGCGCCAATATCAAAGACAATAGCGCTGCCGAGCGCCGGCAAGATGACGGCAAAGCACAGGTCGAGCCACATATCACCCGTCAGAGAGACATCGGTCGGAATAAAAAGCTCAAACAGCGAAACATAGGCCGAAAGCGCAAACGAGGCGAAGACGCTCCACAGGATTGCATTGCGCTCCAAAAAGATAAAGCCCAAGACAACGAGAACCGCGTTGATAATCCACATAAAAACGCCGACGGGCAGGGTCGGGAACAGCGTGGACAGAATGACCGACACGCCCGAGGTGCCGCCAAAAGCAAAGTGATTAGGGGTTTTAAACGCAACGATGGCGAAGGCCGTAAGAATCAGGCCCAGATTGAGCTCGGCAAAAAAGCGCGGGAAGCCCGGCTCCTGGCTGCGCTTTTGACCGACACGCTCGCCGCGCTCGATATCGGTGCGATCAACCACGCGCTCCATCGGCACCACGGGAGGACGATGCACCTCCTCGGCAGCACGCGATGCCGCCTCTGCCGCGGCGGCCTCAATCGCCCATGCCTTGCTTTCTGTTTCGTGCTCGTCGGCCATTACGGCAACCCCTCGTTAACAATTTGGAAACAATGCGCCCATTAGGGTAACGCGGAACGCGACGATTGCAACCCCTAGTTAGACGAGCGGTATGCCCACATCGGGGGGCATACAAATAACGGCCGGCCACGCTTTTGCTTGCGCGGTCGGCCGTTTAACGTTTTCGCAGATAAAGCCTGCCAAAACAAACCTGTCCCTTTTTGGAAGGTTACTCGTGCTGGCTGGTGCGGTGCTCGTACTCCTCGGGGGTGATGACATCCTCGATGCGCAGGTTGACGCCCGCCACCTCAAGGCCGGTCATCGCGGCAAGGCGCTCGGTGACACGTGCCTTGACATCGTCGAAGATCGCGGGCGCATAGGCGCCGTACTCGATAATGACGGAGATGTTGACGACCACGCGATTGTCATCGGTGACCTCAACCGTCACGCCCTTGGTCAGATTCTCGGCACCAAACTGCTCCTGCACAAAGTGCATAAGGTTACCCTTCATGCCCAGGACGTGCGGCACCTCGCGGGTGGCCATGGCGACGATCTTCTCGATCACACCGTTGGAATAGGTCAGCGAGTCCTCGGACTCGTCTGTTTCCTCATCATCCTCGTCCGCGTCATCGGCGGACTCGGCCTCGACGAGCGCCTCATCCTCGAGCGTCACATCCTCGGCTTCGGCGACGGCCGCCTCGTTCTCCTCGAGCTCGGTATCGGCCACATCGACCTTCGTATTAAAAGCCATGGTTCCTCCTTATGCCTGCCGCGGATGCGACAGTCGAATACATATTAGCGGCCGCTAAACAGACGGCCGAAGAAGTTGACGATCCCGTTTTCGCCGTCGCGAATTTGGCCGATCACGGCGCCGATCAGCACGAAGAATGCAATGACGAGCGTGTCCCACAGGCCGAGCGTGAGCACCAACACGGCAAGGATAAAGCCAGCGACGGCACCGAGCGTGGTGTTGGGATGACGCACAGCATAGCTCCAGATGGCAGCGCCCGTACCCTTGATGAGACCCATAGCCTCGTCAAAATCCGCGGCCGCCGCGTCTTGTAACTCAGTTGCCTCTGCTTTGGAATCAACAGGTTCGTTCGCCGGAGTGGCGCTCTGGTCAATCGTCAGGCGCGGCGTACGAGCGGTCTTATCTTGATTGGTATCACTCACCGGAAACCTCCACGGTCTGGACGGTAGTCTTGGACGGCAAAAAACGGACGCGCGTGGTCGTACCCGGCGTGCCGAGCATGGTGTCGCAAGCTTCCTCGATGCGCTGCTGCATCGCGGTAGCCAGAGATGCCACGTCCTTATCGTCAAGCGCGATAGCCTCGACCTTAAAACGGACATGCGAATCGTCGGAACCTTGGACGCGGGCCTCGACATGCTCGATCATCACGCGATCGTCGCGCTCTGCAGCAGCCCTGGCGCACGAAGAAAGCGCCGCGAGCGTGACCTCGATATTGCGCTCCCCCGCCGGATGCACGCAGGACGGCTCGCGACGAGCAAACATCAGGCGGAAGAAGCTTACCAGCACGCCAATCGCCACAACTCCGCCGCATGCCGTCACGACAATGCGCGGCATGGGGTCGCGCATCAGCAGCATAAAGCGATACGTATACGGCCCCCAAAACTGGCAGACAAGCGTACCCAGCGCCACGATGGTGGCGGCAAGATACACGATCGCTAGGGCTCGTTTGAGTACGCGCACGCGGCGCTCCCTTCAAATCTCGGCTCTCGAAATGCAAAACGGTTCGCATCATTATAAAAGAGCCGGGTCCGGTGCTCTACGCACGCGGATCCGGCTCATCTATTCCACGAGGCTTGCATGCTCGCTTCATTATGCCCAGATATGCACGGCTTAACCCGTGCGGGCGCTACTCCTCCTCGAGGGCAGCGATGACCTCGTCGGTCATGTCCATGGTGCTGTAAACATCCTGGACGTCGTCGAGCTCCTCAAGACGGTCGATGAGGCGCTGAACCTTCTTGGCGTCGGCGCCGGAGACCTCGGTCGGGGTGGTCGGGACCATGGTGGTCTCGGAGCCCTTGACCTGAACGCCCTGCTCCTCGAGCGCCTTGGAGACAGCCATGACCTCGTTGGCAGTAGTCCAGACGATCCACTCCTCGCCGGCGTCCTCGTAGTCCTCGCCGCCGGCCTCGGCGATGGCCATCATGAACTCATCCTCGTCACCGGCAGCACCGTTGGCGATCATGGTCTCCTTCTTAGCGTTCTCGTCCAGGATCTCCTTGGCGACGACGATCTGGCCCTTGCGCTCAAACTGGAAGGCGACGGAGCCGGAGGTGCCCAGGTTGCCACCAGCGTGGGAGAAGGCGGAACGGACATCAGCGGCGGTACGGTTGCGGTTGTCGGTCAGGCAGTCGACGTAGACGGCGACACCGGCGGGACCGTAGCCCTCGTACACGATGTTCTCGTAGACGGCGGCGTCAGCACCCGAGCCAAAAGCCTTGTCGATAGCGGACTTGATCTTGTCCTTAGGCATGGACTGAGCCTTGGCCTTGGCAACGGCAGCGGCGAGGCTGGCGTTGTTCTCGGGCAGCGGGTCACCGCCGAGACGGGCAGCAACGGTGATGTTGCGGCTGAGCTTGGAGAAGAGGGCGGAACGCTTGGCGTCCTGCGCGCCCTTACGATGCTTGGTTGTGGCCCACTTAGAGTGTCCGGACATACGTGTCTCCTATCGGTTTCGACCTAAAGCCCAGCGCAGATGCTCGGGCAATATAAACAAACGTCGTTATGATATACCTACTGGCCTGCGAGATAAACCCCAAAATGAAGGCGTCGTGATGATGGCCCCTTTGGTGCAAAGAAACCTGACCTCAACGCACCAAGTTAGAACCAGAGGAAGTCGCTGCGGGTGACGGTGGCGCCGATGGCGAAGGGCATGCAGGCGATGACCGGATACAGGTAGCGCATGTAAGTCGAGCCGTTGCACGGGCCAATCAGGCACACGGCGAGCACGCCCAACAGCGGCACCCAGATCGCCAGCGCACGCCATGAATGACGACGCAGCAGGTAGACCACCACGGCGATCATGATCCACACATAGGTGGCCGAGCTCATGGTGAGCGAGATAAAGGGAACACGCTGCACCGCCACACGGTATAGGTTGATCAGATGGTCACACCAGCGCACCACGTTGCTGTCAACCGGATGGAAGTCGAAGTACTTGAGGTTGTCGGGACGCGCCATGATCTCGGCACTACGCGCCGTGCTGTAGACCCAGGCATCGCGCGCGCTCGGATAAAAATAACCATAGTAGTTATTGATAAGCGCCGAAATATAACACTCGGGATCCTTCTTAAACATCTGAGCCCATACCTCAAAATAGGCATCGATGTCCTCCTGCGAGGCGTACTCGTTAAAGCAGTTCTTGACGGCATCGGACTTGTCGGGGTTGTAGCGGCGGCCCAGGTTCTCGTACTTGAGTACGCGATCGATCACGGCGCGCTCCTCATCGGTTACCAAACCGTCGCAGGGCGCCTCCACGATGGTGCCGTCCTCCTTAACCGTAGGATTGACGCCCGAGTTGAGGCCGTCGTGCTTTTGGACGAAACGAGCCGTCTGCTGGAACGGAATCGAGAGGATTTCGCGCTTGGAACCAGGCGTGATATCGTGCGCCGGCATAAAGACCTTGGTGAAGTACATATTAGAGGCAAGGCAGAGCGCGAGCACCGCGAGAACGCCAACCCAGCGGAAGCGCGAGATGGCGCCCGAAGGCGCAGCACCAGTCTGTTTGGCTGCACGACGAGCCACATGCACGTCCCATACGCAAAACGCCGCCGCGATTACGCATGCCGCCAGGGGAAACACCAGGCCGCCGTTGCGCAGAAACGTGGAACCCATGGCGCCCAGAGCGAGCAGCAGCCAGTCGTGGCGCGCAAAGAGCACGGGGGCCTTCTCGCCCGCTCGCTCGACATTGGCATCACGACGGGGCAAGCCACATGCCACGAGCTTGACGGTCTGTACCAGCAGCACCAAGAACGCGTCGGCAAAGAGCACGTCTTTGGTGAGCAACGCCGCGTAGTTAGAGAACATCGGCATAAACGCAAAGAACAGCAGGATCGCACCGCGAACCGGCAGACTCACGCCCAGTTTGCGCAGCGACGAAATGGAATAGGCCATGCAGGCAGCCGTGATGACGAACTGAGCACAGGTGTAGATGGCAAGACCTGCGTTGGCGCTGTTGAACAGTGAAAGCCCCAGCTGGACGCACGAACCGATGATAGCCGTGTGCACCACGGGGTGATGTCCGTTGAGCAACACATTGGGATTGAGCAGACGCAGGTAGTCACTCGTGCCGTTGGGGTAGTTGAACCACTGGCGAATCTGCGCACCCGTATCTCCCATAAAAAGACCGGGCAGCGAAGCGATAAGCGTGGGCGCCCAGGCGATCATAAGCACCAGGAAGGGCCCGGCAAAGGGATGGACCGAGAGCACGGCGTGAGTCACACGCCATACGCGGCCAAAGTGCGCTTCGGAAAACGGAATGCGCCGAGAGCTCAGCCAATCTAGACACTCAAAGGCAAGGTAGAAGGCAACGACCGCCAAGAGCATCCAGCCCGCGCCGCCAATCCAGGCGCAGATGATGCGGGCTTTGTCGCCAAGGACAATCTCGGCCGAGTCGGTGAGATCGTAGCTGCGGCCGAACACCATGCAGATGGCGAAGAACAGCGACGGCAGAATGATCGATGGACGCCAGGTGTCGCCACGGCCAAAGAACACGTAGCGAAACGGCAAGGTGAGCAGGCAGGCAAGTGCAAGCAGCATGACCGCGTCGGTATGGCCGGCAAACGAGAGGAGCACCTCGTAGCACACGTACAGCATGCCCGAGGCTTTGGGGTCAATCGCCAAGACTGCGTTGCTCGACACCGGGGCGGGATCGATGGAAAACGCCGTGGTCGCCAACAGCGCGAGCAAAAATGCGATGAGCGTCTGCTTGGCGGGGTAGCGCTTAAACCAGACGATGCGGGCAGCGTCGCGCGCAGCCGTTGTGGAGAGATCGGAATCCTTCACAGTCCAAAGAGCCTTTCTAGAAACCTGCCAAAAAAGGACAGGTTTATTTTGGCAGGTTTTATCTGGTGAAACGTTACAGTTCTGTCATCGTTGCCCAGCGAACCACCACAAAGGTGCCTGTCCCCTTTGTGGTGGTTCGTGATGGCTAGGCGTCGAGGTAGATGCGCTGGGGCTGGTTGCGGCGACGAGCAAAGATGATGAGCGCCAGGCCCGCGATCACAAGCGGCAAACTCAGCAGCTGACCCATGGTGATGACGCCACCCAGCAGATAGCCCAGCTGCGCATCGGGCACGCGCACAAACTCAATCAAAAAGCGAACGATGCCGTAGCCCATCACAAAGACGCCCATAAACGTGCCTTGGGGCAGTAGCGGCTTTTTGCGGCTGAGCACCTGCAGAATGCAAAAGAGCACGATGCCCTCAAGAAATGCCTCGTAGAGCTGGGAGGGGTGACGCGGCATATCGCCCGCGGTGCCACCGAAGACCACGCCCCAGGGTAGATCGGTCGGCTTGCCCCACAGCTCACCGTTGACAAAGTTGGCACAACGGCCCAGGCACAAGGCCAGCGGCGCGCCGATGACGGCAAGGTCTGCCAAAGTCCAGGCATCGAGCTTATACATGCGGCACACAATGATGCCGCCGATGATGCCGCCCACCAAGCCGCCATGGAAGCTCATGCCGCCTTCATTGGTGGCAAAGATCTCGAGCGGGTGCGCCCAGTAGTAGCCATCACCATAAAAGACGACGTAGAACAGGCGCGCACCGATAATGAGGCCAAAGACCACGCCGACCACGACACTCGTCAGGTCGTCAATCGTGATGTTAAAGCCCCAGCGGCGCTGCGTGCGGTACATGACGACCGCCGTGAGCAGAGCGCCGACCACGTAGGCCAGGCCGTACCAGTAGATGGTGATGGGGCCCGCCGAGATCGCGACAGGATCAAGCATATGGTAGAAGTCGTTGAGCATGTCGACCCTCCTACTCCCTACATACAAATGCGGCCGCGGGCCTTGCGCTCGCAGCCGCATATTTGGGCGTAACGTCTATGCGGAGTATGCCGTCCGCAGCTTTCGCATCTTAGAACGGCGCGTACTCGTCGTACAGGTCCTCGGCCTCGCCGGAAGCATTGACCTGCTCAACGCGGGTAACGCCGGGCACATGCTCCTTCAGGATACGTTCAATGCCCATGGACAGGGTCAGCGAGCTCATGGGGCAGCCGGCGCAAGCGCCCTGCAGCTCCAGTTTGACGACACCCTCGTCGTCGACGCCCACATACTCCATATCGCCGCCGTCGGCCTGCAGGTTGGGGCGGATCTCTTCAAGAACCTTCTTAAGCAGCTCTTCGTTAACAGCCACAGGGGCTCCTTTCTCACAATTACGCGGGCGCGCCCGCGGACAGAAGCTATGTTACTACAGCCGTGTACCCGCTCACGAGCCGTCCATGCGCGCAGACGCGACTTTCACGAGTAGTCAATTTGGGACGGGGCTCTTTTGGCTGTCTTTTGTTGCCAGCTGGCGTTGACACGCACTACTGCTGAGCCTGTCCCCCGGTACCAATCTGGACATCGACGATGACCTGGCGGTAGCTGATGCCACAGGAGTCGAGAATGCGGCGGCTGATACGGCCGTCATCGGTGTCGGCGTACTTGTTGTCCAGGTAGACGACCTCGCCCACGCCCACCTGAGCCAAAATCTTGGCGCAGTCGTGGCACGGGAACAGCGTGACGTAGACCGTGGAACCCTCGAGGTCCTTGAGCGAGCCACGGTAGTTGAGCACGGCGTTGGCCTCGGCATGGACCACGTAGTTGTGCTTGTCCTGCAGCGGGTCGTCGCTCGTACCCCACGGGAAAAAGTCGTCGTTGAGCGCCGAGGGTGTACCGTTGTAGCCCACCGAAAGGATACGGTGGTTGGTGCTGGCGATGCACGCACCCACCTGCGTGTTGGGGTCCTTGCTGCGGCGCTGCGCGGCGATGGCCACGCTCATAAAGAACTCGTCCCAGCTAATGACGTCCAGACGCTTGCCTGACGAAGTTTGATGAAGATCGTCCGACATGGCAGACACCTCCGTAATCGCAATAGTTTGACCCATTGTAGCAGGTGAAAGGTGGGGGCGTTTATCCCACCGACTTCCTCGTCCTACACGCGGCGGGGCCTTGATTATCGACTTTATCCGAACACCTCCCACATTCATCCGCACATGTGCGGA
>CATYLC010000003.1 GCA_958408685.1 uncultured Collinsella sp. | reverse complement strand
CCCTGCCGGGGCGCGAGGCGTAGGGACTACCCACACGAACTCACGAAGGCTCTTTATTTGCCTATAAGAATCGAACTGAATGAACCGTTCACCTTCATTTACTTGAAACGGCGCGTTATTGTCATTAACAAAGCTAAAAATGTAGTCTAGTAAAGGTTTGTTGCCGTAATTCGAGACATCGAGTCTTTCCTCCTTGTGTCTATAGGTATTTGCCCAAAGCCTATAGACAACAAGTGAGTGCATCGCGAACAATCCGGGCATTAGAGCATCTCCTAAAGCGATCAAATTAACGTTGATGCAATTTTATTCCTGCTGGTGGACAATTAAAAATACCGTGCTGCATGCAAAGTAAATAATTTTCAGCATTGGGAAATACCATTATAACCCCTCGGCTCTAGTTAAGATATTCTCCTAAACATAGGTTGCGGTTCAAGACGTAGCCTGGGTCAACACTACCGAAGTCAACATATGGGATCGTCCAATGGTTCTCCAGCAAGGAGTAATATACGGGTAATAGCAATTCAGTCATTGTTTCGAATATTAGATTGATAGTTTCTGCCCGGATGTATTTGATTTCCCATTTATGAAATCGACCCCCGAGGATCTCTTTCCATTCCTCAGGGGTCGATCTTAATTTATATAACAGTTTAGAAAACAGTTGATGATGCGGAGACCGGAAGGTCCCCGAAGATCGTGCCGAAAATTTAAGCCTGATTCTAAATCAAATTTTGTGGTGATGATGACCCTAGCAAAGGGTCCTTCATTTGTTTTGTTTAGCCAAGTACCAAATAGCGAAGACACATTCAAGTGCCTACGGAGGTTTACGTTGGTTCAAAAGTTGGCTTAGTCAATTTTTGAACCAACGTAAGTCAAAACACATAGAAAGAGTTTATGTGAAAGTAGCTAAATTTCGACTTCCGTTATTCGCAAGCCGCTGCTTGCGTTGTTATTAAATCAATGAAAGATAAGCATGCAATCGAGATACATACCGCTATCACCCAGAAGAATGATGGTCACCACTCCCCCATGCTTCAGATTACGGCATGAATAATGCGTCGAGTGTATATCTAAGCGCGGCTATCTCGCTACGCCCTCACCACAGGTGTCGCTCCCGAGCTTGATAGGCGACAGTTCGATGTGGTCTTTACTTGCGCCGAATTGACCCAGCAGGCCAGCTATGGCGGCGGATACACTATCATCGATGTAAAGACCGCATTTGCCTCCACGCTCAGCTGCTCGCGCGAACTCGACGAGCTCGTTTCGAATTCCCTCGCCGTCAAGCTGGAAGAAATACCGCTTGTTTTGAGAAGGATCCTCTTTGCGTACCTCGAAGTAGTCTGTTTTCCACCAGGGAGCGGGTACGTAAATGTAGCCATCCGTGCCGGAAACCACAAGCGACCCCTCAGATTTAGCCGCCTTGCCGAAAACCGCCTCGCCGTAGCCATCCTCGAACGCCAGCCGAATCTCACCAAATGCGTCAAAGCCAGCGTGACCTTCAAGGTCGGCCCTTACAAAATCGGCTGATCTATAATCAGTTCCGAGTAGCTGCAAGATGGGCAGCAACGCTGCTGGACCCCAGGCTTTGGAGCTCGACCACTTGCCCCCAACGCTCGAGATGTCCTCACTGCCGAGATCAACAAGGCTGGTGCATACAGCGCGCACCGACAGGACTCGTCCAATGTGACCACTCTTGGCGAGCAGAAGCAGTCGATGGTAGGCCGTTGAATACGCCGTCTTGATCGCGTCGGCCAAAACGAGGCCCTTTGAGCGTGCGAGCGCCTGCAGTTCCTGGCACGCCTCACGCGTTGAGGCAATGGGGCTCTCACATAGAACATGTTTGCCCGCCTCAAGCGCTTGCTTAATCTGTCCATAGTGCTGATTGGGATGCGATGCAAGGTAGATTGCGTCGCATCGACCGACTATCTCATCGAAATCATTAACTTGTTCGACTAAGCAACAGCCTGCGAGGCTTCCATCACTGTCGAGCATCGCGCAGGTGGGGTCAACGCCATTCACGAAGGCACTTTCACGCAGGTACTTTTCCACTAGCACATGCTTACCCACGTACCCCATTCGTAGATGTCCACTTTCAGCGCGAAGCTCGGTGCTCGAGACACCTTGAGTACGATCAAGATAGACTACATCGCAGTATTCCTTGAGATAGTCGAACTTACCGAACCAGTCAGAGCCTACGGTGAAAACATCAATTCCCATACGCCTGATATCATCGATTTTCTGGCCCTCGTACTCCTCAACGATCACCTCGTCGGCGATTCCGAGTTCCTGAACGGCTCGCATGCGCTCGTTGAGAGTTTGGGACACATTTATCTTTCCGCGCACCTTATCGAAGCCATCGGCGGTCACGCCGACGACCAAGTAGTCACCGAGTGCCTTTGCGCGCTCGAGAAGGCGGACGTGGCCCCGGTGCAAAAGATCGTACGTACCGTATGTAATTACTTTCCTCATGGGACCTCATCTCCTCCCTTGCTCTGTCAGCTGTCTTTTTTGCCGCATTTCCTGCTCGCTTTGTTCGCCTTTGCACAGACCTGTTTATTTGTGCCCCATAGGTATTTTGAGACCAATATTTTCAGTGTTGGCTTCTTCGCCCACTTGCGCGTGAACTCACGCCAGCCCATCGAACGCAGGTCGTTCATGCATTCTTCCCTGCGGGGGTTTGCGCCGGTCGGCTTCCTCATGGGTCCTTGGTAGCAAACCACGTCGACCATATCAAGTTCTCTAGACTCCATTAAAGGCATGGCAGCCTCGAAGGCGGCAAGTCCTTTCTCTGTGTTACATACAGCAAGGGACGCACCCTTGTCGTTGTTGTAGAGGTCAGGGCAGTATAAATGCACGCCCCAAAGGTCCCCGAGAGTGATATCGGCAACACGTTCAGGGCGCGCAAACGGACACTCAGCACACGAAGGACGAGACACGAGGTGCTGGAGCCATATGCTCCAAAAAGGATTAAACCAGCGGTCGACAACACGGCGCTTACTAGTTTTGCCTTCGATGGACGTTGCCTGGTAATCCCAGCCGGCAATGGCGAAGCTCATTCCCTCTAAATCCCACCTACTACTACTGCTACAGGCGGAGTTCCACTTGTCTCGATATCTCATTGACTCGATAGGTTTTCCCTTGAACCATTTATCCGAGACGTAGCAGAGCTGCTTCTCGATAAGTCGCGGTGTCGGTACGCCCTCGCAAACAACTTCCACCGTAAGCAACAAAGGTGAGTCCGCGAGCCTACCCAAACTGCCGTAGAGACCGTCGATTTGGCACGGTGTGCCCGAAAAGAGAACACGGTTTCCCGTTTTGAGAAGATCAAGAACTCGTGAGTAGGCGTCTCCGATCTCACTCTGTACATACTTGGAGCCACGGAAGGCAACAAGCCCCTCGACACTGGACACAGAAGCATGGCGCGCCTTATAGACTTCGCTCGACTCCACGCCGAAAACGATTCCGTCATTCTCGAGAAACGCAGTCGCGATAGCAGTGAAGGCACCACCACTCGTGCTTTCAGCGAGAAGTTCCGCGTCTTTAATGGAGCCGCCAAAGCCGCGCTGGGCATCCGCAGCGTGGAAACGCTCAGCAGGCAGCGAGCAGACCGCCTCACAGCGTCCGCATCCGATACAGACATCCTTGTCAACGACAGGATAGCGAAAACCATCTCTGTCCTCGCACATAGCCACAGCATCGACAGGGCAAACGGAGGCGCATGCCTCGCAGCCACAGCAGTCTGCCTTGCGCCCGGTCTTAAGAAAGCACGCCCGAAGATCCGTCTCGGCTGTTTCTACAGGCATTCCGCCCCCAAGAGTCGAAGGCCCCCGCGCAGGTAGCTGAGGCTCGACTCGCGCAGCGCGGCCAAACGAGACTCCATATCGTTGAAGTTCATCTCGAGCGACACGTCTTCGTCGCCGGACACCATTGCGCGATTGGAAAGTCCAAGCCACGCGAGCAGCTGAGAAATCTTAGTATCAGCCTGCTCGCGCGAGAACACCGAAAACGGCGTGTGCATCTGAGCGGCGAAGATAAGCCCGTGGAACGAGTTGGTGACGACGTAGCGCGCCTCCTTGGTGAGCGCTAGGAACTCCTCGACTCCGGCGTCATAGCGCATCACGTGCCCGCGCTCTGCGTTGGTCGCACGAAGGCTGATGTCAACGACCTTGCAACCCAGTCTTTTCGCCACGCGGTCGGCGTAGGTCTCCATCGCGGGATTATAGCGGCGTGAGTAGAGGAGGACATAGGGCTCATCCATCTGCGGTTCGCCCACAATGGGCGAGTAGTCTGCGCCCGTGAGCAAAAGCGTCGGATCGAGTACGCGCGTGACGGGAACGTCGACGTTAGCCTGGATCCATTCAAAATCAGCTCCACCCTCGCGGACGCCGAGTGCCTTGAAGTTCGCGAGACGCTCTTTGAGAGTGTTTATCTCATCTTCAGTCCAGTCGACGTCGCCGAAGCTTGCCGCATAGCTGATCGATCGGTTGCGCATTGCGGGGAAATTGGCGAAGTAACCGTCGTCGAATCCGTCGAACTCGCGGATGCAGAAAATGGTGTCACTACCACAGACATAGCCATCTAGGCCCTCAGCGGCAAGGGAATCGTCGAAATTAGACGATGTGTATGAGCCCTCAGAAAGGTTGCACTCCTCATGATAGAAGCGATCGAACTTGACGTAGTTCTCACGAATGGCGGGCATAGTAAGCTCTACCATGCGCCTTGACTCTGCATCAGCATCCCACATGCGCTTTGCGGGGTTAAGCGGGTCGTTCTCCCTCAGGCAGTCAGGGCAGTAGTCCAATACAATAGCCTCGACCTCAGACGGAGCGAGCTCGGAAATGGCGCGCCTTAACGCGTATGTCTGCAGTGCGGATCCATAGTTAGTAAAGTTACCGTACAGGTTGTACGAAACAGTAGCGAACTTTCTCATTCGTCCTCCTTAGAACAGACCCTCTGCCGACATTGCACCCAGAGCGTCGATGAGTTTACGGTTGTCTTCGGCGGTGATTGCACCGATATGACCAATGCGGAACACTTCATCAGCCAACGAGCCGCCATTGGGACACAGCCACATGCCGTACTCGGTTTTAGCTCGCTCAATAATCGCCTTTGCGTTGCGTCCGGGGCAACGTAGCGCCGTCACCGCGTTGGAGGGTTTCTCCGGAACCATCTGGAGCGCCGTGTTCGCCAAGGCGCTACGCACGGCTTCGGCGCGCTCCGCGATCTCCGCTCGCTCTGCATCGATGCCGCGATCTTCGATTGCCTTCAGGCGCGAGTTGATCTCAAATAACGTTGTCACCGCAGGCGTCCATGGTGTCTGGCCGCGCTCGCCGTTGCGCAGGGCCTCCTTTAGACTTAGGTAGGAGCAAAGCTCAGGATTGTCCGCTACCCTTTCCTGTCCGCGCGGCGAGAGAGCCATGAGAGAGATGCCAGGGTGGCAAGCTAGCGCCTTTTGCGAACCGGTCAGCACCACGTCGGCGCCGAGAGCCGCCATGTCAATCTCTTCGGCGATGAACGCGCTCACTGCGTCGACGATCAGGGCCATCCCGCGCTCGCGGCAAAAGTCGGACAGGAGGCTCATGTCGTACAACAGTCCTGATGAGGTCTCATGCATGTTCACGAGCAGCGCACCACAGCTGAGATCCACTGCGTCTTCGAGGTTTTTCCGCGCTATCTGGTGCCCGAACTCAAGTTTGATCTCGTCGACGGTGTGCCCGTGCAGTTGGCATAGGTCGACGAACCTCTGCCCGAAACTGCCACCATTGACCACTGCAACTCGTTCAGCGGGCGCTAAGACACTCATCACAGCAGCCTCCATAGCGCCTGTGCCAGAAGCCGTTAGAAACACGCAGCGTGAATCCTTGGGTGCGGACAACAAGTCCAACATAATACGCTCGTTCTCTTGCATTACCTGAGAGAACTCTGGCGTGCGGAAATAGGGTGCGCTCTTGGCTGAAACTTCCAGCACCTCGCTGGGACTCATAACCGGACCAACGGTGAAGTTAAGCATCTGCATTCTCCTTAGTGTCTTCGTTCACGCACCATGCCTTCAGGCGGTGCGTCTGTCTTTTGTCCTCCGGCGGCAGCTGCATGTAATCCCCGTAGCACTTGGTCAGGTATTCGTCCCAGCAGCCCATGGCGGGGAGCATGTGCTCCTCGAACTCAACCTCGACCATGTCCTCGTAGCCTTCCTTGGGAATCGACCACCCGTGTTTGGCCAGTCCGAGTACGCTGCTGACGCGGCTTGCCGCGTCGTAACCAGGCTCGGTTGCAACGCGCTCAGCCATTGCCATCATCTTCGTCTTTGCGTGCTCCGGATTAAGAAGCGCTTTGGCTGCGTTCTTTATGAAGCGTTTTCCCATTGAGTCCGAATTATGATTGGCGCTCGACCAAACGCTTGCACGCGAGGCCTTGTTCATGCGGACTTGCGTGCGCTCAATCTCGCTCTCGTCAGAAGAAACGCCATCCATAACGAAAACATCTATCCAGAGCATTTGATCCATGACCCCTTCATAGGTAGGCTCTTGGGCTCTAATACTTTCGGTGCAAAACTTGCGCCAGGGGTAAACAAACGGGCTGTTCTCGGGGCCAACGAGCCTGAGTCCAGCCGGCAACTCGCCAGCAAGCGTTGCAAGACGATCGTAATCGGGGCGCGGCATACAGACGTCGATATCGTCATCCCAGGGGATGAATCCCTTGTGACGAATAGCGCCAAGCAAAGTGCCGGCCGTAAGCGAGTATCGAAGGCCGTGTTCGGAGCAAAAGGCATCAAACGCTTCAAGAAGCTCCAGCTCCTTCTGGTGTAGCTCTTCGATAGAGAGCGGGGTGATGTTACTCATGCAACTTTCCCTTCCTTAAACATTCAATCAGCGCAAACCCCCTGGTTCCAAGTAGCGCAACCTCGGCTATGCAGCGGATTACGCAGATCGCGAGCAAAGATGACCTGCCGAGAAGCGCCATCGCGAGGAGCAGAGCAGCGTTAATAACACCGGAGGCAACAGTCGAGGCGGTAAGTTCGTTGACCTTACCCAAAGCGCCGAGTACCGGCCAGCCAATCAAGATCGAATAGAAAGAGAGCGGCAGGACAGGGCTGAGGGCAACCATGACCCAAGAACCAGCAACGTAGCCCTGTCCGCCAAGTAGAAAAAACACCTGCGGGGACAGCAGGCAATACGCAACGGTGCCGACCAATAGGGCGGGAGCTGCCATAATCGCCATTTTCCTAACAGCGCCCAGATCCCGATGCGCCACAACATGAGGATACAGACTGCTGGATATCGGAGAATAGAGCGCTTGAACCGCGCTCACGGTTGTGAGGGCGAGCGACCAGTACGCGATTTCCGTCGGGTCGGTGAGCACGATTCCCACGACGAAAGTGGTGAACCCCGAGACAAGGGTGGTGCCGATGTTCGACACGCAATACACGGCAGATCTCTTTAGCTCAGCCAAGGCGTTTCGGAAGCCACCGAAGGAAACCCGCACGCCGTAGCGGGTTCGAACGGTTATGAAGCTCCAGATAAGCGCTACCAAGCCGCCCAGGACATCCGCAACTGCGACGAGTAGAAGATCCTGCGGTCCATGGACCACCAGAAGAGTCAGGCCGACCGTGATCACCTTTGCCGCGAAGAAACGCGTGGTGAGCGGCTCCATGTCCTCAAAACCTTGAAACATGAAATCCGGTAGCAAGGCCCTGAGCACGGTGGAAACATAGGCAATCAGTACATACCCCATATTGTCCCAGAGCAGTGGGATGAACTGGGCGACTACCACGACGACCGTGCACAGGCCGGCGGCGAGGAGAAGACGAGCGAGCTCTATGGAGCCGAGCAGGCGTGAAAGGACCTCGCAGTTGTCCCTCAGGTCGACGACTTGCTTTGTTCCGGAAAGCATGAAACCGAAGTCGGCGAGCGTCTGGACGATTCCCATGAACGACAACACGTAGGCATAGACGGCGTAGCCACCCGTGCCCAGCACGCGCGTGAGGTACGGCACGAGGATGAGGGGGAAGACGTACTTAAGTACTTGTAATCCGTACTGCCAAATTATGTTTTTGGCGAGTGTGTTACTGCTTTTCAATATCTATATCAACCCAAACAAATTTCAGTTTTCGTTTCTATTCGAGCTAAAGCGCAAGGCAATAAAGAGCGGGTGCCTGAGCCCTTAAAGCGAAAGCGACGCCAGCCGCCAGAGGACGCTATCGACTTCCAAAAGAACTTTCTCGGGATGGCCCATTCGCCTTCATCAACTCGGTAACTAAAGCAAAAACGCAGCGAAATTCCCCGTCAACGAGCGCGACCGTGAGGTTTGCAAACAAGAGGCCGAGCTGATAGAGAGTCTGGTCATACATCCTCTGGTGAAAAGGAAAGCCCAATGTCCGGCGCAAAGAAAGCATGGCTTCGATCTTGAAGTACCTGTCTACAGACCTCTTGCTCGACAGGCTGTTCGAGGTTAACGAGTCAACTTGCTTTTGGTATGAGTAGTCCAATTCTTCGATGGTCGACCCCTGAACCTCAGCACGATCATTTATGCCTGCACAGTATCCTCAAACCACCCATCTTTGAGAAGCTCTAGGCCTTGCCGCGTCTCGCGACCGAAGATCCTTCCCCATGCAACGCCGCTCGAGTGTTTCGTCCCCACAGAAATGACCCGCCCGAGCTCGCCGATACAGCGGGGAATAATCACGGTGATTTTGACCAAAGGTGTTGCAGGTCATAAGTCGTGGAGCTCGGGCGAGGAACGTTAAGTGGTGGCCGAAACCCGGGTAAGCGCTCCCTGGCCACGCAGATTCAGGAGGTCCATCCGAAGCCCCTCGCGTGCGGTACGCGAGGGGCTTCGGATGGACCGAATGCTTGGCAATCCTCCCGAGATTGTTCAACACTAGTCCCATTTAAAAATCCTCATGAATCTAAACAAGCTGCCAGAAAAAGGAAAAAGGAACGACACCGTGCCATTGCGGCCGGTAGACCATAATTACTACAAAAAACACGGCCGTAACTGCGCATATGCCGTAAACGAGGAGGAACTTGAGCTTTGTATCGATCTTTCGGAATCGCAGCGCCACGTATAAGGCAAGGAAAAACGAGGTGAACGTCGTCAGCCTCTGGAAGATGTTCACGAAACAAGCGAGGAACTGGAAGACGACCTGGAGCATAGATCCATGGAAAAGAACCCTCTCCTCCCTGTCGTCATCCGAAGCCCCGACCCCAAACAAATGGGAAACGACAATCAGCAAAGCGTCCATGGCGGTCATGATCGGTGCCGCGAGCGCATTCCCCCCCGACCATGAGGACCTGCTATACGTCGAGTACTTGTCGAAGTTCTTCTCAACGAAGCTCCACACGACATCAGGGGAAAGAGCCAAAGCCAACGTGACGACGCCATAACCCAGCATGACTTTCTTTGTCGGTGCGAGCGCCGAGAGCGGAATGAGCGCGAGCATGACGATGGCGGTCGAGTGAAACAGTGAGCCGAAAATGACCGCCGCAGCGAAACGGATCCTCTTCCCGGACTCCAGCCAAGGTATCGCCGCGATGATGATTGCGGCGGCGATACCTTGGCGCATGAGGTTCATAAAGGAGGCGTACGTCAGAAGTGTCACATAGAGGAAGAGTGCGAGCACGGGATTGCAGTCTGACTTATAGACCACATACCCGACGCAGGCGGTCATGACCGCACTGGTGAAGAGAAGAAGGAGCTGCGGATTGGGGCTGACCACGTTCAAGGCCCGGAGGAGGTACAGGAACCCGGTTTCATACCAGGAGTGTGCCATCCACGCCGTCAGGTAAGCGTTCCAGTACTGGAGCGTATCCACTCCGACCGCGTAGCTTCTCAGGCCGGATAACGCGAACAAGACCAGGCAGGCCAAGATGATAAAGCATCGTCTCTCAGCATCCCCGCGCGACACGCCCGTGATTACACCGAGAACGAGAATCACGACTATTTCCATCAGATAAATCGTCATGCGCGCCCAATCACCTTGAGATAATCGGTTCGAATCGACTTGGCGATCGAGGGCCACGAAAACAACTCCGCAACGCGACGTGAGGCCAGGGCCATCTCCGCATAGGCCTCAGCAGAGCTGGCGGCGACGACGATGGCTTCCCGCACGGATTCGGGAGAAAGGTCACAGACCCATCCGGCTCCCTCGGCGAGGATGACGTCAGACATGTTGGTACCCGGGGTTACCACGCATGGCAACCCGTAGGCGCACGCCTCGAGCAGGCCCATCGGCATCCCCTCGTAGCGTGATGTGAGGAGAAAGATGTCCGCGGCGCGCAGAACCGCATCCTTCGCATCCCCGTATACAGGGCCGTGAATGGCAACAACGTCTGAAAGCCCCGCGGCCTGTAGCCTTTTCTCCATCTCGTTTGAGAAGCCGTTGACGGAGTTGCCGTAAATCGAGAGATGGAAGCGCGGTAAATCCGCGCGAGCATTCAACGGAGTAAGCGCTTCGAGGAGGACGTCCAACCCCTTTTGATAGGGCTCCACTCTGCCAACGAACACAATTTCAGGCACGTCGCCATGCCACGACTCCCGATGAGGGCGCTCCTTGGGCACCTCTATGCCGTTCGGCTCGATGAAGCTGTTCCGGTTCCATTTCTCGCCGGACTCATCGCGTTCTTTCTCGGTAAGGTAGTGGATCGCAGCGGCGCCTTGAGCGAAACGGTTGTAGAAAACGGCGTTGCAGATTCGTTTCTTAAAGGTTTTCTTCCCCTGGTCTCCGCTCGTGAGGGCGCAGTGCGGCTCAATCACATATGGTATACCCGAAGACAGCACGCCCAAGAGGGTCGCGTTGGGATGAAACGCATAAAAGCCCTCGAAAACGATTAGGTCAGGGCGCCAGATTCGACTGGTGAAATCTTCAATGCCGAAAGCAAAGTCGTTAGGGTTCCTGTAGAAGGGAAGACCCCTCCATTCTTCGCGTTCGACAGGTCTCATGTTATACCAGACAACCTCTTCGAGTTCGGATAAGGCCCCGATCAGTGCAGGCACACAGTACGTAGGGCCCGCGAAGCCCTCAAACTCAAGGTTCGAGAGAAATAGAATCCTCATTCAGCCTCAATCCTAAATCCTTTTAAGCACCGCGTGCGTCAGCTGCCAGAACAGACAATACGCGGAATAGACTGGGTTTATCTTCTCCACTTTTCGGTAGGCGTTCCACGTGCGGGAAACTGCACGGAATTTATTAGCGGAGCGGGAGCCGCTATGTTTCCTGTTCTTTGCAAGCACCTCGTCGAGGCCGCCGGCTGGAACGCCGCTCTTGAGGACCTGGAGCCAGACGACCATGTCTTCAGGGAAATCGAACGAATCCCCGAAATCGGGACAAACGAGAAGACTCAGGGGTATTTTCGAGAGGTCGAACGCGATGGTATGGCTGCAGGTCACGGTGTTCTTGAGAAAACCGTCGTAGTCGATGCTCTTGGGTACGTGTACGTAATTCCTATGCTGTCCGTCAGACTCAATGGTCTCGTACGAGGTGAAGCACATCCCCAGACCACAATCCCGCATGTACGCAAGCTGGTGATCAAGTTTATCCGGAAGCCATGCGTCATCGGCGTCCATGAACGCGACGAAATCGCCGGAAACGTGTTCGATACCGGTATTGCGCGACTTAGCCGCACCAACGTTGTGCTCGTTGGGGTGAACCGAGATACGACGATCCTTATTCTCGTATTCCTTCGCAAGTCGAAGAGATGCATCCGAAGAGCAATCTTCGACCACGATGAGCTCCCAGTTTTTATAGGATTGAGAAAGAACGGAGTCGAAGGTCTCGACAAGATACGGCTCAGCATTGTAGAGGGGCATAATGATTGAAACCAGGGGAGAATCGGTCATACGTTACTTCCCCCTCCTCATCGCCTTGAACGTTTTTACGAACACGCGGGTATCCAACCCGAGCGACTGATGGCGCACATAAAAGAGCTCACGAGCTTGCCTCTGACCACTTCTCCACGTGGATTCGTTGCGGTCAGTCGCAGCCCACCAACCGGTGATGCCAGGCTTACATGCGAGCACCTCATCGCGTGCATCGCCGTATTCATACGTTTCCTCAAGTGTTACGGGACGAGGGCCAATGACGGATAAATCACCCGAGAGAACGTTAATGAATTGAGGAAGTTCGTCCAACGAAGTGCGGCGAAGAAAGCGGCCTACACGCGTGATTCGGGGATCATCGTCAACCTTCTGTTCGCGCTGCCATTGCGCCAGCTGATCGGGAGTCATGTATTTCTCAGGGTGTTCGTGAGCGTCAGAGACCATGGTGCGGAGTTTGAAGATATAGATAGGCTTTCCACCCTTACCAACTCGCTCTTGACGGAAGAACGGCTTTCCGGGAGAGTCAATCTCAATGGCGACGCATGCAGCTACAACGGGGACGGCCAAAACCGCGCAGACCGCAGCAGAAAAAACGATGTCGAAAGCTCGCTTGAAGGCAAAATAGGCAGACCCACCTTTCTTGGGGGCGGCAGCCTTGGGATCTGCGGCGGGAGCCCTATAGCTTCTCGGTGCCACGAAACCTTGCGCTGGAGCAGGGTTCTCGACAGGAGGTGGAAATTCCTTCGCCACATGGGTCTGAGAGGGTTCCTGCCGATCCATGGCTTGATAAATCAGTGCCGTACCAACGGGCGCATCCGTTTCACATTCTGTATTATCCAACACGTTCTCTTTCAACATTTCGTCCTCGGGTCGAGGATCCTCTCTGTCCTTAGAAGCAATTGCCAGCAGCTAGGCGGTTGCCTTATTGAGGTTGCGCATGACGCGCTGCTCGTTTGAAAGCACTGCAAGGCCAACACGGGTGGTTACGCGTCGGCCACATAGATCGAGCTCCAAATAAGCCGTTCTCTTGCGTCTGTTAATGGTTTTGATAAGACCTTCGTGGCCCAGCAGCGGACCTGCCGTTACTACGACCTGATCGCCATCTTTTAAGGCCTCGCTCATGGGCACTACGCGGTCTCCCCTATTGGTAAAACTGCCAATGAGCTGGGTCTCTTCTTTCGCCAGCGGCACAAACTGACCATCCTGGGATAACACCCGAGCAAAGTCGTCCATACGCAGCAGATACTGTTGCACGGTGCGGGGGACCGCCGTATCGCAGATGAGATAACCGGGGAACAGCGGCTTAGTCGTGTTGACCCACTCGCCGTGTACCTTGATTTCGGTTTGATATTGGGGATAGAAGAGCTCCTGCATGGCGCCCGCTGGCACCACACGCTCGATGCGCTCGCGCATTACGTCTTCGCGACCGTTAATGACCTGGATCACATACCACACGAGCACCACCCCCTTGCTGTCTTACGTGTGGCTCAAGGGGTTTGGGTATGGCTTCGCCAGGGCGCTTGTGCGCGAAGGCGCTCCATATTCAAACCCTGAGCCCAGTCAGACAAGCACGTGGCTCTGCCCCACCGTGAACGGTATGTATAAAAGCAGCGCTGAGTTTGTTGGTGTGTATCGCAAATACACCAACAACCTCAGCTGGCTGCGTGCGATCCAGTCAAGCAAATTCAAAACTGGACCGCACGCAAACAGCTGAAGGACTGCTACGTATTCGCATGCAATCCATTAAATAGTTGCATTTGAAAATTAACTCAATGCAAATATATAACGTCGCATGACTTCTCTATTGGAGCTCGTGGTGTTTCAAGCACCGCCGTTACGGCCGGATGCTGATCGACCCTGCGCTTTGTGGCTTGCTAAAGCCGTGAGCACAGTTGAACTCATGTAACGTTAGGTATCCTAGCACAAGCTGATGGCGAAACTGATTTGGGCTGCGTTGGACAACATATCGTTCATTTAGCGTGCTTAAGGGGGTTATTTTGGGATGTTGTTCACGTTGATGCAGGTTAATGGGATGCTAACGGTGATTAGGCGCTTTCCTGAAGCCCATATGGAACGGCGATCTACACTGATAATCGCGTTTGTATAACAAACTATGTACAGACATGGGAAATAAATTGTGCAACTTTTTGTTGATGTGGAAGGGGTTTATGCGCGTGGTGTTTTGGCATGAAAAAAGGCCTTCGGAATTCCGAAGGCCTTTGCATTCACGATGGTGGAGACGAGGGGGATCGAACCCCTGACCTCTTGACTGCCAGTCAAGCGCTCTCCCAGCTGAGCTACGCCCCCGTGACGAGGAGATACTATAGGGGAATGTTTGCGGGGATGCAAGGGGGAATTTAGGATTGATTCTCGCACTTACGGGTTTTCCTGGGACGGGGCAGAAATAATCACTCTTCGAGCGCTTATTTCTGCCCCGTCCCAGGAAAACCCTGATGCGATAGACCTTACTTGTAGAGGTAAGCGATGGCGGTGCCGGTGTGGACTTGGATCGTGGCTGTTGACCTGACGACGTTGCTGATGCCTGTGTCGGCTAACAGGCACAGCGGGGCGTGGTCTAGCTCCCATTCTAGACCGTGTTCGCTTACCTCGGTGTTGGGGGCGATGGCGATGATGGAGAAGGTTTTGCCCTCGGCGCCCTCGACGGTCCAGGTCTCGTCCTGGTGCAGGATTCTGGCCGTCACTTCGTCTTCTTCAATCCAGACGGGGGCGTCCGCATAGCCTGCCAGTAGCCCTAACACAGACAGCGCCATATCCGGACGACCGCCGGTGGCGCAGGTTGCCACCACTTCGGCACCCGGCCAGCGGCGGCGGACGGAACAGAGCGCCAGCGCCAGATCGGTATAGTCCTTGTATGGGTCGTGGCGCTCAACTTCAAAGTCGGTGGCGGCATCGACTAACGCGCGACCCGCATCACTCACCGTGTCGGCATCCCCCACATACACGTCGCAGCCTAGACCCGCGCCCAGAAGCGCGTCGAGTCCGCAGTCCACGGCGACAACATGGTCGCACTCCCCTGCTAGCCTACGCAACAGATCCGCGCTCGCCACCACGGGCGAGCCGCAGACCACTAATACCTTGCAACCCACAGCTCTCGCCTATCCCTCAAACGAAAGCACGTGGGCCAGATCCAGGTCTTCATAGCTGTCGATAAAGATATCGCAGTTGTCGCGCACATCGTCGCGCTTCATGCGACCATGCGGGTCATAGATGCCCACGCGCTTAAAGCCGGCGGTGCCAGAGCTCTTAAGGCCAAAGACGGCGTCCTCAAACACCCATGAGCGTTCGAACTTGTGCCCGTGGCGCTCCTCCAGACGGCGCAGCGCAAGTTCATACACATCCGGGAACTGCTTGGAGCGTCCTGCCTCACCCGTCGTGGTAACAAACTCCATGTAAGCGTCGAGCCCGGCACCAGCGAGCGCGGACTGCACCAGCTCGGCCGGCGTGGACGTGGCAACGCACATGGCAATGCCCGCCGCCTTCGCCTGCTCCAAAAATGCCAGGAGCCCCTCGCGTGGCGGCACCTTGGAGTAGCCATCGATCAGAATCTCGCTCAACTCGCGATACAGCTCCTCGCCATTCGCGCCAATGCCCCACGTATCGTGGTAGGCCTGGCACTCATCCTCCAGCGACAGGTGCTCAAATTGGGCAAAATCGTCGACCGTCACGTCAATCCCGTGACGGTGCAATAACTCGGGCTGGGCATAGGCCCAAACGGGGGTGCTATTAACCAGCGTGCCGTCGCAATCGAAAATAAAAGCAACCTTGGGAGCGGCGGTATGGGACATAAACGAACCTTTCGATGTCAAATGGTAAACAACCTGCTAAAAACGTTTTACCAAACGTCAGGCTAACAATTTTGAAACCCTAATTGGTAAAACTGTCAAGAGTTTTACCACAGCAATTCTGCCAGTGGTATAAACATGTCGCTTACCGATTAAACGCCCCCGCAAATCCGCTTTCGTCCATAAAACTAACGCACAGGTGTTATCGTAGTTTCTGCCGAAAGTTCCACCGAGCACGCGAGGTGGAACGAATCACAGAAACTTCGCCGTCCCTTCGATTCGTGCAGCCTTGGACCTTTCGCATCTAGTCACCAAGGCAACACGCTGCCGCGTCATGATGGGATCAAACGTGAGCGATACAAAGCTAAAGCCAACGGCTAAAAAGCCCGCAACCCGCAAACCGGCTCCGCACGCACCGGAGCTCACCAAGGACGATGTCTATCTGTTTGGCATCGGCACGTGGGAGCGCAGCTGGGAAAAGATGGGCGCGCATCCTGACACGCAGCAGCGCACGCGCGGCTGGCGCTTTTGCGTTTGGGCGCCCGACGTAAAGAGCGTCCATGTCATTGGCGAATTTAACGACTGGGATGAGGAAGCCAACCCGCTGGTGCCCGTGCATACGAGCGCTATTTGGGAAGGCTTTATTCCTGGCGCCGAGCAGGGCCAGCTCTATAAATATCTCATCGAGACCAACGAGGGCGAGAAGCTCTATAAGGCCGATCCGTATGCCTTTAAGGCCGAGTGCCCTCCGGGAACGGCGAGCGTGCTGTGGACCCTCGATGACTATAAGTGGAATGATGCCGCGTGGCTCAAGCGCCGCGCCGGCCACAACCACATGTCGCAGCCGCTTAACATCTACGAGGTGCATATTGGCTCGTGGAAGCGCCACGGCGACGCGCCGCAGGGCGAGCCCGACGAGTACGGCAACTACCCCGGTCCCATGGATCCCTTCCCCGCGCAGCGCGGCGAGTTCTACACCTACGACGACCTGTCGGTGGAGCTCGTGGATTACGTGCGCGACATGGGCTACACGCATATCGAGGTCATGCCGCTTATGGAGCACCCCTTCGATGGCTCCTGGGGCTACCAGACGACCGGCTACTACGCCGCTACGTCGCGCTACGGCAACCCGCAGCAGCTTATGCACTTTATCGATGCATGCCACGAGGCAGGCATCGGCCTGATCATGGACTGGGTGCCCGGCGGTTTTTGCGCCGACTCCCACGGCCTTGCCACCTTTAACGGCCACATGCTGTTTGAGCACGAGATTCACCCCAACTGGGGCACGCACAAGTTTGACTTCGCCCGCGGCGAGGTCCGCTCCTTCCTGGTCTCCAACGTGCTGTATTGGCTCGAGAACTTCCACGTGGACGGCATTCGCATGGACGGCGTGTCCAGTATGCTGTACCTCAACTTTGGCATCGACGATCCCGGCCAAAAGAAGTTCAACAAGTACGGTACCGAGGAGGACCTGGACGCCAGCGCGTTTATCCGCCAGGTCAACTGCGCCGTGGAGGCGCACTACCCCGACGTGATGATGATGGCCGAGGAGTCCACCGCGTGGCCGCTCGTGACCTATCCGCCGCAGGACGGCGGCCTGGGCTTCCACTACAAGTGGGACATGGGCTGGATGAACGATACCCTGCACTACATGCAGACCGATTTTCCGTGGCGCCCCGGCAACCACGGGCTGCTCACGTTCTCCATCATGTACGCCTTTACCGAGAACTTTATTTGCCCGCTGAGCCACGACGAGGTCGTGCACGGCAAGTGCTCGTTGATCGGCCGCATGCCGGGCGACTGGTGGCGCCAGTTTGCCGGCCTGCGCACGCTGGCCTTCTACCAGATGACGCACCCCGGTGCCAAGCTCAACTTTATGGGCAACGAGATCGGCCAGTTTATTGAATGGCGCTACTACGAGTCCATCCAGTGGTTCCTGACCGAGGAGTACGAGACCCACCGTCATCATCAGGCGTTTATCAAGGCGCTCAACCACCTGTACACCGCCGAGCCCGCACTGTACGAGCGCGGCTACACCGACGACGGCTTTACCTGGATTGACGCGGACAACTCCAAGCAGTCCATCGTGAGCTTTGTGCGTCAGGGCGAGGACGTCGATGACGACCTGGTGATACTGATCAACTTTGACCCGGCGAGCTACGAGAGCTTCCGCGTGGGCGTACCGCGCGAGGGTGACTGGGAGGTCATCTTCGATTCCGACCGTCCCGAGTTTGGCGGAAGCGGCTATGCCGGCGAAGAGCCTTACACCTGCTCGAGCGAGCCCTATCCCTGGAACGGGCAGATGGACTCCATCGAGATTAAGGTGCCCGGCCTGGCAGGCGTGGTGCTTAAGCGTCGCGGTCCCAGTAGCTACAAGCCGCCCGTGGTCGAGGCTCCCAAGAAGGCGACGCGCAAGCGTGCATCCTCGGCGAAGCCCAAGGCCGCGGCTGCTAAGAAGGCTCCGGCCAAGGCGAAGGCTCCGGCAGCGAAGACGACCAAGCCCGCTGCCAAGGCTTCGGCCAAGTCCACCACGGCCAAAAAGGCAGCCACCAAAAAGGCTGCTCCCAAGGCCAAGGCAGCTGCTGTTAAGGCTCCTGCCAAGAAAGCGTAACAAAGGCGTTACCGCTGTAATTACCCGCCCCGCGGGGGCGTAGGATACATGTCATAACCGTTCCGGGAGAAACATCCCCGGGGGAAAGGAACGTATGAATAAGATCTTCGACAACAAGCAGGAGTTTACCGAGCTCTATCGCGATGCCGTCATGAGCATTAGCGGCAAGAGCATCGAGGCCGCCAGCGACCTCGACCGCTTTAATGCCTTGGCCAAGCTCGTGGCCGAGAAGGCACGCACCGTTGCCACCAAGAGCGACGCCCGTGCGGCCGCCGAGGGCAAGAAGCGCGTGTACTACTTCTCGATCGAGTTTTTGATCGGCCGCCTGCTCGACAACTACCTGCTCAACTTTGGCGTGCGCGACATGGTCGCCGAGGCGCTCGACGACATGGGCTTTGACCTTTCCGTCATAGAGAATCAGGAGCCCGATCCGGCGCTGGGTAACGGTGGCCTGGGCCGTCTGGCCGCATGCTTCCTGGATTCCATGGCAGCCGAGGGTATTGCCGGCTACGGCAACGGCATGCGCTACCGCTACGGCCTGTTTAAGCAGGAGATCGTTAACGGCAGCCAGGTGGAGGCCACCGATGAGTGGCTCACCCACGGCTATCCCTGGGAAGTCCGTCGTCAGGACAAGGCCGTGACCATTAAGTTTGGTGGCCGCGTCGAGGGCTTTGAGGAGAACGGCCGCACGTTCTACCGCACGGTGGACACGCAGGACATCCTTGCCGTTCCCTATGACATCCCCGTTGTGGGCTATGCTGGCGAGACCGTCAACAAGCTGCGCGTCTGGGCCGCTGAGCCGGTCGAGGAGCACTTCGATCTGGAGGCTTTCAACCGCGGCGACTACGCCCTGGCCGATGCCGAGCGCGCCGAGGCCGAGGCCATCAGCGCCATCCTCTACCCGAACGACGCCGGCGAGCACGGCCATCTGCTGCGCCTGAAGCAGGAGTACCTGTTTGTATCGGCCGGCATCTACAGCTTGCTCGACACCTTTGAGAAGGAGCACGGCGCTAACTGGGAGCTGCTGCCGCAGTTTGTGGCCATCCACACCAACGACACGCACCCTGCCATGTGCGGCCCCGAGCTCATGCGCATCCTCATCGACGAGAAGAAGCTCGAGTGGGATGACGCCTGGAGCATTGTGACGCAGGTCGTGAGCTACACCAACCACACCATCCTGCCCGAGGCTCTGGAGAAGTGGCCCATCGGCACGTTCTCCAAGCTCCTCCCCCGCGTGTACCAGATCATCGACGAGATCAGCCGTCGTTGGCATGAGTCGTTCGACACCACGCAGGAGGGCTGGCAGGAGCGTCTGCGCCAGACCGCCATCCTGTGGGACGGCGAGATTCGCATGGCCAACCTGTCCGTGATCTGCAGCCATAGCGTTAACGGCGTGGCCAAGATCCACTCCGACATCATCAAGAACATCGTGCTCAAGGACTTCTATGCCCTGACGCCCGAGAAGTTCAACAACAAGACCAACGGCATCTCGCACCGTCGCTTCTTTGCCGAGGCCAACCCCACCTACGCAAAGCTCGTGACCGAGGCCATTGGCGACGGCTGGCTCAAGGACGCCTTTGAGCTGGAGAAGCTTAAAAGTTTCCAGAACGACACCGAGTTCCTGAAGGCCGTGGGTGCTTCCAAGCGCGCCAACAAGGAGCGCCTGGCCGCCTACGTTAAGGCCGAGACCGGTTTGGTCATCGACCCCAACACCGTCTTCGATGTTCAGGTAAAGCGCTTCCACGCCTACAAGCGCCAGCTCATGAACATCATGAAGGTGATGGACATCTACAACCGTCGCATCGCCGATCCCAACTTCCACGTGACGCCGACGACCTTCATCTTTAGCGGCAAGGCTGCCTCGAGCTACACCTTCGCCAAGGAGACCATCCGCCTCATTAACTCCGTGGCCGACGTCATCAACAACGACGCCCGCGTGAACGAGGTCATGAAGGTCTGCTTTATTCCCAACTTCCGCGTGAGCAACGCCCAGCTCATCTACCCCGCCGCCGAGATCTCGGAGCAGATTTCCACGGCCGGCAAGGAGGCCTCGGGCACGTCCAACATGAAGCTCATGATGAACGGCGCCATTACGCTGGGCACCCTCGACGGCGCCAACATCGAGATCGCCGACCTGGCCGGCCGCGAGAACGAGGCCATCTTTGGCCTGACCGCCTCCGAGGTCGAGCAGCTCTGGGCATCCAACAGCTACTTTGCGTGGGATACCCTCAACGGCGACCGCGAGCGCCTGGGCCGCGTGATGGACGAGCTCAAGGACAACACCTTTGCGGGTCTTTCGGGCAACTTCGAGAGCATCTATAACGAGCTCATGAACAACAACGACCCCGACCTGGTCATGGCCGACTTCCGTAGCTACGTGGATGCATGGGAAAAGCTTACCGGCAGCTACGGCGACCAGGAGACCTGGAACCGCAAGGCGCTGCTCAATACCGCCTCGAGCGGCTGGTTCTCGAGCGACCGCACCATTCGCGAGTACCGCGACGAGATCTGGCACGCGTAAAGGCTGCGAGCTCCCCTATGCCAGCACGGCATTACTCGACGGGCGAGACGTTGCGCCGCGCCCGTCGCTAATGGGTTTAGGAACATCGATGACAGAAGGAGAAATCGATGAGTAAGAAAGAATGCATCGCGATGCTCCTCGCAGGAGGACAGGGCAGCCGATTGGGGGCACTCACCCAAAAGATCGCTAAGCCGGCGGTTAGCTTTGGTGGCAAGTTCCGCATTATCGACTTCTCGCTCTCCAACTGCTCCAACTCGGGCATCGACACGGTGGGCGTTCTGACGCAGTATCGCCCCTACCTGCTGCATGCCTATGTGGGCTCCGGCGAGGCCTGGGATCTGGACAGCCGCGACGGTGGCGTTTCGATCCTGCCGCCGTACGAGACGCAGACCGGCGGCGCCTGGTATGCGGGCACGGCAGACGCCATTACGCAGAACCTGGACTACATCAAGGCCAACGACCCCAAGTACGTCCTGATTCTTTCGGGCGACCATCTGTATCGCATGGACTACCGCAAGATGCTCAAGACGCACATTGAGAACAACGCCGACCTCACGGTGAGCGTTATGCCCGTGCCGTGGGAAGAGGCCAGCCGCTTTGGCATCCTGACCACCGACCCCGAGGACGGCCGCATCACCAAGTTCACCGAGAAGCCCGATAAGCCCGATTCAAACCTTGCGTCCATGGGCATCTACATCTTCTCGGCCGACGTGCTGATCGAGGCGCTCGAGGAGGACGCTCTGGACCAGCGCTCGAGCCACGACTTTGGTAAGGACATCATCCCCAAGCTGCTCGGCGAGAACAAGCGCCTGTACAGCTACGAGTTCCACGGCTTTTGGAAGGACGTCGGCACCATCGCCAGCTTCCACGAGACCTCGATGGACCTGTTGGGCAACAACCCCGAGTTCGATCTGTTCGACAAGCACTTCCCCATCATGTCCAACATCACCACGCGCCCGCCGCACTACATTGGTCCGGATGGTCGCCTGGACGACTGCCTGGTCTCCAACGGATGCAAGATCTACGGTACCGCTCGCCACTCGATCCTTTCGACCGATGTCATCATCGAGGAGCGCGCCGTGGTCGAGGACTCCGTGCTGCTGCCGGGTGCGCACGTTAAGAGCGGAGCGCACATCTGCCGCGCTATTTTGGGCGAGAACTCCACGGTCGAAGAGGGCGTGAAGCTCGGCTCTGTCGATACCACCAAGGATACGGCCGTCGTTGGAAATGACGTCGTTATCGGGAAGGGGGAATGATCCGATGATCAATCGCAAGGCCATCGGTTATATCACCGCTAACTACTCTTCGACCTACGGCAGCGTGCTGCTCAAGGATCGCCCCATCGCGTCCGTTCCGTTTTTGGGCCGCTACCGCCTGATTGACTTCCCGCTGTCCAACATGATGAATGCCGGCATCAAGACCGTCGGTGTCGTCATGCCGGGCAACTACCGTTCCCTGATCGACCACGTGGGCTCGGGCAAGGACTGGGGCCTGGACCGCAAGAAGGGCGGCCTGTTCATGGTGCCCGGCAACGCGTATGGCACCACCAAGGGCGGCATGCGCTTCTTGCTGCGCGACATCATCTCCAACAAGACGCTGTTCCAGCGCTCGGACAAGCCCTATGTCGTGATGATGGGCACCAACATCATCTTTAATATGGACCTCAACACCATCATCGACGCGCACGAGAACTCCGGTGCCCAGATGACCGTGGTGTACTGCAAGGCCACGCGCAACGTCGATGACGAGACCAAACTGCAGATCAACGAGAACGGCCGTCTGACGGGCGTGAGCGCCGGCGTCGTGTACGGCGACAACGCCTCTATGGACTGCTGCATCGTCAACCGCGAGACGCTGCTCGAGATCATCGACCACTACCAGGCCGCTGACTATCTGGACCTGCTCGAGGCACTCCAGGGCGACTTTGGTAACATCGACGTGTGCAGCTACGAGTACAAGGGCGAGGTCGTGGGCGTGTTTAGCGAGAAGTCGCTGTATCGCCGCAGCATGGACCTGCTCGACCAGACCGTGGCCGACCAGCTCTTTGACCCCGAGCGCCCGATCCTGACCAAGGCCCACGACGTGCCGCCTTCGCGCTACGCGACCGGCAGCCACGCGTGCAACTCGATCATCTCGGCCGGCTGCATCATCAAGGGCACCGTGCGCAACTCGATCCTGTCGCGCGGCGTCGTGGTCGAGGAAGGCGCTTCGGTGACCAACTCGATCATCAACCAGAGCTGCATCATCAAGAGTGGCGCCCGTGTTGAGAACGCGATCCTGGACAAGAACAACGTGGTTCCCACCAACACCGAGCTTCGCGGCACGCCCGAGAACATCCTGGTGCTGGGCAAGGCTCCGTTAACTTCTGATACCACCATCGTACGTTAACGTTGGCACCGCAACATCGCTCGTAACATGTAGAATAGCCGCCCGGTTCGCGCCTGGCGGCTATTCTCGAATAACAACATGGGAGACAATATGGCTGATTCCAGCAAAAAGATGCAGATCGTGTTTGCCTCGGCCGAGTGCGCGCCGTTTGTAAAGACCGGTGGCCTGGGCGACGTAGCGGGCTCGCTGCCTGCGGCGCTTGTGCGCGCCGGCGCCGAAGTCATCGTGATGGTGCCCAAGTACGCCACCATCAAGGACGAGTACAAGGCGCAGATGGAGCACTTCTCCGACTTTTACGTGAGCCTGGGCTGGCGCAATGAGTACTGCGGACTCGAGAAACTCGAGCACGACGGCGTCACCTATATGTTCATCGACAACGAGCGCTACTTTGCGCGCGACTATCCGTACGGCTTCTTTGACGACGGCGAGCGTTTTGCGTTCTTCTCCAAGGCCATCACCGAGAGCCTGCAGCACCTGCCGGCCGGCTTTGAGTGCGACATCCTGCACTGCAACGACTGGCAGACGGCACTGGCGCCCGTGTTTTTGCGCGAGTTCTACCAGGGCCTGCCGCTGTATGACCGCGTCAAGACCGTCTTCTCGATCCACAACGTGGCGTTCCAGGGCCAGTTTAGCGATACCGTGATGGAGGACATCCTGGGTGTGGCGCACATTCCGGCGGCCGCTTCGCAGCTGCGTTGCGACGCCTGCAGCATCAACTACATGCTGGGCGCCCTGCGCTATGCCGACGCCATCACTACGGTGAGCCCCACCTATGCCAACGAGATCCAGACGCCCGAATTTGGCGAGGGCCTGGACGGCGTGCTGCGCGAGCGCTCCTACGCGCTGCAGGGAATTTTGAACGGCATTGACGTGGCGGGCTTTGACCCGGCAACCGACAAGCGCATTGCCGCAAACTACACCGTGGAGGACCGTTCCGGCAAGGCCGTATGCAAGGCCAAGCTGCAGGAAGAGCTGGGGCTCGAGGTTCGCGACGACCGTCCGCTCATGGTGATGGTCACGCGTCTGACGCGCCAGAAGGGCCTAGACCTGGTCATGTACGCGCTCGACCGCATCCTGGCCGGCGGCGTGCAGGTGGCGGTGCTGGGCACCGGCGACCGCGACTACGAGGACGGCCTGCGCTACTTCCAGGACAAGTACCCCGGCACCATGGCGGCTCGCATCGAGTTCGATCCGGCGCTGTCGCAGCGCATGTATGCTGCCGCCGACATGTTCCTGATGCCCTCGAAGTTTGAGCCCTGCGGCCTGTCGCAGATCATCGCCATGCGCTACGGCACCCTGCCCATCGTGCGCGAGACCGGCGGCCTGAAGGACACCGTGCAGCCGTACAACGAGTTTACCGGCGAGGGCACGGGCTTCTCGTTTAGCAACTTTAACGGCGACGAGATGGGCGATGCGGTATTCCGCGCGGCGCGCCTGTTCTGGGATAACCGCGACGCCTGGAATCAGCTGGTCACGCAGGCTATGAGTCAGGACTTTAGCTGGACGCGCTCGGCCGACAAGTATCTGGATCTGTACTTCTTTATGCATCCGGAGATTGAGAGGCCGACGGCTGTTGTGGAGGCTGCGGCTGAGCCGGTGGCCGCTGAGGAGCCCAAGGCCGAGGAGAAGCCGGTAGAGGCTGAGCTCGCAAAGGCCGAGCCTGAGGTGAAGGTCAAGGCTACTCCCGAGCCCGAGCCCGAGCCCGAGCCTGAGGTGAAGCCTGCTGCGAAGTCTGCGACAAAGAAGACCACGACTCGCAAGACGACAGCTAAAAAGGCTACTGCGACCAAGGCGGCGGCAACCAAAACCACCGCTACCAAGACGACGACCACGCGCAAGCGCACCACCGCCGCAGCCAAGAAGGCCGCCGAGGCCGAGGCTGTTCCCGAGGTAAAGGCCGAGGTCGCCGAGGCCAAGCCGGTCGCCAAGGCTCCGGCCAAGACTGCAGCAAAGAAGACGACCGCGACCGCCAAGAAGGCAACGGCAGCCAAGAAGACCACGGCAACGAAGTCGACGACCACGAAGGCCGCCACGACCAAGGCTGCCGCAAAGCCGGCCGCCAAGGTCGAGGAGACGCCTGCCGAGTCCAAGGCGGAGGCAACCGTCGAGGCCAAACCCGCTGCCAAGACCACCACGCGAAAGCGCACGACGACGGCCAAGAAGACCACGGCAAAGACCACGACTCCCAAGGCAGAGACTAAGCCCGCTGCTGCCAAAGAGGAGCCCAAGGCCGAGGTAAAGGCCGCCCCGAAGGCAGAGGCCAAGCCCGAGCCCGCCAAGGAGACCGCGGTCTCCCCCGCCGCTCCGGCCGAGGAAAAGGCTCCGACCAAGAAAACGTCCGTCCGCAAGGCCACGGCCGCTCGCAAGCGCCGCTAGCCCACAGGCGATCCAAAACCCAATCAAACCCTAAGTAAGGGGCGCTCCAACCGGGCGCCCCTTCTCTGTAGATAGTTGGTAAAACGATTTTCTAGGACAACCGTTCGCCGATGGTAAACGGATGTTGTTTATACAGCCTGTGTACAACAGATATACTTACATCCTGTGCGTAAAGCCCATGGCCCGCAGGCCGTGATTCTATTGAACTGGACCGTATTATGAGATTGATACACAACAGCCGTCTACCGCAGTTTCGCACTCCGTTTGGCGCTGTGACCACTGGAACTACCCTTTCACTCTCCGTGATTCTGGAGGATGCCGATCCCGCGCAGGCAACGCTTACGCTGCGCACCTGGGTTGATGAGATTGGTGAGTCTCGGTATCCCATGACGCACGAGGGCGACGGCATATTTACCGTAGAGCTTGAGTGCACCGAGCCCTATCTTATCTGGTACAGCTTTATATGCAATATCGAGGGCCAGCCCGAGGTTCGCCTGGGCGCACCACAGGGCCGCACCGGCGGCGAAGGCGTAACCTACGATTACGCCGAGGTGCCGTCATTCCAGGTCACCGTCTACAAGCACCGCGAAGTTCGACCCGAGTGGTACGAGCGCGGTATGGTCTACCAGATCTTCCCCGATCGTTATGCCCGCGACGAGCACTGGCGCGAGCGCACGCTGGCCGAGGTCGAAAAACCGCGTAAGGGCATTCAGCGCCGCATGGTCGAGGACTGGAACGAGCCGCCTGTGTACGAGCGCGCCGAGGACGGCTCCATCAAGACTTGGGACTTCTACGGCGGCTCGCTCAAGGGCATCCAGGAAGACCTGCCTCGCATCGCCGAGCTGGGCTTTACAGCCATCTACCTCAACCCCATTTTTGAAGCCGCGAGCAACCACCGCTACGACACCGCCGATTACACCAAGATCGATCCGATTCTGGGCACCGAGCAGGACTTTACTGAGCTGTGCGAGGCGGCCGAGAAGCTGGGCATTTCCATCATTCTGGACGGCGTGTTCAACCACACGGGCGACGATTCGATCTACTTCAACCGCTACGGCAACTACCCCGGAGTGGGCGCGTGGCAGAGCGAGGACTCTCCGTGGCGCGATGCGTTTTATTTTCACGAGGACGGCTCGTACGACTGCTGGTGGGGCGTGGGCAATATGCCCGCCATCAATGAGAGCTCCGAGCTGGTACGCGAGCGGCTCCTGGGCAAGGACGGCGTCATTCGTAAATGGCTACGTGCCGGCGCTCATGGCTGGCGCCTAGACGTGGCCGACGAGCTTTCCGACGATTTCCTAGCCGAGATCAAAAAGGCCGTGCTCGCCGAAAAGCCCGACGCACTGCTTCTCGGCGAGGTCTGGGAAGACGCCTCCAACAAGATAAGCTACGGCCATCTGCGTCGCTATCTGCAAGGCTCCGAGCTCGACTCGGCCATGGATTACCCCTTCCGCGACATGGTCATCGGCTTTTTGATGGGCTACAAAAACGCCTACCAAGCTGCCGAGGATATCGAGACTCTGCGCGAGAACTACCCGCGCGAGGCATTATCCTGCGCGCTCAATCTGCTGTCGAGCCACGACCGCCCGCGCATTATCTCGGTGCTCGGCGGTGGCCCCGACGAGTCGCAGCTGCCCGAGAGTGAGCGCAGCAAATGGCGCCTGGACGAGAACTCCATGGGCCTGGCCAAGAGCCGCTTTTGGCTGGCGACGCTCATGCAGATGACGTTCCCGGGTGTGCCTTCGATTTACTATGGCGACGAGTACGGCCTTGAGGGACTCACCGATCCGGGCAATCGTCGCACCATGCCGACCAAGGAAAACCTGCACGACTTCGATACGTTTGCGATCGTCAAGAACGCATCTGCTGTGCGCCGCGCGTTGCCGTTTATGATCGACGGTGAAATCAAGGCCTTTGCGCTCAATGACGAAGTACTCGCTTATACGCGCACCGGTAAAGACGGCGAGTCCGCGACCGTCATCATCAACCGCAGCCTGCGCAATTCACACCGCGTGACGATTCCGGCGCTCGGCGAATGTGCAAGTGACGTGATCAGCGGTCACGAGTGCGAGATCCACAACGGCACGGTCACGCTCGATCTGTATCCGCTGGGCTCGTCGATCATTTATCACCATGCCGAGCAGCGCCTGCAGGAGCCGCTCGATCACGGTGCGGGTGTTGTGTGCCATATCACATCGGTGCCGACCGACGACGGCAAGCCCGGTACGATCGGCGCGCCCACGCGTCGCTTTATCGACCATCTGGCCGCCATGGGCATGCGCTACTGGCAGGTTCTCCCCGTCAATCCCACGGACTTCTTCCGCTCCCCTTACGCTGGGCCTTCGGCCTTTGCAGGCAATATCGACCTGTTACCCGAGAGCCACGAGGAGCTGGCAGCCGACTTTGAGACCTGGAAGGCCCGCGGAGGCGAGGATGCCGATCCGCTGTACACCGCGTTTAAACATCGCAATGCCGATTGGCTCGAGAAATACTGCGTCTACATGGCCGTTAAGAAGTACTTTGAGGGCGAATCGCGCCACGATTGGCCGGTAGATGTCGCGCGCTACAACGAGCATCTGATCGACGACAAGCGCTTCCACGACGAGGCCGAGCTTCAGGCGTACATGCAGTACCGCTTTGACCTAGCTTGGTGCGAGCTCATGAACTATGCGCACAAGAAGGGCATCGAGGTCATCGGCGATATTCCTATGTACGTGTCCGACGATTCGGCAGACGCGTGGAGCGAACCCGAGAACTTCTGGCTGTCCGATACCGGCAAGGCGATTGAGATTTCCGGCGCGCCGCCCGACAACTTTGCGCCCGAGGGCCAGATGTGGGGCAACCCGACGTTCCGCTGGGGCCACATGAAGCAGAACGGCTATAGTTGGTGGATGGATCGCCTGCGCCGCGCGTTCTCGCTCTACGACCGCGTGCGTCTGGATCACTTCCTGGGATTCCACAGCTATTACAGCATTCCCGCGGGCAAGGCATGCGCCGACGGCCGCTGGCTGGCGGGCCCGGGCAAGGACCTGTTCCAGACCGCCTATGACGAACTGGGTCCGCTCAACTTTATCGCTGAGGACTTGGGCTATCTGACGCCCGGTGTTCGCGCCATGGCATCGACCTGCGGTTTCCCCGGCATGGACGTGCTGGAGTTTAGCGACTACGACGTTCGTTGCGGTGTGCATCCCACGCCCGGCAAGATTCTGTACACCTCGACGCACGATACGTCGACGCTGGCCGGTTGGTGCACCCGTACCTTTGCGGGCGGCGATGAACCGAGCGGTGTTGAGGTGGCGGCCAAGCTGATGAGCGACGCGCTGGCAAGCGACGCTCCCCTGGTGATGATGCCACTGCAGGATGTCCTTGGGCTTGGCGACGACGCGCGCATGAACGTTCCGGGCGTGGCCACGGGCAACTGGACCTGGCAGGCTGACGAGGCGGACATTGCAGCCGCCGAGAACAAAACCGCACAGCTCCTGCGCAACAACCATAGATTCTGGGGCGAAGCGTGATAAAACCCCCGATATAGGGTACAGTTACAGACGTTTGAATTTTTGCGGGCAGAGTAATCTGCCCGCTTTGTGCTGAAAAGGAAGTATTATGGCGCGCTACGATTACAAGTGCTCGAGCTGCGGCAACGTGTTTGAGGTTGAACATCCCATGTCCGAGACTCCCGAGGTCGTGTGCCCCAGCTGCGGTGCCCCGGCGGCCAAGACGTTCTCGGCCAGCGGCATTAAATTTGAGGGCAGCGGTTTCTACAACACCGACCAACGAAGCGGCGGCTCCAGCACCAGCGCCACCAGCGGCTGCTGCTCCAACTGCCCGCACAGCCACTAGAAACCAAACAGCCCCGCGATCAACGCCGATCGCGGGGCTGTTTCTTCAGCTACCCAGGTTTCCTTATGAGTTGCGGTGAAATAAGGACTGTTTGGTGGGTAGAAGCCGCTATTCAATCCCTATTTCACCGCAACTTAGTAGTTACTTGTGGACCAGTCTGGCGCAGAAGTGACCGTCGTAGAAATCGGCGTTTACTGGCACGCTTTGGAAGAGGCCTCGTTCGTTCTGGCGTACGGATACGAGTTTCTTGGCCTGAACGAACTCGGGGAGTTGCAGAATCTGTGCTTCGGAAAGCGGTGCCACGCTAAAGCCGGCACCCTCGGGAGAAGCAAGGAAGGCATCCACGACCTGCGTATTCTCTTCGTCAAAAACCGAGCAGGTGGCATAGATAAGCTCACCGCCGGCAGCAACGCGCGCAGCGGCTTCCTTGAGCATCGTCAGCTGTAGCTTGGGCAGCTCAGTCGTAACGTCGTTCTCGGTCAGACGCCACGGTATCTCGGGATGACGGCGCATGGTGCCAGTGCCAGAGCACGGCGCATCGATAAACACCGTGTCGAACAGGGCGGGCTCGCCAAGCATCGCGTCAAAGGACGTAAGCACCTCATTGAGCTCGCAGGCATCGCCCGACACCGTACGAACACCCGTAATACCCGCCTTATGCAGGCGCGCGAGATTCTGATCACACTTGCGATCGTGCAGATCGAGCGCGGTATGCTGATGCTCATACCCGGCACGCTTGGCCTGGCACATCATCACATAGGTCTTGGTGCCGCGACCGGCGCCAATCTCCAAGCAACGCCCGGGACGTGTCGCCGCAGTAGCGATAAGCTGAGCGTTGAGGTCCGAGGCAACGGCAGCGGCGCGTTCAAACACGCCGGACGCAACCGTAACCTGAGCATCGACCGGCGCATGGCAACCCGGGAACACGGGTGCCACAAGCTGGGAAATATACGGATCGGGCTTGGTCGCAAACGCATTCTCGTGCAGCGCAAGCGGCGCAGGCGCCAGATTGCCGGCAAAGTTGAGCGCGCCCTCGGGCGTATCGAACGAAGTCATAATACGAGCGCACAGCCAGCGAGGAAGACCCATCAAACGAGACAGGCGAACCAGGCGGCGCTCGGACTCATCCACGTCAGATGCCGTGGCAAAGTCCTCAACGTTGTCCGCAACCTTGTGCAGCACCGCGTTAGCCAGGCCCGCGGCAGACTTAGCACCGCTGCGCACCAGCTCAACACCCTGGCTCACGGCAACGCGGCCCGGCGTATGCAGGTAGAGCATCTCGAAGGCCGAAATGCGAAGCGCCATGCGCACGCGCGGCGCGACCTTTTTGGGCTTATCCAAAAACTGATCGAGCAACTCATCCAAAATACCCTGCGTGGCGGCAACACCGAGCGCCAAACGCGCGGCAAAAGCGGAATCGCGCTGGTCAATGGCCTTGGCAGACGCACGGGAAGACAACACGTCGCGTGCGTACATACCGCGGCGATCGGCCTCCATCAACACATCGAGCGCAAGCTTGCGCGCGGGAGACAACTTGCTCATGACAGTAAACCCCACGTAAGGTCGGCACCCTGCAGACCGGCAGCCCAGGCAGAAGCGGCCATGGCACGCTTGCCATCAGACTTAACCTCGAGCAGTTCAACCGCGCCATCGGAAAGTCCCAGGTAAACACGCTTGCTCTTGACGGCAACAGCGCCCTCGCCAAGCGAGACATCAGCCGGCGCAGCATCGAGCACGCGAACCGACTTACCGGCAATCACACAACGGGCAGGCGCGGTATCGGATGAGGCGAGCACATGACGCACGCAATCGACCGCCGCCATCTGCGAATCCAGACGCATCTCCTGCTTGGAAATCTTGGCAGCATGCGTGACGAGGGACTCATCCTGCTCGGTCCAAACAGCCGAGCCATCGGCGAGCGAGGGAAGCGTATCGGCAAGCAACTTACCGCCAAGCTCACCAAGCTCCATCGTGAGCGCCTCGGCATGCTTACCGGCAACCGACGTAGAGGCCTGGGCACAATAAGCGCCCGTATCCACGCCATGCCCAATGCGCATAATGGAAACGCCAGCAACCTCGTCACCAGCAAGAATGGCACGCTGAATAGGAGCAGCGCCACGCCAACGAGGCAGCAGCGAAGCATGAACATTCACAATACCAAGCGGCGCCATATGCAACACCTCATCAGGCAAAATGCAGCCATAGGCAGCCACACAGAAAATATCAGCCCGCCCAGCCCGGAGCGCCTCAACAACCTCAGGCGTCATACGATTAGCCTCAACAACGGGCAGACCAAGCTCGAGCGCCTTACCCTTAACAGGAGACGGCTCCAACTTTTTACCACGCCCACGAACAGCATCGGGACGAGTAATAACAAGCGCAATCTCGTTCCCAGCCTCAACAAGCGAAGTCAGCGAAGGCACAGCAAAGTCAGGCGTACCCATAAACACAATACGCATAAAAGATAGTCTCCTCTCAATAACGAGCCGAGACGGCTACAAAATAAGCGTTCCAGGTCGCAAGCGCACCCAGCCGCCAGAACAGTTCACAAAAACAAATATACCCAAAAACAAAGAAAGAGCCGCATAAAAGCAGCCCTCCCAACAAAGCACCTATCAGCGAAGACGCCCTTCCCTGGCCCGACGGCACCCCGGCGAGACAAGCAGCGTCAACGTAGTCCCCGGGGCGCCCGCCTATATCGTCCCGCGCGCAGTTTCGCAGCGAAGCGAGAATGTTTGAGCACGGGATGATATAGGCGGGCGCCCCGGGGACGGACAAACCTACTCCGTCTCGCCCGGTCGAGCGCCGCGGGCCAGGGCGTCCTGGTACTCCTTGACGGCCTTGAGCCTCTGCATGGGCTTCAGTCGCTCGAACATTGTGTTGCCGTGCAGGTGATCGATCTCGTGCTGCAGGCAAACGCAGAACAAATCGCCCGAGGCCTCGTAGCGAATCAGGTTGGCGTTTAAGTCGTACGCCTCGACCACAACATGATCGGGACGCTCGATCTCGCAGCTAATGCCAGGAATGGAAAGGCAACCCTCGCTAAAGGGCACCAGATGGTCGCTCTGCTCCACGATCACGGGGTTAATGAGCACATACGGGTCGTAATCGTTCTTGTCGCTGTAGTTGCAGTCGATGGTGACGAGTTGAATGAGCTCACCGATCTGCGGGGCGGCCAGGCCGCAACCGCCGTTGTCGAACATCATCTTCTTCATCTTCTCGGCAAGCGCCTCGATCGCCGGGGTGATCTCCTCGATGACGGCGCACTCCTGGCGCAGACGAGGGTCGGGCGACAGTACGATTCCGTTGGCTTCCATGGCCATCCTTTCGGGTTGTTACATCATATCATAGGCGTCGACGTCAACGCTCACGCTCACGCCGCGCACAGAGCCCACCTCTTTGAGGCAGGCGTCGATATCATCAGAGACATGGTACCCCACGGGCGACTTCACAAGCAGATGGAAGCGGTAACGGTCCTTGGCTCTCTCGATTACACACGAAGCCGGGCCCAGCACCTGCGGCACGGCACTCCCCGCCCGCAAAAAGTCGGGCGCGGCGGCATGCCAGCGGCGCTTAAGAAGCTTTGCAATGCGCCCGATGTAGTCTTGCGCGTCGTCTCGGTTAGCCGACCACACCAAGATGTTGACCAGGCGAACAAACGGCGGGTACAGCGCGTCGCGGCGCTGTACCAGGTCGTAGTCAGTAAAGATCGAACGGTCGTGCTCAGCGACGGCACGAATTACCGGGTCATCGGGCAGGTAGGTCTGGATGATCACCTCGCCGGGACGATCGCCGCGACCGGCACGGCCCGCAACCTGCTCCAGTAGATCGTAGGCGCGCTCCCCTGCGCGAAAGTCGGGCAGCTTGAGGGCGAAGTCCGCATTGACCACGCCTACCAATGTGACCTCGGGAAAATCGAGACCCTTTGCGATCATTTGGGTGCCCAGCAACACGGCGCAATCCGCCGCATCGAACTGCTCGAGCAGCTTTTTGTGCGCATCCTTGCCGCGCGTGGAATCGGCATCCATGCGAATAATGGCGACATCCTCGGGAAGCATCTGGTGCAGTGCGTCCTCGATCTGCTGCGTGCCCAGACCCATTTTTGCCAGGTAGCGACTGCCACATTTGGGGCAACGGCTTGTGGGCGCGGGATAGGGCTGCACGCGCCAAGACGAACCGCAGGTGTGACACTGCAGCGTGTGCGTGCGCTCGTGATACGTAAGCGCGGTGGAGCAGTGGTTGCAGGTGGGGACGCAGCCGCACTCGCGGCACATCAGGAACGGCGCAAAGCCGCGGCGGTTATGTAGTAGCACTGCCTTCTCGCGGCGCTCGACCACACGCTCCAGGCCTTCCATCAACGGTTTTGAGAACATGGAGCGACTGCCGTGAGAAAACTCACGGCGCAGGTCGGCGATTCGAACCGTAGGCAGCACAGCGTGTCCAGGCCGCTCGGGCATCTCGACGCGCGTCCAGGTGGCACCGTTATACGTGCCACGGCGGCAGCGGTCGAGCGCTTCGGCAGAAGGCGTGGCCGAGCCCAACACGAGCGGGCAGCGGTAGCGCCGCGCCATCTCGGCCGCCACCTCGCGCGCGTGGTAGCGCGGACTAGAGCCCTGCTTATAGCTGGTCTCGTGCTCCTCGTCGATGATGATGAGGCCTAGATCGCCGAGCGGGCAAAAGAGCGCCGAGCGGGCACCGACGACCACGCGCGCCGCACCACTGGCGACCATATCCCACTGGTCCAGACGCTCGCCGGCCGAAAGCCGCGAGTGAAACACGGCGACCGTCTCGCCAAAGCGCGAGCGGAAGCGGCCGACGGTCTGGGCCGTCAGCGAGATCTCGGGCACAAGCACGCAGGCCGAGCGACCGGCCGCGAGCACGCGCTCGATAGCGGAGAGGTACACCTCGGTTTTACCAGATCCGGTGACGCCGTCGACAAGGACCACGTCGCCATGGGCGTCCAGACGGGCGCGCTCAATCTGCGCGAGTGCCTGTTGCTGACCGTTGGTAAGGGAGACCGGCGCCTTACCGCTTGCCGAGGACAGCGTGGTCTGCTCGCTGCAGCCACGCCACGCACGGCGCTCCTCCACCACCACGACGCCGCGTTTTTCAAGCGCTTTGATGGTCGCCGAGATGCTGTTATAGAGAAGGTTGAGGTCGCGTGTCGTGACCGGGCCGCACTGGAGCGCCTCGATGAGCTGACGCTGGCGGACCGCGGTCTTGGGCGGCGTATAGTCGAAGCCCTCGGGCGTAAGCATAACCCAGCGGTTTTGGATGGGTTTGACGGCAGGGCGCTCGACAGTCCACACGCCGTCGTCGCCTTTGACCACGCGCGGGCTTCCACCCGGTGGCAAGAACAGGCGCAGGCACTCGGAAAGCGTCGCGACGTACTCGCGGCTCATCCAGCGTGCGATACGGGCGGCCTCTGCGGTAAACAGCGGCTTGCTGAGGATAGCCTCGATAGGCTTGATACGCGCGGGATCGAGAGCGCTGTTGCCCTGCAGGTCACCCAGCTCAGACGCAATGTCGACGATATAGCCCGCGGCGGCACGGTTGCCAAAATGGACCAGAACCGTGGATCCGATCTGCGCCTCGTAGGCAAGAGTTTCCGGGATGCCGTAGGCGAATGGCTCGGACAGCGCACGCGTCGGAATGTCCAGGACTACGCTCGCGTAGGCGGCGACGGGCTCAGGTACAGGCTCGGACTTGGCCGGGGAAACAGCAGGCTCGGGCGTGGCCGGAGCCTGCTCCGGTTCCGGCGAACCAAACAGCGACAGTTGCTCGGCCATGGCCCCAACACCTCCCATCCCATTCGTCTTCAGAAACAAGAGCCCCGCTCGGGTGAACGGGGCTCGGATACGTGCGTTTACGCGGCTGCTACAGCGCCATCGTGCGGGCGCGGTCGATGCGCGCCAGGCAGTCGTCGCGGCCGACGAGCGCCATGGTCTCGCCCAGCGGAGGGCTCACCATGTTGCCGCAGACGGCAACGCGCACAGCCTGGAACACCACGCGCTTCTTAAGGTCCATCTGCTCGGGCAACGGCTCAAGCGCAGCGTCGATGTTGGCAGCCGTCCACTCGTCCACGCCCTCGAGCGCGGCCTTGGCGGCATCCAGAATGGCACCCATGCCCTCCTTGGCCAGGCCCTTGTTGACGGACTTCTCGTCATACTCGAGCGTCTCAGCCGTAGCAAAGATGGGGGCGGCGACGGTCACGGCGTCGGCCGGCATCTTGGTGCGCGGCTTGACAATGGCGGCAAGCGCGTCGATCCAATCCTCGCCGTATTCGACATTACCCTCGATGAGACCCGCCTCGTGCAGCTCAGGGACCATGATCTCATCGGCAAACTGAGCATCGGACATACCATTGATGTACTCGGCGTTGACCCAGTCGAGCTTTTTGGGGTCGAAGGTCGCCGGGTTCTTGGAGATGCGGTCGAGCGAGAACTTGCTGGCCAGGACATCGCGCGGGATGATCGTGGTCTCGCCGTCGAGCGACCAGCCGAGCAGCGCCAAGTAGTTGACGAAGGCGTCGGACAGGTAGCCGGCATCGCGGTACTCCTCCACCGAGGTGGCGCCGTGGCGCTTGGAGAGCTTCTTGCCGTCGGCACCCAAGATCATGGAGATGTGGGCGAACGTAGGCACGGGCGCGCCGAGGGCCTCGTAGACCATGACCTGACGCGGGGTGTTGGACAGGTGGTCGTCGCCGCGGATGACATGGGTGATCTTCATCATGGCGTCGTCGACGACGGTCGCGAAGTTATACGTGGGCGTGCCATCGGAGCGGAAGATGACAAAGTCGTCGAGCTCCTTGGCGTCGAAGGTCACCTCGCCGTGGACGGCGTCGTGGATGACAACGTCGCCGCGGCCCTCGGGGACCTTGATGCGCAGGACGTAGGACTCGCCGGCCTCGATGCGGCGGCGGGCCTCCTCGGGATCAAGATCGCGGCAACGACGCTGATAGCCCTGGAAGGGGTCTTTGCGCTCCTGCGCGGCCTTGCGGTCGGCGTCGAGCTGCTCCTTGGTGCAGAAGCAGGGATAGGCCTTGCCCTCGTCCCAAAGCTTCTGGGCGGCCTGCTTGTACAGGTCCAAGCGCTCGGTCTGGGCGTAGGGGCCAAAATCGCCGCCCACCTCGGGACCCTCGTCCCAGTCCAGGCCCAGCCAACGCATGGCGCGCAGGATGATCTGCGTGTTCTCGTCGGTGGAGCGGGTGGGGTCGGTGTCGTCGATGCGCAGGATGAACGTGCCGCCGTTAGCACGGGCGAAAGCCCAGTTATAGATAGCGGTGCGGGCGCCGCCGATGTGCAGCTTGCCCGTCGGTGAGGGTGCAAAGCGGACGCGAACGTCTGATGCCATGGAAATCTCCTCGATTGCAGGATGGATGTCTAACCGCACCAGTATAAAGCATCAAAGCAACCTCCGCACAAAGGGCACCGACCTACTCATTGGGGACAGACTTAAATGACCAGTCGTTGGAGACGTTCTTAGTTTAAGGCTGGTCATTTAAGTCTGTCCCCAATGAGTAGGTGCGGAAAGGGTGTGAATGTTTGATTTACGCGCTATGATGTGCCCTTGCATAGAGAGCCCGGCGGAATGGTAACGGTCGCTGGGACACGTTTTTGAAAGGACAATCATGTCAGAAGAACTTCGTTCCATCCCACCCCAACACGGGTCCTTCGTATTTACGTCGGAGTCGGTGACCGAAGGCCATCCCGATAAGATCGCTGACCAGATCAGCGACGCCGTCCTCGACGCAATCCTCGCCAAAGAAATAGAGCTCCAGGAGCAGGGTTACATCGCCCCCAACGGCGTGCCTGCCAACGTGGAGAACGTCCGCTGCGCCTGCGAGACCCTCGTGACCACCGGCACCGTCATCGTCGCCGGCGAGATTCGCACCCAGGCCTACGTCGACGTGCAGGAAATCGCTCGCGGCGTTATCCGCCGCATTGGCTACAACCGTGCCAAGTTCGGTTTTGACTGCGATACCTGCGGCGTTATGAGCCTCATCCACGAGCAGTCGCCCGATATCGCCCAGGGCGTCGACGAGTCCTTCGAGACCCAGACCGGCGCTACCACCGACCCGATCGACCTGATCGGTGCCGGCGACCAGGGCATGATGTTCGGTTATGCCTCCAACGAGACCAAGACCCTCATGCCCATGCCGCACTACCTGGCGAGTCGCCTAGCCGAGCGCCTGGCCGCCGTGCGTCACGACGGCACCCTCGCCTATCTGCGTCCCGACGGCAAGACCCAGGTCACCGTGCGCTACGAGGAAGGCAAGCCCGTCGAGGTCACGACCATCGTCATCTCCACGCAGCACGCCGCCGAGATCGAGGACATGGGCAAGATCAAGGCCGACCTTATCGAGCACGTCATCACCCCGGTCATGGCCGCTGAGAACATGCCGTGGGACAACGCGGACATCTACGTGAACCCCACCGGTCGCTTTGTCGTGGGCGGCCCCATGGGCGACACGGGCCTCACCGGCCGCAAGATCATCGTCGATACCTACGGCGGCTACGGCCGCCACGGCGGCGGCGCCTTTAGCGGCAAGGACTGCACCAAGGTTGACCGCTCCGCCGCGTATGCCGCGCGCTGGGTCGCCAAGAACGTGGTCGCCGCCGGTCTGGCCGACCGCTGCGAAGTCGAGCTGGCCTACGCCATCGGCGTGTCCAAGCCACTCTCAATCATGGTCGACACCTTCGGTACCGCGCATGTTGCCGAGGACAAGATCGTCGAGGCCATAGAGAAGACCTTCGACCTGCGCCCGGGCGCAATCATCCGCGACCTAGACCTGCGTCGCCCCATCTACGAGAAGACGGCAGCCTACGGTCACTTTGGCCGAGAAGACGCCGACTTCACCTGGGAGAAGACCGACCGAGTCGAAGAACTCAAAGCAGCCTGCGGCCTGTAAGCTTACGAGAAAAGCTACAGCCAAATAACAACGCACCAAAAGAAGTACCGGCCCCAACCGGTACTTCTTTTTTATTTAAAGGTGGTGAAGATGAGCCTACCTGGGACATGGAATAAATCACAGGCCGATAAATTTTGCAGCAGAGCGACTCCAACCATGTATCCTAAGTTCCGAGGGCTTTGGTATTTGGTCGATCGCGAGTTCCGCACGAGCCGGAGGCCACTTAATGTGGCCTCCGTGCGAGCCAGGACTGTAGAGCAGGCGACCAAATACCAAAGCCCTCGGAACGACGGGACAAGTATGCCCCGCCCCTCGGGACGACGGGATAGATAAGGAGCACCCATGGCAGGCAAGCCGCAAACACTAGCTACGACCTCGGCATTCGAGATCTTGGGGCCCGTCATGGTCGGCCCCAGTTCATCGCACACCGCCGGCGCCCTGCGCTGCGCCCAAGTTGCCGCCAGCCTGCTGGAAGGCCGCATCACCAAAGTCACCTTTGGCCTGTGGAACTCCTTCGCCCACACCTACCGCGGCCACGGCACCGACCGTGCGCTCGTCGCGGGCATCCTGGGTCTCGACACCGATGACGAGAACATCAAGCAGGCCTTCGACCTCGCACGCGAGCAGGGCCTCGAATATCACTTTGACATCAAGGGCGACGACGCCTCCATCCACCCCAACACCGTCGACATCGACATGGTCGACGACACAGGCGCCACGGCACAGGTTCGCGGCGAGAGTCTGGGCGGCGGCAAGATGCGTATCAGCCGCATTAACGGCGTCGGCGTCGACATCTCGGGCATGTACTCCACGCTCTTCGTGGCACACAAGGACGTCCCCGGTGTACTCGCCGCGCTCACCAACCTGCTCGCCTACGCACACGTGAACATTGCCTTCTGCCGCACCTACCGCACCGAGGTGGGCGGCCAGGCCTACTCCGTCTTTGAGACCGACGGCGCGCCCGACGACACCGTCGTCCCCATGCTGCGCAAGCTCGACAATGTCGATTACGCAACGTTTATCGAGCTCCCCGGTTCTGCCTCGTCGCTCTCCCCCGGCGTCTCGGCCAAGGAAATCTTCGACGACGGCGAGCAGCTGCTCGATGCGTGCGAGGAACTGGGGCTCAGCATCGGCGCCGTCATGGCCGTTCGCGAGGCGCGTCTGACCGGCGAGGCCCACGCTGTCGCCGCCATGCGCCGCGTGCTCGACGTCATGCGCGAGGAGACCACGGCCCCCATCGCCAATCCGCAGCGATCGCTCGGTGGGCTAATCGGCGGCGAGGCCAAACTCGTCGAAGCCACCGGCCGCAACGATTTGAGTGCAAGCCTGATGGGCCCCGTTCAGACCGACGCCGTTGCCCGCGCCATGGCCGTGCTCGAGCGCTCCGCTACCATGGGCGTGATTGTCGCCGCCCCCACGGCAGGCTCCGCGGGTGTTGTGCCCGGCTGCGTGCTGGCGCTCGCCGATCGCCTGCAGCTCGACGACGAGCAAGTCATGGACGCGCTCTACTGCGCAGCCGCCATCGGCCTCAACCTCACCACAAGCGCCTGCGTTGCCGGCGCCGAGGGCGGCTGCCAAGCCGAGGTGGGAAGCGCCGCCGCCATGGCAGCCGCCGCACTGGTGCAGATGCTCGGCGGCACGCCCGAGCAGGCGCTCGACGCCAGTTCCATCGCGCTGAGTAACCTGCTGGGCCTGGTCTGCGATCCTGTAGGCGGCCTCGTGGAGGTGCCCTGCCAAAACCGCAACGCCATTGGCGTGGCAGCGGCCTTTAGCTCGGCACAACTCGCCCTCGCAGGCATTAAGAGCTTGGTGCCGTTTGACCAGATGGCACATGTCATGCTCTCGGTGGGCCACGCGTTGCCAGCCACGCTGCGCGAGACGGCAAAGGGCGGCATCGCGCAGGCTCCGGCCGCACTTTCGGCCTGTGCAAAATGCGGGGTGTGCGGATAGCGGCAAAGAACAACTCAAAGGTGGGACAAATGTCCAACCTCTTTTGAATGCCACCGTTTCCGTACCACAAACAGCAGGGCAATCGCTATAATGCAAGCCCAGTAAAAACACGATGAACCGCAAGGCGAAAATCGAAGGATATGCATGCGATGTCGCAAAACGATCGAACTCAACTGATTCCCGATCCGCAGCAGCCGAGCAGGCACACCGGCGGCGTTCAGTCGCCGCGTCCTATCGCGCCGAGCCACGGTCAGCAGCGTGGTGCGGCAAACGCTTCTCAACGCCCGAACCAACAGCGACAGCAGCGTCAACAACGTCAGCAACGCCAGGCAAACGGCAATGCGCCCAAGCAGCCCCCCACGCACGCTCGAGGCGATCGCGGCCCCGCGCGCAAGCCCGCCGAGAACAATAAGTCGGGCAAAAAGACAACGCTCTTTGTCGTCCTTGGTCTAATCGTCATTGTCTATATCGTAGGCGTCGTAGCGTTTTCGCAGGTAGCCTACCCCAACACCACCATCGCCGGCGTCGACGTCTCGTTCTCCAACGCTTCGTCTGCCGCCACCAAGGTCAACTCGGCATGGAAGCACTATAAGCTCACCGTGACAGGAGATGACTTTAGCTGGACCTATCAGCCCGAGTCCGATGAGCCCATCGTCGACGGTGAAGCTGCTGCAAAAGAAATCATCAACCACAACGAAGCCTTTATTTGGCCGGTCCGCCTTGTGGAATCCTTAAGCGGCAAGACCAAAACAACTGCTACCTCCAACGAAGTCGATCTTGATCAAGACGTCGACCTGTCCATGCTCTCCGACACCTTTGACCAAAAGAAGTTTGAGGAGGATCTGGGCGCCGCCATCGACGAGTTTAACGAGGGGCGTTCGGGCACGTTCGAGGCCAATAGCTCCTATGACGAGCAGGCCGGCAAGTTTACCGTCGAGAAGGCGCGCTCCAACGAAAAAATCAACCGCGAGCATGTCATTAAGTATGCCGAGCTCGAGCTTGCCTCGCTGGCCGAGACCGTAGATCTTTCCAAACTCGGCAACGATGCCTATGAGCCACTCAATGGAACGCTGACCGATGATCAGATTCAGACCGCATGCGATGCCGCCAACAACTTCTTGGGCGTCAACGTGACCCTCAAGCTCAACGGCGAGGATGCCGGAAAGGTCGACGGCAGCTCCGTGTTGCAGTGGATCAGCTTTGCCGATCCGGCCAACCCCACACTCGATACGTCGCAAATCAGCAGCTGGGCAGCCGAGCTCGCCAACGGCTTTAATACCGTGGGCTCCACTCGCTGGTGGACGCGCGCCGATGGCAAGCAGTGCGCCGTCGAAGGCGGCGACTTTGGTTGGTCCATCGACAGCAGCTCGCTCGCCAAGCAGGTCGAGGATGCCATTAACAACAAGCAGACCGGCGAAATCGAGATCAAGTACTCCCAGAAAGCCGACACCTTTACCGCAAAGGGTGAACCCGACTGGAAGGCATATATCGATGTCGATCTGTCCGAGCAGCACGCGCGCTATTACGACGAGAGCGGCAATATCGTTTGGGAGGCCAACTTTATTTCCGGCAAACCGGGCGAAGACGCCACCCCCGAGGGCGTGTGGCAGATCAACAGCAACGACGGCGGCAGCACCCTGATCGGAGCCAAGGACCCCGAGACCGGTAAGCCCAAATACGAGAGCCCGGTGAGCTACTGGATGCCTTTTGAGGGCAACATGATCGGCTTCCACGATGCCACCTGGCAAAACGACAAGAGCTTCGATAATGCCGAGTCGTACAAGTGGTGCGGCAGCCACGGCTGCATCAACCTGCGCCTGGCCGACGCCAAGGCACTTCACGACTGCATCAAAGTCGGCCTGTGCGTGGTTGTCCACTCGTAATGCAACGCGCGCATTCCTACAACGTGGAACCGCTGCGACCAATCTAACAGTTCCGAAAGAAACCATTCTATGCGCCCACCCCAACCGGTGGGCGCATATACTTATCGAGGTTCTTTCTATAAAGGAGACGCTATGCCGAATGTCCCCACCATCACCCCGGGCCCGGATGATACCGAGAACACGCCCGAAGGTGCCACCGAAACGATTCCTCTGATTACAGACGTATATGCCGATAAGCAGAACGGACGCACGAACGATGCGGCCGAGATTTCCGATGAAGAGGCATATGCCAAGCTCAAGGCAAAACGTGCCGAGCGCCGACGCAAAAAGCTGATTCGCCGCGGTATTGCCGTCGGCGTCGTAGGTGCCATCGCGCTCATCGCCGTTGTCGTGACCTTAGCCATCAACGCACGGCCCGCAGGCAACAACGGGCCGGTGACTGACATGGTGACCGAGGGCACGTTTACCACAACGGTCGAGGCTAAAGGCCAGCTCAAACCCATTTCGTCCTCAGTGGTCTCCCCTTCTGTCGACGGCACGGTCGATTCGATCAACGTGCAGGCGGGCCAATCCGTCAACGAGGGCGACGTGCTTATGACCATTAAAAACGACGAGCTCGATCGCAACGTTGCCGAGGCGCAGCGTGCAGTTGCAGCCGCTCAAGAAGACCTCGCCAACGCACAGAAAGCCGCAGCCGCCGCGCAGACCACCCCAACGACGGACGTTGATGGAGCTTCCGCAGCAGCGGCAGGTGCCCCCACTGCGTCCGGCGACACAAACGCCGTATCGGCCGCGCAGCGCAGCCTCGCTTCGGCCCAGGCAAACCTCGATCAGGCGAACGCCAAGGCAGCCAGCCGTACGGTCACGGCCCCGAGCTCGGGTAGCATCGTGGAGCTCAACGCCAAGGTGGGCGCCACGGTAACAGGCGGCATGATCATGGGCGAAAGCGATACGAGCGGCAGCAAGCAGTGCATGCAGATCGCCGACCTGTCCAAGATGAAGGTGACCGTGCAGGTGGGCGAAAAGGACATCGCCAAGATCGCCGTTGGGCAGAGCGCCAACGTCACGTATCCCGCGTTTCCCGATATCGTGAGCCAGGGCACCGTCACGGCTATCGCGTCGGTGGCAAACTCCGACGCCGCCAACGGTGGCGGCGGCAGCGTAACCTTTAACGTCGACATTCTCATAGAGGCGCCCGACGCGTGCCTGAAGCCGGGCATGACGGCCGAGGTATCGGTGGTGACCGAGCAGCTCGACGACGTGGTGATGGTGCCGACGATGGTGCTCATGACCGAAGACGGCGAACACTATTACGTCAACGTGGCGACTGATGACGAGGGCAAGCAAACCCGTCGCGTGAAGGTGACTGTCGTGACGCAAAACGACAACGAAGCGGTAGTCGGCAAGACACAGGTCAAGCGCGACGACCAGGGCAACGAGATCAACCCCAACGTGCCGGTTACCAAGCTGCGCGATGGCGACACCCTCGTCATGGACACTGGAGCGGACACAACGGCTGACGGCGGCTACAGCGCGGATTCGGGCAGTATGTCTGACGATGAGGGCATGTAATGCGTCCCGTTATCGACATCCGCAACGTGCACCGCATCTTTGAGAGCGAGGCAGGTTGCGCCCACATCTTGCACAACGTGAGCCTGGCGGTAAATCCCGGCGAGTTCGTCGCCATCACTGGCCCATCGGGCTCGGGCAAATCAACGCTCATGAACATCCTAGGCTGCCTGGATAAGCCGACGGCAGGCGACTATTACCTGCAAGGGCTCAACGTGGCCGAGCTCGATGATGACGAGCTCACCGAAGTTCGCGCCCTGAGCATTGGCTTTGTCTTTCAGAGCTTCAACCTGCTGCCGCGCCTGTCGGTTATCGAAAACGTCATGCTGCCGCTAGCCTACACCAATGTGCCCCGTAGCCAGCGCGAAATGTGCGCCGTGCACGCGCTGCAGGCCGTCACGCTGCCGGTCGACCACTGGGACCACCGCATATCAGAGCTCTCGGGCGGACAGATGCAGCGCGTCGCCATCGCGCGCGCCCTCGTCAATGACCCGCCCATCATCCTGGCCGATGAGCCAACGGGAAACCTAGACTCCGCCACTGGAGCGCTTGTAATGGAGACATTCCATAAGCTCCAGAAGCGCGGCAAAACCATCGTTCTTATCACACACGACCCCGGCATCGCCGCCGAGGCCGACCGTGCCGTGACCATCCGCGACGGTCGCATTCACGACGGCGCGTATATTCCACATGCACCGCGGACCCTGCGCAGCGCCGTAGATAGCCTGCCCATGATTTCCGCCTCCGCCAACCCGCCGAAAGGAGTGGTGGCATGAGCGCCCGCGATCTCATCCAGGAAGCCCTTCACTCGCTCGAAGCCAACAAGGGGCGAAGCCTGCTCACCATCCTGGGCATTGTCATCGGCATCGCCTCGGTTATCGCCATGACGTCGCTCATCGGCGGCATCCAAAACAGCCTGGTCAACAGTCTGGGCCTCAATGCGGCACGCATGGTGCAAATCTATTCGTCGCAAGAACTCACCGAGTCGGACATCGAGAAACTTCAAAAACTGGTGCCGCAGATAGAGCAGATCGGTATTGTCGACAGCGCGTATACCGAGTACAAGACCGGCGATAAAAGCTATACCGTCATGGCACAAGGTGTCGATAGCGACATGCTCGACGCCGTGGGGGCCAGCAAGCTCGTTGCAGGGCGCACCTATTCCCAGGCCGAGTCCCAATCAGGCTCGCGCGTGGCGCTCATCAGCCGCGGCGGCGCCGATCAGCTTTACGGCAACGAACAGGATGCGCTTGGGAAAACCATCAAGGTGTCCAACGGCGAGGTGCAGATTGTTGGCGTGATTGATGGCGGCAGCGACTCCATGGGCTCGCTCACGCTGTATATGCCACGCGAAACCATATCCGGGCTGTTTGGCGACGAGAATCCTTCATTCCCCAGCGTGACGGCACTTGCCGCCGAGGGCACGGACATGGATGAGCTTTGTAAGACCATCGAGTCCAAGGTGCGCGCGATGAAGGGCATCGAGGAGGAGGATGAGTACGACAGTGTATCGGCAACATCCATGAAAAGCGCCATCGATACACTCAACTCCTTTATGGGCGCGTTCTCGCTCATCATGGGCGCTGTCGCCAGCATTTCGCTGCTTGTCGGCGGTATCGGCATTATGAATATGATGCTCACCAACGTAACGGAGCGCATTCGCGAGATCGGCATCCGCCGTGCTCTGGGCGCCAGTCGTCGCGATATCACCGCGCAGTTTTTGGCCGAGTCTTCGGCGCTGTGCGTCACCGGCGGACTGTTGGGTGTCCTGATTGGCTATCTGCTGGCCTGGGGCCTCGCGATGTTTGCCTCCGAATCCGGGATTCTTGGCGAGCTCGGTGCCAGCGGGCAAATCACACCGAGTTTTTCAATCGCCACGGTGCTGCTGGTCTTCGCCGTCTCCGTCGGCATCGGCGTAATCTTTGGCTTCTACCCCGCTCGACGCGCGGCAAAGCTCGACCCGGTGGAGTGCCTACGCTACCAGTAAGCCACCACCAACAAGTTGCGGTGAATTAGGGACTAAATATGCTATCTAGCAGCAAAAACAGACACTATTTCACCGCAACTTATTGAAGGGCTGCTTACGCCAGTTCCGGGCGTCGTCCTCGAGCTATTGGCGGATGACGGTCTTGTACGGTTCGAGCTTGCCCGAGGCGCTTCTCCTCGCTGGCGGGAGGGCGCGCAGGCGCGGCGAGCGCCTAGCGCGCGAACTCCCGTAAGAGCGCGTCTTCCACTTCCCGAAGCGAAAGGGCCCCGCCTCCCTCGGCGGGACGGGCGACCACGATACAGCGCGCTCCCACGTCGCGCGCGGAGGCGATCTTCTCGGCCGTGCCGCCTACGGTTCCCGAGTCCTTGGTCACAAGCCACTGGGCGCCCACCTGCCGAAGCATCGCCTCGTTGAGCTCGCGGGTGAAGGGCCCCTGCATGCCGATGACGTGCGACGGCGAAAACCCCGCGTCGATGCACTTCGTTATAGCACCGGGCAGCGGAAGCACACGCACGAAGAAGCGCTCCGCGAAATCGGCGACGCGCGTGTAGGGAGCAAGCTCCTTGCTCCCCGTCGTGAGAAGCGCGCGACCCGGGTTCTCGGAGAGAAAGCGCGCTGCGCAGGCGATCGACGCGACCGACACGACGCCTTTGGGCAGCGCCTCGACCGGGCGCGCAAGGCGCAGGCATCGTGCACCCACGGCAAGCGAAGCGGCCCGGATGTTGCCGCTTGCGAGCGTAGCGAAGGGATGCGTGGCGTCGACGACGATGCGCGCGCCAGAAAGCTCGCGCTCCATGTCGGCCTCGTCGAGCCTGCCCGCATGCACCTCGATGCCCGGAAGCTCGCCCAAAAGCTCGCCTCCGTACTCGGTTGCCGCGTAGGCACGGGCGGGGATGCCCACCCCGCCCGCCCATTCGCACAGAAGGCGGCCCTCGGTGGTTCCGGCGAAGATGCGCAGCGCCGGCGCGGATGCGGGCGCCGTCACTTTGGGCCGCCTGGGCGCGTGATCTGGTAGAGTAGCGCGTTCATAATGGCGGCCGCCACGGTCGAGCCACCCTTGCGACCCCTCGCGACGATGGTCGGCACGCGTCGCGCGAGTAGCTCCTCTTTCGCCTCGACCACGTTCACAAACCCGACCGGCACCCCAATGACGAGCGCGGGCGCGATCTTCCCCGCGTCCATGAGCTCGGCGAGGCGCAGAAGTGCTGTGGGAGCGTTACCGACGGCCACGATGAGCGGACCCTCGATGCCGCAAGCTTTGTCCATGCTCGCAACAGCGCGAGTCGTGCCCGCGGCGCGCGCAGCCGCGGCGACATCAGGGTCAGCCATGTAGCACACGGCCTTGCAGCCGAGCTTCGCGAGTGCGGGCTTGCTTATGCCTGCGAGCGCCATGTTCGTGTCGGTGAGCACCGTGGCCCCTGCGCGCAGTGCGTCGAGCGCACAGTGCGCGGCGTCATGGGTGAACACGAGGGAATCGGCGTACGAGAAGTCGGCAGTGGTGTGGATGACGCGCTTCACGACGGGCTCTTCGAGCGGCGGGAACGTGCGGCCGCCGAGCTCTTCGGTGATGATCTCGAAGCTGCGCCGCTCGATGTCGCCGGGCGCCATCTCCTTGGAATCCATCTAGTACTCCACTCCTTCCCTTGCACATATCCCCTGAGCGTAGGGGTGTTTCTCGCACCGCATCTCGGTTATGTAGTCGGCCTTCTCCACGATCTTGCGGGAAGGCGCGCGCCCGGTGAGCGCTACTTCGACGCCGCGCGCGGACATATCGAGCGCGCGGTCCACGAGCGCCTCGTCGACAAGCCCCTTCGAAAGCGCGTCGAGTGCCTCGTCGAGCACGAGCAGCCCCTCCTGCGCGCCCTCGAGCTCGGCGAGCGCGGAAGCGAGGTTCCCATCGTGCAGCTCGCGCGTCGCGGCAAGTTCTTCCGACGTCATGGACCAGGTAAACTTGTCCGACGCCTTCCCCGCGAACACGGGCACGCCGAAATGCTCGGCGAGCAGGCGCGCCTCCCCGCTTTCGCCGTCTTTCAAGAACTGCACGACGACGACGCGGCGGCCTGCGGCGAGCATGCGAAGGGCGAGGCCCATCGCCGCCGTGGTCTTGCCTTTGCCATCGCCATGATACACGTGGATCATACGCCCTCCTCGATAATGCGGTAGACATACTCCATGTCGAGCGCCCCGCGCACGGAGTAGGCCAGGCGGTCGAACTCGCGCGCACGGTGATCGGCCGCGGACAACGCGCCCGAAGCACCCACGACGCTCTCGGGCAGGCCGCGCATGCGCGCGAGCGAGCGCGCGAGGGCGAGTGCCACTCCCGGTTCGTCGAACAGACCGTGGAGATAGGTTCCGAACACGTTTCCGCAGGCCGCGCCTTCTGGTTTGCCGCCAATCGTGCCCGCAGGGGCGCAAGAGACGGTCGTTTCGCCGTCGTGAATCTCGTACCCGCGCGCCGTCGTGCCGTTCCACACCGAGAACGCGCCTTGGGCGCCCGTGATGCGCAGTTCCGACTGGGCGAGGCGCTTTTCCTCCTTGAACACTGTACTTGCAGGGATGAGCCCGAGCCCGCGCGCGGTGCCAGCGCCTTCCCTGCCGTGCGGGTCGGAAAGCTCGTCTCCCAAAAGCTGGTAGCCTCCGCATATGCCGAGCACCGGCGTGCCCGCGCCCGAAAGCGCGCGTACACAGGCTCCGATGCCGCTAGCCGAAAGCCAGCGCGCGTCGTCGAGCGTGGTCTTCGAGCCGGGGAGCACCACCAGGTCGGGCCGGCCCAGATCGGTCGTCGAGGAAACGTAGCGCACGCCCACGCCGAGCACGCGCGAAAGCGGGTCGAAGTCGGTGAAGTTCGACAGATGCGGAAGGCGCACGACGGCGACGTCGATGACGCCGCGCGCCGCGCGGGCAGATAGGCGCGGCGCGAGCGAGTCCTCGTCGTCCAGGTCGAGCTTAAGATACGGCACGACCCCCACGACGGGGACCCCGCACATCTTCTCGAGCGGGGCCAAACCCGGGCGCAGGATTTCCACATCGCCGCGGAACTTGTTCACCACAAGCCCCCGCAAAAGCGCGCGATCCTCGGGCGCAAGGAGCGCGACCGTGCCGTAGAGCTGGGCAAACACCCCGCCTGGGTCGATGTCGCCCGCGAGCAGCACGGGGGAGGACACGGCGCGCGCGAGCCCCATGTTGACGATGTCGTTTTCGGCAAGGTTGATTTCGACGGGGCTGCCGGCGCCCTCGATGACGATGATGTCGTTTTCCTCCGCAAGCGAATCGAACGCCTCCAAAATCTGCGGCATGAGCGCCTTCTTTCGCGCGAAGTAGTCCCTCGCAGCGAAGGCTCCCTGCGCCTTGCCGGCCACGATGAGCTGGCTTCGGTGATCGCTTTCGGGCTTGAGCAGGATGGGGTTCATGCGCACGTCGGGCGCGATGCCGCACGCCTCGGCCTGCATGATCTGCGCGCGCCCCATCTCGAGCCCGTCGGCCGTGACACCGCTGTTGAGCGCCATGTTCTGGCTCTTGAAGGGAGCCACGCGCAGGCCATCCTGCGAAAGCACACGGCACAGCCCCGCCGCAAGCAGGCTCTTCCCCGCGTTCGACATGGTGCCCTGGATCATGATGGGCTTCGCCCTACCCACGGATATCGACCTCCTTCGCCGAGCCTCGGCCATCCGCGCCCGCCATAGCGCCGCTGCAAGAAGCGCCGCCCCGTTCGTCGGGTTCGCCTTCGCCCGATGCACCTTCCGCCCGAAGCGCGCGGCTGAACGCCATCGCAAGCCGGGCATTCTCCTTGCGCGTGCGCACCGCGACGCGGCACCAGAAACGGGACAGTACCGAAAACGAGTCGCACGTGCGGACCAAAACCCCCTGTTTATACAGGCGCTCGGGGATGTCTTTCGCCGGCGTGCGGACTAAAAGGAAGTTCGCATCCGACGGCACGACGGAAAGCCCGAGCGAGGAGAGCTCGTGGGAAAGCCACGCTCGCTCGCCCGCCAATACATCGCGCGTGCGCGAGACGTATTCGACGTCTTCCAGGGCGGCGATACCCGCGGCCTCGGCGACCGAGGAGACGGGCCACGCCTGCCCCGCCCGACGAATCCCCTCGATGAGTTGGGCGTTTCCGCTGATCAGATACCCCAACCGCAACCCTGCCATTCCGTAGAGCTTGGTGAACGCGGAGAGCACGGCCACATGGTGCGAACACGCGGCGCGTGCGGCCACGCTCCTTTCGCGGGCGTCGGGCGCAAATCCGAGGAAGCACTCGTCCACGACGAGCAGCGCGCCCACCTGCTCGCAGCGGCAAGCCGCGGCATCGATCACGCGGGGGTCGACGAGGCGCCCCGTCGGGTTGTTCGGATTGCAGAGGAACGCCACGTCTCCCGACCCCTCGATCGCGCGGGCGAAGGAGGCGGGCACGTCGAAGTCATCCGCTTCGGAGAGCGGGAACTCCTGCACGCATGCTCCGTAGTACGATGCCGCCTCCGCATATTCAGAGAACGTCGGCGCGCACACGACGATGCGTTTCGGGTGCACCGCCGCGGCGATCCGCCAGATGATGTCGGACGCGCCCGCGCCGCAGACGATAGTATCTTCGGGAATGCCCTGGGCGCGCGATAGGGCGCGAACGAGGGCGAGGCTTTCCCTATCGGGGTAGGCGTCGATTCGAGAAAGCGCCTTGCAAGCTGCGGCGACGGCGCGCGGCGAGGGGCCTGCCGGATTCACGTTCACCGAGAAGTCAATAAGGTCGGAGGCGCCCCCTTCGCAAGCGATGCCGAGCGATTGCGAGCTGCCCCCATGCGCACGGGCGCGCAGGATCCCCCCGGCAGCCCGGGACGCGGCGTGGTCTCCCCTCATGCCATCACCCCCACGGCGAGCACGACCGCCGCGCGCGCGGCGCCGAAAACGACGAGCGCGCATACGGACGCGGCGAGCATGAGCCTTGTCGCCCGGGCGATGTCGCCCCACTCAATTTCGCGGGACGCGTCGCCTATCGTCGGTTTCTCAACGAGCTTGCCGAAATACACCGCGGGTCCTGCCAGGCGCAGCCCGAGCGCGCCCGCACACGCTGACTCGGTCTGCGCCGAGTTGGGGCTCGCATGGCGGCGCCTGTCGCGGCGCCAAATGCGCGCCGCCCCGCGCGCGTCGAGCCCGACGATCGGGCACACGGCAATCATGAGCAGGGCCGATAAGCGCGAGGGAATCCAATTCACCGCATCGTCGAGGCGCGCCGAGGCGCAGCCGAAGTCGATGTAGCGTTCGTTTTTGTAGCCCACCATGCTGTCGAGCGTGTTCACCGCCTTGTACGCCATGCCCAAGGGCGCACCCCCGATCATAAGGTAGAAAAGCGGCGCGATGACGCCGTCGCTCGCGTTCTCCGCCACCGTTTCCACGGCGGCGCGCGCGACGCCCTGCTCGTCGAGAACAGACGTGTCGCGTCCCACGATGAGCCCGACGGCTTCGCGCGCCGCGACAAGGCCGCCCTTCGAGAACGCGCGGACCACGGCCAGGCTCTGGCGGCGCAGCTCGCATGCCGCGAGAATCTGATAGCTCGCCCATGCCTCGGCAACGAAGCGCAAGCCGGGGTGAACAATGCCGCAAAGATGCAGGATTCCCCAGGTCAAAAGCCCACACGCAAGCGGAAGCGCCACGGCGAGCACAAGCCCTGCGGCGCGCGTGCCCGCGGACGTTTGCGGGAATGCGCCCCGCAGGCGGCCTTCGGCCCACGTGATCGCGCGCCCCATGGCGACGACGGGATGGGGAAGCCAGCGCGGGTCGCCGAAGGCAAGGTCGGCCGCGAACCCGGCGGCGACGGCAAGAATCGTCATCACCGGTCATCGCCCCCCGAAGCGGGGCGAACGTCGCGAAGGCAGCGCCCATCCCAGGTGGCGGCCCATGCGCCGCCCGGCTCGGTATGCACGTCGAAGTATCCCATTTTCGGGACAGCTAGCTCGGAGAGCAGCGCTTTCACGGTACCCGCGTGAACGACAAAGACGGCGCGCCCACTCCCCTGGGCACGCTCCGATTCGCACGCCCCCCGAAACGCCGCGACGACGCGGCGGGTGAAATCACTCTTGCCCTCGCCATGCGGGCAGCGCGTCTCGCACCAGGAGTCTACCCAGGCGCGGTAGCGCGCATCCTCTTTAAGCTCGGCGGCGCTTCGCCCCTCGAAGTCTCCGAAATCCATCTCGCGCAGACCGGGGCACGCCATAAGCTCCGCGTTCGGGAAGAGGATGCGCGCCGTCTGGTCGGTGCGGGCCATGCCGCTCGTGATAACACGGAACACGTCACGATCGCACGCGAGGTCGCGCAAAGCGCGCTCGCCCGCGCTCGACAGGGGCTCGTCGGTGCCCGCCCCGCTGTAGCGATGGTCTTCCGTGCCCGCCGTAGCACCATGGCGCACGAAGACGACTTCCAAAGGCGCGCCCGCGCTCTGCGTCCCTCGAGGCGCATCGGCAAGGTTTCCTTTGATGACCTGGGGAATCCCGCACGTCATGCGCACGACGACGTCGGCGCGCGCAGCGAGCGCGCATCCCAGGCGCCCCGCACGCTCGCGCCATTGGGCGTCTTCCGCACGCATGGGGACGACCCCCGAGCCGACCAAGGACAGAATCACTGCGTCGAAGCCGATCAGCCGCTCGAGCGCCCGGTCAACGTCGAGCGCGCGTACAAGCTCCTCAGCACGGTACGCGACGCGGCCGGCAAAAGCCGCGGGCACGCCGTCCTCCGCTAGCTGCGCCGCGTCGACGAAATCGTCCGCCACGAACCCGAGCTTTTCGCGCACGAAGGTCCTCTTCCCCGAATGCGCGCCACCTACCACGAGCATCATAGGAGCATGCCCCCCGCCACCAGCATGGCAAGCATCGCGAGCTCGGCCCATTGCAGAAACCATCCGGCCAAATCCCCCGTCACCCCGCCGAAGCGGGACAGGGCAACATGGCGATACCACGCGAGCGCCAAAAGCCCCGCCACCGCCATAAGGGCGCCGACGGCCTGAGCGCACGCAACCATCCCTGCAGCCGAAGCCGCAGCGAAAGCGCAAAGCGGCACGACGATCGCCGCGCGCTTCTTCGAAGGCGAGAGCCCCGCGGCCATGCCGTCCGCCCGCGCGGCAGGCCAGCATTCAACGGCGAACCCCGAAAGCGCGCGGGAGAACACGAGCGAGCACAGAAGCGCGAGGAACGCCCCCGCCGTAAGCGGCAGCGCGGTGAACAGGGAAAACTGCAGAATAAGGTACACGACAACACCGATGACCCCGAAGGCGCCCGCCCGCGGGTCGTGCATGATCTCGAGCTTTCGCTCGCGCGGGGCCCAACTTGCAAGCGCATCGGAGGTGTCGCAGAGCCCGTCTAGGTGGATGCCTCCCGTCACCGCCACAGGCAGCGCCACGAGCACAGCCGCGACGATGGTCGCGGGCACGCCGAGCAGGTTCGCCACGTGCCCCCACGCCGTCATGAGGAAGCCTTCCGCAAGGCCCACCAGGGGAAACGCGGCAAGCGCATGGGTTGATCCGAAATCGGTCCAGGCCGATTTCGGAACGGGGATGCGCGAGAACGTTCCGAACGCCGCGCAGATTGCCTCTGCTATCTTCACCTTGTAGGTCCTTCGTCTTTCATCCACACGGGAATCCCGCATACCACTTCGACTGCGCGGTCGGCCAGCGCCGCCACGCCCGCGTTCACGCGCGAGAGCGCGCGCCTCCATGCCTCGGTCCCCTCATCGTAGCGCATCCCATCGGCGAACACGTCGACGGAGACCACCACCGTATACGCAGCGGCCTGAGCGAGCCGTTCGATGTCTCCGAGCACCTCACGCGCCGCAGCGTCGGGGTCACGTGGGGACAAGCCGCCTTCCGCGAAGAGCTCGTTCGCAACCAGGTTACCCACGTCCTCCAAAAGAAGCGTGCAGCCGCGCGGAAGCCCGGGCACTGCGGCGCCCACGTTACGCGTGCGCTCGAGGGTGGAAAACCCCTTGCCCTCGCGCAGCGCCCGATGGCGCGCGATGCGGCGGGCGCCCTCTTCCCCGAAGGGCTCCATCGTTGCCAGGTACACGCGGGGGCCGTCGTGCCCGAGGCACAGGGACTCGGCATAGGCGCTCTTGCCGCTCGCGGCGGCGCCGATGACGAACGTCACCGTCATTTCCCAGCCTCGAAATGCTCGTAAGCAGTCATGCCAGTCGCCGTGAACGTCTTCCCATCCCGGTACACGCGCAGCGCCGAATCCAGAAGGGGCAGATACGCCATGGCGCCCGCGCCCTCGCCCAAGTGCATGCCTGCGTCGAGGGGTGCCTTTATGCCGAGCTCGCGAAGGAGCTCCTGGCTTGCGGGTTCGCTTGATGCGTGGGTGCCCACGAGGTAGCCCAAGGCGTTGGGGCACAGGCGCGCCGCACACAGGGCCGCCGTGCAGGATATGACCCCGTCGAGGAGCGCCGGCGCCTTCGAGGCCGCGGCCCCCAGGTAGAAGCCACACATCGCCGCGATGTCGAAGCCGCCCACCTTCGAGAGCACGTCGATCGGGTCGGCGGGATCGGGCGAGTTCGCGTCGATAGCGCGCTCGACCACGTCGCGCTTGCGCGCGAGCGAGGCGTCCGAGAGCCCCGCGCCGCGCCCGACGAGGCTCCGCGCGTCCGCCCGGATGAGCACTGCGGCCACCGCCGCCGAGGTGGTCGTGTTGCCGATGCCCATCTCGCCCGCGGCGAGAAGGCGCACGCCGGCGCGGGCAAGCCCGCACGCGACGGCGATTCCGACCTCGATCGCGCGCACGGCCCCATCGCGAGACATGGCGGAGCCGTGCGCGATGTTGCCGCTCCCACGCCGCACGTTCGCGCGCACCATGCGCGCGTCTTCTATGCCCCGGGCCATACCCACGTCGACGGGCACGACCTCGGCACCCGCGAACGCCGCCATGCGGCAGGCGCTCGTGGCCCCCTCGCACATGTTGCGCGCGACGGCTCGCGTCACGTCTTGCCCGCTTTGCGACACGCCCTCGGCAACGACCCCGTTGTCAGAGAAGAATACCGCGAGCGCACGGGGAAACTCGGCAACCTCGGAGCTCCCCTGAGCTGCGGCGATACACGCGACGGCGTCTTCAAAGTCGCCCAATCCCCCCAAGGGATGCGCGATGGAGTCCCACGCGGCGTACGCGGCGGCGCGGGCGCACTCGTCTGCGGGCGCGATCCGGGAGAGCGCGGCTTCGAGCACGGCGCCCGGCGCCGACGAGAACGCGCGCTCGACTTCCTCGCGGATGCAGGCCAGCGCGGTTTCGGTTGCTTCAGCCATGCCATCTCCTCTCTGCGAACGACGCTGCGGCAGACGCGAACGCGCGCGCAACATCGGGGTTCGCAGGATAGTACACATGCGGGAAGCCCGCAACCAGGGACGGGGTGGTCGCCATGCACGGCCAGCCCTTGTCGCGCCGGGGCTTCTGCGCCCAGAAGTCGCCGCCCGGACAGGTGGACTGCCAGTAGTGGAACTCGTGCGCGCGGATGCGTGTGCCGCGCGGCCCGTAGAGCCCGTCGCGTTGAGAAGTGAGCACCACATACCCGAAATGGGACAGTCTTCCCCCGTTCTCGCTTGCGCCCTCAAGGGCGCCCGCAACAGGCCAGCGCCGCCCTTCGCTATCGGCGATTTCGCGCTGCAGGTACAGAAATCCACCGCATTCGGCGACCGTCGGCATGCCGGATTCCACCGCATGCCGCACCGCCTCGCGCATCGGCGTGTTCTCGGAGAGCTGCTGCGCATGGAGCTCCGGATAGCCGCCTCCCAGATAGAGGGCGCTTGTCCCCCGGGGCAACTCACTATCACACAGGGGGCTGAAAAAGGCCAGCTCGCAACCCAGATCCTCGAGCGCGCGCAGGTTCTCCTCGTAGTAGAACGAGAACGCCTCGTCACGCGCGACGGCGACGATGGGCCGCGCGCCCGCGATCGGCCCCAACCGGTAAGGTTCCTCGCGGATATCGGGTGCCGTCGCCGCTATTTCAAGCAAGCGGTCGACGTCGACGCTCTTTTCCACCAGCTCGGCCATCTTGTCGATGCGCGCGGAGAGCTGCTTGACTTCGTCGGCGGTCACAAGCCCCAGATGCCGGCTTTCGAGCGAGAACGCCTCGTCGGCGGGGATATTCCCCAAAACCGCGACGCCCGTGTGCTTCTCGATCGCAGGGGCCGCGTAGGCGCAGGCAGCGGCGCTCGTCTTGTTCAGCACGACGCCGCGCACGTTCGCACAAGGCAGGAACTCGGCGATGCCGCGGATTACGGCGGCGAGCGATAAAGACGCCCCGCGCCCGTTCACCACTAAAACGACCGGCGTTTCCGTGTCGCGCGCAACCTGGTAGCTGCTCGCGTCGGCCACGCCGGGCGCCAAGCCGTCGTAGAAGCCCATGACCCCCTCGAGCACCGCGACATCCGCGCCCGCGGCGCCGCGTGCGAGCAGGGCGCGCAGCGTCGGGGCGTCGGTGAAGAAGCCGTCTAAGTTGCCCGAGCGCGCACCCACGACGCGGCGATGAAAGAGCGGGTCAATGTAGTCGGGGCCGCATTTGAAGGCCGCGCATGCAAGGCCGCGGCGCGCGAGCGCGCGCAGGAGCGCGCACGTTACGACCGTCTTGCCGCTCCCGCTCGAGGGCGCAGCGACCATGAAGCGCGGGATGGACGTGTTCACCGGGCGCCGCCTTCCCCACCTGCACCACGCGCGCTGACGAGGAACACGGGGTTTTGCGCCTTCATAAGATGGTGCGAGCCTACAGCCTCGGCGCGGGCGGCCGACACCTGGCACGCCTCGAACCCCTTAAAGCGCGAACCCGAGAGGAGCGCGCACGCCTCGGTGAGCGTCTCAACGGTGACGCATGGCACACACAGGCGAACCTGCGAGTTCATCTCGAGCGCCGCCTCCACGATGGAGGGAAGCTCGCCCGCGCTCCCGCCGACGAACACGGCGTCGGGGACGGGCAGTTTCGCGAGCGCTTCGGGGGCGACACCGGGGACCGCATGCACGTTGCCGCACCCGAATGCATCCGCGTTCTCTCGGATGAGCCGCACGCCGGCCGCGTTGCGCTCGACCGCCCATACCGAACCCGCTCGCGCGACGAGCGCCGCCTCGATAGACACGCTCCCCGTGCCGGCGCCGACGTCCCAGACGGTGTCGGTCGCGGCAAGGCGCAGCTTCGCGAGCGCGACGGCGCGCACCTCCTGCTTGGTCATGGGAACGTCGCCGCGGATGAAGAGCTCGTCGGGAATGCCCGAGGAATCGTACGGCCAGCGGGAGCTCGCGGCGCGGGATGCGCTAGAGCCCTCAGGCGACCCGGCGCCGCCTGCGAACTCGATAAGCATCACGTTCAAGTCATCGAACGTCTGACCTGCTATTTCACTTGCGGTCGCACAGGTGATGCGCTCGTCGGGGTACGACAGGCGCTCGGCCACCGTCACGCGCGCGTCCCCGAAGCCCGCCTGCACAAGCTCGCCCGAAAGCCGCGAGGGGTCTTCCCCGCCCGACGTGGCGAGGAAGAGCTCACCTGCGCGCTCGGCCTCGGCCACGATGTCGCACGCCACGCCGTGAGCGCTCGCGAAGCGCCAATCCTGCCATGGACGCGCGAGGCGCGCGGCGAGATACGACGCTGAGCTTATGCCGGGAATGACGCGCACGTCCACCTGCGCGTCGCCGGAGAGTGCCTCCACCAGGCGGCGCGCACCGCTGAACAGCCCCACATCGCCCGTCATCACGACCACGGCGCGCTGCCACGACGCCGCATCGGTGAGCGCGGCGACAATGTCCGCCGTCTTCACGAGCTCGCATCTCACCACGTCGGGCGGCACGTCGATGCCGACAAGCGCGCGATGAGCGCCGATGACCACGTCGGCGATGCCGATCGCGTCGAGCGCCGCGCGCGAGAGCAAGTCGGGGTTTCCGGGCCCCGCCCCGATGATCGTTACCTTTCGCATGGAATCTCCCGATACCCGCGCGGCGTGACCATACGGCCGCCTACGCGCTTCGTGTCCGCGTTGCCGACGAACACGGTGGTGAACATGTCGGCATCGAACTCCCCCAGCTCGGAGAGCCTGCACATGCCCGACTGCTGCCCCTCGCGCCCGATGTTGCGTACCCAGCCGCAGAGCGTGTCGGGGGCTTTCCATTCGAGCATAATCTTCGTCGCGCGCGAGAGCCTGTCGGCGCGCTTTCTGCTGCGCGGGTTGTACAAACAGATGCAGAAGTCGGCGCTCGCCACGGCGGCGAGCCTGCGCTCGATGACCTCCCATGGCGTGAGCAGGTCGGAGAGCGACACGACCGCGAAGTCGTGGGCAAGCGGGGCGCCGAGCACCGCCGATCCGCTCTGAGCCGCGGTGGCCCCGGCGATAACTTCCACGTCTACATCGGGGTAGTCCTCCGCAAGCTCCAGCACGGGGCTCGCCATGCCGTACACGCCCGCGTCACCGCTGCACACGAGCGCCACGGCTTCTCCGCTCTGCGCGCGCGAAAGCGCCAGGCGGCACCGTTCGACCTCGTGCATCATCGGCGTCGCGAGATGCGCCGTGTCGGGCACAGCGGCGAGCGCGAGCTCCACGTATTTCGTGTACCCCACAACGATGTCGGCCGCCTCGAGCGCGCGCCGAGCCGCAATCGTCATGCCGTCGGGGCCGCCCGGGCCGATCCCCACCACGAAGAGCTTTCCCATCACCGCTCCTTAAACGAAAGTTCGATAGTTACCTTGGAAAACGCGACGGTCACGCCGCCGTGAGCGAGCTTCGGGAAGATAAGTTTGCCCCCGTTCGCGAGCGCCGCGCGCTCGCACACGTTGTCGACCCCCACCGTCGCGCGCACGAAATCAGATGGCGAAACGCTGCCTTCGACCTGCGACAACTCCTCTACGGAATACGTCGCAAGCGAGATATTGCGCGCGCGGCAGAAGGCGAGCAGACCCTCCTCGTGCGCCTTCACGTCGATCGTCGCCGCCTCGCGAACGGCCGAAGGCGAGATACCCGCCTGCCCGCACGCGAGAAGAAACGCCTCCCCGATCGCTTCGGCGCACGCGCCGCGACGGCACCCTATGCCCGCAACGATGCAGGGCACGACAAGGCGAAGCGGCTCGGGCGCAGGCGCCTGCGCCCGCATGCCCGCCGGCATCCCCGTCTCACCGGCGGGCACGACCTCGTCCGTTGTCTCCGCCGCGCGAACGAACGCGCCTGCATTCGCGCCAGCGAACGGCGACACGACGATATCGGCCCGAGCGCGGTCGGACGCAATGTCAACCCCCTCAGGCGGCTGTCCCGAAATCGGCATGTCGGAATAGAGCGCCACGCGCCCGCCAGAAAGCAGCCGCGCCGACACTCGCTTGATGGCCTCGGGATTCGAAACGGGGAGCCCCGCACGGCGCGCCCACGTATCCACCGCCCACACGCCGCGGACGTCGGTCGCCGTGGTGATGACGGGGATGGCCCCTGCCGCGCGTGCCACAGTTTGCGCAAGCTCGTTCGCACCGCCCAAATGCCCCGACAAAAGCGAGACGGCAAAGCGCCCCGCCTCGTCGATCGCCACAACCGCGGGATCGGTTGCCTTCGAGGCGACATGCGGCGCGATCGCCCGCACGGCGATGCCCGCCGCGCCCACGAACAGAAGCGCATCCGACGCTTCCCACGTGAGCGCCGTCCATGCGCGCAGGTCGGCCTTCCCCTCGCCGAACCCGCGCGAAACGGAAACGTCCCAGCCAGGGTCATCTTCACCTGTCTGCGCGCAATCGGAAAGCGCGCGTGCGGTGCGCTCCGCCAACGCATACCCCCTCTCAGTGAACGCTATGCAGGAAACCCTCATCTAGCGCACCACCATCTTCGAGAAGTAGCTGCCCCGATCGGGCAAATCGTCGAGCGAGCAGTACACGCGCTCGCCCGGAACCCCACAGTCCTCTACGAGCTCGGCACCGTCGAAGGCGCCCTCCTCGCAAAGGAAGCGCTTCGTGTCCGCAAGCGAGCGGCGCGCCTTCATGACCACCTTCGTACCCGGCCAGCCGATTGCGCGGCCCACCCCATACAGCACGCCTTTACTCATACGTCGCCCCCAATTCCCCGATAACTGCATCGGCGCCCGACGTGCGGAAAAGCTCGCGGCGCTCGGCGTCGAACACGACCGCGGCGATGTCGCATGCGCCCGCCGCGCGGCGGCGCAACCTGTCCTCGATTGCCGCAGCGAGCGAGGCGCGCGCAGCGTCCCCCACGCCGGCGGCCTCGATTACCTCGAGCGCCGCCGTGGTCGTGACCGACGACATGATCTCGCGCACGGTCTTCGCGCCCGCGCCGGCCATGGCCGCGTGGGCGGCCAGAATCTCCGCGCGGCAGTCGGCGGTACGCGAATGGGTGTCCATGATGCCGCCCGCGACCTTCACCAGCTTGCCGATGTGTCCCACAAGAAGGACATTGGTAAATCCCTCGCGAACGCAGCAATCAATCGCATCGCCCACAAAGTTGGAGATGAAGACCACCGGCGCACCGTTTAGGTGGAAATGCCCCGAGATGAACTGCGCGCCGTAGTTGCCGGGCGTGAGCACGACTCCGCGCCGCCCCATAGCCGCATGCTGCCGGATCTCGAGCTCGATACTGTCGCGCAAGGCAGCGAGGCTGCGCGGCTCGACGATGCCCGTCGTGCCCAGGATGGAGATGCCGCCCTCTATCCCCAGGTGCGGGTTGAAGGTCTTTTTGGCAAGGGAAACGCCCTCGGGTACCGAAATCGTCACAGCAATATTTCCAGAAAAGCCGTGCGCGGCGCACACCTCGCGCACCGCCGAAGTGATCATCGCGCGCGGCGTCGCGTTGATGGCGGCCGCCCCCACCGGCTGCTCGAGCCCGGGCAACGTCACGCGCCCCACGCCCACGCCGCCATCGACGGAAACTTCCGATTCGCGCGTGGGCACGCCCTTGCTGCCCGCAGCGCCCGTGCCCGACCCCGCATGTTCCACGCGCGCGTACACGAGCACGCCGTCGGTCACATCGGCATCGTCGCCTGCGTCCTTTCGCACGGCGCACTGGGCACACCCCTCGCCGATGCATGCGTCGACCACGTTCGCCTCGACGGGCAGCCCGCCGGGGGTGACGATCGACACGAGGCCGACGAGCTTTCGTGACAAGAGCATCTCGCAGGCCGCCTTCGCCGCGAGCGCGGCGCAGCTCCCCGTGGTGTAGCCGCAGCGCAGGCGGGTCGTCCCGGTATATATGTAGTGCTCGAAGGCCACGCTAGCTGCTCGCCTTCCGATACCCCGTGGCAAACGAAGGGTCGTAAAGCTTGCTGCGCTCGTACGACTCCGCTTGCGCGCCGTCGTGCGCAAGCCCGCCGCGAGCTCCGAGCACGCGGCCCACCACCACGAGCGCCGTGCGGTCGATGCCCTCTCGCGCGCCCGCATCGGCGAGCGTACCCACTGTGCAGCGCACCACGCGCTCCTCAGGCCAGGTCGCCTTGTACACGAGCGCCGCCGGCTCGTCGGAGCTGCGGCCCGCGGCCAAAAGCTCGGCGGAAAGCTCGGCGAGCATACCCGAGCTCAGAAAGATGACCATAGTCGAGCCGCTTTCCGCCATGGTGCGCATGCCCTCGCCCGCGGGCATGGGGGTACGTCCGGAAAGCCGCGTGATCACGACCGACTGGCTGATTCCCGGCAGCGTGTATTCCTGGCGAAGCGCCGCCGCGGCACCGCAAAAGCTCGACACGCCGGGCACCACCTCGTAGTCCACGCCGCGCGCGTCGAGCGCGTCCATCTGCTCCTGGATGGCGCCGTACAGGCACGGGTCGCCCGTGTGCAGGCGCACCACTTCCTCGCCCCGCGCATCTGCCGCGCACATCACGTCGAGCACTTCCTCCAAGGTCATGTGCGCGCTGTCGTAGACGATGCAGGATTCCTTGCACTCAGCGAGCAGCTCGGGGTTCACAAGGCTTCCCGCCCAAACGACCACGTCGGCCGCGCGCAGAAGGCGCGCCCCGCGCAGCGTGATAAGGTCGGCGGCGCCCGAGCCTGCGCCAACGATATGAATCATCCGAGCCTTCCCTTCCCGTTTCTCATCGCAACCGTTTACGCCGCCATTCGCGCAGCGGGCAAAAGACGGCGCCTGCGGCGGCAATCGGCGCAAATACGCAGGCAGGAGGCGCAATGCCGCCCGCCCTGGCTTTGACACGTTCACAAGTGCCCACTATCATAGTAAAAGATTCGGCAACGAGCATATGACAATCGGATAAAAGGAAATGACCGGCGCGGCGCCCGCACAGCCCGCGCTGGCTTGCGGAGGGAACCAGGTGGGAATCCTGGGCAAGGGACATTACTGTATAGGACGCGCGGGCGAACCGCCTCGCGCCCCAAGCCAGACTGCTTCGCCTTTTCCTCACGGCATCGCCGTGGCGTTAGCTCCTTGTGAACCCCGAGGGGTGCGCTTTTCTTTCGCTTGTGCCGACAAGCAACTGTCGCCGGGGGACCGGCAAACCGAGGAAAGGAAAAACCATGTCCGACCAGATGTCACGCCGCGGCTTCATGGGCGCCGCAGCAACCGGAGCCGTCGCGCTCGCCGGAGTCGCGCTCGCGGGCTGCTCCAACACCTCCGCGAGTTCCGAGAAATCGAGTGAAAAGGAGAAGGCCGTGAAGCCGGTCATCCTCGTCACGAGCTTCGGCACGAGCTACAACGACTCGCGCCACATTACCATCGGCGCCATCGAAGACGCTATCCGCGAGAAGTACTGGCAGGACTACGACATCCGCCGCGCCTTCACCGCGCAGATCATCATCGACAAGCTGAAGAAGCGCGACGGCATCACGATCGACAACATGACCGAGGCGCTCGACCGCTGCGCGGAAGACGGCGTGAAGGAAATCGTCGTGCAGCCGACGCATCTCATGGGTGGCCTGGAATACACCGACGTGAAAGACGAGCTCGACAAGTACGCCGACAAGTTCGACAAAATCTCGCTCGGCGACCCGCTGCTCACCTCCGACGACGACTACAAGAAGGTGGCCGCAGCCATTAAGGAGAACATGGCGTCCTTCGACGACGGCAAGACGGCGCTGTGCCTCATGGGCCACGGCACCGAAGCCGATTCCAACGCCGACTATGCCAAGATGCAGGAAGTGTTTAAGAACGAGGGCTTGACGCAGTTCTTCGTCGGCACCGTCGAGGCTGAACCGACCTGCGAGGATGTTATCGCCGCCGCGAGCGCCGCAGGCTACAAGAAGGCCGTGCTCGCGCCGTTCATGGTGGTCGCGGGCGACCACGCGAACAACGACATGGCAGACGAGACCGACCCCGACAGCTGGGCTGCGAAGTTCGTGGCTGCCGGCTTCGAAGTGACGTGCCTGCTCCAGGGTCTGGGACAGAACGTCGCGGTCGACGACATCTACGTCTCGCACGTGGACGACGCCATCGCCAAGCTGTAAACTCGCCGCGCACGGGGGCGCCGGTCGCGTCCCCGTGCAACGGGCATGCGCCTTCCCCGACTGACGGCGCATGCCCGTTGCATTCGCATCCCGCCCGCCCACCGCACGGCGCGGGCGGTCGAAGCGATTGAAAGGAACCCCTCCATGTTGAAGAAAACCCTCGCCTTCGCCCTGTCGGCGGCGCTTTTCGCGTTCTCGCTCGCCGGCTGCGGCGGAAATTCAATCGACAGCGCAAAGGCAAGCGATGCCGATTCCCAGGAAAAGACCGAACAGGCGGCCGATGCGCCCGAGGGCGCAAGCGCTGGCCCCATCACCGCCGACAAGGTGGCCGACGGCACCTATCCGATCACCGTAGATTCCAGCTCGAACATGTTCAGGATTGTGGATGCCCAGCTCATCGTGGAAAACGGCTCCATGCACTGCGTGATGACACTTTCCGGCACGGGCTACGGCAAGCTCTTCATGGGCACGGGCGACGAGGCTGCCGCCGCGAGCGAGGCCGACTTCATCCCCTATGTGGAAAACGCGGAAGGCAAGTACACCTACGACGTGCCCGTTGATGCGCTCGACGAGGACACCGCCTGCGCCGCGTGGAGCATTAAAAGGGAGCGGTGGTACGACCGCACGCTCGTATTCGAATCCGCCGGCGTCGATCTGCGCGCCGACGCACTGAAGTAACGCCATGCGGTCGATTCTTCCCAAGGGGGAAAACAGGAAGCGCCGCAGCATCGCGGCGCGCGCGATCGCCTGCGTTCTCGTCGCCCTGCTCGCGCTTCCCTTCGCGGGGTGCAGTGCGAGCCCGAACGCGACCGGTGCCACGGCGGGCTCTCAGGAATACACTGTGAGCGTCTCGCTTTCCGGCGGGTCAGGGCGCGCAAGCATCGCCTCGCCCACCACAATTGTGAAGGATGGCGACACCTACACCGCGACCATCACCTGGTCGAGTTCGAACTACGACAAGATGACCGTCGACGGCGTGGACTACGCGCCCGTAAACGACGGCGGCAACTCCACGTTCGAGATACCCGTCACGCTCGACGAGGACATCGCCGTGTCGGCCGAGACCGTCGCCATGTCGACGCCGCACACCATCGACTACACGCTCCACTTCGACTCATCCACCATGAAGGAGAAATCGGGCGACGATGCAAGCGGCGGCTCCCCTGCGGGAACGGCTTCAAGCGCCGCGGCCGACTTCCACAACGCTGATTTGGGCTGCGGCTGGGAGCCGACAGGGGCGCTTCAGCTTGAATACGCCAAGCACTTCACTGTCGACGAGTTCGAAGGCGGCTTGCGACTTATCTGCGTTTCGAACGGGGAGCGCTTCCTCGTGGTGCCGCAGGATGCGAAGGTACCTGATGGGTTGAGCTCCGACATCGCGGTCATAAGGCGCCCCGCCGACAAGGTGTACCTCGTGTCGTCGGCGACGATGTGCCTGGTCGACGCGCTCGATGCGAACGACAATATCTTAATGTCGGGCACGAAGGCCGACGATTGCTCGGTAGCAGGCTTCAAAAGCGCGCTCGAAAGTGGGGCGATCGCCTACGGCGGCAAGTACAGCGCGCCCGACTACGAGCGAATATCGGCCTCGGGCTGCACGCTCGCCATCGAGAACACCATGATCAACCACACGCCCGATGTGAAGGAAAAGCTGCAGAAGCTCGGGCTCGTCGTGCTCACCGAACAGTCGTCGAGCGAGCCCGAAGCACTCGGGCGCGTCGAGTGGATTAAACTTTTCGGCGTCCTGTTCGACAAAGAAGACGAGGCCGCGCACCTGTTCAACGAGCAGAAGGCCCGCGTCGAGCAAACGTCGGGGCTGGCGTCATCAGGTAAAACCGTGGCGTATTTCTACATTAACTCGAACGGGGCCGCCGTCACGCGGCGGTCGGGCGACTACGTGGCGCAGATGATCGAGCTTGCAGGCGGCAGCTACGCGCTCGATGACGCGCAGACGGCGTCGACGTCAGGTTCGTCAGTAACGCTCGAAATGGAGCGCTTCTACGCGACGGCGAAGGATGCCGACATCATCGTCTACAACGGCACCATCGACGAATCGGTTGCCACCTTGAACGACTTCGTAGGCAAGAACGCGCTATTGTCGCAGTTCAAAGCTGTAAAGAACGGCAACGTCTGGGTCACAAGCGCCGACATGTACCAGCAGATGACTTCTACCGCCGACATTATCGACGAGCTGCACGGGGCGTTCACCGGCGATGACTCGAGCGGCTTCCATTATCTGAGGAAGCTCGGGTAGCGCCATGAGAAGCCGGCTTTCCATAGCATACGACGAATCGGGGCGCGCCGCGCGGTGTCGCGTCGTGACGGCGCTGCTCGCTGTTGCCCTCATCGTGCTCGTCGGGGCCAACCTGTGCATCGGGAGCGTGCTCGTGCCCGCAGACCACATCCCCGGCATCCTTTCGGGCGGCGCGGCCAATTCCATGGAAAGCCAGGTCATCTGGGAGATTCGCCTGCCGCGCGTGCTTTCAGCCGTGCTTCTCGGCGGGGCACTTTCGCTCTCCGGGTTCCTGCTGCAGACGTTTTTCAACAACCCCATAGCTGACCCGTTCATCTTGGGCGTCTCCTCGGGCGCAAAGTTCGTCGTCGCGCTTACGATGATCGTACTTCTGGGCGCGAACCAGGCCATGTCCTCGCCGGCCATGGTGGCCGCAGCGTTTCTGGGCTCGCTTATCACCATCGGCTTCGTGCTCCTCATCGCACGGCGCATAAGTTCCATGGCCATGCTCATCGTGGCGGGCGTCATGGTGGGATACATCTGCTCGGCGGCGACGAACTTCCTCATCGCCTTCGCCGACGACCAGTCCATCGTGAACCTGCACAACTGGTCTTTGGGTAGCTTCTCGGGTTCGAGCTGGGACGACATCGCGGTCATCGCGGTCGTGGTGATCACCGTGAGCGCATGCGTATTCGCGATATCGAAGCCCCTTTCCGCCTTCCAGCTGGGAGAAGCCTACGCGAAAAGCGTCGGCGTGAACGTCGCACGCTTCCGCGTGGTGCTCGTCCTTCTAGCGAGCATGCTCTCCGCCTGCGTGACCGCGTTCGCTGGTCCGGTGTCGTTCGTAGGCATCGCGGTTCCGCATCTCGTGAAGTCGGCGCTGAAGTCGTCGAAGCCCATCCGCGTGATTCCTGCGTGCTTCTTGGGAGGCGCCATCTTCTGCGTGGGCTGCGATTTGATCGCGCGCACGCTGTTCTCTCCCGTCGAGCTTTCCATCAGCGCCGTCACCGCCATCTTCGGCGCGCCGGTGGTTATCGCGCTCATGCTGAAGAAGCGGGTGAGGTAGATGGGGGAATTCGTGCCGCGGCCCAAAACGCTCGGAGGGGACATTCCATGCTTAGACAGTCCTGAGCTCGCACGAAAGCGCCAGAAGACACTTTCGGCTCGTGCGGAACTGCGCGCGGAACGCCTCCTTCGAGCGGAGTCGAACCTCGAAACCCCGGTCGAAACGCAGGCTGACGGAGCGCCGCTTTTCCGCATAAGCGACCTGTCGGCGGGCTACGACAAGAAGGTCGTAGTCGAAGGCGTCGATCTGGAGGTTCGCGCGGGCGACGTCGTGGCGCTCATCGGGCCGAACGGCTCGGGCAAGTCGACCATCTTGAAAACCATCACACGCCATCTGGCACCGCTTGCCGGCGCGGTCGAGCTCGACGGGCGGGAGATTTCCCGATGGAAGACTGCGGAGTTCGCAAGGAACCTTGCCGTTATGCTGACAGATCGCCCCCGGACCGAGCTCCTCACCTGCCGCGATATCGTAGAGGCGGGAAGGCATCCCTACACCGGGCGAATGGGCACACTCTCGCCCGACGACCATAGTCGGGTCGACGAGGCCATGAAAACCGCACATGTGGAAGAGCTCGCCGAGCGCGACTTCATGCAGATAAGCGACGGGCAACGCCAGCGCGTCATGCTCGCACGCGCCATCGCGCAGGATCCGCGTGTGCTCGTGCTCGACGAGCCCACGTCGTATCTCGATATCCGCTACCAGATCGACCTGCTGCGAATACTTCGTCACCTTGCGAAATCGCGGAATGTGGCTGTCATCATGTCCATCCACGAACTCGAGCTCGCGCAGAAAAGCGCCGACAAGGTGATTTGCGTGAAGGACGGCCGGGTCTTCCGCGCCGGCGCACCCGAGGGCATATTCACGCGCGAGACGATTGGCGAGCTCTACGGCCTTCAACATGGCACCTTCAACGAGCGCTTCGGCAGCGTGGAAATTGGGCGTCCACACGGCGATGCGCACACGTTCGTCATCGCCGGCGCAGGTACGGGGTCAGCTGTGTTTCGCCAGCTCATCCGGCAGGGCAAGGCGTTCTACGCGGGCATTCTACACGAAGGGGACATCGACTGCGAGCTCGCGCACGACCTGGCGACGGAATGCGTGGCCGAGCGCGCCTTCGAGCCGATCGGGGATAAAACCATAGCCCGCGCCAAAGAGCTCCTCGTCCACTGCGCGCGCCTTATCGTGTGCCCCGCCGCCTTCGGCACCATAAACGCCCGCAACGCAGAGCTCGTCGAGTTCGCACGCTCACATGGTATCGAGGTCATGCGAGCGTGCGAAGGCGCATTGGAGGATTCCAATGGATACGCCTAGGCGCGGTCCAAGAAATCGTCCACATCCCCATCTGACACTATTTCACCGCGACTTAGAAGGTGTCGGCGTATAACGCTTCACCCCAAATTAAATTGATTCGTTGAATAGACACATTACAAATCTTTAGACTTCGTTTAATCCACAAGTGGGTATTATCACACATTAAGCACACGTGAAAGGATATACCCATGTCGCTTACACAGTCAGCAGAGCGTGCAGCGCTCAACAAGCTCATCGATTATCTCGACGACAACCCACAAGAAAACATCGACAAAATCATGGACCTCGTGAACAAGCTGGTCCCCAATCGCGTATTTCCTGTACAGCGAGAGGCATTCACCAATGTCATCAAGAGCCGCGGCAATTGGTATGACCTGATCATGCGTGTGTTCAGCCTTAATCCCCAGATGCGAACCAAGCTGCTTAAGACCCTCATTGTCGACGCCAACCTGCTTGCTTGGCCAGAGCAGGAAAAGAACCGCGAAAAGTACCAGTGCAACGTTCCGTGGGCCATCCTGCTCGATCCCACGAGCGCCTGCAACCTGCATTGCACGGGCTGCTGGGCCGCCGAGTACGGCTACAAGCAGAATCTCTCGTTCGAAGACATCGACTCTATCGTTACGCAGGGCAAAGCACTGGGTACCCACGTCTACATCTACACTGGTGGCGAGCCATTGGTGCGCAAGCGGGACCTCATCCGGATTTGCGAGAAACACCAGGACTGCGCATTCCTGTGCTTTACCAACTCCACGCTGATCGACGAGGCCTTCTGCGACGACATGATTCGCGTAGGTAATTTTGTCCCCGCCATCAGCGCCGAGGGCAATGAGCACACAACCGACGCCCGTCGCGGCGAGGGTACCTACGCAAAGATCGAGCACGCCATGAAACTCCTGCGCGAGCGCGACTTGCCGTTTGGTATCTCAACCTGTTGGACCAGCGCCAATGCCGATACGGTTGCTTCCGAGGAGAACATGGACTGGATGATCGGCGAGGGAGCACTCTTCTGCTGGTACTTCCACTTTATGCCGGTTGGCCGCAATGCAACCCCCGAGCTCATGCCCACGCCCGAGCAGCGCGAGCAGATGTATCACTTTATCCGCGAAATGCGTGAGAAGAAGCCGCTGTTTACGCTCGACTTCCAAAACGACGGCGAGTTTGTAGGCGGATGTATCGCCGGCGGCCGCCGCTACCTGCACATCAACGCCGCCGGAGACGTGGAGCCGTGCGTGTTCATCCACTACTCAAACGCCAACATCCACGATGTGAGCTTACTCGACGCGCTGCGCTCTCCCCTCTTTATGAAGTACTACGAAAACATGCCGTTCAACGACAACTACCTCAAACCATGCCCCATGCTCGAGAATCCCGACGTGCTGCCCAAAATGGTCGCCGAGAGTGGCGCAATGAGCACCGATCTTATCGAGAAGGAGTCACCCGAGCAGCTGCGCGAAAAGACCCAGGCTGCCGCCGAGGCATGGTCACCTGTCGCCGACCGCATCTGGAACGACTCCGACGATCCGCTATACGCCAAGCGTCACGAGGATAAGTCGCAGGGTATGGCCGATAGCGACATGCACAAGTTCGAAAAACAGGGCCGCACACTCAAAAACGGCGATTAATGCCGCTTCACACGACAAACGCTCAGAAATGAAACGGAGCAGTCTCGAGGCTCATCTTCGAGGCTGCTCCGCCTTACCATCAAAACAGTTTTACTAAGTTGCGGTGAAATAGGGACTAGATCGGCCTTCCAATAACCAAAACAATCCCTATTCCACCGCAACTTCTTTAAGTTGTTGAATTATCGATGCTATTCGAAGCGAGATTCCAGGCTCGACAGGCCGTTGAGCGTGAGGTCGTTGGCAACCTCCGAGACGCGCTCGATAGGAACCGAGCCATCAGACAATGCCCACGTGCGATAGATACCGATAATACCCGACAGCAAAAACGCCAGATAGTAGTCGAACATCTCGTCCTTGAGACCTTGGGGCAGCAGATCGCGCTCGGCAATCTCGTGTTCGAGCGGCGAACGAAGACGAGCCATAAAATCATCGAGTGGAATGTTCTCGATCAGCTGACGATTGAGCACCAAGTTGTTACACAGTGCCTCGTTAACGGTTTTAAAGAAGGTCGCCGCCGCGCCCAGGGCGCGCTCGTTGGTGTCGCCGTCCATGGAAACAAGCGTTTTCTCGACCGAGTCGACAATCATCTCCACCACATCGACGGCAATGGCATCGAGCAGGCCGTCAACCGTACCAAAGTGAACGTAAAAGGTCTTGCGGTCGACATTGGCCTCGCGCGCGATGGCACTCACCGTAATGTCTGCCAGCGGCTTTTCCATGAGCAGGCGCTCGAAAGCGGAAAGGATGGCATTACGGCTGCGAACGATGCGACGATCAAGACGCGGTTTGCTGGTTGCCATGGGCGTGTCCCTTCGATATGCGAGCATTCATCAACAGATGAGAGATAATCTACGTAAGAGGATTATCCCCCATACAGCACAAATATGCCCCGCATCATGAAGAACGCACGACTGTCCTACTGCGACTTAGGGTGCTTCTTCTTATTAAGGACCGACGGAGATACGCGAATACCATCGCCTGTCTGGCGCACATAGGCTTTATGAGCCGGCTTAGCGGTCCCAGAAGCCTTCTGAGCCTGCTTCTTGGGATCAACAGTAACAGCATTCGCGGGGTGCGGCTTAGTGGGCGCAGAGGGCGTCTGAGGCGTGCGGCCGAGCTTGCGCATCACGCGATCCCAGCGCGCATGGATGCTCTCGTTGTGGGCGCTCTTAAGGCCCAGCAGGGGCGCAGCCAAAATGGTCGGCGCAATAAACGTAATGAGGCGCCACAGCAGATAGCCGGCGGTCGAAGCCGACCCAAAGAAATGACCCAAGAACAATGCAAAGCCGCCCTCAGCGCCACCAGTTCCACCGGGCAGGGGGACCGCAGAGCTCAGCAGCTGGACAAAGGCGCTCGCGGCCATGACCGAGAAAAAGTCGACCTCATGGTGGCCAAAGGCAAGCATCAGGAAATACGGCACGAGGTAGAAAAACGCGAGTTGCAGCATGGTGATGACCACCGTGAGCAGCATGGAAGAAAAATGTCCGGCTGAAAGCTTGAACTTCTCGGAGAAGGAGTAGATCTCGCCATCGACAAACGTGCGCCATCCCTCGATCTTACTGGCCGAGACACCAATGCGCTCAAGCCAATTGATGATGCAATGGGCGACGCGCGTGACGGTCTTAGGCATGAGCGCGACGGCGAAGATGCCCAGCAAGATGCAGCAGTGCCCACCAAAGCTAAAGACGCACAGCAACGTCATGTCGCCATAGCGCTCGGCAAAAAACGGCATGCGAGCAAGCAGTAGGATAGCGCCCCAGGCAACGAGGCCAAACTGGTACACGATAAAGCGCGTGAACTGCGTTGCTCCGGCCTCGCCGACATTTTGGCCCGCTTTGGTCAGGCGGTAGATCTGGGCGGGAGTCGAGCCCATCATCATGGGCGTCAGGTTGCCAAAGAAGATGCCACTCGCCTCGACCGAGATCAGGTCGCGGATGCCGACGGGCGAATATGGGTCGAGCCAGACGGCGATCGCATAGGCCACAATGCCAAAGAACAGATACATGAACATGCAAAGACACGCGACAACGAGCCATGGCGCCTGGACGCTCGACATAGCGGCCCAGAACTGCCCCATCTGCCCGGTTACCACCAGATAGACGATATAACCCACCAGCACAACGCCGATAAAGATGGCGCCGCGGCGTGCGCTCTTATTGTCATCTCCGCCCGAGGCCTCAACCTCGACCTGGGGCTTAGACGTATGCTGAGAGGACTCCGTCATGAGACTCCTTCTAACAGTCAAAATATCTTGGATATTGTACCCGTAAGGGCCATAGGCAGAACGCAAAGCTCTGGTTCAAACGGGAATTGCAGACGGTTGTTTGAAAATAAAAAACCCGGCCTTCCATGCGAAGTCCGGGTATCAGATACGTGGTAGCCCGTACCAGATTCGAACTGGTGATCTCCGCCTTGAGAGGGCGGCGTCCTAAACCGCTAGACGAACGGGCCATAAGCCTCAGCAGAAAAGAAGTGGTAGCCCGTACCAGATTCGAACTGGTGATCTCCGCCTTGAGAGGGCGGCGTCCTAAACCGCTAGACGAACGGGCCACATGACATCTGCACTGCCGTGCTGCGAGTAAATATATTACGGGACAAAAAACGTCAGCGCAAGAAGAAATTCCAAATTGCCGAAAAATTGTCGGCAGGTTATGGAACACGCAGGTAAACTGGGTAGCTAATTCAAGTTGAGATGGAGCAAAAGAGCTTCGCGCTCGTTGGGAATGTTGTCTTCGATCACGGCGTCGAGGGCGGAGTTGAGAAGCTGACCCAGTTCCGGCCCGGGCTTGACTCCGGCACGGATCAGGTCGCCGCCGTTGATGGCGAGCATCTTGAGCGTATAGGGCTCCCCTGCCTTCAGCAGCTCGTGCGCCATCGCGCGCATCTCCTCAATCGTCTCAACGTAATAGAAGCACGACGGGGCCTTGCCGAGCGTGTCAGCACGCTTAAGGTCCATGAGCTCGTCAATCAGACGGGCCGTGTCGACGCCCTCGCCAGAAAGCGCACACATCATATTGAGCAGGCAGGATCGCTCGGGACGCAGCGGTTTGTCGTGATATTTGATGAGCAGGCACACGTCGCGCACCAGGTCGTGCGAGAGAGCCAGGCGATCCATAATGACGCGCGCTTTCTTGGCGGCGAGCTCGGGATGACCGTAGAAGTGTCCGCTGCCGGCGTGATCGACCGTAAAGCACTCGGGCTTGGAGACATCGTGCAAAAACGCCGCCCACATAAGGCTCGACGATGGCGCGACGCCGTCGCACAGCGCCAGCTCCCCTGCCACTGTCAGCACACGGGCGATATGCTCGTAGACGTTAAACGCATGGTAGACACTTCGCTGATCAAACCCGCGACCCGCTGCCAACTCGGGCACAGCGGCACAGATGAGCTCGGGATAGCGAAGCATCGCGTCTCCCCCATGACCGGTCGAAAGAATGCCCTCGAGCTCAATACCCACACGCTCGCGCGCCACGGCATCGAGCAGCGGCGCGCACTCGGCAAGTGCACGCTTAGTCTCGGGCTCAATCATAAAGTCCAGACGGCAGGCAAAGCGCACCGCACGCAGCATGCGCAGGGCGTCCTCGTTAAAGCGACGCTTGGGATCACCGACAGCGCGAATCAGCTTGCGCTCCAGATCACCCTGGCCGTCGTAGCGGTCGACAAGCCCGCGCTCGGGATGCCAGGCCATGGCGTTGACGGTAAAGTCGCGGCGGGCCAGATCGTCCTCGAGCGAGGCGGCACGCTCGACACTCTGAGGATGGCGCCCATCGGTGTAAAAGCCATCCAGGCGGTACGTGGTGACCTCGATACGCTCGCCATCGGAAATAGCCGTGATTCCGCCAAATTTAATGCCCGACTCCACGACCGCGATATCAGCGGCCTCGAGCGCCGCCTTGGACTCCTGCCACAGGCCGCTACAGCACATATCAACATCGTGGCTGGGGCATCCCATCAGGGCGTCGCGCACCCAACCGCCAACGTACCAAACCTCAAGACCAGCCGCCTCAAGCGCGCGCAGGACGCGCAGGGAGGCATCGGACGGTTGCGTACCGTTGAGAGAAACATTGCACATGCCCATGGCCTCCTGCACTTGCGAGCGTTAATCGATGGTTCTCAAGAAGTCTAACAAGAAACGAGAAAGCGCGCACACGCAATCGCGTCGTCGATTCGATAAATCGAGACAGCAAACGCCACATACTTCAGCGCACAAAAAACACCCGCCTCGGAGATCCAAAGCGGGTGTTCGGCAACGATGTATCGATGCTCTAGCAGACCTGGCGAACCTCGATATGCTTCTTATATTCGTCCACCTTGGCAAAATCGCCCAGACCGGGGCACTCGACCACGTTGGCGCCGGTAGCCATCGAAAGGCGCAGAGCGTCCTCGACGCGCTCGGGGGCGTCGTGCCACACGGACAGGAAGGCAGCGAGCGAGGAATCGCCGGCGCACACCGTCGACAGCAGCTTGACCTCAAAGGTGCGGTTGGCAAACCAGATGTGCTCGCCGTTGGAAAAGTACGCACCGGCGCCACCAAGGGTCAGCAGCACGTTCTTGGCGCCCTTGGTATGAAGCTCGGCCATAGCGCCCTTGACGGACTCATCGTCGCCACCGCTCACCTTAATGCCAAAGATGTCGAGCAGCTCATCGTCATTGGGCTTGATCAGCAGTGGCTCCAGAGCAATGAGGTCTGCCAGCTGATGGCTCGAGATGTCGAGGACGAACTCGGCCCCCTTGGCCTTGACACGGCGCAGGACCTCGGCCAAGAAGCCCTCGGAAGTGTTGGGAGGCAGCGAGCCGCTGATGACCAGGCAGGTCATGTCATCGAGTGAATCGATGAGCTCAAACATCTCCTGCTCGTTAGCCTCGTTGATGGCGGCACCGGCGTTGACCATGTTGTACTCGGTGTCGGGGCCGGCATTGAGGAACACGTTGACGCGCGTGATGCCGTCGGTCCACACGGGCTTGACGGGCACGCCCAGGGCCTCGGCGCCCTTAACGATAAACTCACCCGAGAAGCCGGCGAAGAAACCCAAGATCGTGGTGTCGACACCGTAGTGGTCAAGCGTAAACGAGACGTTGAGGCCCTTGCCGTTGGGCGTGTAGACGGCGTTGCGGGTACGCGTGACGGTGTTGGCAGCAAGGCCGTCGCAGGCGATGTTGTAGTCGATGGCGGGATTTGCAGTGAGCGTATAAATCATGAATGTTCCTTTCACGAAGCAACGTGTTGATGAAAGTATATTCCACGCATCGGTAAAAGGCTAGGACAACTCGGTGAACGGTGTGGAAGCGATGAAGTACGGAAGGACACCTCTCCCCCATGACGGAACAAAAAAGGCGCCCCGGCCGAAACCGGGGCGCCGCATGCGCACGAATATGTCGCGTTTCGATTACTGACGATCGAGCTTGCGAACAGCAACGCGCTTGCTGTACTCGTCGACGTGACCGAAGTCGCCAATGCCGACGGACTCGGCAACGTTGGCGCCGGTGGCCATAGCGAGCTTCATGGCCTCCTCGACGTTGTCGCGATCCCTGTACCACTTGTGCAGGAACGCAGCGAGGGTGCAGTCGCCGGCGCAGACGGAAGAAACCAGCTTGATGTTGAACTCACGCTTGGCGTACCAGATGTCCTCGCCGTTGGAGAAGTAAGCGTCGCCGCGGCTACCACGGGTGAGCAGCACGTTCTGAACGCCAGCGTCGTGAGCCATCTTCATGGCAACGCGAACCTCGTCGTCGGTGTCGACCGGCACGCCGAAGATGGCCTTCATCTCATGATGGTTCGGCTTGATGAGCAGCGGCTTCTTGTGAGCGAGCTCCTTGAGCTTGTCGGAGGACAGGTCCAGGACGACGTCGGCGCCACGAGCCTGAGCGTGCTCCATGACCTTAGCCAGGAAGTCAGGCGTAGCTTTGGGAGGCACGGAGCCGGAGACGATCAGGCACTCAAGATCGCCCGCGGTGTCCAGGATGTTGTACAGCTCCTCCTGGTGCTGCGGCGTAATAGGAGCGCCGGGGTTCAGGATGCCGTACTCGTGCTGGCCATCGTTGACGTAGGTGTTGATGCGCGTGATACCGTCGGTCCAGACCGGGCGGCACAGGCAGCCCAGGTTCATGACCTCCTCGACGATGAACTTGCCCGTGAAGCCGGCGAAGAAGCCGAGCGCGACGGTATCGACGCCCATCTTCTTAAAGGCGAAGGACACGTCGAGGCCCTTGCCGTTAGCCGTGTAGCTGGCCGAGCCGGTGCGGACGTTCTCGTCGGGCTCGAGCGGAGAGCTCGAAACCGTCATGTCGACAGCCGGGTTAGCGGTTAGCGTGTAGAACATTTACAGTACCCCCTGTATATGTGAGGGCCGCGTGGCCGGCCCATTCCAACCACGCGGTTACCTCTGATACCAAATTAGCGAGCTGCGGACTCGAGCAGTGCCTTGACCTCGGCAGCGGTGTTGCAGGCGAGCGCCTTCTCGGCGAGCTCGTCGCACTCGGCCTTGGTCCACTGGCTGATGGTCTTGCGGGCGCGCAGGATGGACGGAGCGCTCATCGAGAACTCCTCCAGGCCCCAGCTGATCAGCAAAGGCTCGAGCAGCGGATCGGCAGCGGCCTCGCCGCACATACCGACCATGATACCGGCCTTCACACCGCTCTCGATGATGTTCTTGAGCGAGCGGAGCACGGCGGGATAGTACACCTGGTACAGGTTGGAGATGGTGTCATTGCCACGGTCGGCGCACATGGTGTAGCCGATCAGGTCGTTGGTGCCGATGGAGAAGAAGTCGGCAACCTCGGCAAGACGGTCAGCGAGCAGCGAAGCGGCGGGCGTCTCAACCATAATGCCGACCTCGATGTTCTCGTTGAACTTGCGACCCTCTTCGGTCAGCTCGGCCTTGCACTGCTCGACGAGCTCCTTGACAGCCAAGACCTCCTCGACGCAGGTGACGAGCGGGATCATGATCTTAACGTCTCCGAAGGCGCTAGCGCGCAGCAGAGCGCGGAGCTGGACCTTGTACTGGTCGGGATTGGCCAGGCAGTAACGCACGGCGCGGAAGCCCATGAAGGGGTTATCTTCCTTGACCATGTGCAGATACGGAATCTCCTTGTCGCCACCCACATCGAGCGTGCGGATGATGACCGGAGCACCCTTGAGCGCGCTGGCGACCTTACGGTAGGCGTTGAACTGCTCCTCCTCGGAAGGAAGCTCGGCAGAGTCCATGAACAGGAACTCGGAGCGGAACAGACCGATGGCCTCGGCGTCGTGATCGAGCGCGTTGGGCACGTCATCGGGGTTACCGATGTTGCAGGCGATGATCTTCTTGATGCCATCGGCAGTCACGGACGGCTTGCCACGGAAGGCCTCGAGGGCTGCCTTCTCGGCAGCGAAGGCCTCGGCCTTGGCGGTGTAGGCAGCGAGCGTCTCCTCGTCGGGATCGGCCTCGACGATACCCTTGCCACCGTCGACGACGACGGTCATGCCGTTGCGCAGAGCGGTGCAGCTGTTGGAAACCGAAAGGACAGCCGGGATCTCGAGGGCGCGCGCAATGATCGCGGAATGCGACGTGCGGCCACCGGTCTCGGTGACGATACCGGCAACGTGGGCCTTATCGATCGTGGCGGTCATGGACGGCGTGAGGTCGTGCACGACAACGACGGTGTTCTCGGGCAGGACGGAGAGGTCGACGACCTCCTTACCCAGCAGCTCGGCCAGAATACCGGTGCGGATGTCGGCGATGTCGGCCGCGCGCAGACGGAACATCTCGTCGTCCATGGACAGGAACATGTTCTCGAACATGGTCGAGGTGTCCATGAGCGCCTGCTCGGCGCAGGTACCACCGTCAATGGCGGCGTTGATGGCGTCGGTCATGCCCGGGTCCTGAGCCAGGACAATGTGTCCGCTCATGATCTCGGCCTCGGCCTCGCCCACCGTCTCCTTCATGTGGTCGGCCTGAGCCTGGGTCTTCTCGCAGAAGACCGAAAGAGCGGACTGATAGCGCTCCTTCTCTGCTGCCGAATCAGCAACCTCGTGCGGCTCAAACGTCAAGTCGGGATCGACGGCGACCATGACGGTGCCGATACCGATGCCCTCGGAAGCGTTGACTCCCTGATACATTCCCATTCCTCTCTCCGTGTCATGTGATAAAGCGTTTTGCCATATCCATGACAAAAGAGCGCAGCTACCTTAGAACAGGTCACTGCGCCCCCAAATATGAACTTAGTTGTTCAACATGCGACCCATTTGAGTTCTACTCGCCAAGACCGCTCTTGATGAGCTCGATGGCAGCAGCCAGAGCCTCGGCCTCGTCAGCGCCGTCGCACTTGACCTCGACCTCGGTGCCGCAGGGGATACCAGCAGCCATAAGGGCCATCGGGGACTTGCCGTTGACCTCCTTCTCGGGGGTGACGACCGTCACGTCACAGGCGTACTTGCCCATGGTGGAGGCGAACAGACCAGCCGGACGCATGTGCAGACCCTGAGGATTAACGAGGGTAGCCTTCTCAGAAACCATAGTTGACTCCTTTTTTGTGTTTAACCCCTGTCATGTATGTGGCAGGAGTCAGATTCACGACGTTGTTTATATTAACTCACATCAAACGGTTTTTCATTATGTTTCAGACGAATTATTGGACAGATGTGTTTGTCTTCCGCTTGCTCGCCCACAGGGGCCCGCGCGCGGCCTGTGAGATTTCCTGCTCTACAGTCCTGCTCGCACGAAGAGCACATTAAGTGCTCTTCGGCTCGTGCGGAACTCGCGATAAATCTCACAGGCCGCGCGCGGGCCCCTGTGGGCGAGCAAGCTGCGGAAACCCAGTCGGTCCAAAGTAATGTCGGCTGAAAAGAATTCTGGCTGATGAACTGTTCGCGATAAAGACTCGATAGGTAGCCCCCTCTATACCCTTTTATAAGTTGCGGTGAAATAGGGACTGAATTTGGAGTTGAATCGTTTAAACAGTCCCTATTTCACCGCAACTTATGGGAGGGATAGAAAAAAGGCGGGGGCTCCTAGTGGAGTCCTCGCCTTTTGTGCAGAGGGCGATGGTATTCGCGTATTGCTGGATTAGACCAGGCGGGCGTTGATCGTCTTGGCGATCTCGGCGGCGTCGGTGGAACCCTTGACGGTGGCACGGAAGTCCTCGTCCATGAGCGCCTCGGCGACCTTGGACAGGATCTTGAGGTGCGTGGTGCCGGCCTGTGCACCGGGGATGAGCAGGGCAATAGCCACGTTGACGGGAGCGCCGTCCATGGTGTCCCAACCGGTCACGCCAGAGTCGTCCTTGACGACGATGACAGCGGCCTCGGTGATGGCGTCGGACTTGGCATGCGGAATGGCGAAGCCCTCCATCATGCCCGTGGTGCCCTCGGCCTCGCGGGCCAGGAAGGCGTTCATCACGGCGTCGGCATCGCCGGCGATACCGGCCTTAACGGCCTGGTTGGAGACAAAGCTCAGAGCCTCGTCACGAGAAGCGAAGTCCTCGGCGACAAAGACGTTCTCGACCTTCACGAAGTCGCCAGCCTCGGCCTTGGGGGCCTCGACGGCAGCGGCCTTGGGAGCCTCAACCGGCTTGGCTGCAGGAGCGGCCTTCTGATTCTTCTCGAAGTCGAACTTCTTGAAGGCCACGAACAGGATGCCACCGACCACAGCGCCGATGAGGATCGCGAGGACCCAAAGCGGACCGTTCTCGACAACGGGCAGGACCAGGAAGCCACCGTGAGGCGCCGGATCGTGAACGTTGAAGAAAATGGTCAAGATGGAAGCGATGGAAGAACCGAGCATCATGATGGGCATGACGGGCCAGATGTTCTTGGTCATGAACGGAATGGCGCCCTCAGTGATGTGGGTGCAACCAAGGATGAGGTTGACGACACCGGCGTCATGGTCCTCCTGGCTGAAATACTTCTTGCCGACGACGACGGCGAAGGTGGTGATCAGCGGCGGAACGATGCAGGCGGCGGAGACGGCAGCCATGAAGTTGGTGCCGAAGTTGTAGGTCTCGGTGCCGACGCCAGCTTCGAGAGCGGTACCGAGCAGGAAGGTGCCAGTAGCGTAAGCAGCCTTGTTGACCGGGCCGCCCATATCAAAGGCGCACATGCAGCCGATGGCCAGGCCAAGGATCACCGGACCGGAGTTACCGAGGCTCTGCAGGAAATCCATCATGCCCTGGTTAATGGCAGCCATGGGGCCGGAAATACCGAGCATGACCAGGCCGACGATGGCGGTAGAGCACAGCGGATACAGGAAGATTGCCTTCAGGCCATTAAGGCTCGCAGGAATTTTAGAGAAAACCTTCTCGAGCAGCAGGATGACATAGCCAGCGAGGAAGCCGCCGACGATGCCGCCCAGGAAGCCAAAGCCCACACCTGCGCCACCGGCGTCGATCATGCCGGTATCGGCGTTAACAGGCAAGCCCTGGATGGCAATCATACCGGCGACGAAACCGGGGACGAGCGCCGGGCGCTTGCCGATGGACTCGGCGATGTAAGCGGAAAGCACCGGAACCATGAGGTTCATGGCGATACCGCCGATAATCTTGAGCATCGCGGCAAAGCTGTTGTAGTCGGCAGCCGTCGAATCAAAGGACGTAATGCCCCATAGGAACGAAATGGCGGTCAGAACACCACCGGCAACGACGAAGACCAGCATGTGGCTGACGCCGTTCATGAGGTGCTTGTAGATGACGTGACCGATGGACTCCTTCTCCTCGACCTCGTCCTCGACATCGGCGGCAGCGGCAACCGTGTCGTCGCCCTTGGCGGCGAGCGCGCGGTCGATCAGCTTACCGGCGGCCTCAACGGACAGGGCCTTGGAAACACCAACGGAAACCATGGGCTTACCGGCGAAACGCTCAGCCTGGACATCCTTATCGGCTGCGACGACGACGGCCTTGGCACCGGCGATCTCGCTCTTGGTGAGCTCGTTCTCAACACCGACCTGGCCATGAGTCTCGACCTTAATGGTCAGACCTCGCTCGGCAGCAGCCTTCTCCAGCGCCTCCTTCGCCATGAAGGTGTGCGCAATGCCGGTCGGGCAACCGGTCGCGGCGATGATGTCAAACTTAGCCATGTGTCCCTCCTTCTTGAGTACAGCACCCTCGGGCGCTCCCCTACACGCGCTTCGATGCGCGTTTTTCCACAACTGAAAGATACCAACCTACCGTCCGCGTGAGAAGAGACAAGGTGCAATTCTCCGGTGAAAGGTTCTTTCATAACCGTAAACGGTAAGTGAAAGTTTACCATCAACACTTGAAACGGCAAGGTGTATCTTGTAATTGAAAATGCCCGTATACTATGGCATTGCGAATCAAATTAGATTTTCATGCCAACCAGGAGCCATCCATGACCGATAGTAGCAAGAGCGCACTTTCCCTCATTAGCACCCATCAGGGATACAGCGAATCCGAGCAGCGCATTGTCGACTATATATTGGAGCACCAGTCCGAGGCTCCACGCCTCACGGCGGCTCAGCTCTCACGCGCCGCCACCACGTCCGAAGCGACCGTTTCGCGCTTCTGCCGCAAGCTGGGCTTTGGTAGCTTCCGCAGCTTTCAGTTTTCGTTGGCGAGGGATTTGGAAAGCCAGCGCAACGAGGGCCTGACCGACGAGGTCTCGCTCGACAATATGGAGCAGAGCCTCAAGAACATCCTGGCTGCCAAGGTGAGCGAGCTTAATGCGACTATCGACGGGATCGACCACGATACGCTGGCGGCCGTTGTGCATGCCCTTAAGCATGCAGGGGTTATTGAGTTTGCGGCTGTGGGCAATACGAACGCGGTCGCGCTCGATGCGACGTTTAAGTTTTCGCAGCTGGGCCTGCGCTGCATGGCGAGCACCATTAGCGAGACATCAATCGGCTTTGCGCTCACGTTGCGCCCGGGTGACGTCATCGTGCTAATCTCAAACTCCGGCAAATCGCGCCGACTGAATCGCATGGCAAAAGCGGCTCGCGACTGCGGTGCCACCGTAGTCGTCATCAGCAGCGACAGCAAATCCCCGCTCGCGCGCCTGGCAGACTACACTTTTAATACCGTCAACCACGAAGCGCTGCTGACGACGGGCGACTTTGCGTTCTCCAAGATCAGCGCCACGATGATCATCGAAGTCATCTACAACTTCTTGCTGCCCGAGATTGAAGACGCGCGTGAGCATATCAGCTACTACGAGGAGCTCATCCAGCCGGATAAGGTCGTTGAGTAGGTAGATTGGGAAGCCGATAGACGCCTCTCGTCACGAAACCCGCCCATCTACTACGTTTTAACCGCAACTGCCAACCATACACCCAAAATAGAGAAAACCGCAGGTGTTCTACCTGCGGTTTTCTTTTTGAAATTCTTGGCATGGTTGCCGATGCCCTACCAAACGTAGTAGATGGACCCGTTTCGTGGCGGCCGGGTTGGACATGCTTGTGGCGGCTCGACCTAGGCACGCGCCTCCGCAAGCATCTGCCTGGCGTGCGCCAGGCTTGCCTCGGACTGATCGCCGCTCAACATGCGGGCGATCTCGGCGGTACGCGCTTCGCCGGTTACCTCGTCCAAATGCGTCTGGGGAACATCGCCCGGTTCCTTGCTGACGACATAATGCTTGTCAGCCATGACGGCGACCTGCGCCAAGTGGGTTACGACAATCACCTGATGCGTAGCGGCGAGATCTGCCAGCACGCCCGCGAGCGCACGCGCCGTGGAACCACCGACGCCAGCATCGACCTCGTCAAACACCAGCGTATCGACACCGTCCGCGTTACCGAGGACAACCTTACTTGCCAACATGACGCGGCTGAGCTCGCCGCCCGACGCAATGCGGCGCAGGGGACGTGGAGTCAAACCGGCACCGCTGCGGTATAGCAGCTCGTAGCTCGAAGGACCAACGGGCGTCCACTCAGCACGGGGAAGATCGCGCGACTCCCAGACGAGCTCGGCGCCGCCCATCTCCAGGCGAGCCATCTGGCGGCCAACCTCGTGACAGAAGCGCGGGGCCGCCGTATTGCGGGCGCGCTTAAGTGCCTTGGCAGCGGCAAACAACTCGCGCTCAGCGCTCCCGAGTGCCTCACGCGCCTTTTTGATCTGTTCATCGCCATCATCGACCAGGGACAGCAGCTCTTGCGAGCGATCGCGCATGGCAAAAACATCGTCCATGGTGGGGCCCCACTGACGCAACAGGCCCTTGAGGTCGGAATACCGCTCACGCATGCGAGCGAGCTCGCGCGGGTCGAAGGCGACGCCATCGCGATAGGCACGAAGCTCGTTCGCGCAATCCTCAAGTGAGATACAGGCATCCGAAAGCGCATCGGCAATGTCGCCCAGTTTGCGATCGACGGTAGCCATTCGGGAAAGCTCCACCACGGCACTGTTCACGGCATCGAGCGCTCCCCCTTCGGCGGCAAGCGATGCATGGGCATCGTTAGCCGTGGCAACCAGTACCTCGGCATGTTCGGAGCGCGGCAGCAGTTCCTCGAGTTCCTCATACTCGCCTGGCTTGGGGTCGACCTCGGTGATACGCTCGAGGGCAAAACGCGCTTCCTCGACGCGACTCCCCTGCGCACGCGAGGCCTCCTCGACGCGACGGACCTCCTTGGCAGCCGCGCGCGAGGCTTTAAAACAGGCGCGGTACACATCCAGCGCCTCAAGCGCAGAGCGCCCCGCCCAGGCATCGACCATCGCAACGTGATGCGCCGGATCGAGCAAGCGCTGGTGCTCGTGCTGGCCGCACAGATCCATCATCACACCAACGCGCTCCGAAAGCTCGCGCACACTGGCGATGCGGCCGTCAATCTTCACGCGGCTGCGGCCCTCGGCAGAAAGGCTGCGCTGGACCGTGAAGCCTTCCGTGTCGTGCGGGCCGTCAAACAGCCGCGCCTCGACGCTCGCCAGCGCCTCGCCCTCGCGCACCGTCGACGAATCCGCGCGCTCACCCAAAATAAGCTTGAGCGCCGAGAGCAGCGCAGTCTTGCCGGCGCCGGTCTCACCGGTCAGGACAGTCAGGCCGGCACTCGGCACCAGCGTCGCCTCGCGAATGAGTGCAATGTTAGAAACCTGCAGCTCATCGATCATGACGGACTCCGTAGAATACGCGGCTCACCGAGTTATAGAAGCTCTCGGGGCCGTAATCCAGCAGCAGCACATCACCGGGCCCACGACGCACCGCCACGCTCTCAACGGTGCCATCACAGGTAATAAACTGTCCATCGATAGCGATCGCCGGAACGCTCGGACGGTCATCAGACATAAAGATTTCGACGACATCACTCGGCGAAGTCAAGAAGGCACGGGCCTGAATGGTGTGCGGCGCAATGGGTACGCAGACCATGCCCGTATAGTCGGGGCTCACGATGGGGCCACCGGCGGAAAGCGCGTAGCCCGTAGAACCAGTCGCCGTCGAAACGACGACACCGTCACCGCGTAGGCGGTCGATATGGTGACCGGACACCGTGATGTCAAACTCGACCATATCGGACAGGGGGCCGCGCGTAAGCGCCATGTCGTTGAGGGCGAAGGTGCGCACGACATCCTTCGTACCGTCTTCGCGCACGGACACGATATCCGCGGCGATGGTAGCGCGACGGCTCACATGCAGCTCGCCGGAAAGGGCATCACTCACGACCTGCAGAATGTCGCGCTCCTCGGGGCTCGCAGCAGTTAAAAAACCCAGGTGACCATAGGAAAGACCGAGGATAGGAATCTCGCGATGGTTGAGGATGCGGGCAGCGCGCAGCAACGTACCGTCGCCGCCGAGCGTAATGACCAGATCGGAGCCGTCGATATCAGGCGTGCTTTGAATCTTCGGTCGCTGGTCGGCAGCCCATGCGACCTCATAGCCCTGGCGCGTCAGCCAAAGCTCGAGCATCAGGCCGCTCTCGACCGCCTCTTGCTTGTAGTAATTGGGAACCAGAAAGACCTTCATAGCGTTGCAGCTTTCTCGCTCAAAACCGATACCTGGGATTGCAGCTCGTCTTGCGGGCGGTCGCCGGGGTCAAATCTCGTGCCATAAAGGAAAAACTCAACGTTGCCCTTGGCACCATGAATGGGTGAAACGCACACATCGACCGGGAACAGGCCCTTGGCAGCAAAGAGTTCAACCGCCGCCACGAGTGTATCGCGGCGCACGGCGGGATCGGTCACAATGCCGCCCTCGCCCACCAGCGCCGCCGGAGCCTCAAACTGCGGCTTTACGAGCGTGCAGAATGCACCCGTAGGAGCCAGGCACGCCAGTACCGCATCGATAATGTTCGCGATGCTGGTAAACGAGACATCACACACAGCCAGGTCGATGGCGCCGGAATAGCCAAGCTCAGGCAGCTGCGTCACGTTTGTGCGCTCAAGCAGCGTCACGCGATCGTCCTGACGCAACGACCAATCGAACTGGGCGCGACCCACGTCCACCGAGACAACGGTCGCAGCTCCGCGCTTGAGCAGGCAATCGGTAAAACCCCCGGTAGAGCAGCCCACATCCAAACAGGCAAGGCCCGTCGGATTGATGCCAAACGCATCAAGCGCGCCTTCGAGCTTAAGACCGCCGCGGCCAACATAGGGAATGCGCCCCTTCACGTGCAGCGGCAGCCCCGGCATCACCTTAAGACCCGGCGAAGTCAAGCGCTCACCGCCACTCGAGACCAAGCCGGCCATAAGAGTGCGAAGGGCATCCGCGCGATCGGCGCAGATGCCCTGTGAAATCAGTTCGTCATCAAGACGCACGCGTTTCATGAATGCCATCAACCATTCGTATCCGGAGATGCGGCCTAGCTATCCTGGGATTCGTTTGCCGCATCCTCATCGTATTCCTGCTCGAGCTTGTCGGCCTCACGCGGCGTCAACTCAAACTTGTCGACCATATCGACCGCACGGGAGCCCAGCTCAATCGCTTCGTCAAACAAATCGAGCGAACGCTCCAAGGAGGTATCCTTGGAGCGAACGGTAGCGATAATCTGATCCAGACGGTCCGAGATCTCATCAAAGTTACGGACAGAACCCTCTGGCATGGCTACTCCTCGACGGAGTCGATGTCAGCCTCGGCGGCGTCCGCATCCTCGGCCAGCACGCCAGCCTCAGCTTGGGCAACCGCAACCTTGGCGGCAGCCTCGGCAGCCTGCGCCTCCTCGCGAGCGCGATCTTCGGCCAGCAGCTCCTGGTACAGGTCCTCGCCCGGCAGCTCCTCGCTGCGAGCGATCTTGCCCAGCACGCCGTTGACGAACGACGCGGACTGGTCGGTGCCATAGGCCTTGGCAAGTTCGACGGCCTCGTTGATCACGATGGCGTCCGAGACCTCCTCGTCGGTGAGGAAACGCATCTCGTAAACGGCGATACGCAGCAGGTTGCGGTCGGCGCCGGGCATGCGCATAAGATCCCAGTTCTTGGCAACAGAGCGCAGAGCACAGTCGATGCGGTCGATATGCTCGTAGGCACCGCGGCACAGCTCCAGCGCATAGGGGTCGAGGGGACCCTTCGAGATCAGGAAATCACCCTCGAGGACGCGCTCGAGCGGGCTGTCCGTGGCCTCGGCCTGGAACAGAAGCTGAAGCGCCTGACTGCGGGCAAGCGTGCGCCCGCGATAAACCTTAAGGCTCAAAGGTTACTCCTTGGGGAAAACGAGGCCGTCGATGCAAACGTCAACGCGCTCGACCTCAACGCCAACTTGGGCATCGATGGCGGCGACCACGGCGGCGCGAACGGCCTCGGCGAGTTTCTTGAACGGATAGCCAAAGAACACCACGACACGCACGGTGAGTGCGAGCTTGTCGCCAACGACCTCGGCCTCGACCGCCGGCTCGGAAGCCGGGGCCTTGGACGAGAGCATCATGGAGACAAGGTTGGTGGCAAGGTCCTTGACGCCAACGGAGGCGATGCCCTCGACATCCGACACGGCGCGCGAAACGATGGCGGTCAGAACATCGGGCGAAATGCCGATGCCGTCAATCTTGATTTCCTGGGGCATGAGTCCTCCTAGAAGAGTTGGTGCTAGACGCGGGAGACGAACTTGCCGTCGCGGGTGTCAACCTTGATGACCTCGCCCTCGTTGAGGTACATGGGGACCTGGATGACAGCGCCGGTGTCGATCGTGGCCGGCTTGGTGGAACCCTGGACGGTGTCGCCCTTAAAGCCCGGGTCGGTCTGGACGATGGTGGTCTCGATGAACATCGGCGGGGTCACGCCCATGAGCTCATCGTCGGCAAAGAGCAGCTGGCAGATGTCGTTCTCGCGCAGCCACTTGGAGTTCTCGCCCACCATGTCCTCGGGAACGGGAACCTGCTCATAGGTCTCGTTGTCCATGAAGATGTAGTCGGCGCCATCGTTGTAGAGGTACTGGAACTCACGGGTGGTGAGCATGACGCTCTCGAACTTGGTGCCGGCGTTGCAGGTGTTCTCGACGACACGGCCGCTCTTGATGTCGCGGGTCTTGTAGCGCACAAACGCGCCGCCCTTGCCCGGCTTGACATGCTGGAACTCGACGATGGTGTAGACCTTGTCCTTGATGCGGAGACCGAGGCCGTTCTTGAAGTCGGCGGTAGAAATGGTAGGCATAGCGACCTTTCTTGTTATGGGCAGAACGCACAAGCGTCCAAATTACATACGACCGAAATTATACACTTGCTGACGGCGCCTGCAGCGAGCGCATAAAAAGAGAACGCGGGGCGTCCGAATCGATCCGGACGCCCCGCCCCAAAAATCTATCGAAATGGGCTAGCAATCGATGACGTGCAGGTCGTGCGGGGTCTTGGTGAAGGGCTCGTATCCGTTCTCGGTGACCACGCCGTAGTCCTCAAGGCGCACGCCGCCCACGCCGGGAAGGTAGACGCCGGGCTCCATGGTGACAACCGAGCCGATCTCGATGATGTTCTTGCTGCGGTTAAAGTTGGGCAGCTCGTGAATGTCGATGCCCACGCCGTGGCCCAAGCCATGGTTATAGTAATCGCCATAGCCGGCATCGCCGATGATCTTCTTGGAAAGCTTGAAAATGTCGTTGCCCTCGACGCCCGGATGGATGGCGGCGACGCACTCCTCGTGCGTACGGCGCACGAGCGCGTACAGGTCGAGCTGCTCCTGCGTGGGCTCGCCCATCACGACGGTGCGCGTCATATCGGAACGATAATCGCAGTAGCCCGCGCCGTAATCCATGAGGACAAAGTCGCCCTTCTCGATCACGCGGTCGCTCGGGACGGCATGCGGGTTGGCGGTGTTGGGGCCGCTCGCCACGATGGAGCCGAAGGCAAGGCTGTCAGCACCGTTGGCGAACATAAAGTTCTCGAGCTCGTTGCGTACCTGCTTCTCGGTCATACCGGGCTTAATAAAGCCGAGCATGTGCTGGAAGGCGGCATCGGTGATCGACTGCGCATGGCACATGAGCTCGATCTCCTCGGCGTCCTTGATGGCGCGCATCTTGCGGATGTCATCATGCATCAGCGGCAGCATGCAGGCAACGGAACGGTCCTCCAGGCCGCGCTGAATACCCTGGTAGAAGTTAATCTGCATATCGTCCTCGACAGCGCAGACGCGGCACTTGTTGGCTGCAATCTTGCCGGCGACCCAACCGGGGATGGTGCCCTCGTCCATGTCGTAGACCCAGGGGCTGCCGGCGGGCGTGTTCTCCTCAAAGCTGTTGAGGTAGCGCGAGTCGGTATGGAACAGGCACTGGTCAGCCGTAATAAACGCCGCGTGCGGGAACTCGAAGGTGTAGTCGAAGACGCCCTTCACGCCCGTAAGCCAACGAAGATTGGCCTCGTCGCGTACCACGATAGCGTCGTAGCCGCGCTCGACCATCAGGGCACGGACACGTTCGATACGACCGGCAGGACCGGCAGCAAACTCAGACATGCAGATTCCTTTCTTATTGTCTCTATAAAGACGGGACGGGTCTCAACCGAACGACGGAATCGGATGCGATCCGCAACCGATTGAAAACCCGCCCCTCAACATGATACGAAAGACGATGGATGTCAATAAATCTTAGAGAAGTTCTTTGCGAGAAGCCAAGTAGGCGTGAACATGGCGCTCAAGAACCTCGTCCTCAACGCTCGTTAGACGAATGGCGCCAAGTGCCGCGGGCAGCGGCAATATGCTGCGGTTCGAGCGAGCGAACTGCTGCTTGCGGAACTCCTCGATATATGCGGCAGGCTCCAGATCGAAGGCAAGTTCCTCGATACCAAAGTCCTCCAGGCAGTCATCGACCTCAAAGACGTAATCGATATCGAAGTCGCAGGCATCATGTGCTAGGCGCGCCTCAAAGCGCATGCCCTCGGACAACAGCTGGTAGGCAGGGACCTGCGAAGCGGCGTCGCCCGAGCAAGCGCGCAAGGTACGCTCCCCCGTCTTACCAAAATCGAGCGCATGGCGGGCGCTCGGGTTCGTGGCCATCAGTACGTCCTTGCGGGCAGTCTGAGACCATTGAACGGCATTGACGAGCGCGACCTCCTCGCCCGCGAGAATCTCGGGGACGGTCTCAGTAAACTGATTCCAGCGGGACTTACTGCTCGAAAGCATGGTGCCAACAAGTACCACAAAGCCGAGCTTGAGGTCCTCTGGGTCCGCCTCGCGAACAAGGTCGAGGTCGCACACGACCAAGCCCGGTTCGGGACGGAACGCGATGGCGGGAAGCGCATTGGCCGACGAGGCGACGAGCGGCTTCATGGTCGTCGCGACCGTGAGCATGGCGTCGAAGGTCGTCGGCAGCAGCGCGCACTCGGTTCGGCCACACCACTGGTTGGCGCACCAGCTAACAACCGAGCAGGTTGCGGCATCGCCAACGGCGACAACCAGATCGTCGCAGGTAACGCCGTTGGCAGACAGGGCGCCAAAGATCGCATCGGCATCGGTCAGCGTGGCACCAGCAGGCGAAACCTCGAGGACTAGCAGCGACACGGCAAAACCGGCGTCGACCAGCGCATGCTCGACGACCTCACCAAAACGCTCGGATGTGGCGTCGTTCCAAACGACCATCGCGCGCTTAGGCTTGCCCACAGCCGAGGCAAACATGCGCGACAGCTCATCGAACGCGCCCAATCCGACGCGGACATCGACGCTGCGGTTTTGGAAATTGATCAGTTGACGGCGAATCATAGCAGCCCACGCTCCAAAAGCATCTCGGCACAAAGGTAGGAAACGTCCTCGAAGGACTTGTTGCGAATATCAACGGTAAGGTCGGCGGCCTGGCGATACAGCGGACGGCGATGCTCAAACAGGCGCGCGGCATGCTCAGGCGAGCGGAAATCGGGACGCGTGTCGGACCGACGAATCTGGCGAATCGAATCCTCGAAGTCGCCCTCGAGGTACACGCACGTACCCATTTCGTGCATCAGTTCAATATTCACCGGCGTTTCGACGATACCGCCCCCGCACGAAACCAACAGGCTGCGCTCGCTTTGGAGCGAACGGAGCGCCGAGGTCTCGAGCTCGCGAAAACGACCCTCACCCTCGGTCTCAAAAATCTCGGTTACCGACTTGCCGCAACGGCGCACGACCAGGCGGTCGGTATCGATAAAACGCCGCTTGAACATAGTGCCGACGTTGCGCGCGAGCGTCGATTTGCCCGCGCCCAAAAAGCCGATAAAGAAGATATGGTCGCAGCCGTGTTTGGTGTGCTGGGACATGACGAGACCTATTCCTCGCAGGGAAGGTCGCGAAGGGCCCGACGCTCAAAGATACGGAAGATCTGCGTATACCACAGGTCCTGCGTCGCCTGCGGCTTAACCAAGATGGTATCGACGCCGGCGAAGTTGCCGCTCCACACGTCCGTGTAGAGCTGATCACCGATCAGCACCGCCTCGTCGGCCGTGGCGCCGAGGCGCTTAAGACCCACCTTGAGGGCAAACGGCGCCGGCTTCATAGCGTGGCTGATGGCCTCGAGTCCCAGCTCGCGTGCAGAGCTCATGACCTGGTCGCGATGCCAGTTGTTGGACACCATGCACAGCTTAAAACCTTTGGCGCGGGCGGCGTCGAGCCAAGCAGAAACCGCGGCGGGAACCTGCTCGGTGTCGCGCGGCACCAGGGTGTTATCGCGATCGAGCAGAATGGCGCGTTTGCCATCGGCCCACAGGGTATCAAGGTCGATGCGATCGACCGAGGCAACGTATCGTTTGGGGCTAAAAATCCTCATGCTAATTCCAAGACTGTTGATGCTCTTCGTAGGTTTGTGAGAAGTACTCCTCGTCCTGCGTAATGTAGAAATACAGGTCCTCGGAGTCGGTCGGCTCAAGCGTGGCCTTGAGTGCCTCGAGCGACGGAGAGCAGATGGGCGTGGGCGGCAGGCCCTCATGCTTATAGGTGTTATACGGACTATCGCTCTGCAGGTCGTCGGCGGTAACCTCGCCACCGGTGACATACATCATGGTCGCATCGCTGTTGAGATAGCGCAGACCGTCGAGTTTGCCGGCAAGGCGGTTGTAGAAGACCGAGGCCACGTGCGCACGTTGATCGGCGTTGAGGCCCTCGCGCTCAACGATAGAGGCCAAGTTGACGATGTCGTAGTCGGACATCTCCACACCGTAGCGTTCCTTGATCTTGGCTTCGTAGCTCGCAAAGTCAAGCGACTTGTACTCGGTCTTAAACTGATCGAGCATAGCGCGAATCACGCCATCGGCCGTCGGCGAATCACCCAACGAATAGGTCTTGGGGAACAAGAAACCCTCGAGCGAGTCGTTGGCGGCGCCCTTAAGGAAGCTATAGTCGTCCACGTAGTTGGAGGCCTTGGCCTGGTTGAGGAAGTCTTCCTTAGAGATGCTGTCATAGGCCTGGGCCACACGGTCGGCGACTTGATCGACCGTCAGGCCCTCAGGGATAGTCAGCGTATTGGAGCCCGCGTTGGGGCCTTCCATGAGCTGCTGAACAACCTCGGTCGCATCCATGAGTGTGGTGAACGAATAATCACCAGGCTTGAGCGACATATCGGCGTTGAGCTTTTTCACCGCCGCATAATAATCCTTGGGATTTTCGACGATATGATTCTCGGAGAGAATCGAAGCGATGCTGTCACCCGAGGCACCATCGGGAATCATGATAGTAACCTGCTGGCCTGCAACGACTTTCGCACCCTCACCGCCAAAGAAGCCCTTGACGGCTGGCACGACAAAGAAAACGATCGCGACAAGCGCAAGCACGGCAACAACGCCACCGATAATCATAGGCACCGGGGAGCTTTTCTTTTGAGCACCGCGACGAGCATGCGTGTTGTAGCTCGAGCGGGTCGCCGGAGCAACGCCATGCGAACCACGAGCGTGATGCGAATGCGATTGGGGGGCCTGCGTTCGCTGGGTAGGTGCCTGCTGCTTAAAGCGGGTGCCGCCTGCAGGCTGGGCCGTACGAGCAGTGGGCTGCTGAGCCGCGTGAGAAGCCGAGTGCTGAAACGAACGAGCAGAAGGCTGCTGACCCGTCCGTTGAACAGGTTGGGCCGAATGAGAGAAGGACTGCGCCGGGCGCGCGGCAGGCTGAGCTGCACGCTGCGCCGGCTGTGCCGGACGCTGGCCAGGCTGGGCAGGACGCGACGCCGGCTGCCGTGTACGATTTTGTTGGCGCGGATCGGAAGCACTAGGCATGCGAAACCTCCTCGTTTTTACGATCGAGCCACGTCTGCAAAAACAGGCTGGCGGCAATCATGTCGATCTTGCCCCTCATCTGCTTTTCGTTGAGGCCCTGCTCGCGCAGGATACGCTTGGCCTCTTGCGAGGACAGACGCTCGTCCTCAAACTCCAACGGAAGATCGAGCTCGTCGGCAATCTTTTGCGCCACAGCGGCAACGCGCTCGGCCTGAGGGCCGGGCTCACCGGCCATGGTCAGGGGACGTCCGCTTACCAGGATGTCGGGCTCATAGTCCTCAACCAGGTAGCGGAACGTCTTGGCCATACCGGTGACCTCGGCAGCCGGAAGCACCTTGACGGGCATCGCCATCTTGCCATCACGGCTCGAGACGGCAATGCCGATCCTGGTCTCCCCTATGTCCAGCGCAAGCGCGACCACAGTGACTTCTTAGATTCTTAGGCGCCGAGTGCGGTCTTAGCGGCCGCGAGGGCATCGGCGATACCGGCAGCGTTCTTGCCACCGGCCTGGGCCATGTTGGGACGGCCACCACCGCGACCGTCAACCAGGCCCGCGATCTGCTTGATCACGTTACCGGCGTGGAACCCGGCCTTCACGGCGTCATCGGAGCCGGCAGCGAGCAGGGCCGGAGTGCCCTTCTCAGTCACGCTGGCGACGACACAAGCGACAGGGCCGGCGACCTTCTGGTGCACGGTATCCCATACGTTGCGCAGGTCGGCAGCCTCAAGGCCCTGGAGCTCAGCGACGACGAGCTTGTAGCCGCCGAGCTCGACGGCGCCCTCGATGGCGCTGGAGATGGCGTCGGAGGAGCCACCGGTCAGAGCCTTCTTGAGCTTATTGGACGTCTCGCGCAGCTCGGCCTGCAGGTTCTCCACGCGAGCGGGAACCTCATCCACGCGGCACTTGAGCGCAGTAGCAGCGGCGTCAACGAGTGCCAGGCGGTCGGCCATATAGTCGAGGGCACCCTTAGAGGTCACGGCCTCGATACGGCGGACATTGGAGCCCGTGGAGGACTCGGAAATGATCTTGAACAGGCCGATCTCGGCGGTGTTGGCAGCGTGTGTGCCACCGCAGAGTTCGCGGGAGAACGGCTGGTCCTCGGCGCCCACGGAGACGACGCGGACGACATCGCCGTACTTCTCGCCAAACAGAGCGACAGCGCCGGCAGCCTTAGCCTCGTCGATGCCCATGACACGGGTCACGACCGGCTTGGAAGCGAAGATCTGCTGGTTGACCAGGTCCTCGACAGCCTTGAGCTGCTCGGAGGACAGGGCCTCGAAGTGCGTGAAGTCAAAGCGCAGGTGCTCGGGCGTCACCAGCGAGCCGGCCTGGGAGACGTGCTCGCCCAGGACCTGCTTAAGGGCAGCGTCGAGCAGGTGCGTGGCGGTGTGGTTGCGGCGCAGGAAGCCACGGCGCTCGGCGTCGAGCGCGGCGGTAACAGCGGCACCGACAGCCAGCGTGCCCTCGGCAACGTGCGCGACGTGGGCATACAGGCCGTTGTGGTTCTTGGTGTCGGCAACGGTCAGAACAACGCCCTCGGCGGAAAGCTTGCCGGCATCGCCCTGCTGGCCACCCATCTCGGCATAGAACGGGGTGCGGTCGAGCACAACCTCGACATCCTCGCCGGCGGCAGCGGACTCGACGGACTCGCCGTTGCGCACGATGGCGACAACCTTGGCGCCCTCGATCACATCGTTGTCATAGCCGTCGAACTCAGTCGCGGCGACCTTGTCCGAAAGCTCGACCCACACGTCGTTGAAGCTGCCCCAGGCGTCGCCCTTGGCATTGGCGCGGGCGCGGGCCTTCTGGTCCTCCATGCAGGCAGTGAAGCCGTCCATGTCGACGCCGTGGCCAGCGGTGCCGGCGATCTCGACGGTCAGATCGATGGGGAAACCAAAGGTGTCGTGCAGTTTAAAGGCGACATCGCCCGGAAGCACGGCGCCCTCGGCAAGCGCTGCCAGGGCCTCGTCCAGATAGACGCGGCCGTTGTCGAGCGTCGTAGAGAAGCGCTCCTCCTCGGAGGCGACGATACCCTTGACGAGCGCGACATTCTTGAGCAGCTCGGGATAAGCCTCGCCCATCTGAGCGTTAACCTCGTCGATGAACTTGGTCAGGAAGGCGCCCTCGATGCCCAGCAGGCGACCGTGGAACACGGCACGACGGAGCAGGCGGCGAAGGACGTACTCGCGACCCTCGTTACCGGGAAGGATGCCGTCCGAGATCATAAAGTCGACGGCACGGGAGTGGTCGGCGATGATACGCAGGGAGCGGCTGGCGCCAGAGTAATCGTCGGCGTCATAGGTCTTGCCGCTGATCTCCTCGCCCAGCTTGATGAGATGCTGCATCAAGTCGCCGTCGTAGTTGGCGGTCTTGTGCTGCATGATGGCGGCCATGCGCTCCAGGCCCATGCCCGTATCGAGGTTGCGGTGCGGCAGCTCCGGCATGGAGCCGTCCTCCTGGCGGTCATACTGGGTAAAGACGAGGTTCCAGAACTCCAGGAAGCGGTCGCAGTCGCAGCCGGGCTTGCAGTCGGGACTACCGCAGCCGACCTCCTCGCCCATGTCAAAGTAGATCTCGGAGCACGGACCGCAGGGGCCAGTGGGGCCAGCGGCCCAGAAGTTGTCGTCCTCGCCCAGGCGGGAGATGTGGTCCTCGGCAACGCCCAGAGAACGCCACACGTCGTGGGTCTCGTCGTCCTCGGTAAAGACGGTAAAGTACAGGCGGTCGAGCGGCAGCTTGAACTCCTTGGTGATGAGCTCAAAGGCCCAGGCGCAAGCCTGCTGCTTGGAGACGCCGCCAAAGGAGAAGTCGCCGAGCATCTCAAAGAAGGACAGGTGACGGCCGTCCTCGCCGATGCAATCGATGTCGTTGGTGCGGACGCACTTCTGGCAGGAGATAGCGCCGATCTCCTTCATGGTCTTCTTGCCCTGGTAGTACTCCTTAAACTGGTTCATGCCGGCGTTGGCAAGCAGCAGCGAAGGATCGTCGGGGACGAGGGACGAAGAAGGATAAAGCTTAAGACCGCGCTCCTCAAAGAAGTTGAGGAACTTGGAGCGAATCTCGGCCGTAGTCATTGACGGGTAGTCAGCACTCATAGAGGGAATCTCCTCGGTTTCACATCGAAACAGTTCAAACGTAACGATATTACCATCCCACCGCGCAAGTGCAAAAAAGAGGGCCGGCACAATGCCGGCCCTTCAGCGAAATTGCATGTTAGCGCGTATGAATATTAATCCGAATTACCCCGCTAGTTGTCATCATCGTCCATGGAGCCGTCGATGCCGGTTTTGGTGTCGTCATCCGTGTTGGAATCGTCATCCTTAGCGAAGGGGTTCTTGAAGAAGCCCGTCGCATCGGGCTGCAGACCAGAGAGCTTGATCCAGGGATTATCGAGATCGGGCTTGGGCATGGCCTTGGCCTCGGGCGCAGTCTCGTTACCGATAAGCTCAGACTCGTAGATGAAGGTGTCGTCGCCGAGCGCGTCGTAGGCGGCGACCGGGTTGCCATCGCCATCGCGGTACGGCGTGCCCTTAAACACGGCACCGTCATAGGCCACAAGCTGTCGGCCGGTCTCATTCTCGAAGTAGTACACGAAGATACCCTTGAGGGCCGCACAAAGCGGGATGGCAATAATCATACCGATGGGGCCCATGAGTGCCGAGCCAATAACGAGCGCCGTGAGGCTCATGATGGGATGCACCTGCACCGAGTTCTGCATGACCTTAGGCGAAATCACGTTATCGGTGACGTTTTGCGCGACCATCGTCACGACGAGCGTCCATAACGCCAACATGGGGCTGAACATGAAACCGAGCACTGTGGCGATTGCTGCGCTCACCCAAGGACCGACGACTGGAACCAAATGCATGATGCCGGTAAAGATAGCCATGAGCGCCGCATACGGATGGCCGATGATCATAAAACCGATAAAGGCGAGGAAACCACCACAGATGGACGTCACGACCATACCGCGCATGTAGCCGCCGACAGAGCGAGAAAGGATGGCGACCATAAAGCGGTACGAGGTCTCCTTCTCCTGACCGATGATGGTGCAAATCTCGTGGTGCATGCGGGGGTAGTCGCAGGCCATCCAGTACGCAAGCACCAGACCAAGGAAGATCACGAACAACTGCGAGGCCGTATTGGTGATGAGCGGGAACACACCGCGGCCAAGCTCGGCAGCGATCTGAGACACGTACTTCGATGCCACGGTAACAAGCGACGAAAGATTATCGTCCAAATACTCCTTGAGCGGCGTGTTGTTGAGCGTTTTGGCATGCGAGATCATCTCGTTGAGATCGCCACCAGCAACACGAAGCTGCTCGGGCAGGCGGCTCAGGACTTCCATGATCTGGCCAAAGAGAATCGGCGACAAGATGCAAACGACACCGACGAGCACGGCAACAACAACAATAAGCGCGATAAGCGAACCGATGCCGCGATTCACGCCATGGTGCTCGAGCCAGTTGGTGATCGGGGACATCACAAAGGCAATGATGGAACCAACAGCGAGAAACTCGATAACCGGTGCCAGGATGCCCATAAGGTTAAAGATGACAGCGGCGATGACAATGCAGCCGACAACAGCCCAAATGCGAAGCGTCAGAATGCGGGTGTCGCGCAGCACGCGATCGGTTTGTTGGGGGTGCTCACTCATGAACGAATCATCACTCCGTCGGGGTCGATCTTGTCCTGAATCTTCTTAAGCGTGCGGCGCAGCAGACGCGAAACCTGCACCTGAGAAATACCCAGCTTCTTGGCGATCTCGATCTGGGTCATGCCCTTCACAAAGCGTAGCTCGATCACCTCGCGCTCGCGCGGCGAGAAATCGCGGATGGCTTCCTCGATCACCAGGCGGTCATCGGTAAAGTCGAGCTCGTTGTCATCGTCGGCGTAACGGTCGAGAATCGAGGGCGCATCGTCGGAATCGGACGCACCAGGAGCCTCGATGGGCACCGAGGTATAGGCCGAAGACGATTCCATAGCCTCGAGGACCTCATCGACAGTCACATCTAGATACTCAGCGATCTCCTCAACCTTGGGCGAACGCTGCAGCTCGTTGGTAAGTTTGTCAGTAGCCTGGTTGACCTTGGCCGAGAGCTCCTGCAGACGACGCGGTACGCGCACGCTCCAGCCCTTGTCGCGGAAATGGCGTTTGATCTCGCCCAGGATAGTGGGTGTCGCAAACGTCGTGAACTCGAGTCCGCGCTCGGGGTCAAAGCGGTCGATAGCCTTGAGCAAACCCAGATAGCCGACCTGCATGAGGTCGTCGAGCGGCTCGCCGCGATTCTTAAATTTGTTGGCAAGAAACCTTACCAGGTTCATATGGGACATGACGAGCTGTTCGCGGGCGTCCGGATCACCGGTCTCCTTGTAGCGACGAAACAGCTCGCGGGTTTTCTCCTTGTCCCAAGCGGTCTTGCCGCTCCGGGAACGTTCGGTCATATTAAATATCCGCCTTGAGGTCGAGGGAAAGCGTCAGGGGCGCCGCAGTCTTTTCGTAGGAGTCGCACACGCTCGCCAAAATAAGCTCGGCATAAACAGCAGCCTGGTCATCCTCGTCGACGGTGGCCTGATCGCCAAAGGTAAAGGTCATGCCAACGTGAGATTCATCGACATCGAATTTGATTGAGATGTCGTCGGAATCAACAGCCGTGCAGCCAAAGATAAAGGCTTCCTCGGCAGCCATGCGGATGTCCTCGATGCGATCGACAGACATGGAACACAGGGCACCAACGTTGGCTGCCGTCATGCGCACAAGGCGAGCGAGACGCGGATCACCGGCAACGGTCAGCGTGATAGGGCAGGTTGCTTCGCTACTCATCGCAGGACTCCTCAGAGGTCTCGGCGGGCGTATAGGTGTAATACTGAGCCGGCTTGGATACAGACTTCTGACCATCATCGTCGCCCGCGGCGGCCTCGTCCTCGCCAATTAGGACGCGCTCGGTAGGCTGCTCGGCCTCCGCAGCGGCAGCGGCGAGCTTGCGATCGGCGTCGGCTGCAGGAGCCTTCACCTTATTGAAGAGCTTCTGCACAGCACCGGCGGCAGAGTCGGTCACGCTCGACACAGCATTGCTGGCCTCGGCCATGCTACCGGTGACCTCAGAAATGTCGCGAACCACGGCTTCGACCTCTACGAGATTGGAGGTAAGGGCATCAACTGCCGTCTTGCTCGACTTAAGCAGCGGCTCCATCTGGGCAAGCGCCGGCGTAAGCTCATCGACAGCGCCATCGAGCTTTGCCACCACAGGCTGAGCCTCGGCGATGGTGTTGTTGAGGTCGTTAACGGTCTTATCGAGCGAGTCGACAACGGTGCGGGTCTTGCGCAGGGTAAGCGCGAGCTCAATGATAGCCCACACGCCGGCAACGGCGAGCAGCAGCAAGGCGATTTGAATGGGACTCATACAAGCCTCCCAAAGGAATCGATATACAGACGTTTTCCATGGTACCCCAAAGGAGACCGAACATGCCATTAGCAGCAACGTGGGACAAAATTATCAGCAGCTACTTCGGTGCATTCCCGCTGCGGTCGCGTTCACTTTGCTCTACGCGCCATTCTTCCCAACCGCGGCCGGCAGGCTGCCAAAATGCACCGCGTTCCAAGCCTTCGGGCAAATAGCGCTGATCGACCCAGCCTTCGGGATAATCATGTGGATACTTATACACACCGTATTCATCGCTGCCCGGGCGATGGCGATCGCGCAGATAACTCGGCACCTCGCGAAGCCCACTAGAATGGATATCGGCCAGCGCCGCATCGATCGAAGCCTCACACGCGTTGGATTTTGGCGCCAAGCACACATAGAGTGCAGCCTGAGCCAAGTTAATGCGGCACTCGGGATAGCCAATGACCTCGGCAGACTTAAACGCGGCATGCGCCACCAAAAGCGCCTGCGGGTCGGCGTTGCCAACATCCTCAGAAGCGTGAATCATAATACGGCGAGCGATAAACTTAGGATCCTCCCCAGCATCGATCATGCGCGCGAGCCAATAGATCGTGGCATCGGGGTCGCTGCCGCGCATGGACTTGATGAACGCACTGATGATGTCGTAGTGCATGTCGCCGTTTTTGTCATACGTAAAGCCGCGACGCGGGTTGGCAATCTTCACGTCATCCACGGTGATGGGATAGCGCTCCCCCGCCGCGGGCGCTGGCGTTCCCTCGGTATCAGGACGCGTGACGGCAATCTCGCTCGCAAGCTCGAGCGTCGTGAGCGCCGAGCGAGCGTCACCCGCTGCCAGCGTGCAGATGGTCTTGACCGTATCCTCATCGGCCGAGAACTTACCGTTCAAGCCCTGCGGCGCCTCAAGCGCACGTTCAATAAGCGTGGCGATATCCTCATCCTTCAGATGCTCAAGCTCCACGACGCGACCACGTGAGAGCAGTGCCGAGTTGACCTCGAAGTACGGGTTCTCCGTCGTAGCGCCAATCATAATGACGGTACGGTTCTCAACTGCATGCAGCAGGGCATCCTGCTGCGACTTAGAGAAGCGGTGAATCTCATCGATGAATAGAATGGTGCGGCGGTCGTACGTATTCAGGCGCGTCTTGGCCTCATCAATCACGCGACGCAGGTCCTTCACGGTACCCGTGACGGCGCTGACCTCGACAAACTCGCTCTTGGTATGGTTGGCGATAATGTGGGCCAGCGTCGTCTTGCCCGTACCGGCAGGCCCGTACAGAATCACGCTCGAAAGCACGTCGTGCTCGATCGCGGCACGCAGCCACGAGCCCTTACCGACGGCCTTTTGCTGACCCACGTACTCGTCGAGCGAATTGGGACGCATGCGCACCGCGAGCGGCGCATTTTTAAAGGAACGCTCGCGCGTCGAGGCAGAAAAAAGGTCGTCCATAGCCATCCCATGCATCAATCAAAAGCTTTGTTCGTCAACAGTATACCGAATATATACGAACTACCGTTCGTTAATATAGGTACGGTGCGGAAACTTCAATCCCGGGAACAACTTGCTCGTGAGCTCGCAGAAATAGCCATCCGTCATGCTCGCGATGTAATCCACCACCGCTTGATCTTTGTCGTCCTGCCAGGCATAGGCTCGATCGTAGTAGGAAAGCTGCTGCTCGATGCGCGAAATATGGTGCTTAAAGATGTAAGAGGACTCGTCGCCACTGTTTAGATCCCGCAGGCAACGGTCGTAGAGCTTTACGAACGCCTCGCGCAGCTCCGCCTCGGAATCGCCTTCGATACCGCCCTTGCTATAGATCTTCTCGTAGTTCTCGAGCTTGGCTCGGCGAATTTCCTCAAACAGGTCCTCGCTCATCTCGATGCGCGGCTTACCATAGCTATGCTCCACGATATCGATGGAAGCGTGCGTAAGGATCCAACTGTTGTAGGCACCGCCCCGGCCATCATCAAAAGCGTCGGGTGACAGCAGGCCCGCCGCGATCGCATCCTGACGGTCACGACCGACGTAGGCAAGAATATCCGAGATGCGAACAACGCAGCCCTCGAGCGTCATGGGACGCAGATGCCCAATTGCGCTATATCCCGTGGCAATGCAATCCTCAACCGTCTGGTCAAACTGGTTAAAGGAGCCCATGTCCGAGAGCTCAAACACACGCTGCTCGTACTCGCCGTTATGGCATAGCACGCCGTCGAGCGTCTGGAGCGACACGTTGCGGCCGTACAGCGCGTCGACCACGCGGACCGACTGCACGTTATGGAAAAAATAACGCCCCGTACGCTCATGATAGATATCGTTGAGGAAGCGCTCGCCGGCATGGCCGAAAGGTGTGTGGCCCAAGTCGTGGCCAAGGCCAATCGCCTCGATCAGATCGCAATTGAGCCCCAGGGCGCGACCGATATCGCGCGCAATGCGCGAGACAAGCTGCACGTGCAAACCGCGGCGTGACAGATCGTCATTGCTACGGAAGCTAAAGACCTGCGTTTTACCTGCATAACGGGCGTACGCAGGAAGATGAAGTATCTTTTCGGTATCGCGCATAAACGCCGGACGCATAAGCGTACCTTTGTCGGCGTCGCGATCAATACGACGAATGACCTGATCGTCGTTGCAACGATACGGGTTGACATAGCCCGAAGCAAGATCGGCGGCAATGCGCTCGACAAGTTCGGGCGACAACGCCGAGGGAATACGGTCCATGCGCGCCTTAATGACGGCCGTTTCTTGATTAATTGCCATGGCATGCTCCTTAAGAAGGATGCGCAATCGGTTACAAAGTGCAGCCCACGACCTCGATTATGGCAAAAATCGGCACCAAAAACGGGAGCAATGGCAGGGAGCGCGATTTTGTGAAGAGGCAGGAGAGGGCCAGGGCCAGGAGTGCGACGGCAAATGCCACGATGCCACCCATAGGGTCGAGCGTGCAAAGCGCGAAGAGCGCCTTGGCATCCCCCATGCCGATGCCCGGGATTTGGCGAAGACGACGCCAGAGGGACTCAGTCAGCACGAGAGCAAGATAGACGATGACCGCAAGACCGGCATGGTCAAGCGCCGTGTTAACGCCTTTGTCGAGCCAAACGCCCGCCAACGCCGCCACGGCACATGCGCCGGCAAGCCCATTGGGAAACCGTCGCTCTCGGGCATCAATTGCCACGCCGGCAAAGATGCAAATCCAAAACGGGATATAGGCCATCGGACTCCTCCTCGAGCTGCATCGCAAAAGCAAAAACCACCACAAAGGTGCCTGTCCCCTTTGCGGTGGTTTTGGTGGTGGTTATTTGGCGCCTTGCATGACCTCGTCAAGGGTAACGTTTACGGCATGCTGGGTAGGAACCCAGTCGACCTTCAGGAACAGCGCGGCCACCGTGATGGGGATATAGCTGAACATAAAGATCGGGAAGGTAAACAGGTTAGTCACCAGACGCCACTTTTGCGCGCAGTGAATATGCTTGTACTCAAAGATAGTCGTGAGCAGCGCCAGGATGAAAAAAGTCTGATACATCATGGCGAAGGTCATAATGAGCGACGCGGCACAGGCCTGCATCTCGACTTCGGTAGCCAAAAAGCCGTGCGAGAGTCCACCCACGATCAGGAACGTCGCATTGGCGAGCATCGAGATGAGCGACAGCAGCATACCCGGGGCGATCGTCATGAACATGTCGTAGGCGGCAAAGCGATGGTAGCGGAAGATCGACTTGACCAGGTGCTTACCGTAGGTAAAGAACACCTGGTAAAAGCCCTTGGTCCAGCGCATACGCTGCTTCCAGGATGCCTTGAACGTCACGGGTTGCTCGTCAAAGAACTCCGCCGGCGCATAGCCAATGCGAATACCGTGAATAGCGCAGAACGTAGTGAACTGAATGTCCTCGGTCAGCGTGTGGAACTGCCAACCGTGCATGCCATCGATAACGCTTGACGAGATAAGGTAACCCGAACCCGAAACAGCGCAGGACGTCTTGCAGATATTACGCGCGTTGTTGAGGAAGCGCGCCTCGCGTAGATACCACGTGGCATTAGCAGCCGAGATCCACGAGCTGCCGAAGTTCTTGGAATTGCGATAGCTCGTGACCACATGGAAGCCCTGGTCAAAGGCATCATTCATCTTGGAAACGTAATCGCGGGAGATAACGTTATCGGCATCGAAGATAAAGTAGCCCTCAAACGTGTCGGGATACTCGTTGAGAATGCGGTCGAAGCCAAAGTCCATGACCCAGCTCTTGCCCTTGCGGGCCAGGTCGTTGCGCTCATAAACGATGGCACCCGCCTCGCGCGCGAGCTGCGCCGTGTTGTCGGTGCAGGCATCGGCGACCACGAAGACCTCGATAAGCTCGGACGGATAATCCTGATCCTTGATGGAGCGAACAAGGTTGGCGATCACGGCCTCCTCGTTATGCGCCGCGATAAAGAAGGCATAACGATGGAGCTTTTTGGCCTTAGGGGGCGCGACCTCGCCACGAAGAGCGCCAATGACAAAGAAGACCACCTGGTACAGAAAGCAGACCGTGAGCAGCGTGACGACAATCTGGTTGAAGATCACGATGGGTGTGTTGGTTTGTAAAAAGGCGAGCATGCAGGCTCCCGAGAACGCGTTACGTAAACAATCGTATATCTTACCGCAGGCTTACCGAGTTCAAGAAACCACCTAATACTGGCTAGGCTTCGAGCAGACCGAGCTGCGGGACGATTTCGTCGCCAGCGGCAGTACGGCCGAGCGAACGCGGGGCCAGATCATCCAGAACCGCCGCAAGATCCCACGGCAGCTCATCGCGGCACTCAATACGCTCCCCCGTCACGGGATGATCGAATGCGACGCGCCAGGAATGAAGGAATTGCCTGGTCAGGCCCTGATCGGCGCGTGCATCGCACTTGCCGTAAAGTGGATCGCCCACGCAGGCGTGGTTGATATGACGCATATGCACGCGAATCTGATGCGTGCGGCCGGTAAACAGGTGACACTCGACAAGCGTGTAGCCGTCGTCAAAGCGCGTGGAATCGAAGCGCTCGAGGACCTTAAAGGTCGTAATGGCCTGACGGGCAAAGGGGTCGTCCGAAACCGCCATCTTGACGCGGTCGCGCGTCGATCGGGCAATACCGGTATTGATAGTGCCCTCGTCCATGGCGATATGACCGTGAACAAGTGTGATATAGCGACGGTCGAGCGTACGCGTGCGGATGAGATTTTGGAGCGCGCGCTGGGTGTCGTCGTCCTTTGCCGCAAGCATGAGACCCGAGGTATCGCGATCCAGGCGATGCACAATACCGGGGCGGTCCTCGCCCTGCACGGTACCCAGATGGTCGAAACCGCAGTGATAGACCAGGGCATTCGCGAGCGTACCGCTCTCATGACCATGCGCAGGATGGCACACCAGACCGCGCTGTTTGGAGAGCACAATGAGATAGTCGTCCTCATAGCGAATGTCGAGCGGGATGGCCTCAGGAATCACATCGGTGGGATCGTGCGACTCGGGCAGGTCGACCGAGATGCGGTCACCGGAGCGCACGGCATACTTTTTAGACAGGCAGGTCTCGCCATTGACACATACGGCACCGCCCTCAATCAGATGCGCACAGGCAGAGCGCGTGGGACAGCCATCGTTGGCGCCCAGATAAGCGTCAAGACGCTGACCAGCGGCATCGTCGGCAACAAGAATATGGATGTCGGCCATTAGCGCTCGTTCCTTTCGCGAATCTTGCGGGCACGCTCCCCGCGTTGCTGGGCCTTGCGCCTAGCGCGGGCCTCGTCACGGGCGTTAAGCTCGGCTGTCGCATCGACCTCACGGGCAGCGGGGCTCAAGAAAATGTAGCCGAAGAGGGCGAGCACGACGCCTAAGGTAATGCCGATATCGGCCACATTGAAGACAGGGAAGTCGATGAAGGTTGTGGCAATAAAATCGGTCACGAAGCCAAAGGCCAAACGATCGATAGCGTTGCCGATAGCACCGCCCGCAACCATCGCCATGCCCACAACCTCAAGATGGGCGAGCTGGGGTGCACGAACGAGGTACACGGCAATAGCGATAATGACCGCCAACGCCAGCACGGCAAACGCGATGCCATGCCCCTCGCCCATACTAAAGGCAGCACCGATATTGCGGACAAACATAAAGTCGATGACACCGGGGATGACAGTCACATGCAAAGCTTCGCCCACGGCACGAACCGCAAGCTTGGTCAGCTGGTCAACAAGCAGCACGGCCAACGCCACGCCACCAGCAACACCCAACCGCCAACGCAAAGGCGGCGTCATATCCGCACCACGACCCAAATCTATCTCCTACCCTCAAAAGCTTGAATTACGTTAAATGCAAGTAATCATCTTATAGTGACAAACGCAAAACGCACGGCATATTCGCCACGAAAGCGAAATAACCAGCATAAAACGAAAGCGACATTCCGAAGAACGGAATGTCGCTTATTATTAGCGGAGCAAATGAGCCGAAGGCGCCCCGATCATTCACATAACGGAAGCGCTACTCTACTGTAACCTGCAGCGCTTCGGCACAACGTTTGCAGATATGCGCGTGGCCGTTGTACTCGCCGACGGTGGTGCGGTAGTTCCAGCAACGGTCGCAGCACTCGCCCTCGGCTGCCTCAATGGCAACGGAGAGCTCCTCGCCCTGGGTCAGCTCAACATCGGAGACGATGTAGAACTCGGCCAGGTCGACGGCCTTATCACCGGTCAGCAGCGCGTACATCTCGGCGGGAACGACCGCCTTGACGCGAACCTGCTGGCTCTTGGTGAAGGTGCCGGCAGAACGGGCATCCTCAAGGGCCTTGGTCACGGCGCTACGGAGCTCGAGTGAGGCCTCGAGCACGCCCTCAAACTCATTGGCCTCGTCGACCGTGATGGGCGACTTGTACCAATCGAGCAGCGCGGCGTACTTCTGGTGGTCGACGCAGCCGGCGGGCGCATAGGCCATGGCCTCGTCGACCGTGTAGGACAGGATCGGCTGCAGGTCGCGCATGAGCATCGAGAAGAGCTCGGCAAGTACGGTCTGGGCGCTGCGGCGCTCGAGCGAACCGGGCTTGTCGCAGTACAGACGGTCCTTCAGGGCGTCGAGGTACACGTTGGAGAGCTCGGTAACCACGAAGTCGTAGAGCGCGCGGTAGGCACGCGGGAACTCATAGCTGGCGTAGGCGTCGTCGACCTCGGCCTGGACCTGGGTCAGACGGGCAACCATGAGCTTATCGAGCGGTAGCAGGTCGGCAAAGGCGACGCCGTCGGTCTCGGGCTCAAACTGACCTTCGAGCTCGGAGAGCAAGAAGCGCAGCGTGTTGCGGAAACGGCGATAGGCATCGGACGTACGAGCGAGAATCTCGTGGTCGATGGAGACGTCAGAGCTGGTGTCGACGGAGGCAACCCACAGACGGATGATGTCAGCGCCCATCTCGTCGCAGACCTTATTGGGGTCGATGACGTTGCCGAGCGACTTAGACATCTTGCGGCCCTGGCCGTCAAGCGTGAAGCCCTGCGAGACGACCGCCTTGTACGGAGCGTGGCCGTTGGCACCCACCGAAGTGAGCAGCGAGCTCTGGAACCAACCACGATGCTGGTCGGAGCCCTCGAGATACACGTCCGCCGGGTACTCCAGCTCGGGACGGTACTCGCAAACGGCCTTCCAGGAAACGCCGGAGTCCCACCACACGTCGAGGATGTCCTTATCGGCCTTGAGGTGATGGCCGCCGCACTTGGGGCAGACGCAGACCTCGCCCAGGTAGCTCTCGGGAGCGTCGGTAAACCAGGCGTCGGAGCCCTTCTCGTGGAAGAGCTTGATGACGGCGTCGAGCGTGGCGTCGTTCATGACCTTCTCGCCGCAGTCGGCGCAGGTGTAGCTGGGGATAGGCACGCCCCAGTTGCGCTGACGGCTGATGCACCAGTCGGGACGCTGCTCGACCATGGCGCCAATGCGGTTGGCGGCGTGAGCCGGATACCACTTGACGTTCTCGCGAACCTCCTTGCCAGCCTGCTCACGCAAACCGGTCTTGTCCATAGAGACAAACCACTGGTCGGTAGCACGGAAGAGCACCGGGTGCTTGCAGCGCCAGCAGTGCGGATAGCTGTGCGTGATCTTCTTCTCGAGGACCAGGGTGCCGCGCTCGCGCAGGAACTCGATGATGTGCGGGTTGGCCTCATCGGTATCCATACCGCTGAAGGGGCCGCCGGTGCCAAACTCCTCGCCGGTGTAGAACTTGCCGTCGTCATCGACCGGCATGCAGATGTCGGTAATGCCCTCCTTGAGGCAGGCAAAGTAGTCGTCGACGCCGTGGCCGGGCGAGTTGTGGACGATACCAGTACCGTCATCGACACCGACGTAATCGGCCAGCAGCGCCACGCCCTCAACGCCGTCAAAGATCGGCTGCTTGTAGTGGATATGATGGAAGGTCTCGGCGGGAACCACATAGGGCTTGCCGTCGACCATAACCGGAGTGTACTCCCAGCCAAACTCCTCGCAGCACTTGGGAGCCAGGTCCTCGAGCATGACCTCGGCACGCCCATCGTGCTCAACGGCGACGTAGGCGGCGCCGGGCTTGAGAGAAACTGCCTGGTCGGAGGGGATGGTCCACGGCGTGGTCGTCCAGATGATAAAGTCGACCGGGCCGTCGAAGTTCTCGAGGCCTGCGGGCTTGGAGGTCATCTCAAAGCGCACGAAGATGGACGGGCTCGTCTCGTCGGAGTACTCAATCTCGGCCTCAGCGAGTGCGGTGTGGCAGTGCTTGCACCAATGGACGGGCTTGTGACCGCGATAGATCATACCCTTATCGAACATGGCCTTAAAGACCTCGATATCGGCGGCGTCATGCTGGTGATAGAGCGTCAGATACGGGTTGTCCCAGTCGCCAAGCACGCCCAGGCGACGGAAGCCGGCCTTCTGCAGCTCGATGTTCTCGACGGCGAACTTGTTGCACAGCTCGCGGATCTGAGCCGTGGAGGTCTGGTTGAACTTCTCGGTGCCGAGCTTCTCCTCGACCTTGTGCTCAATCGGCTGACCGTGGCAGTCCCAACCGGGGACATAGGGAACTTCGCAGCCCTGCATCATCCAGTAACGGTTGATCATGTCCTTGGAAATCTTGTTCATGGCGTGGCCGATGTGGATCGGACCGTTGGCGTACGGAGGGCCGTCGTGCAGCACGAACTTCTTGTGACCCTCGTTCTTCTTTAGAACTTGCTCGTAGACCTTGTTGTCCTGCCAGTCCTTGAGTCGCTTGGGCTCGGACTTGGAAAGACCGGCACGCATGGGAAATCCGGTTTTGGGCAGATTCATCGTCTGCTTGTACTCGTTTGCCACGGTACCCCTTTCATATCGTGGGCGCGCACGCCCTCTGGGCACCAAAAAAGCGCCCGTCCCTACAAGCTGGGACGAAGCGCCACAAAACGGGCAGACTGCCCGTAAAAGCTCTTCGCTTAACCACCCAGCTTAGATGCCCTCGCCCGCGTATTCGCGCGCGCGCATCCGTTACTCGGCTGGCCTGTATCGACGACCATCTCGGCGATGTCTACTAAGACGAACCTGCGCGGCTCGTCCGTTGGGACCGCAGCTCCGGGGTGATTTTCATCGGTCGCATGCACGGGTTCTCAGCGCTCCCCGCTCTCTGTAGCATGCGGACGGCCGACTACTCGTCCCCATCAACACTTATGCGGAGTATGTTAGCACGTTCCGCGCCGGCGAAAAACCCTCAACACTGGTTTCATACGTAAGAAATTTCTTGCGGTCGCGGACCTTCTCTTGGAGCAAAATACCTGTAAGCACTTTATCGAGCGAAAGAAGGCTGCCATGCGCACAATCGGAATGAGTGATTACACCGTCGGCGAAGACTGCTTTGACGAGCTGCCCGGAGCACTGGCCGAGTACGGAGCGACCAAGGTCGCCATTATTGGCGGCAAACGTGCACTAGCCGCAGCCCTTCCCGGAATCGAAGCCGCGCTGGCAGGCACCGACGTCGAGATTCTGGAGACGCGCGTCTACGGCACCAACAGCACGCGGGCCAATATCGCCAAGGTCGTGAACTCCCCCGCTTGCCAGCAGGCAGACGTGCTTATCGCCTGTGGCGGCGGCAAGGCACTCGACACCGTCAAGACGGCGGCCATCGAGCTCAAGAAGATCGTCTTTACCGTGCCGACGATTTGCTCTAACTGTTCCGCCGCGACCGCCATTGCCGTTGTCTACAACGACGATGGATCGCTCGAGGGCTATTCGTACCCCAACCGACCGGCGCACATCTTCATCAATCCCAAGATCATAGCCGAGGCTCCGGCAGAGTACTTTTGGGCCGGCGTGGGCGACGCCCTGTCCAAGCAGCCCGAAGTCGAGTACGCCACGAGCGCCGGCAACCTGGAGCACACCGCCGGCCTTGGCCTGGCTCTTGCCCACACCTGCTCCGAGCCGCTGTTTACTTATGGCGTCCAGGGTCTTGAGGACGTACGCAAGAACCTGTCGAGCGAAGCCGTCAAGCAGATCGCGCTCGACATCGTGGTCAACACGGGCTATGTCTCGAACCTGACCAACCAAAACGATTACTACTACAACTCGAGCGTGGCACACGCGTTCTACAATGCGACGTGCAGCATTCCGCGCGAGGGAACCTATCTGCACGGCGAGGTCGTAAGCCTGGGCGTGCTCGTGCTGTTTGCCTATACTGGCGATACCGAGAACCTTGAGCGCTACGCCGCCTTTAACAAGCAGATGGGCCTGCCCGTGACGCTTGAGCAGGTCGGGCTTTCCGAGGCCGACATCCCTGCCCTGTGCGAGTACGCGCACGCCACCAACGAGTGGAAGCAGGGAAACCCCGAGCCCTTCACCGACGAGAAATTCGCCGCTGCCATCAAGGCCGCCAACGCCTACGGCCACACGCTCTAGGCCTAGCCCAAAACCACCACAAGGGAGCAGCACCTTTGTGGTGGTTTTTTATTGCTCCAGCATGCTGGGGTCGAACTCGCTAGCCGGGATCACGCGATAACCGTGGCGGAGCAGTAAATCAACGAAGACGCCGTTGCCCGCCGTAAGGGTGCCGCTGAATGTTCCGTCGTAGATGCGACCCGCGCCGCACGAGGGGCTGCGGTCCTGAAGGATGCACGCGACTATCTCTTCCGGTCCGCCTGCCTGCTCGCACATATCGAGCGCACGTTGGGCACCCAGGCGAAATTCGCGATCAACCGAGATGCCCTCGCAGGTACGGACCTCGCCGTTCACAATCTCGGACGGCTTGCGCGGCGTGGGCAGGCCGCCAAAGACCTCAGGGCACACCAAGAGGACCTCGGTCCCCGTGCGCTCGCAAGCCTCGATCAGCTCTCGATGATAGTTGTCGAGCCCGTTATACTTGCAGCTCTCGCCCATTAAACAGGCGCTCACCACGATCTTCGTATACAACACTCCCCACGCAAAACGCCCCATTTGAGATGGACACTCAAATGGGGCGATTGACACTGCGCAACTAGTATTACTGCTGCTTCGGCATCAGCGGATTCTCGCGCGTGAGGAGATTCATAAACTCCTCGCCCGTGATCGTCTCCTTCTTGTACAGATAACGAGCCAGCTCGTGGAGCTTGAACTTGTTCTCCTTCAGGATCTGCAGAGCGCGGTCGTGCGCATCCTCGATCAGCTTGGCGACAATCGCGTCCACGCGCTCGGCCGTACCGGGGGCGCAGGTGAGCGACGTGTCCTGGTTGAGGTACGCATTCTGAACGGTACCGAGCGCCATCATGCCAAACTCATCGGACATACCAAAGCGCGTCACCATGTTACGGGCGAGCTTGGTGGCCTGCTCGATATCGTTGGCCGCGCCGGTCGTCATCTCGCCAAAGATGAGCTCCTCGGCTGCACGGCCACCGCAATAGACGGCGAGCTTGTCCAGGACCTCCTGGCGCGTCGTCAGGAAGCGCTCGTCCTCCTCGACCTGCATGGTGTAGCCCAGAGCACCGCTCGTGCGCGGCACGATGGTGATCTTCGTGACCGGCGCAGAGCCCTTCTGGCGAGCGGCAACGATGGCATGGCCGATCTCGTGGTAAGAAACGACCTGTTTCTCGTGGTCGGACAGCACCGTGGACTTGCGCTGCTGACCGGCGATGACGACCTCGACCGACTCCTCAAAATCGTCCTGCGTGGCGCGCTTGCGACCCTCACGGACGGCGCGCAGGGCGCCCTCGTTGATGATGTTGGCCAGGTCGGCGCCCGAGGCACCGGGCGTGGCGCGGGCAATCGCGGTCAGGTCGATCGGCGGCTGCGTCTTCACGCTCTTGGCATGCAGCTCGAGAATGTTCTTACGGCCGGTCAGGTCGGGTAGCTCAACGGGGATACGGCGGTCAAAACGACCGGGGCGCAGCAAGGCCGGGTCAAGGCTATCGGGGCGGTTGGTAGCAGCGAGAACGACAATTCCCTTGTGGTTATCGAAGCCGTCCATCTCGGTCAGCAGCTGGTTGAGTGTCTGCTCGCGCTCGTCATTGCCACTAAAGCCGCCGCCGTCACGCTTTTTGCCGATGGTATCGATCTCGTCGATAAACACAATGCACGGGGCCTTTTCCTTGGCCTGCTTAAACAGGTCGCGCACCTTGGCGGCGCCACGGCCGACGAACATCTCGACGAACTCAGAACCCGAAATGCTAAAGAACGGAACACCAGCCTCGCCGGCAACAGCCTTGGCTAGCAGGGTCTTACCGGTACCCGGAGGGCCAACAAGGAGAGCACCGCGCGGCAGCTTGGCGCCAATCTCCTCGTAGCGCTGGGGCTTCTCCAGAAAGTCGACGACCTCCTTGAGGGACTCCTTGGCCTCTTCCTGGCCGGCGACATCCTTAAAGGTCACGCCCACGTCCTTGGAGGCGATCACGCGCGCGCCGGACTTGCCCAGTCCACCGCCGCCAAAGCCACCGCCGCCAAAGTTCATCGAAGGACCGTCATCACCCATGGCCTTCTTCATGCGGCGGTTGAGCCACCAGCCGATCAGGAAGAAAATCGCCATGGGAAGGATGAGCGTAAGCAGGTAGTAGGTCATCAAACCCGAGTTTTTATCGGGAACGACCGACTCCAGCGAAGCGCCAGACTCAAGCACGCGATCGGTAAAGCCCGCATCGTTCGGCACACCGGTCGTCTTATAGGCGATGTTCTCGTCCTCGCCCTTCTTGGTGTAATAAATCGAGTAATCGTCCGTGTTGTACTCGACCTTGTCGACACTCTTCTTATCGAGCGCTTTGACAAACGTCGAGTAATCGGTCTTCGTAATCTGCTGCGTGTGACCGATGTTGGGGAACAGAACGGTCGAGAGCACGAGGTAGACGACGAAGGCGATGAGCACGTAGAGGATCATATTCCGTCTACGCTTGTTGTCATCCATCTCCATCTGCTTGAACTCCATCTACTGGGGTTAATAATGCTTTCTAGAATACCCAACCCGGACGGCGATAAACCGACGCCGGGCACGAAAAGACAGAGATGGCATCACTGGAAGTCGGCAAGGTTCAAATCTATACGGGCGACGGCAAGGGCAAGACGACGGCTGCGCTGGGGCTCGCGCTGCGTGCCACGGGCTATGGACTTAACGTGCTCATGCTTCAGTTTGCCAAGAAGCTGCACTGCGCCGAACATGACGCAGCACCTCGATTGGGGCTACGCATCGTACAAGCCGACCGCGACACACCCGAGGCTTGCGCCGCGCAGATCATGGAGCTCGCATGCGAGCAGATATCACAGGTCGACGTTCTGATTTTGGATGAACTCGGCGAGGCCATGCGCCGCGGCTTCGTGACGCGCGAGGATGTCGAAGCGCTGATCGCGATAAAGCCCGCCAGCACGGAGCTCGTGCTCACCGGCCGCGGGCTGCTGCCGTTGGCCGACCTCGCGGACTTAGTCACCGAAATACGTCCCATCAAACACTACTTCGACGAAGGCCTCCTAGCCCGCCAAGGCATCGAATACTAATTGATTCGTTTTCCGCCAACACCTACAGCTCATAAGGAAGTTGCGGTGGAATAGTACTTGTTTGACGGTCCGCAAGGGCTTTTCAGGAACTATTTCACCGCAACTTATCAGGGGTATCTGACGGATGAGCTAGGCGGTGGCGCGACCTAGCCAGTTGCCGCTGTGGTGGTAGATGGTGAACATGGTTGCGGTGATGAGCCAGGTTACGGGGTAAACCAGCAGTAGATGCTCGAGCGACGGATCGAAGGGCATGATCGCAAACACCCAGATCACCCTCAAGACAACGGTGCCAAAGATGGTGAGCATCATAGGCTGCAAACTCACGCCGGCGCCGCGGATGGAACCCGAGGCGTTCTCGATAATCGAGAAAATCGCATAGAACGGCGCAATGAAATGGAGGATAGTCGTGGTGTACGCCGAAATCGAAGCATCGTCGACAAACAAACGCGACAGCGGGCCCGAGAACACCAGCAGCACGGCAGACAGGCCACCAATGAGCATAAACGACAGCACGAGCGACGTATGGTAGCCCTTGCGCATGCGCTCGTAGTTGCGCGCGCCAAAGTTCTGCGCCGAGAACGTAGTGATCGATACGCCGAGCGCCTCGGTCACCATCCAGATAATGCCATCCAGGCGCCCAGATAGACCCCAAGCAGTCGTGACATCGGCGCCAAACGAATTAACCGACACCTGGATCAGCACGTTCGAGATCGAATAGGCAGCCGATTGAAAACCGAGTGGCAGACCACACGAGATCATACTCTTGCAAATACCGCGATCGATACCGAGCTTAGACAGCGAAAGACGCCATGCACCCGGAGCGCGCATCATGCGCAACACGATCATCGTTGCATTGGAGCAAATGGTCAGCGCCACCGCGATGCCGCAGCCCAGCGCCTCCATATGCAACACAGCGACAAAAATGATATCCAGCACCACGTTAACCAGGCAGCCAGAGGCAATGATCACGGCGGGGCCGCGCGTGTCGCCCACGGCACGCAGCAGTGCGGTTCCCATATTAAGCAGCAGTGCCGCAACCATCGCGGCAAAATAACAGCGAGCATAGGCCACGCCCTCGGCCAATAGTTCATGCGGCGTGTTCATAAGCACCAGCATGGGCTCAACGAACACTATGCCAAGAATCGAGAAAGCGATACCGCCCACCAGCGCGAGCGTCATGGCTGTATGGACCGAACGACTCAGTCGCTCATCATCGTGCTGGCCAAAATACTGACCGGTAATGACCGCGCAGCCGGCGCCGACGCCAACGCAAAAGCCAATGCAGAGCTCGGTGAGCACCATCGTGGCTTGAATGCCACCCAGCGCGAGCTTGCCGCCAAACTGGCCAACGATATACGTACCGATAAGCGTGTAGGCCTGCTGAAAAAACGAACTAAAAAAGATGGGAACGCACAGCGACAGCAGCTGTTGCCAAATGACACCCTGCGTTACATCGATAGCCGTAGATTTCTTAGCCACACGCCCTCCCCGCCAACGTATGTTAAACAACAAAACGGCAATTTAAGACCAAAGCAAATACCAGCTTAGCACCGACCGGCGTCGACCGAAACACCCCGAATCAGAGCCCAGTGCAAAATATCTGCCTAGTGATACAAACCCGGCTGGTAGTGATACTCATTGCTCACGTGCGGGCACAGCTGCCAAAAGGCGACGGCGCTCGCCGCGGCCACGTTGAGCGAATCGACCCCGTGCGCCATCGGAATGCGCACCGCGTGGTCACAGCCGGCAATGGTCTTGGCGCCCAAGCCGGCACCCTCGGTGCCCATAAAAATCGCCAAGCGATCAATCTTCCGCAGTACAGGATCATCAAGCGAAACAGAGTCGTCCGTCAACGCCATAGCGGCACACGAAAAACCGGCATCGTGCAACGCGCTCAGACCATCATGCGGCCACACACGAGCCTCGCTGCCAATGCGCGTCCACGGCACCTGAAACACGGTGCCCATGCTCACGCGGGCCGAGCGACGATACAGTGGATCGCAGCACGTCGGGCTGACCAAAATACCGTCAACGTTCAATGCGGCAGCCGAGCGGAAAATCGCGCCAACATTGGTGTGATCGACAATACCCTCAAGCACGCACACGCGCACCGGACGACCCCCCGCCGCCTCGACAACGCCGCCCAAGAACTCATCAACCGGAATCTGACGCGGGCGACGGAACGCCGCCAGCGCGCCGCGCGTCACGTTAAAGCCCGTCAACTGCTCCATGAGCTCCATGGAGGCCACGAACACGGGAACCGGACCCGCTCCCTCGCGCACGACAAGCTGGTCAAACAGCGGCATCATCTGGTCGAGCCAGCGCTCGCCCAGAAGAAAGCTCACCGGCTCATATCCAGCGCGAACCGCACGCTCGATGACCTTGGCACTCTCAGCGATAAAAATGCCCTTCTGCGGCTCCAGCACGCAGCGAAGCTCACGCTCGGTCAGTCGCACGTAGGCATCGAGCCGCTCGTCCTCGAGCGAATCAATTCGCAGAACCTCAACGGCATCAGTCATAGCAGCCAGCCCGCACCCTTCTTTACAGCACATCTATACCAAACGAGGCGACGCTAAGCGCCGCCCCATGCATTCAATCAACCCGATGATACCGTTCACGCCAGACGATTTACGCCTCGATGCGACGATACGTCACGAACTCATAATCGACGCCCTCGTCACCCTCACCGGCGGCAATCGTCGCGACCCCGCTACGCTGCGCAATCTCCCACGCAGGATCGGCTTCCAAATCGGGAAAGTACGTATCCACGACATGGACGCAGTGGTTATGCGTGACCTCGGCCTCGACGCAATACGGCAAAAAATGCCGATAGACATCGCCGCCACCGATCACCCAGGCAACGGGCTCATCGGCAACCGCGGCGAGCGCCTCGTCGATACTATGCACCACGTCGACGCCCTCGGGGGCAAAGCTCTCGTCGCGGGTGAGCACGATATTGCGGCGGTTCTTGAGCGGACGCCCGCCGGGAAAACTCAGCAGGGTCTTGCGTCCCATGATAACCGGGCAGACCTTGGTGCAGGCCACAAAATGGCGCATATCGGCGCGATTGGACACCACCATGTCGCCCTCGCACCCAATGCCCCAATCGTCACACACGGCGACGATAGCAGATAGCTTACACGTCATGAGCACCACCTACACCGCAATGGGAATGTTCTTGACCTGCGGGCCGTGCTCATAGCCCTCGACGATCAGGTCATCGGTCGTAAACGCATAGAAGTCATGCACATCGGGGTTGAGCGTTACCTTGGGTGCCGCAAACTGCGGACGCTCGATAAGCTCGCGGACGATATCGACATGACGATCATAGATATGGGCGTCGGCGATCACGTGCAGCAGCTCACCGGGAATCATATCGACCGACTGCGCGACCATCATCAGCAAAATGGCGTACTGGCACACGTTCCAGTTGTTCGCGGCCAAAATGTCCTGGCTGCGCTGGTTGAGAATCATGTTGAGCGTCGGCTTGTCGTCCTGAGGACGCTGCGTCACGTTATAGGTCACGCTATAGGCGCACGGATAAAGGTGCATCTCGGACAGATCGCTAAACACGTACGTATTGGTCATAATGCGGCGACTATACGGCGTGTGCTTAAGGTCGTACAGCACACGGTCCATCTGGTCGAAGTCGCCCTCGGCGTAATGGCTCTTCTGACCAATCTGATAGCCGTAGGCTTTACCGATGGAACCGGTCTCATCGGCCCACTCATCCCAGATATGGCTGTTGAGATCATGCACGTTATTGGACTTCTTTTGATAGATCCACAGAATCTCGTCCATGGCAGACTTAAGCGCCGTACGACGCAGGGTGAGCGCGGGGAACTCCTCGCGCAGATCATAGCGCGCCGTGACACCAAAGTTTTTAATGGTATAGGCAGGGGTGCCGTCCTCCCACACCGGACGGACCTTTTGGCCCTCGGTGGTGGTGCCATGATCCAAGATATCGCGGCACATGGTTACAAACTGCTGATCAGCTTTGCTCATTGACCCTCCTGTCAGTCGCCTATAAGCGAGATTTATTGTAGCCCAGGCGCGCGAGTGTCGAATTGGACACTTAGTCCGGCACACGCAATGCACGGCAGCGCGGCTCCGCAAGCGGCAACGAGGCATCTTAGCCTTTTTCTGACATATGCCAGAAATGCCTTGCGCCCAACGACTAACGCGTTATCCTATTGTTGACATATGTCAGATAAGGAGTGTGCATGGCAGGAAGACGCGAAAAACTGCGCCGCGTCGGGATCATCCCCGAATACCGCGGCTTCACCCCCGATGGCCTGGCCAGCGGTGATGCCATCGACATGACCGTCGACGAGCTTGAGGTGCTGCGCCTGTGCGACCTGGAAGGTCTCAACCAAGAGGCGGTCGCCCAGCAGATGGGCATCGCCCGTGCAACGGTGGCGGCCATTTGCAGCCGCGCGCATCGCAAGGTGGCCGATGCGCTGGTCAACGGACGAGCGCTCGTCATCGAGGGCGGCAATATCGCGTACTCCCCCATCGCCTCGACGACGGCCGCATGGCCAGCAAAGGAGGTCGGCACCATGAGGGTGGCAACGACGTACGACAACGGCAACATCTTTATGCACTTTGGCCGCAGCGAGCAGTTCAAGATCTACGACATTCAGGACGGCAAGGTGCTCAACGAGCAGGTCGTGGGCACCGGCGGCACCGGCCACGGCGCCCTGGCGGGCCTGCTCGCCAACGGCGGTGTGGACACGCTCATCTGCGGCGGCATCGGCGGTGGCGCCATCAACGCGCTTGCCCAAGCCGGCATCACGGTATACGCAGGTGCCCAGGGCAGCTGCGACGCTTGCGTCGAAGCCCTTATTGCCGGCACGCTCGCACAGAACGGCGAGGCCACATGCGGCTGCCACGGCCATGACCACGGCCACGCCCACGAACACGGCGAGTCCTGCAGCTGCCACGACCATCACGAGCACGAGGGCCACGAGGGCTGTGGCTGCCACTAACGGCACGACACCGCGAGCTCGGGGCGCGACGCTAAACGCAACCCAACAATCAAAGCCAACAACAAAGGCCACCCGGTAGCTTCCGAGTGGCCTTTGCCATATCAAACTGGAATTAGAGCTCTATTTCTTATTACGCATCTGCGCTTCCATCTGGCGCAGCAGGTCCATATCGGACTTGGGGCCGCCCGTTCCCAGGCCGCCCATGCCGCCCAGCCCCATGGCATCCAGACCGGGAATATTGGGCATGCGCATCTTTTTGCCCTTCTTACCCTTCTTGCCCTTCTTGCCGCCGGCCTGCGCCTGATTGGCCATCGTGCGCATGCGGCCCATCATCTTGTTCATCTCGCCCCACTGCTTCATAAGGCTATTGACCTCGGTGGGGGTCACGCCGGCGCCCTTGGCAATGCGGGCACGGCGCTGACCGTTGATGATGGAGGGGCGAAGGCGCTCCTCCTTGGTCATCGACATGATGATGGCCTCGTTCTTGTCGAAGATGCCCTCGTCCAGGTTGCCGCCCATCTGGTTGAGCGCACGCTGGCCGCCGGGGAGCATGCCCAGGATGCCCTTCATGCCGCCCATCTTCTTGACGGCCTTCATCTGGTCGAGCATGTCATTCATGGTGAAGCCCTCGCGCAGCATGCGCTCGGCAGCCTCGAGCTGCTCGGCGTCGGCCGCCTCCTGGGCCTTCTCAATAATGCCGACAACGTCGCCCATACCCAGAATGCGCTTGGCCATACGATCGGGATAGAACGGCTCCAGCGAATCGGGCTTCTCGCCCATGCTCACGAACTTGATGGGCTTGCCGGTCACCTGGCGCACGGAAAGCGCGCCGCCGCCACGGGCATCGCCGTCGAGCTTGGAGATGATCACTCCGTCAAAGTCGGTGCGCTCGGCAAAGGTCGAGACGACGTTGACGATATCCTGGCCGGTCATGGCATCGACGACCATCAGCACCTGATCGGGCTTAACGGCCTTCTTGATGTCCACGGCCTCCTGCATCATCTGCTCATCGATCTGAAGACGTCCGGCGGTATCGACGATGACCACGTCGCGCAGGTGGTCGACGGCCTCCTGGATGGCGCCCTTGGCGATATCGACCGGGTGCGCACCGTCGCCGCGGAAGACCGGTACGCCGATCTCGCCACCGAGCGTGGCCAGCTGGTCGGCAGCAGCGGGACGGTAGACGTCGCACGCGGCGAGCAACGGCGAGCGACCCTGCTTCTTGAGCAGGTAGGCCAGCTTTACGGCAGCCGTGGTCTTACCGGAGCCCTGCAGGCCCACGAGCATGATGACATTGGGAATACGGTTGCTAAAGACGAGCTTGCTCTCGGTGGAGCCGAGCATCTCGGTAAGCTCGTCGAGCACGATCTTGACGACGTTTTGCGCCGGAGAGAGCGACTCCATGACCTCTGCGGTCATGCAGCGCTCCTTAGTCTTGGCGACGAACTCCTTGACAACCTTAAAGTTAACGTCGGCCTCGAGCAGCGCCATGCGAATATCGCGCATGGCCGAAGTAATATCGGCCTCGGTCAGCTTGCCCTTGCCGCGCAGGCGGTCAAATGTGTCGTTGAGGCGATCGCTCAGGGAATCAAACACTAGTCACTCCTTAATTGGACTCGCCCACCAGGGCGCGGCAGAAATCTTTGGCATTGAACTCCTGCAGGTCATCGACCTGCTCGCCCACGCCGATGCGCAGGATCGGGAGCTTGAGCTTCTCGGCCACGGCCATGGCGATGCCGCCCTTAGCCGTGCCGTCGAGCTTAGTCATGATAATACCGTCCAGGCCCAGCGCCTCGTTAAACTCGAGCGCCTGGTTCAGACCGTTTTGGCCCGTCGCGGCGTCGATCACAAGCACGACCGAAACCGGCATGGGACCGGCGGCCATATTGGCGGCGCGCTTACGGGTCACATTGACCACCTTGGCAAGCTCGCGCATGAGCTCAGGGCTCGTGTGTAGACGGCCGGCGGTATCGATAAGCACCAGGTCGCTGCCGCGCTTGTCGGCCTCGTCGAGCACGTCGTAGCAAACACTTGCCGGGTCGGAGCCGCGGTCGCGCTTGATGACGGGGACGCCAGCGCGCTGGCCCCACACATCAAGCTGCTCGATGGCGGCGGCGCGGAAGGTGTCGGCCGAACCGATCACCACGTTCTTGCCGCGGGCAGCCATGGCGCTCGCGATCTTACCGACCGTCGTGGTCTTGCCGGCACCGTTAATGCCCACAAACAGCACGCAGCTCGGCGTATCGGAGAACGGATCTCGCTCGATGGGCACAAAGTGCTGCTCAAGCTGCTCGGCCAGGGCGCGGCGAAGCTGCGGAGCGGTCTTGAGGTTCTTCTTGGCCGCGGCATCGCGCAGGTCATCGGAGACCTTGATAGCGACCTCGGCGCCCATGTCACCCATTACGAGGGTGTCCTCCAGGTCCTCCCAAAAATCCTCGTCGACCTCACCGCCAAAGTAGAAGACCTCGTTGAGGGCCTCGCGGCTGCGCTCAAGTCCGCGCGAGAGAGCATCGAAGAATCCCATTATGCATTCACGACCTTTCCGGTTTCGCGATCGAGTTTTTGCGAGACGACGCGACTGACGCCGTCGGCTTGCATCGAGACGCCATAGAGGACGTCAGCGTCCTCCATAGTACGGCGCTGATGCGAGATAACCAAGAGCTGCGTATCGGAACGCAGCACATCGAGGGCTCCGATGAGCTTGGACAGGTTAGCGTCATCAAGCGCCGCCTCGACCTCGTCCAGCACATAGAACGGAACCGTACGTGTGCGGTACACGGCAAAAAGCAGGGCGAGCGCCGTCAGACTCTTCTCGCCGCCCGACATGAGCATCATCTTGGTGATGCGCTTGCCGCGCGGCTGCGCCACGACCTCGATACCCGTCTCGGCAGGATGCTCGGGATCGGTCATCTCCAGATGAGCCTGGCCGCCCGGGAAGAGCATAGCGAAGATCTCGCGGAAGTTCGCGTCGACCTTCTCAAACGTCACCAGGAAGGCCTTCCGCATCTTGCGATCAATGGCCACCGTGATCTTGGTGAGCGCCTTGCGCGCGCTCTCCAGATCGGCCAGCTGCTCCTCGATGTAGTCGGCGCGGCGCTTGAGCTGCTCGTACTCCTCCATGGCAACTTGGTTAACGGGACCAAGGTTGTTGATCTGGCGCACAAGCTGGTTGAGTTCGCGCTCGGCGGCATCGCGGTCCGTGGGCACCGGAAGCATGAGCGCTTCCTCGAGCACCGTCGTGCCATCGGCGGTAATGGCCTTGATGGCAGCCTCGACCTGCACCTCGAGCTTGCCACGCGCGACCTTGAACTCGTTTTGCGCGGCGGAGGCGGTATCGACTCGCTCCTTAGCGCGGGCAACCTCTGCCTTGGCATCCTCGATGGTCTTCTTGAGCGAAGCGGAGTCCGCCTCCTCCAGAGAGGCCTGGTCACGCAGGCGCGCTGCCCAATCCGACGCGCGTTCCAACAGGGCAGAATAGCGTTCGTGCATGGGGTCGACGCGCAGGCGCAGCAGCTCGAGCGAGCGCGAAGCCTGGCGTGTTCCGCGGATACGACGGTCGATGCCCTCAAGACGATGCTCAAGGTCGGGCACGCGGCCCTTCAGCGAACGCAGGCGCTCGCTCGTCTGGGCCAGGCGCACCTTGGCATCGGCGAGCTTACCGGCAGCTTCGGAATCGTCACGGCGAACGCGATCGAGCTCATCGTTGGCCTCGGCAATCTGGAGACCCAGGTCGCTTGCCTGTGCACGCGCCTCGTCACGCGAACGGGTGAGCTCGTCAACGCGCGGGCGCGCGGCACGAACGGCCTCGGCAGCCTGCTCGCGGCGCTTGGAGATGCGCACGCGCTCGACCTCGGCATTGTTGGCGCTTTGCTCCAAGCGGCCGATCTCGGAGAGCAGCGAGCGGCGCTCGCCCTCAAGACGGGCGATCTCACCGGCGGCATCGCCCTCGGCGGCACGGGCCTCCTCGACGGCAACGTTGGCCTCGACGACTTGGTCCGAAGCATGCTCAAAGATGGCAGCCAGATCGGGTTCCAGGCCCTCGAGCTCACGGATGCGGCGCTTGCGCTCCAAGGCACCCAAAGCCTCGCCGGCATCAAGCCCCACGCGCACCAGGCCGCCGCAGGCGACGCGGGCGCCATCGGGGGTCACGTAAGTCACGCCTTCAACGACCGGCGCCGACAGCGCGGCAGCAAGATCGTCAACGACGTAATAGCCGCCGAGCAGCGCCTCGACGACGGGACCGTAGCCTGCGCGCACGGACAGACGATCAACCAGACGGGTACCGGAGGCGCCCTCAGCGGCGGTAGAGCCGCTCACGCCGCGCGCCACCAGCAGTGCCTCGCCCGAGGCCTTCTTTTGGTCCAGAGCCGCACGACCGGCACGCTCAAGCGTGGCGGCGTCATCAAACAGCAGCGCATCGATATCGCCGGCGAGCAATTGCTCAACCAGGCCCTCAAGCTCGCGCGGGGCCTCCAGCACGTCGCCCAGACGACCCAAGACATCGTCGCCCAGCGCACCCACCAGACGGCTCACGAGCGGCGAGCTGTCGGCCATGCGGGCATCGAGTTTCTTTTGGCTGGCAAGCTCCGAGCGCACCTCGGATAACTTGTTGCGTGCCTCGCTCTCACGGGCACGCAGGTCCTTCAGGGCCGCGCGTGCCGTCTCGGTGGCCTCACGCGCATCGACCTGAGCCTGGCGCGCTTCCTCAAGAGCGCCCTCAAGCTCCTCGGCGCGGTCGCGACGGCTCTCGAGCGAAGCCATGACCTCCTCGAGCTGCTCGTCGATCTGCTCCAGGCGCGAGGCATACATGTTGTCCTCGACCTCGGCATTGCTCAGCGAGTCCTTCACCTTGGCGAGCTCGAGCGCGGCGTTGTCGGCCACGCGCTGCACATCGCGTTGCTTACGCGTAAGCTGCGAAATCTGATTGTCGAGCGCCACGCGCCGCTCGTGGAGCTCTGCGGCGGCAGGACCAGCGGCGTCAACGTCCTCCTGGGCCTGCATGTGCGCGCCGGTCACTTCCTCAAGCTGCGCACGCGCGTCCTCGAGCTCCTCGACCACGCGACGACGCTGATGCTCGGAGCTCGAAATCTGCCCGCGCATGTCAGACAGGCGCGACACCATGTTGTGACCCTTTTCCTCGAGCAGGCGCATGTCGGAGTTAATACGGCCGACCACATCTTGCATATGGCGGCGCTGCTCGCCCAAGTCGCCCACAAACAGGCCCTTTTCCTCAAGCATAACCTGGAGCTTCTCGAGCTCGCGCTCCTTTTCGCTCATGCGGTACTGCGCAAGCTCCAGCTCGGCAGCACCTTCCTTGGAGCGGCTCTCCAGGTCGTTCCACTGCGACTGCAGCGAACGAAGCTCATCGACAGCCAGCATCTGCGTAAGCTCGTTCGCGCGCGAGGACAGCTCTTTGTACTTGCGCGCGCGATCGACCTGACGCTCCAGCGGTCGCAGCTGACGGGCGATTTCCTTATTGATGTCGCGGGCACGCATCAGGTGCTCGTCCATCGACTTAATCTTTTTGAGCGCTCGCTCCTTGCGGCGCTTGTGCTTGGAAATGCCGGCGGCCTCCTCGATGAGGGCGCGACGCTCCTCGGGGCGGCTCTGCAAAATGGCGTCGAGCTTGCCCTGGCTGATGATGGAATGCGTATCCTTGCCCAGGCCCGAATCGTGCAGGATGTCCTGAATGTCCATCAGGCGGCACGGACTCGAGTTGATGAGGTACTCGCTTTCGCCCGAGCGATACATGCGACGGGTGATGGCGACCTCGTCAAAGTCGACGGGCAACATATGGTCCGAGTTATCGAGCACCAGCGTGACCTCGGCGACACCCACCGGCTTGCGCGCCGACGAGCCCGAGAAGATGACATCCTCCATGGCCTGGCCGCGCAGCTGCTTGGCGCTCTGCTCGCCCAGGACCCACAGAATCGAGTCAGAGATGTTCGATTTTCCCGAGCCGTTTGGACCGACGATGACGGTCAGGCCCGGCTCAAACGTCATATGGGCGCGGTCGGCAAACGACTTGAACCCCTTGAGCGTAAGGGACTTGAGATACACGGTTCCTCGCTTACACGTGCTTCTTGTTCAGAATCACGCCGTTGGTGGTGTAACCCATGCGGTCGAGCGCTTCAAGCGCGGCAGCTCCCTCGGCTTCCTTCTTTGAGGAGCCGGAGCCGCGACCCTGGCGAATACCATCGATCAAAACCACAGCGGTAAAGGTGGGCGCATGCGCCGGGCCCTCGGAGCCAACGAGCTTGTACGCCGGGGGCTCGTGACCGTCGGCTTGCACGCACTCCTGCAAAAACGACTTGGGGTTCGCAGGATGCTCGGCACGCTCGGAAGCCAAATGCGGCTTAAGCGTACGGTGAATGAACTCCGCCGCAACGTCCCAGCCGGCATCCAGGTACAGCGCGCCCACGAGCGACTCATAGACGTTCTCGAGGGCCGAATGCAGGCCGCGCGCACCGGTACCGGTCTCGGAGGCACCAAAGATAATGATGTCGTCGATGCCCAACTCGTGAGAAACCTCGGATAGCGTGGCGCCCGAGACGAGCGACACCTTCAAGCGAGTGAGCTTGCCCTCGTCAAACTCGGGATAGGACTCAAACAGGGAGCGTGCGACCACAGCGCCCAAAATGGAATCGCCCAAGAACTCAAGGCGCTCATAGCTGGCAGAAACCGGCTGGCCCTCGACTGCCGAGGGATGCGTAAGGGCCGCGCGCAGCAGCACCTTATTGTTGAACTCGTGGCCCAGGATTTCCTGGGCGCGCGTAAGTCGTTCGGATAAAGCCAAGACTTAGGCCTCCTTGGCAGCTTCGATAGCGTCGACGGCGTCGGCGACAGAGTTGAGCGAGAGCAGGGTCTCGTCATCGATCTCGAGGTTGAACTCGTCCTCGATAGCCGTAACCAGCTGCAGGCGCTCGAGCGAGTTGGCATCGAGGTCGTCAAAGGTGGTCTCCTCGCTAATTTCGGCAACATCGACACCCAGAACGTCAGCAGCGACCTCGGCGATCTTGTCGAAGATTTCGGAGCGGTCCATAGCGCTTCCTCTCATAGTACATGAATACCAAAAGAATGGTACCGCCCGGGCGGTACCAAGACACGGTTCTGATTCTACCCCACGACGTGCGCCGCGAAGCACATAACAGCGCTCTAACTCGCTCTTACAAAACGATCCTTGATTATCGACTTCATCCGAACACCTCCCACATTCATCCGCACATGTGCGG
>CATYLC010000002.1 GCA_958408685.1 uncultured Collinsella sp. | reverse complement strand
CTGCGGAAACGCGGGGTCCGTTCAGGCTGTTGCGTTGAGATTGAAAATCAACCACGCTTGGCCGCGTTTGGCGTTGCAGCGGGGTTTGAGATGCCAAAAAACGGCTTCCGACCAGCGTAGTTGATCAACACAATTGTTCAAAAGGGGTATTTATAAGCGATTTGGCAATGAATTTAAAAATCTTTGGGTGGTGCTGTGGGCCACTGGTATGCATTTTGTGACCACAACCATGCGCCCGTTGACCTGCGTCTTGGCTCAGCTTGTCCTCACGGCACCGTATCTTGTCCACAGATCCTTCAAGCTTTTGGTCAGCATTTGGTTGGAATGCGCATGAAACGTCGTGCGAGTATGAGCATATGTGGAGGTCATGAGGTTGTAGCTGCATATTCTTGCAGCCTAGGAGGTTGAAAGATATTATTACCAAGTCTTTTCCTGCTTCAGGCGCACCTTCACGACCTGAAGCCACATTTGCCCAGAGGAGGTGACAATATGAAGGCTTATGAACTGCTGTTCTTTGTTGACCCGTCGCTCGACCCCGAGACTCGTCTCGCTGTTATGAAGCGTATCGATACCACGATCGCTGAGGGCGCTGGCAAGGTCGACTCCGTTGACGAGTGGGGCAAGCGCAAGCTCGCCTACGAGATCAACGACCTCACCGATGGTGACTACACCCTCATCAACTTCCACGCAGATCCTACCCAGATCGCCGAGCTTGATCGCGTCCTGCGCATCACCGACGCTGTGGTCCGCCACATGATCGTCCGTCGCGACGACCAGGAGTAAGACTGTCGTTTTGGACTGGGCTTGTGCCCCAAGAGGAAGTAGTGAGTTATGAGCATCAATCGAGTGAACATCACCGGTAACCTCACCCGCGATCCCGAGCTGCGCGCCACAGCCGGCGGAACCCAGGTTCTGTCCTTTGGCGTCGCCGTGAACGATCGTCGCCGCAACGCGCAGACTGGCGAGTGGGAGGACTATCCCAACTTTGTCGACTGCACCATGTTCGGCACCCGCGCCGAGGCCGTGAGCCGTTTCCTGGCAAAGGGGAACAAGGTCGCGATCGAGGGCAAGCTGCGCTACAGCTCTTGGGAGCGCGACGGCCAGCGCCGGAGCAAACTTGAGGTCATCGTCGATGAGATCGAGTTTATGAGCTCCCGTGGTGGCCAGGGTGGCTACGACCAGGGCGGTTACGCCCCCGCAGCTCCCGCGCCTGCAGCACGTCCTGCCGCGCCGGTGGCTACGCCGCCCGCGGTCGACGTCTACGATGAGGACATCCCGTTCTAAGGGTTGTTCACCTATTTTTGAGTGAGAGGCGGCTTCGGTTCGCCGAAGTTGCCAAATGAAAGGTATTTTGACATGGCTAATGATTTTTCTGCACGTCAGCCGCGTCGTAAGTACTGCCAGTTCTGCAAGGAGAACACTGAGTTCATCGACTATAAGGACACTCAGCTTCTCCGTAAGTACATGACCGACCGTGGCAAGATCAAGCCCCGTCGCGTCACTGGCGCTTGCACGCAGCATCAGCATGACATCGCCAACGCCATCAAGCGCGCCCGCGAGATGGCTCTCCTGCCGTACACCGTCCCCGTGGTTTCCTCTCGTGGCAACCGCGACCGCGGCTAAGAAGGGAGACGCATCATGAAGGTTATTCTTCTCGATGAGATCAAGGGCAAGGGCGGCGAGGGTGACGTCGTAGAGGTCGCTCAGGGTTACGCTGAGAACTTCCTGTTCCCCAAGAAGCTCGCTGTTGCCGCCACCAAGGGCAACCTCAAGCAGCTTGACGAGCGTCGCAACAACATCGCCAAGCGCGAGGCCGTCCGTCTGGCTACCGCCAACGAGACCAAGGCTGCCTTTGAGGGCAAGACGGTCACCGTTGACGTCAAGGTCGGCGACGAGGGCATCCTCTTTGGCTCCGTTACCGCCGCTATGATCGCTGACGCCATCAAGGCTCAGCTCGGTATGGACGTCGACCGCAAGCGCGTCGAGCTCGGTAAGCCCATCAAGGTTGCCGGCGCCCACACCGTTGCCATCTCGCTGTACCGCGAGATCAAGGCCGAGGTTGTCGTTCTCGTCGGCGTTACCGCCGAGGAGCTCGCTGCCGAGGCTGAGGTCGAGGAGGCCGCTGAGGTCGCCGAGGCCGAGACCGCCGAGGTCGAGACTGAGGCTGCTGCCGAGTAGCATTTGCTGCAACGCAACAATCTTGTTCTAAGAAGGGCGCTCTGGGAAACCAGGGCGCCCTTTTGTTTTTTTGCGCTGAGTGAGTGTCATAGTGAACGTCGCGTCGAAGTCCTGTGTACAGAACCGTTCATCCGTTTGGTTCGGTGATGATTGGCCGCGTGCGGCGCGTTTTGGGACCGTGGCTGATACTATGGATGCTCGCAAGCGATATGAATGAGGATGCTCATGGCATATGACGATAGGGAGACCGGGCTGACGGTCGAGGACCGCGGCTCAAAGTTGGGTCTTCCCCAAAACCAAGATGCAGAGGCCAATGTACTGGCCGCTATGCTGCTATCGCCCGAGGTGGTCGAAGAGGCCCAGGTCGAGCTGCAGCCTGATGACTTCTACCGGCCCATTCATAAGACCATCTATACCGCGATGGTCGATATGTACAACAGCCGCATTCCCATCGACTCCATCTCGCTGATCGATTACCTGCGAAGCATCAACAAGCTCGATGCCGTGGGCGGCGAGGCGTACATTTTGGAGCTGATGGGTCAGACCCTGTCGCTCGTCAACTGGCAGCACCATGCCGCCATCGTTCGCCGCGATTCGATGCTGCGCGAGCTGATCGGCGCCACCAACGAGATCAACGCGCTGGCATATAACGCCCCCACCGACACCAAAGAGGTTGTCGAGCTGGCCGAGAGCAAGCTGCTCAAGGTTACGGCGCGCGAGGTCAAGTCGAGCTACAAGACGCTGACCGAGTTTATGGTCGAGGCCTATAACGAGGCCGAGGAAGTGTGCCAGGCCGGTGGCCAGGCTGCGGGCGTGCCCACGGGCTTCCCGTCGCTCGACCGCATGCTCATGGGTTTTCGCGAAGGCCAGCTCATCATCATCGGCGCCCGTCCTGCTGTAGGTAAGACGTCGTTCGCCCTGAATCTGGCGCTCAACGCTGCCGCTGCTGGTTATACCGTCGGCTTCTTCTCGCTGGAGATGTCGGGCAAGGAAATTGCCCAGCGTCTGATTTGCGCCTACGCCATGATCTCGATCAGTGACTTCCGCATGGGCCGCATTAGCCCCGAGCAGTGGGCCAATATCAACGAGGCCACGCAGACCTTGTCCAAGCTCGATATTCTGATTGACGATACGCCCGGCACCACAGTGACCGAGATTCGCGCCAAGAGCCGCCGTATGCTCCATAACAAGGAGAAGGCAATCATCATCTTGGACTACCTGCAGCTGGTGAGTCCTCCGCCGGGACGCCGCTCCGAGAGCCGTACCGTCGAGGTCTCGGAGATGTCGCGTGGTTTGAAGATCATGGCCAAGGAGCTCAAGATCCCGCTCATCGCGCTGTCGCAGCTCTCACGTCAGGTCGAATCCCGTACCGGCAAGCGCCCGCAGCTTTCCGACCTTCGTGAATCGGGCTCCATCGAGCAGGACGCCGATATCGTTATGTTCTTGGACCGTTCCGCCGACGAGGCCGAGGCCTCGCGCGACGATCGACCCGACGAGGGCGTTACGCGTATCGTCGTGGCCAAGAACCGTTCGGGCCCGATCGGCGACGTCGACCTGATGTTCCTGCCGGCATCCACCAAGTTCTATGAGCTTGATGGGGCGCATGCCGAGGAGTAGGACAGGCGCCCGTTGCACGGGTATACTGGGAATGTTTTGTGCTTCTGCGTGCCGGCGTGGTGCGTAGACAGTCCATGAATGTAAGGAGTAAACATGCCGTCAACCGTTTTGGTCGGTGCCCAGTGGGGCGATGAGGGCAAGGGTAAGATTTGCGATCTGGTCGCCGGCGACTTCGATGCCGTCGTGCGCTACTCGGGCGGCAACAACGCCGGTCACACCATCGTCGTCAACGGCAAGAAGTACGGCCTGCACCAGGTGCCCTCCGGCATCATGTATTCCGACCACGTGTCGGTGATCGGTAACGGCTGCGTCGTCAACCCCAAGGTTGTCCTTGAGGAGATCGACATGTTCGAGGCCGACGGCATCACCACCAAGAACCTCAAGATTAGCGGAAACGCGCATGTCATCATGCCGTACCACATTGATCTGGATGGCGCCTTTGAGCAGAAGCTCGGCAAGAAGAACATCGGTACCACCAAGCGCGGTATCGGTCCGTGCTATCAGGACAAGATGGCCCGCATTGGTCTGCGCATGCAGGACATGCTGGACGAGACGCTGTTCCGCGACAAGCTGGAGACCGCTCTCGCCCGCGTGAACCCCGAGCTCGAGCTCATCTACAATCTGCCCACCTACACCGTGGACCAGATTTGCGACGAGTACCTGCCGATGGCCGAGCGCCTGCGCCCCTACATCACCGAGACGAGCCTGCTGCTCAACAATATGATCGATGAGGGCAAGGACCTGCTGTTTGAGGGCGCCCAGGCGACGCTGCTCGACATCGACCACGGCACCTATCCGTACGTGACGTCTTCCAACTGCACCGCCGGCGGCGCCATCACCGGCTCCGGCGTCGGTATGAAGAACGTCAACCGCGTGCTGGGCGTCATGAAGGCCTATATCACCCGCGTCGGTTCGGGCCCCATGCCCACCGAGCTTTCCTATGAGTCCGAGGCCGGTCACATGCTGACCGAGGAGGGCTACGAGTACGGCGTGACCACCGGTCGCCGTCGTCGCTGCGGCTGGTTCGACGGCCCCATCGCCAACTACGCCTCGCGCGTCAACGGCCTCACCGATATCGCCATGACCAAGCTCGACGTGCTTTCGGCTTTCGACACCATTAAGGTGTGCGTGGCCTACGACGTTGATGGCGAGCGCTACACCAGCGTGCCCGAGCATCAGGTGCGCTTTGAGCATGCCAAGCCCATCTACGAGGAGCTCCCCGGCTGGAAGTGCGATATCACCGGTTGCCGCAGCTTTGACGAGCTGCCGCAAGAGGCTCAGGACTATGTGGCGTTTATCGAGGATCTGGCACACACCCGCGTGACGTTCATTGGCGTTGGCGCTGGTCGCGAGCAGATCATCAACCGATTCTGGAAGTAATCGGGACTATTTGGTTATTGCGATATACCCCTTTGCAGCCCGGACGGGCGGCCGAGGGGTATATTTGCTTGCAAAGGGCTCGCGCGGAGCGGGCCGTTCATCCATAGAGGAGGCACCCTTGAAGGCGGACACTCAAACCATCGACATCCTGTTGTTGGGCAGCGGCGGCCGCGAGCATGCTTTGGCAGCTAAGCTCGCAGCATCACCGCGCGCCGGCAAGCTCTACATCGCGCCGGGTAACGGCGGCACCGCGAACTGCGGCGAGAACGTTGTTCTCGACGACTGCGATCCTGCGGCCGTGGCGGCGTTTGCTCAGAGCCACGGATGCGGACTCGTGGTAATTGGCCCCGAGGCTCCGCTCGTGGCGGGCGTGGCCGACGCCGTGCGCGCGGCGGGTATTCCCTGCTTTGGCCCGGGTGCCGAGGGTGCCCAGATGGAGGGCTCCAAGCTGTTCTCCAAGCAGCTCATGGAGCGTGCGGGCATTCCGACGGCAGCCTACGGCTCGTTTACCGACGAGGCTTCGGGTCTCGCCTACGTGCGCGAGCAAGGCGCCCCGCTGGTCGTGAAGGCCGACGGCCTTGCCGCGGGCAAGGGCGTTATCGTGGCGACCGAACTTGAGCAGGCCGAGGAAGCCGTGCGCGAGTGCTTTGGCGGCGCCTTTGGCGATGCCGGCAACACCGTGGTTATCGAGGAGATGCTCGTTGGTCCTGAGTGCTCGCTGCTGGCCTTTACCGACGGCAAGACCGTGCGCCCCATGGCCACCTCGCAGGACCACAAGCGCGCGCTCGAGGGCGACAAGGGTCCCAACACCGGCGGCATGGGCGTCTACAGCCCGGTGCCCATCGTGACTGACGAGGAGCACGCCACCATGGTGGCGGTCATGGAGCAGACCGTGGCCGAGCTCGCTGCCGAGGGCATCGACTACCGCGGCTGCCTGTACGGCGGCTTTATGCTCACACCCGCCGGCCCCAAGGTGCTGGAGTTCAACGCCCGCTTTGGCGACCCCGAGACGCAGGTCGTGCTTCCGCGCCTTAAGAACGACCTGGTCGAGGTCATGCTGGCTTGTGCCAACTGCGAGCTCGATCAGATTGAACTCGACTGGCGCGACGAGTGGGCCGTGGCCGTTGTCCTGACGAGTGCGGGTTATCCCGGCAGCTACGAGAAAGGCAAGGTCATTACCGGTATCGCCGATGCCGAGGCCATGGAGAACGTGACCGTGTACCACGCGGGCACTGCCGTGGTGGATGGCCAGCTCGTGACCAATGGTGGCCGCGTGCTTGCCGTGACCGCGCTGGGCGATACGTTTGAGAACGCCCGCAACCTTGCCTACGAGGCCTGCGAGAAGATTGATTTTGAGGGCAAGACCCTGCGTCACGACATCGGCCTGCGCGCGCTGCGCGGCCGCGACGCCTGGGATGCCTAAAATCCGAGAGGAATGAGACGGATGGACGAGAAGAACGAAGAGCTCGTGGACGCGCAGATCGTCGAAGAGGACAGCCGCGTGTATGGGCACGCCGAGGGCGAGCCTGGTGGCGAGGTCGCTGACGAGCCGGCGCTGGTGCTGGGCGATGACGACCCGCACGATGCCGAGCTGCACGAGAAGATTCTTTCGGAGGAGTGCGCCTGGAAGGGCAAGATCCTCGACGTCCACCGTCTTGAGGTTGAGCTGCCCAACGGTCGCCGCAGCGCCCGCGATATCGTTCGCCATCCGGGTGCGGCGGCTGTTGTGGCACTGACCGAGAGCGGCAAGATCGTACTGGTGCGTCAGTACCGCACCGCCATCGACCGCGTGACGGTCGAGATTCCCGCCGGCAAGCTCGATCCAGGCGAGGACCCGCTCGATTGCGCCAAGCGCGAGCTGCATGAGGAGACGGGCTTTAGGGCTGGTCGCATTCGCTTTTTGACGTCGATTGTCACGTCCTGTGGTTTTTGCGATGAGATTATCCACATCTACTTGGCTACCAAGCTCGAGTTTGATGCGCCCAACCCCGATGATGACGAGTTTGTCAACGTGGACCTGGTGCCGCTGCATGAGCTGATCGACGCCGTACTCGACGGCAAGATCGAAGACGCCAAGACCGTCGTGGGCGCCTTGGCCTGCGACAGCATCGCACACCGCCTTGGGGGCACGGAGCTTTAACGAGTGGGGATAGCCCTGGGACAAGTACTACTGATTGCTTTGTCCCAGGGCCTTACGTTGCTGATATTTCTTTGAGGATCACATGCTGAAGAGGTTTCTTTCGTATTACGAGCCCCAGATGGGGCTTTTTGTTGCTGATACTGTTTGTGCTCTGGTGCTTGCCGCCATTGACCTTGCTTTTCCTATTATTCTGCGTAATTTGACCGGTGGGCTATTTACTCAGGGTCAGGCTGCCATTATGCAGGCGCTCGGCATGATCGCGGTGGGCTTGGTGCTGATGTATGCCGTCCGCTGCGCCTGCCGCTACTTTGTGAGCTATTGGGGCCACGTGATGGGCGCGCGCATGGAGTCCAAAATGCGCGAGGACCTGTTCGACCAGTATGAGCGCTTTAGCTTTGCGTACTTCGACCGCAACAGCTCGGGTGACATGATGAGCCGCGTGGTCAACGACCTGTTCGATATCTGCGAGGCGGCGCATCACGTACCCGAGTGGATCATCATCTGCGGTATCGAGATTATCGGCTCGTTTGTGATCCTCTTTACCATCGCTCCGGTGCTGGCGCTTGCCATGGCCGTGGTGACGGCGGCGTTTGCGGTCGTCATGTTTTGGCAGAACATGCGCATGCGCGAGGTCTTTAGCGACAACCGCAAGAAGATCAGCGGCATTAATGCACAGCTGCAGGATTCTCTGGCGGGCATGCGCGTGGTCAAGAGCTTTGCCAACGAGGAGACCGAGCGTGCCAAGTTCCGTGCCTCTAACGACCGCTACCTTTTGTCCAAGGAGAACATGTATCACGCCATGGGCGTCTATACCGCGACGTATGGCCTGCTCTCGGGTGTGCTCTATGTGATCGTGGTGCTGCTGGGCGGCTGGCTGGTCGCCAAGGGACAGCTGCAGGCGGTCGATATGGCGACCTTTGCACTCTATATTTCGCTGTTCTGCACGCCGCTTGAGACGCTCGTCAATTCGGCCGAAACGTATCAGAAGGCTATCGCCGGCTTTAAGCGTATGGACGAGGTGCTCTCGACCGCGCCGGATATCCAGGACAAGCCGGGCGCCACTGATCTGCAGGTGACTGCCGGCGCCGTGGAGTATCACGACGTGTGCTTTAACTACGAGGACGTTGAGCTGGGCGAGGGCTATGCCGACGAGCGTCCCGTTATCGACCATATGGACCTGTCCATCAAGCCCGGGCAGACCATCGCTTTGGTTGGCCCTTCGGGCGGCGGCAAGTCCACGACCTGTTCGCTGCTGCCGCGCTTTTATGACGTGGCTACCGGATCCATTAGCATCGACGGTCAGGACGTGCGCGATGTGACGCAGCAGAGCCTGCGCCGCGCCATCGGCCTGGTGCAGCAGGATGTCTACCTGTTTGACGGTACGATTGGCGAGAACATCGCCTACGGCAAGCCGGGTGCTACGGCAGAAGAGATCTCCGAGGCGGCCCGTCGCGCCAATATCGATACCTTTATCGAATCGCTTCCGCAGGGCTACGACACCGTGGTGGGCGAGCGCGGCAGCCGTCTTTCGGGTGGTCAAAAGCAGCGCGTTGCCATCGCGCGCGTGTTTCTCAAGAACCCCAAGATCCTGATTTTGGACGAGGCGACGAGTGCTTTGGATAACGAGAGCGAGGAGGCGGTGCAGGAGTCGCTCGAAGAGCTGGCACGCGGCCGCACCACGATTATCATCGCCCACCGTCTTTCGACCATTAAGCATGCCGATGAGATTGCGACCGTTGAGCATGGTCGCGTTGTGGAGCGTGGCACGCACGAGGAGCTTCTCGCCCGTGGCGGCACCTATGCCCGTTACTATCGAATGCAGTTCGAAGGTGCGCGTGCGCACGAGCTCGACTGATTGATATGACAGGAAGTTTATGGCTGACAAGAACCCTTTGACTCCGGAAGAAGTGACGGAGTTATTCTCCGAAATCGATGCATCCGGCGTCTTGGATCCTACGCTTGCCAAAAAGCGTACCGAGCGCATGCGCGAGAAAGAGGCCGCCGTCAAGCGCGGTGACAAAGCGGCGCTAGCGCAGCTGCGCAGCGAGGACCGCGCGAGCCAGGCAAAACATATCGACCCGCTGTCCGAGGACGACCCTTCGGGTTCGCAGGTGAGCCATACCATTACGAAGACTGCCATGGTCGTGGTTATCGGCATTTTGGTGCTGATCGTGGGCATGCAGATTGGCTACGGCGTGATGCGTCGTCTGAACACCGCCAACCTGTCCGAGAGCGTTTCGGTCGATACCGTTTCGACCGCGCTCAAGGGTGGACTTGAATGGGGCAACGGCTTTACGCAGTTCCCGCTCGACTTCACCGTCGATGAAGCCGATGAACGCACGGGCACGGTCGAGGTGACGGTGTTGGACACATCGTCTGCCAACGAGCTCGAGCTGCTGTCCAACGGGCAGATTCAGGCCGCGGCGCTTGCGACCAACGCGTTGCTCAACGACAAGATCGACCGCGTGGTGTATAACGTTCACGCCTATATCGACGAGGATAGCAACATTCAGCACGATTCCTTCTTTGGCATGTTCCCCGCGCGCGGCCACCAGAGCGCCATTTTGACGTTCGTGTGGACCAAGAGCTCATCCAACGCCACGAGTATCGACTGGAAGATGCGCATCGTGAGTATGGATGACACCATCGCCGAGCGCATTCAGAAGCAGGTGAACTCGGTGTCGTCGTTGATTGAGGACCCGGTGGTGAGCCAGACCAAGATTGACGAGGAAAAGGCCGAGCGCGATCTGGAGCATCGTCTGCATGGCCGCGAGATTTTCCGCGGCGGCAAGCCCGATCGCACACCGTCCGAACTGCTGGAGCAGGACAAGAAAAAATAAGACGCCATCATCCCGTGTGAGCCACAAGCCCGCGCGGGATGATTTTTTAATCCCCGTCCCAGAAAAATCATTATGCATAGAAAGTCATAATTATCATTTCGTAAACATTTCGATGAAATTAACGCCATGAGGCATGCTTGCGGTTACAATACCGCGAGGCCTAACTACACACCTTTAAGCCGGTCCTGTGAGACCGGGAAGGAGAATTATGGCGAACAACCATACCGCGGGCGCTGCCGCCCGCGCCTTCGCGCCCAGCGAGCTTTGCCAGCGTATGCTGGCCAAAACCAGCAAGGGCACCTGCGGTCCCTGCATCCTGTATCTTGAGGATGGGACCATTTTTTATGGACGTGCATGCGGCGCCGAGGGCTCCGCGACCGGCGAAGTCTGCTTCAACACCTCGCTCGAGGGCTACTTTGAGGTCATGACCGACCCGAGTTATGCCGGCCAAATCGTAACCATGACCTATCCGCAGATCGGCAACTACGGTATCGACGAGACCGACGTCCAGTCGGCCTTCCCCGGCGACGCCGTGCGCCCTGCGGGCGCTCCGGCCATGCGCGGCATGATCGTTCGCGACATGTGCGCCACGCCTTCTAACTGGCGCTCGGCCGTCAGCGTGCCGGAGTACCTGCGCGCTCACGGCATCGTCGCTATCGAGGGTGTCGACACTCGCGCCCTGGTGCGCCACCTGCGCGACAATGGTTCCAAGATGGGCATTATTTCGACCGAGATCTTCGACGTCGACGAGCTTGCCGAGCGTCTGGCCGCTGCGCCCACGCTGATAGGCGAGAACCTGGTCAAGACCGTAAGTTGCCCCGCGCCTCATGAGTTTGTGGCCGCCGACCTGCCTGCCACGCATGACTTTGCGCTTTCGGCTGCCGCTCCTGCCCGTCACAAAGTGGTCGCCTACGACTGCGGTGTGAAGCGCGGCATTCTGGAAGGGCTGGTCCGCGCCGGCTGCGACCTTACCGTCGTGCCGTGGAATACGCCCGCGAGCGAGGTGCTCGACATGAATCCCGACGGCGTCTTTTTGTCCAATGGCCCCGGCGACCCCGACGCCGTGGTGGAGACCTACGAGCAGGTGCAGCAGCTGATCGGCAAGGTGCCGGTCTTTGGCATTTGCCTGGGCCATCAGATGATCAGCCTGGCCTGCGGCGCCCAGATGGAAAAGCTTAAATTCGGTCACCGCGGTGGCAACCAGCCGGTCATGAACCTGGTAAGCCGTCGCGTGGAGATTACCGCGCAAAACCATGGCTTTGGCCTGCTGTTCCCCAGCTTGGGCAAGCTTGTCCCCGAGCTTTCCGGCGGTGAGACCGAGCATGCGGCCGATGGAGATCTGCGCGTCTGGGTGCGCCGCGGAATCGCGCCGGTCGTGATGAACGAGCGCTTTGGTCGCATTCGCCTGACACATGTGAACCTCAACGACGGCACCGCCGAGGGCATCCAGCTACTCGACGCACCGTGCTTCTCGGTCCAGTATCACCCCGAGGCCTCGCCTGGCCCCACCGATGCCCACTATCTCTTTACCGCCTTTACGCGACTCATGGACGGCGAGGAGAACTACCTGGACATCGACACCGCGAAGGACCGCCTTGCCGGCTGGAACTTTGCTGAGTCCGAGACCGCTGAGACCGAGGAGAACTAATATGCCTAAACGTACTGACATCAAGCGCATCCTCGTCATTGGCTCGGGCCCCATTGTCATTGGCCAGGCCTGTGAGTTCGACTACTCCGGTGCCCAGGCCTGCAAGGTGCTCAAGGAGGATGGCTTTGAGGTCATCCTGGTCAACTCCAACCCGGCGACCATCATGACCGACCCAGGTCTTGCCGACCGCACCTATGTCGAGCCCATCACCGCCGAATTTATCGAGCGCGTAATCAAGAAAGAGCGCCCGGACGCGCTGCTGCCCACGCTGGGCGGCCAGACCGGTCTGAACGCCGCTGTCGAGCTGGCGAAAGACGGTACGCTCGACAAATACGGCGTCGAGATGATCGGCTGCGACCTGGCCGCTATCGAGCGCGGTGAGGACCGCAAGCTCTTTAACGAGGCCATGGCCGAGATTGGCCTGGAGGTCGCGCGCTCGGGCTATGCCTACAGCGTGGCCGACGCCGAGGCTATCGCCGAGCGCGTGGGCTATCCCTGCGTACTGCGCCCGAGCTTTACCCTCGGCGGCGCCGGTGGCGGCATCGCTCACACCCACGAGGAGCTCGTCTCCATCGTGAGCCAGGGCCTGGAGCTCTCGCCTGCCCACGAGGTGCTGGTCGAGGAGTCCATCGAGGGCTGGAAAGAGTATGAGATGGAGGTCATGCGTGATCACGCCGGCAACGGCATCATCGTGTGCTCCATCGAGAATCTCGACCCCATGGGCGTGCATACCGGCGACTCCATCACCGTGGCGCCGGCGCAGACCCTCTCCGACCTTGAGTATCAGCGTATGCGTGTCGCCTCGCTCGCCATCTTGGAGAAGATCGGCGTCGAGACCGGCGGCTCCAACGTGCAGTTTGCCGTGAACCCCCAGACCGGCCGCCTGATCGTCATCGAGATGAACCCGCGCGTGAGCCGCTCGTCCGCACTGGCCTCCAAGGCCACGGGCTTCCCCATTGCCAAGGCCGCCGCTCGCCTGGCCGTGGGCTACACGCTCGACGAGATCGTCAACGACATCACCAAGGCTACGCCCGCCTGCTTTGAGCCCACAATCGACTACTGTGTCGTCAAGGTGCCGCGCTTTGCCTTCGAGAAGTTCAAGGGTACCGACCCCACGCTCACCACGCGCATGAAGGCCGTGGGCGAGATCATGGCGATTGGCCGCACCTTTGAGGAGGCCTTTGGCAAGGCCATGCGCTCGCTGGAGGACGGACACCAGGGCATTTGCGCCGGTGGCAAGGAGGGTGCCGACAAGCTGAGCGACGACGAGCTCGCTCAGGCCGTGGCAACCCCGACCGAGCACCGCATCTTCTTTGTGGTCGAGGCCCTACGCCGTGGCTGGGACGTCACGCGCATCCATGCCATTTGCGGCATCGACCCGTGGTATCTCAACCGCATCAACGACATGGTGCAGGTCCAGGAGAGCATCCGCGGCCTGCGTGTGGAGGATATCGACGCCGACGCGATGCGCCTGCTCAAGCAGTACGGCACGAGCGACGCCGAGATCGCCGCGCTGACCGGCTCGGACGAGCGCTTTGTGCGCGCCTATCGCAAGGGCCTTGGCGTGGTTCCCAGCATGAAGACGGTCGATACCTGCGCTGCGGAGTTCTCGAGCGCCACGGAGTACCACTACAAGACGTACGAGAATATCTACCGCATGAGTCCGGATGCCAAGAAGTGCGTAGCTCCCGACGAGACCACGCCGGCGGACAAGCCCAAGGCGATGATCCTGGGCGCCGGCCCCAACCGTATCGGCCAGGGTATCGAGTTCGACTACTGCTGTGTGCATGCGAGCTATGCGCTGGCGGCCCGCGGCTTTGAGACCATCATGGTCAACTGCAATCCTGAGACCGTTTCGACCGACTACGACACGTCCGACCGCCTTTACTTTGAGCCGCTCACCTACGAGGATGTCATGGACGTCATCGATGTTGAGCGCCCCGACGGCGTCGTGGTGACGCTCGGCGGCCAGACCCCGCTTAAGCTGGCGCGCATGCTCGAGGAGAGCGGCGTGAACATCATGGGCACCAAGCCCGACGCCATCGATTTTGCCGAGGATCGCGAGCGTTTTGCCGCCCTGCTCGACAAGCTGGGCATCATGTACCCGCCGGCGGGCCAGGCCACCTCGTTTGAGGAGGCCGAGGCCGTTGCCGCGCACATTGGCTACCCGCTGCTGGTACGTCCGAGCTACGTGCTGGGCGGCCGCGGCATGATGATCGCCTACGATGCCGAGCACCTGCGCGATTACATGGCCGAGGCCGCGCGCATTAGCCCCGACTACCCGGTGTACCTGGACCGCTTCCTGGAGGGTGCGATCGAGTCCGATGTCGACGCCCTGTGCGATGGCGAAGAGGTCTACATTGGCGGCATTCTGGAGCATATCGAGGAGGCCGGTATCCACTCTGGCGACTCCGCGACCTGCATCCCGCCGTTCAGTTTTAGCGAGAGCCTGCAGGCAAAGCTTCGCGAGACCACGCGCCGCATCGCGATGGCGCTGGGCGTACGCGGCCTGGTCAACGTGCAGTACGCCATCAAGGGCGAGACCGTCTACGTGATCGAGGCAAACCCGCGCGCGAGCCGCACCGTGCCGTTCATCTCCAAGGCAACCGGCGTGCCGCTGGCCAAGTGCGCGGCGCGTATCATGGCGGGCGATTCTATCGCCAGCCTGGGTCTGCCGAGCGACGAGCGTCAGCTGGACTGGTTCTGCATGAAGGAAGCCGTTATGCCCTGGGGTCGTTTCCCGGGCGCCGACGTTATCCTGGGTCCCGAGATGAAGTCGACGGGCGAGGTTATGGGTATCGCCAAGAGCTATCCCGAGGCATACGCCAAGACGCAGCTGGCGATTGACTACAAGCTGCCCGACCCGAGCGCCGGCAAGGTGTTCATTAGCGTGTGCGACCGAGACAAGCGCCACATCCTTTCGGTCGCCCGTATCCTGCGCTACCTGGGCTTTGACATCTGCTCCACCGAGGGCACGGCGCGCGTGCTGCGCGGCGGCAACGTGACATGCGAGGTCGTGGAGAAGATCAGCGGCCCGCATGACGGCGAGCGTCCCAACATCGGCGACCTCATCGCCGATGGCAAGATTGCGGTAATCATCAACACGCCGTACGGCCCGGGTTCGCGTGGCGACGGCTATCTGTTGCGTACCGAGGCGGTGCGCCGCGGCGTGACCTGCGTGACGGCGATGTCTGCGGCCAACACGTACGTGAGTGCCATCGAGGCAGTGCGTGAGGACCAGCAGGGTCACGGCAGCGCCAACGACATGGGCATGGACGTCATCGCCCTGCAGGACCTGCCGCAGTACACGGTGTAGTTGACCTGGCCGGCCGGGGCGGGAGGGGCCGAGATTTCCCCCTTTCGCTCCGGCTGCAAGCAGAGTCGCTCAGGAGGAAACTCGGCCCCTCCCGCCCCGGCCTGCGGTGACTTGGCTGCTCCGTGTGCTGCGGAAGGGGCTTTGCGCGATGACTAGGGCTGAATAAAAAGTGAGTGTGGGATCCGCCGTTCGTTCGAACGGCGGATCCCACGTTAATATTTCAGCCAACGTACGTCATGGCAATCCCCGGTAGGTCCCCGGGTGCCCCGCGTCGGGCTGGGTTTATTGTCTGAGCGACTTTGCGAAGCAAGGGGAGCGAAGATAAAAACCCAGCCCGACGCGGGGCACCCGGGGACCGCAGGGACGGGAGCAGCTATACTACTCTCAGTAGTTAAGGGTCGCGGATCCGCCGCGTCACCGCTCTCAACAGGAGGTCTTTGTTTATGGCAGATCAAAAGCCGGTTGTCGGGATCATCATGGGCTCCAAGTCCGATCTGGGCGTTATGGAAGGTTGCACCGCCGAGCTCGAGGCGCTTGGTGTGCCCTATGAGCTCGTCATTGCGAGCGCACATCGCACGCCGGCGAAGGTCCACGAGTGGGCTTCGACCGCTGCCGATCGCGGTATCAAAGTGATTATCGCCGCCGCCGGCAAGGCCGCTCACCTGGGTGGTGTCGTGGCTGCCTTTACGCCACTGCCGGTTATCGGTGTGCCTATGAAGACGAGTGACCTGGGCGGTATGGATTCGCTGCTGTCGATGGTGCAGATGCCTTCGGGCGTGCCCGTGGCCTGCGTTGCCATCAACGGCGCCAAGAACGCCGCCATCTACGCCACGCAGATTCTGGGCGCTTGCGACCCCGAATACCGCAAGGTTATCGAGAAAATGAAGCAGGAGATGGCCGACGCCTAGGCGTTCCGCCGTTTCACCGCAGTATAAGGAGAGCCATGTCCAACTATCAGGGAAAACGATTCAAGGCTTCTCAGATTCCCGATCCGTCGAAGCCGGGTGCTGCCTGTGCGGCACAGCAGGGTCGGACATCCTCTCCTCAGCAGCCGCGCACGCCGCGCCCCGTGACACCGGCGACGCATCGTCGACAGGACGCGCCGGCCGCATATCGACCTTCATCTTATAGCAATGCTAAGAAGCCGCCCCGGTCTTCATCGCATGCCGCGCCGTCGGATTACACCGAGCCGCCGCGCAAAAAGCGCCGCTCCGTTATCCCCATCTTGCTCATCATTATTGGCATCGGCCTAATCGTTGCCGCTGCCGCCATCTTTATCAACGCCCAGATTGGCTACAAGCAGGCGAGCGAGTCGTACCAAAAGATCGAAGAGCAATATGCGCCCGCTAAGGACGCCAGCGGCGTGCCGGTTATCGACTTTAATGCCCTTGCCCAGACAAATCCCGAGGTCGTCGGTTGGATTTACGCACCGGGCACCAACATTAACTATCCCGTAGTGCAGGCTACTGATAACTCCAAGTACCTCAACACGTTGTTCGATGGCACGTCCAACGCATCGGGTGCCATCTTCTTGGATTACGAGGACAATGCGCCCGGCATGGTGGATCAGCAGACCACGATCTACGGCCACCATATGAACGATGGGTCGATGTTCAACATGATTTCGGACACCACCGACCAAGCGACGTTCGATAGCATCGAGTACGTGTATTACATCACGCGCGATGCAACGTATAAGCTGCGTCCGCTGGCGACCAAGGTCGTTGAGGATACGTACTCCAAGGCGCGCACACCCAATTTTGAGGGCGACGACGGGCTCAAGAACTACCTGTCCGAGATGCTCGACGGTGCCTCTGCCGTGGCGAGCGATGCGGGCGATCGCGCCGCCTCGGCAACCAAGGTCGTAACGCTTGTGACCTGTCGTTCGTTATCGCTGAGCAACACACGTGCCGTCATGGTGCTCACGCCCGTTGATGAATAAATTGTCCGAGAGTAGCTAATTTGGGACGGTAAGGGAGAAATGATGCTCGAGAATGGCAAAACGATGCCTTCGGTTGATGCTTGGCTGCGCGAGGCCAAGGCCGATTCGTCGGCACCTGCGTGCGGTATGTATCTGACACATAACGGTGTGGTGCGCGCGACGCCCAAGGCCGAGGCGCGCGGTGTCGAGACCGATGGCGTGGCGCCGGGCCACAAGGTGGGCGGCATGGTGTTCGGCTACGACGCCAGCAAGGTGCAGGCTGCTATCGAGGCCACGCGCGCGATGCCGGGTATCGGCTATGTGCGCGTGTGGCTGGCAAGCGGCGAGCTTGCCGTAGGTGACGACATCATGCTCGTGCTCATTGGCGGGGACATTCGCCCGCATGTGGTCGATGCGCTGCAGTCGCTCGTCGGCACCATCAAGAACGAGTGCGTGAGCGAGGTCGAGCGCGAGGCGTAAGGCCTCGTCGGCAATCCGAGTCTGTCTATAGCGAAAGCCCGCCGGCAGTTCATGTAGATCTGCCAGCGGGCTTTGATGTGTTGGAGCTATTTTGCTCTGGCGTTTGCTACACGCGTGTGGCGTCCTTGGGGCTCATGGTCATACTCTGAAAACGGTTCTCCATATATTCGTTATCGAAATGCTTGTCATAGAACTGTGCGACGGGAATATTTCGAACGGTTCCGTTGACGCGCTGATACCAATAGTCGAGCGATTGCAACGTCATGACGCCGTCGATCAACATGACGGCGGTCAGGATGACGGTAGCAGAGTAGCGGCGTTTCCATGGAATCATATTGATGAGCTTAAGCAGGCGCGGCAGCAAGACCTTGATCCAGATGAGGCCACCCAGGCCCCACATGCAGGCAAACGGCGTGCATGTGCGTCCCCCGGTCAATACCGCGATGGGATCGGGCATGCCGAATAGCCTAATGTGTGAATAGCTCCACGACACCACGCCAAATGAGGTCTGCATAAACCAGCCTACAAACACCTCGAAAGCGCCGCCGATCAGGGCACTTACCAGGAAAATGATCAGAGGATTCTTTTTATAGAAGCGGTTGAGCGCCATGGTCATGAGCACCGCGCCAAATCCGTAGATGGGGCTAAAGGGGCCAAATAGCATACCGGCACGGTCCTGATAGACGCCGGGATCGACGACGACCATATGCCAGACTTCCTCGAGAATGAGACCTAACACGCTGCAGACGAAGAATACCCAGAACAGGTTGAAGTAGTTGAGCTTGATGTAGCCCTCGCCGGTTTCGTCGCGGCCGAGCATCCCCTCGGCGGCGGCATCGCGGTCGAGCATCTCTTGCAGACGGCGCTGCAGTTCGCGCTCCTGGCGTAGCGTGGGGTCGACGGTGGCCGACAGCGCAATGAGGATGACAAGCTGGACGGCGGGGCGCAGCAGGAAGGGTCCGATGCCCTGGAGCATCACGTCAACTAAAAGCTCCACGACGGTAAATGCGATGAGGACGTAAGACAGGCGGGCGGCATTGCGCCGCTGGTCCTTGATGAGGTCCAGGCCAAAGACGATCAAGATGATCGCGCTTGCCGCCGAGAGCATAATGCCGGCGACGATAAGGCCAACCGCGACCAGGGTGTTATCACCGAGCTTAGCGGCGACGTTGCCGTTAATGAGTGCGGTGATGACCTGCCACATAAAGACGGCGACTGACGGGAGCGTGCCCACGCCAGATAGGGTGCACAGGACTGCGTAGACCTTGATGATAAGGGGGATCTTCTTGGCCTCCGTGGTGCTGGGGACACTGGGGTCGAGTTGATTTCGATCCATACGCTACCTTTCTCGTCTTGTAGTAGCCTACAAGGATACGCCGACGACCAGCTAAAAGACAGGACGAACGTCCCAATTGCAACAATGTAGCCCCTAGCGCGGGCGAGACACGGCGCACGGGAAGTCTTCGAGGCCGTTGCCCCTGAGAGTGGACTACCCAATAAAATGTTTGGTCGCAAAACGGATAATAAGCTCGGTGGGCTTTTAAAAAGCGCTGCTCATGCGCTGGGGAGCGCGTCGCGCCGTGCGTATAATAAGGCGGGTAACGCCAAAATACGAGGCTCTGAGGGGATGCCATGTCTCAAGAAACCATCCGCGCGGCCGAGCATGCCGCGGGACAGGTGAACGCCATGTCGACGTATGATCCGGACTCCGACCAGCTGCATGAGGAATGCGGCATTTTTGGTGTGTGGGCGCCCGATCGCGACGTGGCTCGACTGACGTACTTTGGCCTGCGTGCACTGCAGCACCGTGGCCAAGAATCGGCGGGAATCGCTGTTGGTGACGGCGGTACGGTTATGGTCCGCAAGGATCTGGGCCTGCTCGACCGTGTGTTCTCCAATGCCGATTTGTCGACGCTCTCCGGTCAGCTGGCCGTGGGTCATGTGCGCTACGGCACCGCCGGCGCCAAGAGCTGGGAAGCCTCTCAGCCGCACCTCTCTACCATCAATAGCGTCATTATCGCGCTCGCGCACAACGGCACCCTCGTCAACACCGACGAGCTGCGCCGCCAGCTGATCGAGCTGGGCGTGCCGTTCCTCTCCAACTCGGATTCCGAGGTCGCGACCAAACTCATCGGCTACTTTACTCAGCGTACAGGCCATCTGCGCGAGGGCATTCGCAAGACCATGGAGCTCGTGCGCGGCGGCTACGCCATGACGCTCATCAACGAGCAGGCGCTCTACGCATTCCGCGACCCGCACGGCATTCGCCCGCTCGTGCTGGGCAAGCTCGTGGACGAGGGCCTGGACCAGGCCGATGCCGCATCCGTTTCGCAGCTGCCGTCGCAGGACGGCGCCGCGACGGTCGACGCCACCACCCATGTCACGCGTGCCGGCGGCTGGGTCGTTGCCTCCGAGACTTGTGCGCTCGACATTGTGGGCGCCGAGTACGTCCGCGACGTCCGTCCCGGTGAGATTTTGCGCATCAGCGCCGAGGGCCTTGTGTCCGAGCAGGGCGTGCCTGCAGCTGAAGAGCCCGCCAACTGCATCTTTGAGCAGGTCTACTTTGCCCGCCCCGACTCCATCATGAACGGCAAGAGCGTCTATGCCTGCCGTTACGACATGGGTCGTCAGCTGGCACATGAGGAGCCCGTCGAGGCCGACCTGGTCATCGGCGTGCCCGACTCCGGCCTGCCGCCCGCGGAGGGCTATTCGCACGAGAGCGGCATTCCCTTTGGCGAGGGCCTCATCAAGAACCGCTACGTGGGCCGTACGTTTATCGAGCCTACGCAGGAGTTGCGCGCCATGGGCGTGCGCATGAAGCTCAACCCGCTGCGCGACAACATCGAGGGCAAGCGCCTGGTCGTCATCGACGACTCCATCGTGCGTGGCACCACCATGGTGCAGCTCGTCAAGATGCTGCGCAACGCTGGCGCCAAGGAGATTCATATCCGCATCAACTCGCCCGAGGTCATCTGGCCGTGCTTCTACGGTATCGATACCGACGTACAGTCGCAGCTTATCAGCGCCAACAAGACGGTCGACGAGATTTGCGAGTATATCGGCGCCGATTCGCTGGCCTTCCTTTCGGTCGAGGGCCTGCTGAAGGTCATGCCCAAGGGCGGTTACTGCGATGCGTGCTTTACCGGCCGCTACCCCGTGGCGATTCCCGAGAGCTTTGGCCGCGACAAGTTTATGGAGGGCTTTAAGCCCCGCAACCTGGATAAGCCGCTGCACTTTGACGACGACGCCGTGGTCGAGAAATACGACGACCGCAGCTGGGAAGAGAAGCACGGCGAGGCCTAAAACCTGCCATGTAGGGACAGGTTCATTTTGGTAGGTTTTACCTGCTGTTTTGTTGATATGACGGCGCGTGCTGTTATGGCGCGCGCCGAAATGAACGCAACTATGAGCACCGTTTGGCGCCCGCGCGGCGGACGGTAGTGGGAGAGGAAGGCTCAGATGAGCGACAGCAAGCATGTGACGTATGAGGACGCCGGCGTCGATACCGCCGAGGGCGGCCGCGCCGTCGACGCCATTAAGCAAATGGTTAAGGACACCAACCGTCCCGAGGTCATCGGCGGTATCGGTGGCTTTGGTGGCTTATTCTCGGCCGCCGCGCTTAAGGATATGGAAGACCCGATTCTGATCAGCGGTACCGACGGCGTGGGCACCAAACTTGTGCTCGCCCAGATCATGGATCGTCACGAGACGGTGGGCCAGGACCTGGTCGCCATGTGCGTCAACGACATTTTGGCTTCGGGCGCCGAGCCGCTGTTCTTCCTGGACTACGTTGCCATCGGCCACATTGAGGCCGAGCACATGGCAAAGATCATCAAGGGTGTGGCCGACGGCTGCAAGCTCGCGGGCTGCGCGCTCGTGGGCGGCGAGATGGCCGAGCACCCGGGCGTTATGGCTCCTGCCGACTACGACCTTGCCGGCTTTACCGTGGGCGTCGTCGACCGTCCCAAGATGCTCGATCCCGCAAACGTCCGCCCCGGCGACGTGATTCTGGGCCTGCCTTCCACCGGCGTGCACTCCAACGGTTACTCGCTCGTGCGCAAGGTCATTGGCGTCGACGGCATTAAGCCGGGCACGCCCGAGGCCGCCGCTAAGGCCGAGGAGCTGAGCCGTCCGCTCGAGGAGCTCGGCGGCGCATCGCTGGCAGACGCCCTGTTGGCCCCTACGCGCATCTATGTCAAGCCGATCCTTGAGCTGCTGCGCGGTGGCGCCAACGTTCATGCCATTGCCCACATCACCGGTGGCGGTATTACCGAGAACCTCAACCGCGCGCTTGCCGACGACGTCGACGCCGTGGTCACCCGCAACGGCGCCGAGATGGGCTGGGACGTTCCGCCCGTCATCACCTATGTGTCGCGCCAGGCCGAGCTTGCGTCCAACGAGGCGTGCAAGACCTTCAACATGGGCGTTGGCCTGTGCCTGATTGTCGCCCCCGAGGACGAGGCCGCGGTAACCGATGCCCTGGTCGCGTTGGGCGAGAAGCCGTTCCGCGTGGGCGAGTGCGTCGAGGGCTCCGGTAAGGTCGTGTACTCCGATGAGCGCTAACGAGCAGATGACTGCCGCCGAGGGCCTGGGTCTTGCGCCCTATACCCGTCCGACCGGCACTGATACCGCCGAGCCGCTCAAGATCGGCGTGCTCATCAGCGGTTCGGGTACCAACCTACAGGCGTTGATCGACCTGATCGCCGCCGGCAAACTCAACGCCTCGATTGAGCTCGTGGTGTCGAGCCGTCCTTCGGCCAAGGGCCTGCAGCGTGCCGAGCGCGCGGGCATCCAGACGCTGACGCTTTCCAAGGACGTCTACGCCGACCCTATCGCCGCCGACGAGATTATTGCGCACGAGCTGCTCGAGCGCGGCTGCGAGTATGTGGTCATGGCCGGTTACATGCGCATGGTGCACACGCCGCTACTGGCAGCGTTTCCCAATCGTGTGGTCAACCTGCACCCGGCCCTGCTGCCGAGCTTTACCGGTGCCCACGCGATCGACGATGCCTTTACGCGCGGCGTCAAGGTGACCGGTGTGACCGTGCATTTTGCCAACGAGATCTACGACAACGGTCCCATCATCGCCCAGCGCGCGCTGGCTGTTGAGGAGGGCTGGGACGTCGACACGCTCGAGGAGCACATCCACGCGATTGAGCACGTGTTGTATCCCGAGGTTGTGCAGATGCTCGCCGACGGTCGCATCCACGTGCTGGAGAGTGGCAAGGTGGCAGTTGACCCGACGCGCTAGTCGTTGGTTTGTGTTGGCGGTTAAGCGTCGGAGGTACGCTTAACCGCCATTTTTATGCATTGCGATCTACGTTGTTTGAGGCAAACGATTGCCACAGCTTGATGTTCATAGTCCAATTGCTTCGCCAAGAGACGCAATCCGGCAAGAGATTAATTTAGCCTAATAGAGCCATTTGCTCTTCTTTATGCTCGGGATACGTCGGACCATAATCAAATGATAATGCGCTAAATAATCTTATGGGGATAATCAAATTATCTTTTGTACGGGTGCTGTCTGTTGGGAGCAAAGATGGGTGCACAATTATTTTCGAGACGAACAGCAATTAAAATGGCCGTTGCCGCGGCTTCTGTCCCGCTGATTGGTCTAGTTGGATGTGGTGAGAAGTCGATTGTTGGAACTTGGGCAAACGACGACGGAGACGAAATTCTCCAATTTGATGAGAATGGTGATTGTTCGGTTCCTTTTACCTATAACGGTGCGTGGCTGGAAAGCTGCGATCGCTATACGATTCAAGAAGACGAGACATTGGTTCTAAGTAGCAGTCAAGGAAATATCAGCTCTCAACATTGGAAGAAAGCCAGCAGCAAAGAGGAAGCTGAAGAGGCGGATGATAGGCTCTATTTTCTCAATGGGGATGAGCTTGTTATCAACAACGAAACGTACACGAGAGAATGAGAGCTAAGACACGCCGACCGTGTGAAGATGGGGAATGCCATAGATGAATACCATGCCGGGCTCGTGACAAACATCATTGTCACGAGCCCGGCACACATCAAAGTATAAATTGTTCACCAGTCCGCATCCTCTTTTTGCTCAGATTGAGCCGTTTGCTACTAGTGCGGTTGTTGCTCAGATGCCGCAGGGGCGTTATCAAATGCTAATGCCTGTTTGTTTCCAGTGTGGATAATAAAGTTTGCCTAAATAATTTCGTGTTTGATTTCGAGCCCAAACGAGGGCTATGGCATTAAAGCCACCATGTTTTCTAGAAATTTGAACGGTGGGAGTCATGTCGATTGCGAGATTTGACGGGTTGGTTGCCTGACTGGAGGGTGGATCTAATGAAACCAAAAAAAAGAAACCGTTGCATTGCTGTCACTTGGCTTGGGGCTTTTTGCGCTGGTCTACGGGCTTATAACAAAAGCGATGCTATCTCATCGTTATACATTTAAAGCTCCTCTTACCAGCATGGAGCTTTCGGTTTTGGCAATTATTGGAATCGGATTTGTTTTACTGATTGTTGGCGCGCTTCTATTTATAAGCGTGCGCTATACATCCAAGAATGTTGTTGATATTGATTCGACACGGAACAAAGGCAAAGTATGTCCTTATTGCCAAACTCGAATCATAGGAGATGCAAAGCACTGTCCGAACTGTGGTCAAGAGTTGGGTCAATAAGAAGGGGCTTGAGATGCCGAGGACAACAGTAACGATTTGCGCGCACGGTCAAATTGATACGCCAAGAGTCTTAGAGATCTGGAAGAGCATCATTGAAGGCGCCGGTTTTCAACAGAAACTAATTAAGGGTGAACCTTGTTGGTCGAAGGGCGACGGCGTACTGATGCTGCAGCGCAATTTTACGATTGCTTTTGGCGAAAGGGAAATTGTGCTTGAGGGATGGATGGGCGATGCTCTCTTGGGTGAATCCGATTTGACGGGCGTTAACGGGTGGATGCAAAAGAAAAAGATGAAAGGGCTCCTGTCCCAAGCGGAGGGTGCAATTAGGAGCATAGTCTAGGCTGCATTAGATAGCGATACGGTGTTTATTGATGACTGAAATGCATGGCTGGGCCGTAAAAATATAAGGATACTGGTAGCCGGGTGCCCGATTTAATTTGGACACCCGGTGATTTCGTTAATCTTGTCAGCGAGCTTCAAGCCAACGTTATCCGGTCGCCATTGGCTTCTGGAAAGACTTAGGTTAAGTGACAAGTGATCGATGCTAGAGGCCAAGCGAAGGATATGGGTATGTCACTGTCTTCGGTTGACCGTGATTCATTTTGACTTGATGTGGGCAAGCGGTCTTTGTCGTGAGCGCCGTTAGGGTATGGCTTTTTTCATGTCTGCTGGAGGCCGAAATCTAAACAAAGTAGCCAATAGCGGCCAAAAGACTATAGGACGCTAGAAAAAGCGATATTTGCGGATAGGGGTAAAATGAGAAAAGCAATCGATTTAATAGCAATTTTTATATTTGGAGCAATGGTTGTATACATTGCTTCGGTCGTTTCATCCAATGGGGCGGCGGCGCAGTATGCTGCGTCGGGCTTTTGGGGCGAATGGGCGGAATCTCCCAAAACCTCAACCATCGCATTTTGGATAGTGCTTGTATATCTTGGGCTTGTGGTATTGACTTGTTCGCTGTGCTGGAAGAGTCCCCTATTGGTGTTGGCGGCTATGAGCGCAGTCTCGATTATGGTTTTCGTCAATCCCTCTTATTCAGTTTATATTTGCTACGTTATGTTCGGTCCAGGGCATTTCATTGGAGACCTGCTTATGCCCATTGCGTCATTTTGCGGAGCGGTTATTTTTGGCGGTCAATTTGCCTTTGAAAACGGATATGGCTGGTTTGTAAGGCTGATTTGTGTCTTGTTCTGGTCAATGGGATTCTTGGCGATCGTTGCAGCTCCGGGCGAGTTCTTTAGCGAGCTGTTCTCCGATTCAGGAACGACGCAGTCAATATCGAGCAGAAGCACAAGATCTGATTGCAGTGACGAGATTGATAATTTATTGCGTGATGCCAAGATGGATCGGATCCAAGAAACGTTGGACGACATTAAATACTGGGAAATTCGTAACGGAGGCCGCAAGTAGCTGTGTCGAGATTACGCGGATGAAATGAAAGACCTTAATACGCGACACAAGGCAGATGATGTCGCTGTGGCGCAGAGACTTGTTATGTCTGCCGAGGTGCTGCATGTGGGGGACCAGAACGCCATCGCCTTTCGGCGATAATGGCTGGTTAGTGATTGATTGCGATAGTTAGCCAGCAAGCTAAGAGGAGGATAATATGCCACTGCTGCCAGTTGACCATGAGCCATTCCATCTTGATGCGGGTGAACGATCCACGCCGCGCATTGAGTTGATCTATGATCTTGAAGAAGAAGCGCGAAGACTTGAAGATGACTATCAGGTTCTAGTGGATGCGTTATGCGACGATATCGTTAAAAGCGAGGGCGAAGATGAAATACGGTCGAGTATTGAGCATCGAATCGGCATGCTGATAAACATCAAAGAGAGCCAGCGCCTCTGCTATGCCCAAATTGAAGATTTGGTGCCTAGACGTCATCCTTGTCCGGTCCCTCCAATGAAAAAACGTCCCAATTGTTGCGATGAGATCGAATGCCAATGCTGCGGTACAAAAAATGAGATAGATGCTCAATTCTGTACAAATTGCACTAGTCCTATTGATATGGGCGACATATGGCGTTATTGCAAGAAGTGTAGGATTGCATACAGTAGAGAGATCAACTTTTGTCCTGAATGCGGCTCAGCAATAACCGTTGAGATTAAACGTAAAAGGAAATAGTTTCTCGTTGCTATATGTTTGCCCTTACGCGTGAAAGCGTAATTGGTGACATGCCCAAAAATGATGAGATGCGCGAATGGGGGACCCTGTCGATAACCCCCGGATACTCCTCGAGAAACCATTTGTAGCGGTCACGAGCCGGCAACAGCCTAAGGGCGGATTCGGTTTTATAATGATCGTGCCAAGCCCTTGATAGATATCGGTTAATGAGAGTTGCAAGTCCTGGATTATATTGGGCTTTATTTTGAACATCGCTTATCTTGAGAAGAACGAGCGTGCAGTCTGTTAAAGCTTCAATATAAGTCGGGGATGGAATGTCAAACTCGGGGCTAGGCATTACAGGCATGCCCGGCTCCGCCATTATGCAGTCAGTGATTTCCGAACCATCGCTTTGTAGAGAATACGAACAGGCTACCCCCTGTTTTAAAAGGTAAAACCATTTTTGTTGGGTACCCATTTCAAGGATAATTTCTCTTTTTTGAAATTGCTGGATTGAAGCCATTGCCACTAGCTCGGCTAATAGGTTTTGGTTGTCGCACGGGGCGTACTGACAGAAAAAATTCGGATCCAGGGACACGGAATCGCTCCAACGGGCACATATCGTTAACAAATGCTAACCAAGAATAAGATACGCCATCGGGGGGGGGGCATTATCAAATGCTAATGAGATTCTGGCTTTTTCGGAAATTTCAGAAATACATAAAAATGGAGTGCCGCTGCGCCACTGTTTGCCAGCTGTGTTTTTCGTTGCTGTGCCGCTGCCGCTCGATTTGTTCGAAGGACATGATGCTGGATAAGGACAACGCCCATTTGCTTGGCGATAGTTGCTGGTTTAATTACATTCCCTGCTGCTTGAGTTCCTTTTGACATCGGAGCCATATCTTCTTGCCTGTCAATTACGGCAGTCGACTCTTTTGCAGAGAACAAAGCTTCCAGCATTGAGATTATCTGGGAAAATGACCAGAAAAACTTGGCCTTCAGCTTCAAATTGTGCACAATTCTATTTGTCGTCTATTTATCATTTTGTTATCAAAATGAGCGCAAGGAGGCAGGCTCAATGGGTGAAGCAGATGGCATGGAGCTGATTTATTCACTTATCGGCTATCCTGATGAAACCGAGTGGCTTGAGTTTAAAGAGAGTAATAGCGACCCCGTTAGAACGGGGCGTGACATCTCTGCGCTTGCCAACGCTGCCGCTTACTGCGGCCGTGCATATGCCTATAAGATCTGGGGCGTGAGCGACGATGCTCATGAGCTTGTGGGTACCCAGTTCAACCCATATCACGCAAAGGGCAAGGGAAACCAAGAGCTTTTGATGTGGCTCAAGCTTGCGCTCTCAAACAATGCGAATTACGAGTTTGCGGTTATTGACCATGAGACAAAGCACTTTGTGGTGCTGAAAGTGCACGCCGCGAACGCTCAGCCGGTCTATTTTGATAAGACCGCCTACATCCGAGAGGGATCTTCGACGGCAGAACTGCTTCCTGGTAGTGCGCGAGAGGCGGAGCTGTGGCGTCGCTTGCAGGCGGGGAACGCGGAGCTCGCTGTAGTTGAGAGCGATCTGACGCCTCAAGAGGTCGCCGAGATTCTGGATATTGATGCATATTTTGAGCTGTGCAGATTGAGGAGACCCGTCGATCTGGACGGAGTAATTCTTGCTCTCTGTGAGCAAGAGCTGATTCATCGCCAAGACAACGGCCGTTATAGCATGACGCGCTTGGGGATGCTTCTAGTGGGAAAGAGGCTCTCTCGCTATCCGGAGCTCAGAAAACGCATGCTGCGAATTGTGCGATATGCGGGAAAAGGCAGCTTTGACATTATTGGTGATACTGAAATCGATAAGGGTTACGCTTTAGCGCTTCCGCAGGCTGAGCAACTGATCATGTCGATGATTCCGGCTGTTGAGACGTTGGATGGCGCATTTCGACGCATCCAGACGGCCTACCCCCAAAGGGCGATTCGCGAACTGCTATCAAATGCCGTGATCCATCAAGACATCGCTGACAACACGGCGGGGCCTCTTGTTGCGATTTACGACAATCGTATCGAGTTTTCTAATCCCGGGACAACGCTTATTCCGGCAGAACGCGTGCTCAACGCGCAGCCGAAAACGCGCAATTCGATGATGGCGTCCCTCATGCGCCAAATGGATCTTTGCGAAGAAGGCGGTACGGGCTGGGATTTAATCGTAGATTCGCTCGAAAAAGCCGGCATGCCTTCACCGGTTATCAAGAGTGAGGGCGGGCTGGGAACGCTCGTGACGCTCTATTGCGATTGCCCATATACTCGAATGAAAAAAAGCGAACGAAAAAATGCTGTGTACTGGCATGCTTGTCTTTTGTACGCCCAAGGCGAGTCGATGAGCAATCAGTCACTGCGAGAGCGTTTTGGACTTTCCGATGAAAAGAAAAACACGGTGGCGATGTCTCGTCTAATCAGAGAGTGCCTGGAAGAGGCGTTGATAAAGGAAGAGGACGAGGATGCGGGCGCCAAATATCGAAGGTATATTCCGTATTGGGCCTAAAGGGCAGAAGCGGGAAAATGAGGCAGCTTGTGTTTGTTAATGACGAAGCGCTGTTGTGACTTAACTATCGAAAAAGCTGAGGGGGCTTATGGAATCACATGAGCCCTCTCAGCTTTTATAGCCTCTTTGATTTTGGACTCTGAATAACGTGACGGGTGTCATTTCCATCCCAAAAAATCCGATAGGGTTCCGTCCGCGTGCGGGCGGGGCCCTTTTGCGTGGCCTTTCATGTTTGCTATACTGCTAGCATGTAGAGAGGAGCCGCTATGGGTACAGCAACGGTGCAGCTCAACACGCGAATTGATCCTATGCTCAAAGCCGGTGGCGATGCGGTCCTAACTCGCAATGGGTTGGGGCCGAGCGATGCCATTCGCGCGCTTTGGGTCTATCTTGTCGAGCATCAAGCGTTGCCGGGATTTATGGTGGCGGATAAGCGTGAGGCACTCCGTGAGGAGAGCCTCGCCGAACAGGGGTGTGGCCTAGCTTTTTCCTCGTTGGGGCTGAGCGCGTCGGATTTCGCATCGGCAGAATCTTCGGCGGAAGACTGGGATGCCGTACGAGATGATATGTATGACGCGATGATTGCCGACATAGAGGCGAATTGTCGATGATTGAGGCAAAGCGTCTCTTGGTAGATACGAACGTTTGGCTCGATTATTACCTGCAAGAGGGGGCGTTCGACGAAGCGAAGAGATTGGTTGAACTGGCCGAGGCGGGAAAGATCGACCTTCTGTATGCGCCCACGACGGCAAAGGATGTGTTCTATATTTTGCCTCGGCGTCTAGCCCGACGGAATGCGAATGGGATTAACGTATCGTTTGCCCCGGCGTCATGGGCCTGCATCGAGCACATGATGCAGGTGGCAACTGCCTCTCCGCTTTCGTTGGCAGAATGCGAGATGGCGCGCATGCTTGGCAAGCGTATGCCGGATCTTGAAGACAACCTCATCATCGCTTCGGGCGAGACGGCGGATGTTGACTATGTGGTCACGAGCGACCGGCGCATGGTGGAGGCGATGCCCGAGGTGTGCTTGACACCTGCTCGCGCGGTCGAGATGATCGGGATCCTCGGCTAACCTTGTCTGTCTCGTTTCGCTATCATATGGGGCATTGTGAACCTCGTACAACTTTGGAGGACAGTATGGCGGATAACGCCGAGATGCTATTCTCGCCTGAGCTGGTGTTTTTTGATTGGGAGTGCGCGACGCCGGGTGAGGTGTTTGCGCGGCTCGAGGGTGAGCTTGCCCTGCGCGGCTACATTGGTGAGGGTTGGCTCAATGCCGTCCGCACGCGCGAGGACGCCTATCCTACGGGTCTCGCTATGCCGGCGGCAAACATCGCCATTCCGCATACCGATCCGGGATTTGTGGCCAAGCCCTATATCGCGGTGGTAAAGCCCGCCGCACCTGTGACGTTCAACGCGATGGCGGGCATGGGCGCTCCGGTGCCGGCGCAGATCATCATCAACCTGGGCATTGCCGAGCCGGGCGGTCAGGTCGAGGCACTTCAGGCGCTTATGAATATCTTTATGGATGCCGACGCTGCAGCCGATGTACTCGGCCAAACCACGCAGCAGGACATGGTCGACGCCATCCGTCGACACTTTTAAGGCCGGCACTGGGGGACTGCCGGCAGCCGGGGACAGTCTCCATCTGCCGGCAGAAAAGGAACGTCCCTAACTGCCAACTGCCAGACCTGTCCCCTTTGCACCAAAATGGTGCAGATTAACCTGTCCCCCATGCACCAGGTGTGCCGCGGGGGCTGCGTTGTGACACAATGGCGTTTGTTCGATTCGTGATGCGAAAGGCCAAACATGGCAAATAAGAAAAAGAACCCCGAGGTCGCGCCGACGTCCGAGCAACGGTCCCGCGCCGCCTCCAGCTCTCGTAAGAAGCAGCGCAAGACCTATGTGTCCAAGACCGTCAAGATTGTCCTGGTGGTCATCGGCGTGCTGGCGATGCTGCTCTCCGTCTCGGCCATGGCGTGCTCCGGCCTGATGTCGCAGACCGAGGACACTAGTACAGGCTACAAACTCACCGGCGGTGTGGCTGCCACTATCAACGGCACCAACCTCACCGAGGACACCGTGACCAAGCAGATCATGAGCATGCGCACGTCCTACGGCTACACCAAGGACAAGGACTGGGCGCAGTACCTGGTCGACAACGACCTCACACCCAAGAAGTACCGCAAGCAGCTTATCGACTCCTACGCGCAGCAGATCCTGCTTCAGCAAGCGCAGAAGGAAAACGGCGTAACCGTCTCGGACGAGGAAGTCGAGAAGGCTTGGAAGGACGCGTGCAAGAGCGCGGGCGGCGCCAAAGCCTTTAAGAAGACGCTTAAGACCTATGGCTACACCGAGGACACCTACAAGGATTCGCTCAAGGAGAGCCTGGCGCAGCAGAAGCTCAAGGATGCCGTGGCACCCACCAGCAAGCCCAAGGACAGCGAGATTGTCGATTACATCAATGAGAACCTGTCCAACTACAACGACGCCCGTCGTTCGTCGAATATCCTGATCAAGGTCGATTCCGACGCATCTGACGAGGACAAGGCTGCCGCCAAGGCCAAGGCGCAGGAGTGCCTGGACAAGATCAACTCCGGCGAGCTGAGCTTTGAGGATGCCGTGGAGCAGTACTCCGACGATACCGGCTCCAAGGATAAGAAGGGCGATGTGGGCTGGGACAAGCTCACCACCTTCGTCGACAGCTACCAGGCGGCGCTCGAGGGGCTCAACAAGGGCGATGTGAGCGACGTCGTTGAGTCGACCTATGGTTATCACATCATCAAGTGCACCGACTACTTCCATGTCGATAATCAGGTCGATGACATTAAGCAGGTGCCCAAGGACATCAAGAAGTACGTCTCCAACGTGGTGAAGACGCAGGCGGCAAGCACCGCGTACAGCGAGTGGCTGGAGCAGTACAAGAAGGACGCCGACATCACCGTTAACCCCATGCCCAAGGACGTGCCGTACAACGTCAGCCTGAAGGGCGTCACCAAGAGTTCGACCGACGATTCGTCGACGACTGAGTAATCATGGGGCGGTGCCCGCGTGAGTGCCGCCCACGCTATTGAGGAGGATATGCAGATGACCAACGAAGAGCTGCAGAAGGAAATGATCGCGGCCATGAAGGCCAAGGACAAGGTTCGCCTGTCTATCATTCGCCAGGTTAAGGCCGAGGTGAAGAATATCGAGGTCAACGAGCGTCGTGATGTGACCGAGGAAGACGTCAACAGCATGATCAAGCGTCTGATTAAGCAGACGAGCGAGACGCTGGAGATGTCCATCAAGGCCGGCACCGACCAAGAGCGTACCGACAACCTGACCGAGCAGGTCAAGATTCTGGAGAGCCTGCTGCCCGCGCAGGTTTCGGGCGAGGAGCTCGAGGCCCTGATCGAGCAGGTCATCGCCGAGCTGGGTGCGACCTCTAAGAAGCAGATGGGCCAGGTTATGGGCGCTCTGGGTAAGGCCACCGGCGGCAACTTCGATAAGCCGGCAGCAGCAAAGATCGTCGGCGCCAAACTCGCGTAATTTGTTACGCGGTTTTACCAAACCGCGTAACGGCTCGACGTTGCAAACCCGTACACGCGGCAATCTGACGTTCAATCCCAAGGTCGGTTGTATTATTTTCGGGTCTTGAGGGGCGTGACCATTGTGGTCGCGCCCCTTTTTGCTGAGCTGGGTACTCATTGGGGACAGACTTAAATGAGTGCCCAATGAGCGGGTACTCATTTAAGTCTGTCCCCAATGAGTGGGTTAAAGGTTGCGGGTTCTTTACGGGAATGTAGTGTGGGCTGCGGAAACGTGGTTCTTTCCGTACAATAGTTCAACTCGTGTAAACGCAGGGAAGGGACATTCATGGCAGACATGATCGAGATTAAGCATCTCAACAAGTACTTTGGCGACCTGCATGTGCTCAAAGATATCAACCTTACCGTCAAGCGCGGCGAGAAGCTCGTAATGATCGGGCCTTCCGGCTCGGGTAAGTCGACGCTCATCCGCTGTGTCGATTATCTTGAGGAGCCCACGTCGGGCGAGGTCATCATCGACGGTACGCCGCTCACCAAAAAGAACCACCTGGAGATGGCTCGCAAGTACAGCTCCATGGTGTTTCAGCAGTTCAACCTGTATCCCAACATGACGGTGCTGGGCAACCTGACGCTCGCGCCCATCAAGCTGCAAAAGAAGAGCAAGGAGGAGGCGACCGAGATCGCTATCGCCGCGCTCAAGCGCGTTGGCATGGCGCATAAGGCCGGCGAGTATCCGCAGAATCTCTCGGGCGGTCAGCAGCAGCGCATCGCCATCGCCCGTGCCCTGTGCACTAAGCAGCCCATCATCCTGTTTGACGAACCGACCTCGGCGCTCGACCCCGAGATGGTCCAGGAAGTCCTGGACGTTATGATTGAGCTCGCGCAGGAGGACATCACCATGATCTGCGTGACGCATGAGATGGGCTTTGCGCGCCAGGTGGCCGACCGCGTCATCTTTATGGAGGACGGCCGTATCCTGGAGGAGGGCACGCCCGAGCACTTCTTCGATAACCCCGAGAACCCGCGCTGCCGCGAGTTCCTGTCCAAGATTCTGCACTAGGCGCGGTGATGGACATGACGGATATGACGAGGGCGGCCGTGTCGCGCCGTCACTTTTTGCAGCTGGCGGGTGCCGGCATGCTTGCGCTGACGGGGACCGCGCTTGCCGGTTGCGGCAACTCCACCAGCGGCGAGGGCTCCGACAAGGGGTCCAAGCTTGCGGCCATCAAGTCGCGTGGCCATCTGAATGCCGGCGTTAAGAAAGATGTTCCCGGCTATGGCTATTACGACACCGCCAAGGGTCGCTTTGAGGGCATGGAAGTCGATTTGTGCTACCAGGTCGCCGCTGCCGTCTTTGGCGTGAGCTACAAGGAGGCCCGTGCCCAGGAGCTTGTCGAATTTACCGATGTGACACCCAAGACGCGCGGCCCGCTGATCGATAACGGCCAACTCGACGTGGTCGCGGCGACCTACACCATCACCGACGAGCGCAAGAAGAGCTGGGATTTTTCGACGCCGTACCGCACCGACTACGTGGGACTCATGGTCAAGAAGCGTTCGGGCTTTACCTCGATTGAGGACCTGGACGGCAAGGTCATCGGCGTGAGCCAGGGTGCTACCACGCAGAGCCTGATTGAGCAGATGATCAAGGACAACGGCTTTAGCTGCAAGCCCGAGTTTAGGGCCTTTAGCGGCTATCCCATCATCAAGAGTTCGCTCGACGCCGGCAATATCGACGTCTTTGCCATGGACCGCTCCACGCTGGCCGGTTACATGAACGAGACCGTTGAGCTGTTGCAGCCCGAGGTCAAGTTTGGCGAGCAGGGCTACGGCGTGGCGACCAAGAAGGGCTGCGACCTTTCGGCTGTGGTCGATCAGGTGGTTTGCGATCGCCTGGCCGATGGCTGGCTCGATCAAGAGGTCAAGACCTGGGGTCTTGTATAGGCGTATCGTCCAAGGAAGGAATCAAATGCTCGAAGGATTATTTGACGCCGACCGTTGGTCGACGACATTTCAAAACATGGGGCCCTTCTGGGAGGGCTTTGGCGTGACGCTGCAAGTGGTCGTTGCCGGTCTGCTGCTGTCGCTGGTGCTGGGCACGCTGCTGGGCGTGTTCTCTACCACTCGCTCGCGTGTGCTGCGCGCCATAAGCCGCGTGTATGTGGAGTTTTACCAGAACACTCCGTTGCCCGTGCAGGTGCTCTTTATGTACATGGCCGGTCCGCAGTTTTTGCAGGCCATAACCGGGGCCGACCAGCCGGTGCGCATCGCGCCGTTTGTGCTGGGCTTCCTGGGTGTGGGCCTGTATCACGCGGCCTACATTTCGGAGGTCATCCGCACTGGTATCGAGGCGGTTCCGCGCGGCCAGATGGAGGCGGCCCAGAGCCAGGGCTTCACCCGCGCGCAGGCATACTGGTACATCGTGCTGCCCCAGACGTTCAAGATCATTCTGCCGCCGCTGTGTAACCAGGCGCTCAACCTGGTCAAGAACACGTCGGTGCTGGCACTTGTGGCCGGCGGCGACCTTATGTACCGTTCCGACAACTTTGTGAGTCTGTACGGTTACCTGCAGGGATACATTGTCTGCTGCCTTATGTACTTCATCATCTGCTTTCCGCTCGCCATGCTGGTGCAGTGGCTCGAGCGCCGCTCCAAGGAGCGTCCGCGCGGCGTGAGCCTGGCCGAGCTGGGGCTCGACAACGTAGAGGAGGCCTAGCGCATGGAAATCTTCAACGCGACCAACCTGCTCTACATCTGGGGCGGCTTTGTTAAGACGATCGAGATCTCGGCGCTGTCGATCTTTTTCTCGCTCATCTTTGGCACGGTGCTGGCGCTCGTCAAGAGCTATGCGCCCCGCCCGTTCCGTATTTTGGTGAGCGCCTATATCGAGCTGTTCCGCTGCACGCCAAACCTGCTGTGGATCCTGTTTATCTACTTTACGGTGCAGGGTTTGGACATTGTGATTTCGACCATCGCCTTTACGCTGTTTACCAGCGCTGTTATGGCCGAGATCGTGCGCGGCGGCCTCAACTCGATTCCGCGCGGCCAGTTTGAGGCGGCGCAGAGCCAGGGCTTTGGCTTCTTTGCCACCATGCGCTACATCATTCTGCCGCAGACGTTTAAGACGATCATTCCGGCGCTGTTTAGCCAGTGCACGACCGTCATCAAGGACAGCTCGTATCTTTCGGGCATTAACGTGGCTGAGCTCATGTACACGGCAAACGTCGTGATGGCCCACGCGATCGACCTGTCGCAGGTGCTTATGCTCTACGGCCTGGTGTTTGCGATGTACTTTGTGCTCAACTTTGGCATCTCGTTGCTGGTGAGGGCTTATCAACGCCGTATCGTAGCGGCGTAGTCCTGCTTCCCCAAGCACGGCACCTTGCCCCTCAATCGTCGCTTGCGTACATTTAGTACGCGGCGCTCCTCTTTCGGGGCAATCTGCCGCACTTGGGAAACCAGGACGGTCGTAAGTGACAAAATGGGAATCAAGAATCGCCCATTTCTCATTTGTTAGAAAGGAATCGCGATGAGCGATCTGGTGAACAAGAAGAGTCCTGTGGTCATTACCATCGCGCGCGACTTTGGTGCCGAGGGCCACGAGATTGGTCGTATCCTCGCCAATGAGCTGGGGATTCCGCTGTACGATAACGAGCTGCTGGTGCGCGCATCGCTGCGTGCGGGCGAGTCGCTCGATAAGATGGCCGCCTACGACGAGCGTCTGGCCGTGGAGAACATGGCGTTTCTGCCCGACCGCTACGATGCGCGTTCGTACTCGGACAAGTTGTTCCAAAAGATGAGCCAGGTGATTTTGGATCTGGGCGAGACCGAGAGCTGCATTATCGAAGGTCGCCTGTCCGATTACCTGTTGCGTAACAACCCCAACCACATTGCTGTGTTGGTGACCGCTCCCTTTGAGGACCGCGTCGAGATTGTGCGCAAGAAGCGCGGCCTCAACAAAAAGAAGGGTGCCAAGCTGGTTAAGCAGCAGCAGAAGGCGCGCGAGGCGTTCTATAAGCGCTACAGTGCCGGAAAGTGGAAGATGACGAGCGGCAAGGATATCGTCGTCAACCGCGCCAAGCTGGGCCGCGAAGGCTGCAAAGACGTTATCGCCGCTGCCTACCGCTACAAGATGGCGCAGCTCGAAGGCTAACCGACCAAAACCACCACAAAGGGGACAGGCACCTTTGTGGTGGTTTTTGTTTTAGGCCGAGGGGAAGGCCTTGGCGGCAGTGCCTATCCTCGGCTTTTGCAAAATCTCGATTTGTAACATCAGGCCAGCGAAAAAGGCTCTAACTGTTACAGATTTAGATGAACCGTTCGGCCGCCAACCTAACGTCTTGATCTGTAACACGTAGCGGGGAATTTGGTCTCTAACTGTTACAGATTGAGATAAAACGGAGGCGGCTGGCGCAATATCTCGATCCGTAACAACTACAAGGCTCAACGGGCTCCAGCTGTTACAGATTGAGACAAACGCCGGAATTGGTTTGCCGACCAGGCCCCCAACCACCACAAAGGTGCCTGTCCCCATCGTGGTGGTTTGGGGTGGCCGGCATAGAAAAAGTCCCCGCCGGGCGTGTGCTCGACGGGGACTTTGCCGTTTGGTGGCTAGCGCTGTAGGTGATTACTCGCCCAGCAGGCTCTTGGTGATGGAAGCGGCGGCCTTCTTGCCGGCGCCCATCGCCAGAATGACCGTAGCGGCACCGGTGACGATGTCGCCGCCGGCCCAGATACGGGGATCGGTGGTCTGGCCGGTCTCCTCGTCAGCGACGATGTAGCCCCACTTGTTGAGCTCCATCTTGCCGCCGATCTTCTTTGCGAAGGGGTTGGCGTTGGTGCCGATAGCCGAGATCGCGACGTCGCAGGGGATCTCCTCGATGGCGCCCTCGATGGGCACCGGGCGACGACGGCCGGACTCGTCGGGCTCGCCGAGCTCCATCTTCTGGACTTTGACGGCGCACACGGAGCCGTCCTCGCCAGCGACAAACTCGAGCGGGGAGACGAGCGGCAGAACCTCGACGCCCTCGGCCTTAGCATGATGCAGCTCGGCGCGACGGCAAGGCATCTCGTCCTCGGTACGGCGATAGGCGATGATGGCGTGCTCGGCGCCCAGGCGCTTGGCGGTACGGACGGCGTCCATAGCCACGTTGCCGCCACCAAAGACGACGACGTTCTTGCCATGCTTGGTGGGGGTGTCGTACTCGGGGAACTTGTTGGCCTTCATCAGGTTCACGCGGGTGAGGTACTCGTTTGCGAAGAAGACGTTGGGCAGGTTCTCGCCGGGGACGTTGAGGAACTTGGGCAGGCCAGCGCCGGTCGCCACGTAGATGGCGTCGAAGCCCTGCTCGAACAGCTCCTCGGCCGTGGCCATGTTACCCACGACGGAGTTGTACTCAAACTTGACGCCCATGTCCTCCAGGCCGTCAATCTCGCGCTTGACGACTGCCTTGGGCAGACGGAACTCGGGGATACCGTAGACCAGCACGCCGCCGCCGGTGAAGAAGGCCTCAAAGACGGTGACGTCAAAGCCGTTACGGGCGAGCTCGCCGGCGCAGGTGATGCCGGACGGGCCGGAGCCGACGACGGCGACCTTCTTGCCGTTCTTGGGGGCCATCTTGGGCGTGGAGGCGAGCTCGGGGCGGTCACCCAGGAAGCGCTCGAGCTGGCCGATGGCCACGGGCTCGGACTTCTTGCCACGGATGCACTTGCCCTCGCACTGGTTCTCCTGCGGGCAGACGCGGCCGCAGATGGCGGGAAGCATGGAGTCCTCACGGATGGTATCGAGAGCGCCGCCGAAGTCCTTCGCGCGAATCTGCTCGATAAAGCGGGGGATGTTGATGTTGACGGGGCAGCCCTCAACACAGAACGGCTTCTTGCAGTTGAGGCAGCGCTCGGCCTCGGCCAGCGCCATCTCCTCGGTAAAGCCCTTGTCGACGGGGCGGAAGTCGCAGGCGCGCTCGGCAGCCGGCTCCTCGTTATCGGGGGTGCGGGGCGACTTCATATCGGCAACGAAACGACCGTTAACTAGTGGCATGCGCAGCTCTTTTCCTCATAGGCCTTGAGGGACTCGCCCTCTTCGGAACGGTAAGCGGCCTGGCGGGCACGAAGGTCATCCCAGTCGACCAGGGTGGCATCGAAGTCGGGGCCGTCGACGCAAGCGAACTTGGTCACGCCGCCCACCTCGACGCGGCAGCAGCCGCACATGCCGGTGCCGTCAACCATGATGGGGTTGAGCGACGCGGTGATGGGGGTGTCGTACTTCTGGGCGGTGAGGGTCGAGAACTTCATCATCGGAACGGGGCCGACGCAGAAGACCTGGCTCACGGCCTTGTCCTGCAGCAGGCGCTCCAGCGGAGCGGTGACAACGCCCTGCTCGCCGTAGGAACCGTCATCGGTAGTGATGTGGATGTGGTCCTCGTCGAGGAGCTCGCGGAACTGGTCCTCCATGAGCAGGAGGTCCTTGGTGCGGGCGCCCATGATGGCGTGCACCTCGTGGCCGGTCTCGACCAGGTGCTTGGCGACCGGGAAGGCAATTGCCAGGCCGACGCCGCCGCCAATGACGGCGCAGGGGCCCTCAGCCATCTCGGTGGGAACGCCCAGCGGGCCCACGACGTCGCGCAGCGACTCGCCGGCCTCGTAGGTGGACAGCATCTCGGTGGTCTTGCCGATCACCATGAAGATGAACTCGACCCAGCCCTCGTCACCGTTCCAGCCGGCCAGGGTAAACGGGACGCGCTCGCCCGTCTCGTTGGCGCGAACCATGAGGAACTGTCCAGCGTGCGCATGCTTGGCGATTGCAGGCGCCTCGATGCGGAACTTGAACACCTTCTCCGAGAACTGCGTCTTCTCCAGGATCTTATACATAGAACCCCTCTCTTGTTAGGGCTGCCGAACCGTGCCTCCACGGTAATGGACGGTAGCCCGAATAAAACCGTACGCGCACAGGCGTTGTGCAGACATACAGTACAAATTATACCCTCATGGACATGTCGCTTACGTGTATCTTTGGCAGGCGGGAAAAGTGACCTGCCATTTAGGGACAGGTTTATTTTGGCAGGTTTTATCAGGCAAAACGGCAAAGGGGGCCGGCCTCGCGCTTCGTTGAGGCCGGCCCCCTTTGGGGCGTTATGCATGTATGGTGGCAGCGTGTTTATTGCGATGTGCCGACTGCGGCGTTTCCGCATATAAAACCTGCCAAAATAAACATCCCTAAATGGCAGGTTTTAGTGCTTGCCGTTGGCGGAGGCGGCACCGTTGACGTGATCGCGGGCGTAGATTACGCCGTGGACGATGGCCAAACCGGCGGCATCTGCGGCGCGGGCGCAGGTGTCCTGGAAGTCCTCGGCCTCGCGGGCGCGCAGCTGCTTGAGCACGTAGTCGGCCACGGCCATCTTGCCGGGAGGGTTGCCGATGCCGGTGCGGATGCGACTAAAGTCGCGGCTGCCCATCTTGTCGATGATGGAGCGCAGGCCGTTGTGGCCGGCGTGGCCACCGCCTACCTTGACGCGTACGTCGCCGGCGGGAATGTCGAGCTCATCATGGATCACGAGCAGCTCCTCGGCCTTGATCTTGTACTCGCGGCAGAGCTTGGAGATGGGGCCACCCGAGGTATTCATATACGACTGCGGCTTGACCAGCACGATTTGGCGCTTGCCGCCCTCTTCCTCGGCATCGTTGATATTGATGAGCGCGACCTCGGCGCCTGCCTGGTTTTTCCAGTACGTGACGCCGGCCTGACGGGCCAGCTCGTCGATTGCCTTAAAGCCGGCGTTGTGGCGGGTCTCGGCATACTCATCGCCAGGGTTGCCAAGCCCGGCAACCATGCGAATCTTAAGCGGCTGTGCAGCTGCCATATTTGTCCTCCGTTACGTAAATAGTTCAATCAACGACAAAGGCTACCACGCTCGCCGAAGGCGAGGAAAGGTTGCAGCAAAGTCATTTCAGAAAACAGCTGCCCCGAGACAGCAGGAAGCCCCGGACACGCCGGGAGGGGTTATCAAAGCGAACATCCCGCAGCCGCAAAGCAGCGAGGACGTTCGCGTGATAACCCCCGCAGGCGTGACCGGGGCTTCCGGAGGGATGCGAGGGTCGAGCGACTACAGCGCGAAGTCGCCGCCGACGAGCGTGGAGACGGGCTCCTCGTGGTAAACGGCGGAGATGGCCTGAGCGAACTCCTCGGCGACCGAGATGGTCTTGATCTTGCCACCGACCTCAACGGGAATGGCGTCGGTGACGAGGCACTCGACGATTGGGGCGTCGTTCAGACGCTCGATGGCCGGACCGGAGAAGATGCCGTGGGTGGCGCAGACGTAGATGTCGCCAGCGCCCATAGCCTTGAGCTCCTTGACGTTGGCGCACAGGGTGCCAGCGGTGTCGATCATGTCGTCGTTGATGATGCAGGTCTTGCCCTTGATGTCACCGATGATGCCCATGACCTCGGCGGCGTTGTGGCGCGGACGGCCCTTGTGGGCGATGGCCAGGTCGCAGCCGAGCATGTCGGACAGCTTCTTGGCGGCCTTGGCACGACCCACGTCGGGGGAGACGACAACCAGGTTGTCGGTGTCGAAGTGCATGTTGTTGTAGTACTGGCCAAACAGCGGCAGCGCGGACAGGTGGTTAACCGGGATATCAAAGAAGCCCTGGATCTGACCCTGGTGCAGGTCGAGGGTGATGATGCGGTTGACGCCGGCGCGCTCGAGCAGGTTGGCGACGAGGCGGGCGGTGATGGGCTCGCGCGGGCCGGCCTTGCGGTCCTGGCGGGCATAGCCGTAGTGGGTGATAACGGCGGTGATGGAGCGGGCGGATGCGCGCTTGGCAGCGTCGGTGGCGATGAGCAGCTCCATGAGCATGTCGTTAACGTTGCCGCCGGCCACGGACTGAATCAGGAAGACGTCGGCGCCGCGGACGGTCTCGTCGTAGCGGGCGTAAATCTCACCATTGGCGAACTGCTTTAGCGTAAGGCCCGAAAGCTCGACCCCAAGGTACTCAGCAATCTTCTGAGCGAGGGGACGGTTGGAGGAACCGGAATACACGCGGATGGACTTGCGCATATTCTCCGACTTCTCGGGATCATTAATCGGCATTACCCTTCTCCTTTATATCGAATGCCATATAGATGCCTTGTTGCATTGTAACCGCGCGGCGGGGTTTATCGAGTCTTGATAACGTCTTTACCGTCAACGGACACGAACCGACCACTCATCCGGCCACGCAGGTCAGCATAGAAAAAGGAGCCGTCCCCCATGGGAACAGCTCCTTAGATGCTTGGTAAAACGTTATACCTCGTCGTCCTCGTGCAGACGGCGGCGATAATCGGCGGCCCAGCCCTCAATATTTACCTGACGGGCGCGGCCCAGTCCGAGCGCGTCTGCCGGGACCGGCTCGGTGATGACGGAGCCGGCGGCCACGAGCGCGCCGTCGCCAATTTGGGCGGGCGCGACCATCATGGTGTCGGAGCCGATGAAGGCATCCTTGCCGATAACGGTCTTGTGCTTGTGGACGCCGTCGTAGTTGCAGGTGATGGAGCCCGCGCCTACGTTGACGCCGGAGCCCATGGTGGTGTCGCCGATGTAGGACAGGTGGGGCACCTTGGAACCCTCGCCGATCGTGGACTTCTTGATCTCCACGTGCGTGCCGGCCTTGGAACCGTCGAGCATGTGGGTACCCGGGCGCAGGTAGGCGCGCGGGCCGCAGTCGACGCCGTTCTCGATGACGGCCTCGATGGCGATGGTCTCATCGATGGTGCAGCCGCTGCCGACGGTGGTGTCGGTGAGGCGGCTGTTGGGGCCGAGCTGGCACTCTTCGCCCACGGTGACGTGGCCGATCAGGTGCGTCTGCGGCCACACGACGGTGTCGCGGCCGATGGTGGCGTCGGGGCCGATCCAGGCCTGCGTGGGGTCGATGAAGGTAACGCCCTCGGCCATCCAGTGCTCGTTGATGCGGTCGCGCGCGATGGCGGTGAGCTGTGCGAGCTGGATGCGGCTGTTGACGCCCAAGCCGTCGCGGTAGTCGTCACAGTGGAAGATGGAGACCGCCTGGCCGTGGCCCTTGAGGATCTCGAGCATGTCGGGCAGGTAGTACTCGGACTGCGCGTTGTCGTTGCCGATCTCGTTGATGTGTGCGGCGAGCTGCGCGCCGTCGAAGGCGTAGCAGCCGGCGTTGCACTCGAGCAGCGTGGCGGCCTGCTCGGGCGTGCAGTCCTTCTGCTCGATGATGCGCTCGATCTGACCATCGGCGCCCAGCTTGATGCGGCCGTAGCCGAAAGGATCGGGCGGGGTCATGGTCATGACGGTGCAGGCGAGCTCGCCGGTAGCGACGGTCTGCGCGAACTTGGCGACGGTGTCGGCGGTGATGAGCGGCAAGTCGCCGTTGAGCACGACGACGGGGCCTTGCGTGATGCCGCAGGCCTCGAGCGCGACCTTCACGGCGTGACCGGTGCCCAGGCGCTCGGTCTGCTCGACGCACTCGACCTTGGTGGCGCTGTTGGCGTAGGCGCCGTCGATAAGGGCGCGCATCTCGTCGGCGTGGCTGCCGATGACGACCACGACGCGGCTGCAGCCGGCCTTGATGGTGGCGTCGACGATCCACTGAACCATGGGCTTGCCCAGGATCTTGTGCGAAACCTTGCAGTGGTTCGACTTCATGCGGGTGCCCTCGCCGGCAGCGAGGATAATTGCGGTTGCGTCCATGCGATCTCCTGTTACGTTATAGAGACGTGTGTTTGGAAACGATACACGGCGCAATATGATACCGCAGGCATATGATGAGCGCGTAACGATTGATGCGTGAGGGCCGATGTCGGTGCCGCCGGCGTGACGTTTGTACTGCTTGCGTGCGGCGTTGGCGGTGCTGTGGAGCTGTCGTTTGAGCGAGGGGACGGGGGTGCCCGTGGACAACATACAAGAGGAGTTTGGCGGCGAGCCCGTCGCGGCGTTCTCGATGTCGCATCCGGCTGTGCCGGCACTCTATATAGTGCTGACGCTGGGGCTCACCATGTTCTCGATGCAGCCGGTGCTGATTGCGCTGTCACTTGCGGGCGGGCTGGCGTATGGATTTGCGACGCGTGGGGCTGCCCGCACGCTGGGCGCACTCCGCTGGCAGTTGCCGGTGATTTTGATTATCGCGCTGGTCAATCCGCTGTTTAGCGCCTCGGGCTCGACGGAGCTGTTCCGTATTGGCATGCGCGCGGTGTATCTGGAAAGCATGGTATATGGCCTGTGCATGGGCGGGCTGTTTGTGGCGAGCGTGCTGTGGTTTGAGGCCGCGGCGTCGATGCTCGAATACGACAAGGTGCTCGCGCTGCTGGGCAATGCCGCACCGGTGATTGCGCTCATGATCTCGATGTGCATGAGGCTTATCCCGCAGTTTTTACGCCGCGGTCGTACGGTGCTGGCGGTGCAGGATGCGATTGATGTGCCGGGCCGCGTGCCCACCGATCCCGTGCGATCGCGCCTGCGGGCGTCGAGCGTGTTGATGGGCTGGGGCATGGAAGATTCGCTGGAGCGCGCGGACGCGATGCGCTCGCGCGGGTGGGGTGCCGCGACGCGTCGTACGACGTATGCGCGGTATCGGCTGGGGCGCAGTGACGTTGCCGCGCTGGCCGGGCTCGTACTGTTTGGCGCTGCCGCGGTGGCGGTGGCGTGGACCGCGACGACGCAGTATTCGTTTTATCTGCAGCTCTCGGTGCCGGCGCCGTGGCCAGGCTATGTCGTGTACGCCGCCTGGATGATGCTGCCTTGCGCGTTGCACGCGATTGATGAGAAGAGGTTTGGCTGATGGCTCGGTTGGATAGGAGCTCGGCGGCGGGTGTGGCATATGGCTCGGCCGCGCCGGCGATTGAGGTGCGGAGCCTGAGCTTTGCCTACCCCGATGCTGATGCTGCGGTGCTCGAGGGGCTCGACTGGTCTGTTCCCCAAGGTGCATTTGCGCTGCTTGTTGGCGGTACCGGATCGGGTAAGTCGACGCTGCTGTCGCTGCTCAAGCCCGAGATCGCTCCGGCGGGCGAGCGCACTGGCGAACTGAGCGTGCTGGGCGATAACGTTGCCGACATGGACGTGCGGGCATCGGCGGAGCGCGTGGGCTATGTGTTCCAGGATCCCGAGAACCAGATCGTGTGCGAAACCGTGTGGCACGAGATGGCGTTTGGCCTGGAAAACTTGGGGCTAGCACGTGATGAGATGCGCCGTCGCGTAGCTGAGACCAGCTATTTCTTTGGGCTGGAAGATTGGCTTCACCGCGATACTGACACGCTTTCGGGTGGCCGCAAGCAGCTGCTGTCGCTTGCCGCCGTCCTGGCGCTGCGTCCGCGCGTGCTGCTACTCGACGAGCCCACGTCTCAGCTTGATCCGGTTGCGGAGAAGAATTTCCTGCACGCGCTGTTTCGTGTGAATCGCGAGCTGGGCTGCACGGTTGTTGTGGCGACGCATCAGCCGCGCCCAATGCTCGAATACGCGACGTGTGCGTACCGGATTGAGGGCGGTCGTGTGCGCGAAGTGGCGGATATGGCTTCTTTGGGACGCCGAGAGTCGCTGTTTTCCGACGACATGTTGGGGTGGGGTGCCATCCGATGTGCAAAAAACGGAGTATTCAGCAGGCGTGAGGACAATTTGGGCTCTCTGGAGCTGCCCGGGGACGTATCGAGCGCGAAAAAAAGTTCGGAATTGGACAAATCGTCAGAATTTGTGGCGCAAACGTCGCTCGAGAACGGCTCGGAAGCGTTCCCGCGCACGGATGGAAGCAGAATACTCCAAAAAATGTACGGCGGGTCGGCTACCACCTTGTCGGAAGGCTGGTTTCGCTACAATCGCGCGGGCGGTTGGGTGCTGCGTGGGCTCGACGTGGCGTTTTCGGCCGGTGCGGTGCATGCGATCGTGGGCGGCAACGGATGCGGTAAGTCGACGATGCTTTCAGTGCTGGCGAAGACCGCCAAGCTGCAGCGCGGCCGCATGGTGCGCGGAGCGGCCTCGGCGGCGCTGCTGCCTCAGAATCCCAAAGCATTGCTGGTTGCCGAGACGGTTCGCGATGAGCTGATGGAATGGGCCTCGACCTGCGGATATGACGAGAACTTGGCGCGGGAGCGTGCGGCGAGCTTGGGGTTGTCGGGTCTGGATGGACGCCATCCGTACGATCTTTCGGGCGGGCAGCGTCAACTGCTTGCATTGGCAAAACTGCTGCTAATCGGCCCCGAACTGCTATTGCTCGATGAGCCCACCAAGGGTCTAGACCTGTTCAGCCGCCGCATCATCGCCCGCGCCCTGCGTGACCATGCAAAGGCTGGCGGCACCGTCATCATGGCTACGCACGATTTGGACTTTGCCGAGCAGGTAGCCGACGACGTCGCCATGATGTTTGACGGCGAGATTGCCTGCATGGAGCCGCCGGCCGACTTCTTTGCCGACAACGTGTTCTATAGGGCGTGATGGGATGACGGACTGTCGTTTCTCGCGTTTGCTTGCAAAACTGGAGATCCCGCTGTTGTTGGCGGTGCCGGCGGTGATGGCTGCCGCGTTGCTGGCGGGTGTTGAGCAGGCAGCGTTGGCCATGCTGGTTGTGGTGGCGTTGGTGCTTGCGCTGTTCTTTGCGGGCTATGAGGCATCGCGTCCAGGCCTGCGCCAGATTATGCCCACGCTGGTGCTGGCGGCGCTGGCGGCGGCGGGGCGCATCCTGTTTGGGCCCATTCCCGACTTTAAACCGGTGAGCGCCATCGCCATTATCGCGGGGGCGACGCTTGGCCGCCGCAATGGTTTTATGGTTGGCGCGCTGGCGGCGCTGACCAGCAATTTCTTTTTTGGACAGGGCATGTGGACGCCGTGGCAGATGTATGCCTGGGGTCTGGTTGGCTATGTTGGCGGTGCGCTGGCGTATGCGGGTGCGTTCGACCGCGCCGACGGCACCGTGCGCATGCCAGCGCTGCTGGCGTACGGCTTTGCGTCGGGCCTGCTCTATGGCGTCGTGATCAACGCGTATGACATCATTGGATTTGTACAGCCGCTTACTTGGGCGGGTGCCGTGGCGCGTCTTGCCACGGCAGTGCCGTTCGATATCACGCACGGCCTTGCGACCTGCGTGTTTTTGGCCGCCTTGTACAAGCCTTGGTGCCGTCGCATCAACCGTGTCGTCGTGAAATACGGACTGTAGGGCATTTCGCGTTCCCACACGAACTTGCGGTGGAATAGTTCTCGTTTTTGGCTATTTGCTGCCCAAACAGGAACTATTCCACCGCAACTTATAGGGGGAGAGGGGTCACATGATCTGTTTTCCTCTGTCCCCTAGAGGAATTACTTGGGGCTAGAGCTCTAGGGTGAGGGTGACGGGGCAGTGGTCACTGCCAAAGATGTCGCCGCGGATGCCGGCGTCGCGCACATTGCCGGCGATTGCGTCGCTCACCAGGAAGTAGTCGATGCGCCAGCCGGCGTTGTTCTTGCGGGCATTAAAGCGATAGCTCCACCAGCTGTAGACGCCCTCGACGTCGGGATTTGCCGCGCGCCAGGTATCGGTAAAACCGGCGTCGAGGAGCTCGGTAAACTTACCGCGCTCCTCGTCCGAAAAGCCTGCGTTGCCGCGGTTGGACTTAGGGTTCTTAAGGTCGATTTCCTCGTGCGCCACGTTAAAGTCGCCGCAGGTTACGACGGGCTTGCCGGTCTCGCGCTCGAGTCCCGCCAAAAAGCCGCGATAGGCATCGTCCCAGGCCATGCGCACATCGATGCGCGCGAGCTCATTTTGGGCGTTAGGCGTGTAAACATCCACAAACCAAAACTTGTCGAACTCGAGCGCGCAGACGCGGCCCTCGGTTGCGGCTTGGGCGACGAGCTCGGCCGCCTTGTCCTCGCCAGCGTAGGGTAGCAGTGCGTCGGCGTGCAGCGTGCGCAGCGGTTCCTGGCGGCTAAAGACCGCAGTGCCCGAATAGCCTTTGCGCTCGGCGTAGCTCCAGGTTTGGCGATAGCCGGCCAGGTCGATATCGACCTGGCCCTCTTGCAGCTTGGTCTCCTGCAGCGCCAGGACATCGACATTGAGTTCCTGCGCGATCTGGATAAAGCTCGGGTCCTTTTTGAGCACGGCGCGCAGACCGTTGACGTTCCACGAGGCGAAAGTGTAAGTCTGAGGCATGGTGTCCTTTCGACGGGGTTTGCAGGCTTAAGATTAGCGCAACAGGGGCGGGGTGGGCTCCGCGCGTGCTGACTCAAAGGCCGCATGCCGGGATGTCGCCCGATGCTGCCCGACCAACAAGGACGGAGGACTCATATGACGCAGGCGATAACGGACCCCAAGCAGGCCTCCGCTGCGCTGGCGGAGCTGTTCGGTACCCACAAGCGCGTGGTCTTCTTTGGTGGCGCTGGTGTTTCCACGGCGAGTGGCATCCCCGATTTCCGCAGCGTGGACGGCCTGTATCACCAGCAGTTTGCCTACCCGCCCGAGACTATGCTTTCGCATAGCTTTTATGAGGCACATCCGGCCGAGTTCTTCGACTTCTACCGCACCAAGATGATTGCGCTTGGCGCCAAGCCCAACCGCTGCCACACCAAGCTGGCCGAGCTGGAGCGCGCCGGTAAGCTAAATGCCGTGGTGACGCAAAATATCGACGGCCTGCATCAGATGGCCGGCTCGCAGCGCGTGTTCGAGCTGCACGGATCGGTCCATCGCAACATTTGCCAGTCGTGCGGCGCGGTCTATAGCGCCGAGTGGATTTGCTCGCGCGAGCACGAGGACGCCGCGGGCGTACCCGTGTGTCCTGCGTGCGGTGGGCGCATCAAGCCCGATGTGGTGCTCTACGAGGAGCCGCTCGACGAGCATGTGCTGACCGGCGCCGTTGCCGCCATCGCCGCGGCCGATGCCCTCATTGTGGGCGGGACCTCGCTCGTGGTGTATCCGGCGGCGGGCCTTACGCGTTACTTTACCGGCGATACGCTGGCCATTTGCAATCTTGCTCCCACCGATCAGGATGCAAATGCCGACCTGCTGATTTCTTGCGACATCGCGGCCGCGTTTGCGTTCTAGCCCGTGTGCGCGGATACAATAGAAAGACTGATTGCAAAGCGACCCCGCCGTCTGCGCCCGAGCGCGGCGGCGCGGGCATTTGAGGAGGATGTTCATGGCGAACGATAGCAAGACATGGCGGTGCGGAAAGTACGAGCTCAGCTTTGACCGTCCGCGCATCATGGGCGTCCTCAACGTGACGCCCGATTCGTTTAGCGATGGCGGGGAACACTTCGACCCGGATGCCGCCATCGAGTACGGCCTGGCGATGCTCGACGCCGGCGCCGACATCATCGACGTGGGCGGCGAGTCCACGCGCCCTGGTTTTACCCCGGTCAACCCCGACGAGGAGGCTCGCCGCGTGCTGCCCGTGGTGCGCGCGCTGGCCAAAGAGGGCGCTATCGTCTCGATTGACACGCGTCACGTGGCGGTTGCTAAGGCGGCCGTGCGCTGCGGCGCCTCTATCGTCAACGACGTGACGGGCTTCACCGACCCCAAGATGGTTGAGTTTGTTAAGACGAGCACCTGCGGCGTTATCGTGATGCACGCCGGCGAGGTCGCCGCTTCCGCTCGTACGCACGCGACGGTGCAGCTTGATACCTCTGCCGCGGCGTTTGTTGCCGAGAAGGCGCGCGAGGCAGCTGCTGAGGCCGCGCGCGAGGCGGAGAGGCCTGCCCGCCGTCGCCGTGGCAAGTTGCTGGGCGAGCCCAAGACGGAGGCCAGGCTGCCGGGTGGCGTGGTGCAGCCCTCGCTGCCGTTTGGAGATCCGGAGCCCGCGTCCGAGCCTACGGACGAGCAGAAGCAGGAGGCACCGGCTGCCGAAGAGGCCGCCCCTGTCGCCGAGGCCGCCGCGAACCCTGAGTTCTCGCCGGAGCCCAGCGATCACCTGGCCGCCATGATGCGCCGCAGCGCCCGCCGCGAGGAGGCTTATGTTCCCACCTCGCAGCTTCGCCGCTTTACCCTGCCTGATTCGGCGCCCATCATGCGCCGCGTCATGGGCTTTCTGTCCGATCAGGCCCGCGCACTCATCCACGCCGGCGTGTCGCGCGACCGCATCTGCATCGATCCGGGCCCGGGCTTTGGCAAGACGGCCAACGAGGATATCGTCATCCAGCGCGAGACCGCCAAGATGGCGTCGCTGGGATATCCGCTCATGTGCGCCGTGTCGCGCAAGCGCTTTGTGGGCGCTGTCTCGGGCGTGACCGAGGCCGCCGAGCGCGATGCCGCCACGTTCGGCGTGTGCCTGGGCGCTATCCAGGCCGGTGCCAACATTGTGCGCGTGCACGACGTCGCGGGCTTTGCGCAGTTCCTGAACGGTTACTGGGCTGTTGCTAAGCCGCAGCCGCGTCGCGCGTTTGTGGCCGTGGGCTCCAATCTGGGGCATCGTTGCGACAACATCCGCGCCGCACGCGACATGATCGCCGAAATCCCGCTTACCTGCGTGTCCAACTGCTCACGCATCTACGAGAGCGAACCGGCCTACGAGACGCGCCAGGACGCCTTTGCCAATGCCGTCATCGAGATTAAGACCGAGCTGGCGCCGCTGGTGCTGCTCGACGAGCTTATGAAGATCGAGGCCGAGCTGGGCCGCGACCGCTCCAAGAAGGCCAAGGTCAACGGCCCGCGCACCATCGACCTGGACCTGCTGTGGATGGATGGCGAGACCCACGGCGGCAAGAAGCTGCGCCTGCCGCATCCGCTCATTGGCGAGCGTGACTTTGTGCTGGTGCCGCTCGAGGATCTGATGCACGACCCGGCGCGGTTCTTCCGCTACAACGGCGTCGAGGTCAAGGAGCCTGAGGATCGCGTGGGCCATATCGTGGGTGAATTGGGGCGTATGTAGATGATTGAGATGAACGCCGTAGCCGCTGGCACTGAGCTCGATGCCGCGCGCGACGCGGGTCGCGAAGGTGTGTCCGCAGGCTGGTGCGCGTGGAGCGCGGGCGATGCATCGCTGACGTTTTCGCTGGTCGTGCGTCCGGGTGTGAATATGCATGCCTTCCATGGCCTGCCGTTTGTGGCGGCGATGGGCATGATGGACGCGCTTGTGGGCACGGCGTCGACGCCGGGCCTGGGCCTTGCCGGCAAGGTGGGCATTCAGTGGCCGAGCGACATTGTGTGCGGCGCGCCCGCGTTTGAGACGTCGTTTGCACGCGTCGCCGTCAACGGTGGCGCCGGTGCCGCAGGTATGTTCGGTGCCGTGACGGTGGAAATTGAGCGTTCGGCGCTGAGCGAGCTCGGTGTGGATGTTGCCGACGAGGTGCTGGTCGAGGCACTGGCCGCGGCGGTGCTCGCTCGCGTTGACGCCTGGGCGGTTGCCGCCAACACGCCGCAGGGCGCTGCCGGTCCGCTGGGCCCCGTGTTGGGCGAGTACTTCGATATGGTGCCGCTGCTGGGTCGTCAGGTCGCGGCGGTGTCGCCTAACGGTCTGCCGCTCGCGGTCGGCGTGTTTGCGGGCCTGGACATCTGGGGCCGCGCGACTATCAAGACCGATGCCGGCGAGCAGGAGTTTCCGCCCGAGGCCGTACGGATTCGCGGGCTGTAACGCAGGGTGCCCACACTCAAAGATGACGATGACAACGAAGCCCTCCTCGGCCTGCACCGGGGAGGGCTTTTGCGTGACTGCAGCGCGGCATCTCGGCCCTATTCCTCAAAACTGAATAATTTTCGTTTTTGAGGAATAGGAAACATGCACGATATCGCTGTGCTGGGCGTATTCGAGGAGCCTCTATTCCTCAAAACTGAAAATTCTTCAATTTTGAGGAATAGGGCCGATGTGTTGCCTAGTCCGCCGCTCGCGCTCGTGTTCGACTTAAGCCCCTGCTCTATCCCAGCTCCTGCATGCGGCGGTAGATTTCGCAGATACCCTTGATGGTGAGCTGTCCGTCGACCACGTCGAAGGCATCGGTCGAATCGGCGACGATGCTGGCGAGACCGCCCGTGGCGATAACGGTGGCATCCTCGCGGCCCAGCTCGCGCTTCATGCGCGCGACCAGGCCCTCGGCCATGGCAGCGGCGCCCGTTACGGCGCCGACCTTGATGCACTCCTCGGTATCGCGGCCGATGGCGTGCTCGGGCGCCTCGAGCGGCACGCTGGCGAGCTTGGCGGCACGGGCGGCAAGCGCGTCCATGGAGATGCGAATGCCCGGCGCGATCGCTCCGCCAATGTAATAACCGTCCTCATCGATGACGTCGATATTGGTCGCGGTGCCAAAGTCCACCACGATTGCCGGCGCGCCGTAGAAAGTTTCGGCCGCAACGGCGTTAGCGACGCGATCGGCGCCTACGGCTTGGGGACGCGCCGCGCGCAGCTTGGTCACCGCGGCCGTCTGCGGCCCGATGACGATGGCGTCCGCGGCAATGCGGTCGGCCACGGCGTGCCATTCGCGCGAGAGCTGCGGCACCACGCCGGCAAAGGCGATCGCGTCGACCGCGTCGAGCGAAAGGCCGTACATCTTAAAGAAACCCATCAGGCGCACATGGATCTCGTCGGCGGTATAGGAGCGGTCGGTGGGCATACGCCACGACTGCACCAGCTCGTCTCCGTCAAACAGCCCCATGGCCGTCTGCGTGTTTCCCATATCGATAGCGAGCAGCATGTCTACTCCCGGTGTTGGCATAAAAGGACGCGCACCATTGTATACGTGCCGTCGACGGCGCTCGGCTGCGATTCGTTTACGGTGATAGGGGCTGAGGGGTTTAAATATGAAGGAATTATGCTCTACGAGATTTTCCTTGCCGTTTACCGAACTCCCGCGTAATATTCTTTCTTGCGCACATGAGGCGCCCAGACATTGCGGGGTGGAGCAGTCTGGTAGCTCGCCGGGCTCATAACCCGGAGGTCGTAGGTTCAAATCCTGCCCCCGCGACCAAGAACTTGCAGCTCGTCGGCCTAGCCGGCGAGCTTTTTTGTTATTCCGGGACCGTGTTTTCGGTCCAATTCTCGGCCTCTCAAACAAAATCTCGATCTGTAACATCTAGACCCGATTTAGGCGGCTGGGTGTTACAGATCGAGATATACCGGTGGGTTGGGTCGTGTTTGTCTAAATCTGTAACACGAGGGATGGATTTTGCCGAGTTGTTGTTACAGATTGAGATTTTCCGGCAGGCGGGTTTGGTTTGTCTCAATCTGTAACAGGTAGGGGTCAAAAGTGGGCCTAGCTGTTACAGATCTAGATTGTTGGGGATGGGTTGAGAGGAATGTCTCGATCTGTAACAGTAAGACCCGGTTTTGCCGGATAACTGTTACAGATTGAGACAAGCCGGCAGACGTCCCACCCCCATCCACCTGCCGCTACCTGCTATCCGCCGATTTCCGTTGTGTCGCTGTACCCCCATGCCATATCCTCTAGACAACTACGCGGCACCATCGCCGCCGCGTCTACAAGAGAGGAATATCCATGACCGCACCTGCATCCAAGCTGCTCCAGCCCATTACGGTTGGCCCCCTTGAGCTCAAGAACCGCATTATGTTCCCGCCGCTGACCACCGGCTACGAGGAGCGCGACGGTTCCATTGGCGAGCGCAGCCTGGCTTTTTACGAGCGTCTGGCCCGTGGCGGCGTGAGCTACATCGTCATCGGCGACGTCGCTCCCGTTATGACCGCAAGCCCCACGCCCAAGCTGGCGACCGACGCTCAGATCCCCACGTTTAAGGCCCTGGCCGATGCCGTCCACAAGCACGGTGCCAAGGTCGCGCTGCAGCTGTTCCACCCCGAGTACGACGTGCCCGGTGTCGGCCGCATGGTCATGGGTTCCATGGCTGCCGCCAAGGCCGCGCAGGAGGCCAAGGCCGCCGGCGACGAGGAGACCTTTGCCGCCAAGATGGCCGAGTCCAACGAGATCCGCAAGCAGGCATACGCCAAGCTGCACCACGACATGCAGCACTTTGTGAACGAGGCGAGCGTAGAGCAACTCACCCAGATCAAGGAGGCCATCGCCGCCTCGGCCGCTCGCGCTCAGCAGGCCGGTATCGACGCCATCGAGGTCCACGGCGACCGCCTGGTGGGTTCGCTGTGCTCGGCCATCCTCAACCAGCGCACCGACGAGTACGGTGGTTCGTTCGAGAACCGCGTCCGCTACGCGCTGGAGGTCGTCGCCGCCATTAAGGAGGCCGCGCCGCAGCTGATGGTGGAGTACAAGCTCCCCGTGATTATGGAGAACCCCGACGGCACGCCGCGCGGCAAGGGCGGCCTGCAGCCCGACGAGGCCTGCGAGTTCGCCAAGCTGCTCGAGGGCGCCGGCATCGATATGATCCAGGTTGCGCAGGCAAACCACACCGGTAACATGGGCGACACCATTCCGCCCATGGGCGCCATGCCCTACAACTGGACGCTGCCCGTGGCCGAGCGCGTCAAGGCCCTGGTCTCCGTGCCGGTGGCAACCGTGGGCCGTGTTGTCTCGGTCGAGGCCGGCGAGAAGATCCTGGAGGACGGCTCGGCCGACATCGTCGCCTATGGCCGCTCGCTCATGTGCGACCCCGACATTGCGCTGAAGGCCGCCACGGGCGAGCCCATCCGCGAGTGCCTCAACTGCAACAAGGGCTGCGTCGACGCGATTCAAAACCGCAAGTACATCTCGTGCGTGCTCAATGCCGAGAACGGCGACGAGGCGACCATCGCCATCAAGCCCGGCGAGGGCGACAAGAAGATCGCCGTGGTGGGCGGCGGCATCGCCGGCCTGGAGGCCGCACGCGTGGCGGCCAAGCGCGGCTACAACGTGACTGTCTACGAGGCGAGCGATCATCTGGGCGGCCAAATTGTGCTGGCGGCCGCGCCTCCGCGCAAGGACGAGATCATGCGCTCGGTCGAGTATTACGAGAAAATTCTGCCTGGCCTGGGCGTGAAGGTTGAGCTCAACCACGTCGCTACCGCTGAGGACCTCAATGCCGCCAACGCCGCGATTGTGGCCGTGGGTGCGCACGACGTTGTCATCCCCGTTCCGGGTGCCGACTCGGACAAGGTCGTCTCGAGCTGGGACGTGCTGGCCGGCAAGGTGGAGCTTGCGGGCCGCGTCGCCGTCATTGGCGGTGGCCTGGTGGGCACCGAGACTGCCGAGTACCTGCTGCAGCACGGCTGCGAGGTGGCGATCGTGGAGATGCTCGACAAGATTGCCGCGGGCGAGTCCGAGACCATTCTGCCGCTGATTATGAGCGACTTTGCAGAGCACAACGTGGAGCAGCACGTGAAGACCCGCCTGACCGCCATTACCGACGAGGGCGTGGAGGCTGTACGTACTGCCGAAGACGGCGCCGAGGAGCCGGTGAAAATCGCCTGCGATTACGTGGTGATGGCCGTGGGTTCCAAGGCCAACGCGTTTGACCTGGACGGCGTGACGGTGCCCGTGACCTGCGTGGGCGACTGCTCGGGCGAGCGCACCGCCGACATTGCGAGTGCCATTCGCACGGCGTATCACGCGGCCAACGAGCTGTAGTTGAACATCGCGGCCAGGCGGGGCGGCAGCACGGACCTGCCTCGCCCGACTGCGTCCCATCGGGTGTCAACCGGGGCGGGGTCTGCAAGCGCAGCGGGTCCCGTCCTTTTTGTTTTGCTCGGGTGGATGGCAATGCGCGGTAATCATGAGGAGTGAGGCGTCACTGCCCTGCAGGCCGCTCAAAATTATTGGGGGAGGGGTTAATAATTATTTCCTCTAGACCAAAGGACATAAAGAGATGTCAATTTTGTTGGCAAACGAATGACGATTAGCTGCGAGCTAGCTACCAGCGTAAATAATCGATAAAGAAATGTCGTAAATAGGTGTCAAATGCCCAGATAACGCCGCGTCTATTTTAATTAACTACTTTGAGCAAACAGCAAAATGCTACTATCTAACATGCACGTAAGAAAGCAGATTAACGGTTAAGGCTAAGAAGTGGCAGGTATGTCGGAAGCAACTAGGACTCGTACGCATGCGCCCGAGGTTAGGCAGCGCGCCGTCGAGGTCCTCCAAGAGGGGGTCGGTCATCGCGCCCTCGCCGCGGAGCTCGGCATTCCCCAGGCCACGGCTCGTCAGTGGGCCCGCGCGTATGCCGTGGGCGGTGCCGACGCCGTGCTCAACGCGGGCACTCGCCATCATACATATTCGTACGAGGTGAAACTCGCCGTGGTTAAGGACCGCATGGAAAACGGCCTTACGGTTCGCGAGGCTATGATCAAGCACAAGATTCCCAGCGAGTCTTCGGTCAAGGCTTGGTGCCGCCAGTACCGCGACGGCGGCGAGGCGGCGTTGGTCGATAAGCCGCGGGGTCGCAAGCCGCGCGTTAAAAAGCCGGAATAGCGAACGGGATGGTGCGCCCACGAGGCGCATTTTTCTTGCCGCGCCAACTTTTCGAACCGCCGCGAGCCTATCGGGACATCCTTCAACGTGGCCAATAAACCGCACACAGTGGCCCGCGCGCCCGTCGCTGCGGTAAGGAAACGTCACCCTCTACTCCAGTGCGGACAGACTCCTTACCCTGTACGCCTAAAACTCCCCAGTTGACCGAAAACCTGCCGCCGTTGCTCCTCAACTGAGCTATAACGTTAAACAATTGCAGCGTTTTTGCATGGGGGAGCGATGGTATGACGCTACTGTATTTCCTTACCCTGTTTCCGCTGGTACCGGCGCTGGGCATGTTGCTCGCGCGCGGTGACCGCGCCCGCGATGCGGTGGGGCTCATGGGCTCCGGCATTATCATGGCGGTGACAGTTGTAGTCGCCGTCATGTTTTTTGGCACGGGTCCGCAGAGCTTTGAGGTTGCCCCCGGCACCTCGCATGTGCTCTCGATCATCAGCTCCGTCATCGACGTAATTCTGTGCGCCGTCATCCTGTACAACGCGCACAAATATAAGAGCGTGCTTACCACGGTGCTCGGCATAGTCCAGTTGGTGGGCTCCGTTACCTTTGCTGTCATGACGCTGCCTGCGGCCGAGGCTGTCACCGCAACGCCGCTCTACCTGGATTACATGAGCGTGATCATGGTCCTCGCCGTCGGCATCGTCGGCAGCCTAATCTGTGTGTATGCCCTGGGCTACATGAAGGACTTCCAGGCCCATGACGAGCACAAGGCCGCGCTGCGCGGGCAGACCGCGCCCGATCGACGCCCGCAGTTCCTGGCGCTCATGTTCCTATTCCTCTCGGCCATGTTCGTCATCGTGACGAGCGACAACCTTGAGTGGCTGTTCTGTGGCTGGGAAATCACCACCGTGTGCTCGTTCCTCATGATTGGCTACACGCGCACGCCCGAGGCCATTAAAAACGCCTTCACCCAGATCATCCTGAACATGCTGGGCGGCATCGCGTTTTTGGCGGGCCTTATGTTCCTGCACGTCAACGGCATGCCGTTGACCATCTCGGGCATGATCGAGCTTTCCGGCGCCGGAACCGCGCAATCCGCGCTGCTGGTGATGCCGGTCGTTCTGCTGTCGCTCGCCGCACTCACCAAGGCCGCACAGATGCCGTTCCACACTTGGCTGTTGGGTGCCATGGTTGCCCCCACGCCCACGAGCGCCCTGCTGCACTCGTCCACCATGGTCAAGGCCGGCGTGTTCCTGATGGTTAAGCTGAGCCCGCTCTATGCCATCTATCCCGTGACCGGCTTTATGGTCACGAGTGTGGGTGCCATCACGTTTTTGCTCGCTGCCCTCATGGCCATCTCGCAGAGTAACGCCAAGCGCGTGCTCGCGTACTCCACCATCTCCAACCTGGGCCTCATCAGTGCCTGCCTGGGTGTCGGCGCGCCCGAGGCCGTGTGGGCCGCCATCTTTCTGATCTTGTTCCATACGGTGGCAAAGTCGCTGCTGTTCCTGTGCGTGGGCACGGCCGAGCATCATATCGGCAGCCGCAATATCGAGGACATGGACGGTCTGTTCAGCCGCATGCCGCACCTGACGCGTCTGATGATGCTGGGCATTATGGGCATGTTTGTGGCGCCGTTTGGCATGCTCGTGTCCAAGTGGGGCGCCCTGGTGGCGTTCGCGCAGACCGGCAACGTTCTCATGATCATGGTGCTTGCCTTTGGCTCGGCCGCGACGTTCTTCTTCTGGGGCAAATGGCTTGCCAAGCTTTCGGGCGTCGACCCCACGGCTCAAAACGTTGAGGTCAATGTCCATAAGACCGAATGGATGGCGCTCAACACCATCGCCGCGCTGCTGATTCTGTGCTGCGTGGCGTTCCCGGTTATCTCGAGCGGTCTGGTGTCGCCCTACCTCGCCATGGTGTTTGGCCGCGTGCCGTACGTTATTGGCAAGGACGCCATGTATCTGATGGTGGTTATCGTGGCGTTTATCGCCGTGGTGCTGCTGACGTCGTTCCGCGTGAGCAATAAGCCGCACGTCAACGTGTACCTTTCGGGTGTGGGAACCGACAAATATCGCCATTTCCGCGGCTCGATGGGACACGAGGTGAAGGCCGAAAAGCGCAATTGGTACTCGGAGGACGCCCTTGGCGAGAAGCGTATTGGCCCCGCGGGTAGCGTCGTGTGCTGCAGCATTATCTTGTTTGCGCTGCTGTGTTGCGCGTGGATTGGGCCCGAGCGGCTTGCCATGAGCGCGCCCTCGGTGCTGCGCGGCAAGTATTTCGAAGGCTCGGGCGTCGTGGGCATATTTATTGGCACCGTGGCGTTTGCCCTGATTGCGCCGCTTGTGGGCGGCCTGATCGACGGCGTTGACCGCAAACTTTCGGCCCGCATGCAGGGCCGCGTGGGTCCGCGCCTGCTGCAACCGTTCTACGACGTTGCCAAGCTGCTGCGCAAGGCTCCCGCCAGCGTAAACACCATGGACGATACCTACATGGCGTGCGCGCTCATCTTTACCGTGGTGGGCGGCGGCATCTTTGTGTCGGGTTCCAACACGATGTTGTGCGCCTTTATGGTGACGCTCGCCGCGATCTTTGTGGTGCTGGCGTCCGCCTCGACGCAAAGCCCGTTTGCCCAAGTCGGCGCCGACCGCGAGCTGCTGCAGGTTATGAGCTACGAGCCCGCCGTTCTGCTGATGAGCGTGGGCCTGTATCTTGCCACCGATAGCTTTGATTCCATCGTCGTGACGGGGCAGTCGGCCCCCATCATCGTGTACAGCGCGCCCATTTTCCTTGCGCTGCTTGCGGTGCTTACCATCAAGCTGCGCAAGTCGCCGTTCGATCTTTCGTACTCGCATCACGCGCATCAGGAGATTGTCCAGGGCGTCGCTACCGAGATGAGCGGCGGCACGCTGGCCAAGATGACCCTTATGCACTGGTGCGAGACCGTACTGTTTTTGATGTGGGTGGGCATGTTCTTTGTTTGGGACAACCCGGTGAGCTGGGTGGTCGCCCTGGTCGTGATGGCTGCGACGTACTTTGTCGAGGTGCTTATCGACAACACCTTCGCACGCAGCACCTGGCGCAGCTGCTTTAGGCTCGGATGGGGCGTGGCGCTGGTGCTTGGCCTGCTCAACCTTATGCCCATCCTCGTCGACGTGTTTATTTAGGAGGCGGCATCCATGGATCATAAAATGTCGCGCTCGCCGTGGGTTATTCATTACGACGGCTCGAGCTGCAACGGATGCGATATCGAGGTGCTGGCCTCGCTCACTCCGCTGTTCGATGCGGAGCGGTTTGGCGTGGTCAACACCGGCAACCCCAAGCATGCGGACATCTTTTTGGTGACGGGGTCGGTCAATGCCCAGAACCTGCCCGTCGTGCGCCAGATCTACAACCAGATGCTCGAGCCCAAGTGTGTGGTGGCCTGCGGTATCTGCGCGTGTTCGGGCGGCGTGTTCCGCGATGCCTACAACGTGATCGGCGGCGTGGACCGCGCGATTCCCGTAGACGTGTACGCGCCTGGGTGCGCCATTCGCCCCGAGACGGTGATCGATGCCATCGTGGAGGCGTGCGGCATCCTGGACCAGAAGGAGGCCGTGATGCGCGCCGGTGGCGATCCGCTCACCGTAGGCGGTGCCGCTACCTGGGACGGTGGCGTTGAGCTGGGCGAGGACGGGTTTGTGGCCGCGGGGGCCGGGGCTGACGGTGCCGGTGACGGTGACGAGGCCAACGTGTCCACCAGGTCCGCCGCACCCGCCGCTGCAAAGGAGGCCGAGTAATGCAAAAGGCTATCTATGCCACCGTCGGGATCGACGAGCTCCTGTCGCATGTCCAGGCGCTCAAGGGCGTCGGCGCGCGCTTTGTGCAAATGCACGCCGAGCGCAATTTCGACGACGGCACGTATCGCTTGGTCTATACGTTTATCGACGTTCGTGCTGCACGGGAGCATATCGCGCAGGACGGCAACTATGCGATTGAGAACCTGGTAGTCGAGGGCATCGGCCGGTACCAGGAGATTCCGTCCATCAGCTCGTATTATCCGGCGGTATTCCCGTTTGAAAACGAAGCCCATGATCTGTTTGGGCTTGCCATCACCGACATGCAGATTGACTTTAAGGGCTTTTTCTACCAGGTTTCGACTGCCGAGCCCATGAGCGTTATCACGCCCGAGGTGAAGGCCGCGCGCGAGAAGGCCATGAAGGTCCGCGCGGCTGCCGAGGCCAAGGCGCGCAAAGCCGCGGCCGAAAAGGCCGCCGCTGCCGCGGCCACTGCGGGGGAGGGCGTTGCAGGCGCCGGCGACGCCGCGGGCGCCGCTGCTCAGCCCGCTGCGGCTATCGGCTCCGATGCTCAGCACGATGAAGCTGCTGCGAAGGCCGCGCTCAAGGCTGCCGAGATGGAGGCAAAGCTCGCTGCCATGGATCCCGAGAAAGCGGCCAAGGTCCGCGTGGCGCTTGCCGCCAAGGCCGCCCGCGACAGGCAGAAAAAGGAGGCGTAAGGTCCATGGCACATCGCTCCGTTATTCCGTTTGGCCCGCAGCACCCGGTGCTGCCCGAGCCGCTTCATCTGGACCTGGTAATCGAGGACGACCGCGTCATCGAGGCGATTCCGCAGATCGGCTTTGTGCACCGCGGGCTCGAGAAGCTCACCGAAAAGCGCGACATGCATCAGTTTGGCTACATCGCCGAGCGCATCTGCGGCATCTGCGCCGTGGGTCACAGCTGCGGCTATGCCAGCGCCTGTGAGCGCATGCTCGGCATCGAGGTGCCCGGCCGCGTGCAGTATATCCGCACCATTTTGCACGAGCTTTCGCGCATCCACTCACATCTGCTGTGGCTGGGCCTGCTCGCCGACGCCTTTGGCTTCGAGGCGCTGTTCTATCGGTCGTGGACCCTGCGCGAGCAGATTCTCAAGATCTTTGAGAGCACGTGCGGTGGCCGCGTGATTCTGTCGATTAACGAGATCGGCGGCCTTAAGCACGATATCGAGGACTCCGAGCTGGCGGGTATTGTCCAGACGCTCGATGCCATGCGTCCTGACTACGAGGCCCTGGTGCATACGTTTTTGGACGACAATAGCTGCGGCGAGCGCTTGCATGGCGTGGGCGTGATCAGCAAGAAAGATGCGCTGGAGCTTTCGATGGTCGGCCCGTTCGGTCGTGCCTCGGGCGTGGATTACGACGTGCGCATGTTTGGCGACGGTGCCTATGCGGATCTGGCCGCGTTTGAGCCTATTGTTGCTAGCGATGGCGACTGCTATGCCCGCTGCCAGGTGCGTTGTGCCGAGGTCACGCAGGCCATGGACATCATCAAGGAGCTTGTGGGCAAGATTCCGCACGACGGAATCGGCGGGCGCACCAAGCTTACGCCGGCCGACGGCGCGCGTGGCGAGGTTGTGATTGAGCAGCCGCGCGGCGAGGCGTATTACTATGTGCGCGGCAATGGCACCAAGAACCTGGACCGTTTTCGCGTGCGCACGCCGACGTCGCAGAACCTGGCGGGTCTGACGCATGCACTGCAGGGCGTGCTCCTTGCCAACGTGCCCATGATTATCCTGACCATCGACCCCTGCATTAGCTGCACGGAAAGGTAGGCGCGGCATGAGTTTACTGACATTTGCCAAGACGGCCTTGGGCTCTATGGTCAAGCAGCCGGTAACGGTGTGCTATCCACAGGAGAAGCTCGCGGCACCCGAGCGCTTGCGCGGGCATATCGTCAACGACATGGACGTGTGTATCTGCTGCGGCATGTGCGCGCGTCGCTGCCCGGCGGGCGCACTCTCGGTCGATCGCAAGGGTGGAACGTGGTCGATCGACCCGTATGCCTGCGTGGTGTGCGGCGAGTGCATCGAAAGCTGTCCTAAACACTGCCTGACTATGGACACCGCTCGCACCCCAGTCGCAGCGGACAAGACTCCCACGGTAGAAACCAAGCCGGAATAGCGCTGGAACAGAGCTGGAATAGGGGCCGGTGGGGCAAGAATGCCCCACCGGCCCCGCGCTTAAACGCGCGGTTGTGCCGTCGCGAACAAAACTATGCCGGATTACGGGGCTGGATAGCGAACCTCCGACCATACGGAAAATCGCAAAAATAAAACCACAGGTAGATAGCCTGCCGTTTTTCAAAAAATGGAGGTATGGATAAGGGTCCCGACATTAGCCCCGTAATCCGGCATAGTTTTGAAATGACACCATATCCGTAACAGCCCTTGATCTCCCGTGGACAGAGGGAAACGGATCATTTTGGCCTCGCGAGGGCCGCCGCGTGACCCGTCTGCCACGAAAGGGGCCCATCTACTACGTTTAGGCGGCAGTCCTCGACCACGGCAAGTAATGCGAAATGAAAGCCGCAGGTAGAACGCCTGCGGTTTTTCATGAAACGCGGTTATGGTCGGAGGTACCGGACTAAACATAGTAGATAGGCCAGTTTCGTGGCGAGCACCACCAATAGATCCCCCGGGGACGGAGGAAAACGGGTTCTTTTGCCCCGTCCATCTTGAGTCGCACCCGTTTTCCTGCTAAAACGCCGTGTCTCAACTTTGGTGAGACATTTGTCTCACGCTCAAAACCGAATCTGGAACATGTGTCACCTGCCCTAATTGTGTCTCATTTCGTAACTTTAGGCTGATGCAAGGTCTGAGACCGCGAGAAGGGAGACGCGATGAGTAAGTACACGAGGGGTCTCTTGGCGGTGATACTGGCCGTAGTGCTGGTATTGCCGGCTGCAGCATTTGCCATGCTGCCCGAGGCCAACGCCAGGTCCAGTACCGGAATGGACGGACCGACAATGAGCGGAAAGGTCGTCGTCGATCCCGACACCAGCGGACGCTGGGAAATCTGGGCGGCCGGTCACAACGGTAATAAAGTAACGACTCAAAATGTCGGCCGAATCTGGACCGACAAGACGGTCGAGGCAACTGAGGAAAACGAAGAGTCGGATTTTCTGACCACGCTTTCGGCCATGTCCTCGACGTCTAATTCAACCGTGACGGTTACTACGCCGCTCGACATCGTGATGGTGCTGGATGCATCTGGCTCGATGGATGATCCTATGGGTGGCGGAGATCGCACCAAGCGTATCGATGCACTGAAGAACGCTGCGAACAGCTTTATCGATACCATCGCAAAACAAAATGAGAGCATCGAGGGCGTCGATAGGCAGCATAGGGTTGCCATTGTTAAGTTTGCGGGCAAGAAGTCCAACGATATCGGCAACAATATGTATCGCGACGGAGGGTACTCCTACAATTACACCCAGGTTATGAAAGAATTGACCTACTGTTCCGGCAGCAATGCGGATGATCTCAAGAAGAATACAATTAATAAAATTCAGCCTGCCGGCGCCACGCGCGCCGACTATGGCCTAGAGCTGGCCGAGAAAATCACTACCACTTATGGTCGCAAAGACGCCAAGAAGATTATTGTGTTCTTTACCGACGGTACGCCAACAAAGCAAAATAAATTCGATGCGGGTGTCGCTAACGCTGCCGTGACAGCTGCTAAGAATATGAAGGACGGCAAGGCCACCGTTTATACTATCGGCATCTTTGACGGCGCGGACCCCAGCGCTGGTATCCAGGATTCGGGAAAAAGCCAAAAAGAGAACAAGTTCATGCAGGCCGTTTCGAGCAACTACCCCAATGCCACGGCATGGAATATTCACGGAACGCGTGCGGAAAACTCCGACTACTATAAGTCGGCGACCAATGCCGAAGAGCTCAAGAAGGTCTTCGACGACATCTCTCAGGCCATCACATCGGAGGCGCCTTATCCGACCGAAATCCATAAGGGCTACGACGAGACCAAGTCCGGCTACATCACGTTTACCGACGAGCTGGGCGACTTTATGCAGGTTGATGGATTTACCGAAGTCGTCATCAACGGCACACCGTTTACCAAGACGGACAAAACGGTCAATAAAGAAACCAATACCGACACCTACGAGTTCACCGGCAAGGCAAAAGACCTGCTCATTACCGTGCAGCGTGCCGGCGATGACAATCCCCAGAAGGGCGATATCGTAACGGTTAACATTCCTGCGTCGTTGATTCCGCTGAGCCACTTTAAGACCGTAGACGGCAAGCTTTCGGTCGACAACGTTAAGCCCATCCAGGTGAAGTATGCTTCGAGCGTGAAGAGTGTTGCGCTCGACAACCTATTTACGCCTGAGGAGGTCACGGGGCTCAAGGCTTACATCGAAAAGAATACGACCGTTGCCGACGATGGCAGCAAGACCGTGAGCTTCTACGCAAACAAGTGGAAGACCGGTGCGTTGGGTGATACGGTTGCGAACTTTGAGCCGGCCGATACCAACCGCTACTACTACTTCCAGAAGCAGACCCCCATTTACACGGACAAGGACTGCACACAGCCTGCAAAGAATTCACTGGCAGAGAAAGGCACCTATTACTACAAGGATGAGTTTGAGGAGCGGGGCGAGAACGGCGAGGCCAAGCCCGCCACTGCCGTCATCGAGTTTATCGGCGGAGATGCCGCAAAGTTTGCCGGTGCCATAGTTCCTGATGAGAACGGCAACTTAGTGTTTAGCGTGGGAACCGCGCGCCTGGCCTTTATCGACGAGCTCCACACCACCAAGGACAGCGTGGGCGGAAACCAGACTGTTACCGCGACCGACGTTCTCAACCTCAAGTGGAACAACGTGTCCGCCAAGGCGACCGCGACGCATGTCAATTCCTACCTGGGCAACAACGGCAAGATCAGCTTTAACGTGACGCCGGTAACGGTGAATACCAAGGCGAAGTTTGGCCTGACCAAGGTGCTCGAGGGTCGCGAGTGGACGAATGAGGACAAGTTTAAGTTTGAACTCTCAGCGACGTCCGAGAATGACGCCCCGATGCCCGCACCCGCGACCGCGACCGTGACCAATGCCGACCTGGACGACAATGGCAGGGCAGCTATTGACTTCGGCGAGATCACCTACAACAAGCCGGGCGAGTACACCTATGAGGTCCGCGAGGTCAAGGGCGACGCCGGTGGCATCACCTACAGCGATAACGTTGCCACGTTCAAAGTGACCGTGACGGTTAAGGCCACGGGTGGGCTTAAGGCTGACGTTGAAAAGATCTCGGGCGAGGCCGAGTTCAAGAACACCTATAGCGCCAAGACGGAAACCCCGCTGACTCTTGAGGCAACCAAGAAGCTCACGGGGCGCTCGATGGCCGATGACGAATTTAAGTTTGCGCTGAGCTATGCGGGGCATGACGAGGTTCTGCTGGATGCAACCAACAAGGGCGGCAAGGTTGAGTTCGGTCCGCTGACGTATACGACCGAGTCGCTTGCCAAGCTGGTCGAGGAAGACAAGGCGTCGTTTGACGCTAGCTCAGACAAACCCACGTGGACCATTCGCTACATTGCTGCCGAGCAGACCGGCAAGCTGCCTGCGGGCGTGAGCGCCACCGTGTCGGCAATTGACGCATGTGTAACCGTTGTCGACAACGGCGATGGTACCCTGACGGCGACGGCTGTCTACGGCGATGCCGGCAACGAGTTTGTGAACGCCTACACTGCCGCACCTGTCGAGGCATCGCTTGTGGGCAAGAAGAATCTGCAGGTTCCTGATGGCCTGACCCCGGCTGACATTGCCGGCAAGTTCACCTTTACCGTGACCGGTGAAGAGGGCGCACCCATGCCCGCGAACGCGAGCGTGACCAATGATGCCGAGGGCAAGGTCGACTTTGGCAAGATTACCTTTACGCTCGACGAACTTAACAAGGCTCTGGGCGAGAAGCCCGAGAAGCGCGAGCATACCTTTACCTACACCGTGACCGAGTCCGGCGAGGTCGCTGGCGTGACCAACGACGCCAAGCTGTCGCGCGAGGTTTCCTTCACCGTGACCGATGACGGCAAGGGCAATCTGAGCGTATCCTGCAAGCCGGACGGCGATGTGGCATTTACGTTCACCAATACCTATAACGTGACGCCTGTCGAGACGAGCGTCACCGACCAGATCACCGCGAACAAGGTCCTGACCGGGCGTGAGCTTGCTGCCGGCGAGTTCTCTTTTGAGCTGGTCGAGGGCGACGAGGTTGTCGCCAAGGGCACCAACGCTGCCGACGGCACGATCGCCATGGACAAGATCGCCTACGACAAGCCCGGCAAGCACACCTACACGCTGCGCGAGGCCAAGGGCAACGCCGGTGGTATCACCTACAGCGATGCCAAGTTCACCATCGAGACCACCATCACCGATAACGGCGACGGCACTCTCAAGGCCGAGCATGTCCTGAAGGGCACCGAGCCCGCCGAGTTCAAGAACACCTACAGCGTGACCCCGATCGACACAGAGCTCGACTTTGGCCTGAGCAAGGCCATTGAAGGCCGAGAGTGGACTGAGGGGGACAAGTTCAGCTTTACCATCACCGCCCCCGAGGGCACCCCGCTGCCCGACCCCGCAACCGTGACCGTGAGCAAGAATGACGCGAAGGACGGCATCGCAGCCATCAAGTTCGGCAAGATCCACTACACGGCTGCCGGAACCTACAAGTACGAGATTCGCGAGAATGCAGGCAACGCGGTAGGCATGACGTATGACGGACATGTCGCGACCGCCGAAGTGACCGTGACTGATAACGGCAAGGGCGTCCTGACCGCCAACGTTACCAAGAAGGAAAACGGCCGCTTCACCAACACGTACCGCTCTGAGCTCGATTACGCCGCGGCCGGCGGTCTTAAGCTCAGCAAGACCCTCTCCGGACGTCCCATGACCGAGGGCCAGTTTACCTTTACCGTGACGCCTGCCGACGAGGCTTCGGCCAAAGCGCTCGGCCTGCACGAGGGCGCCAACGTGTACAAGTCCCCTGCGACGGCAGAGGCAACGGTCGGCCTGATTGACATCCTGGCGGGTCATGAGGTCAAGTTTACGCAGGCTGACGCAGGTAAGACCTTTACGTACACCGTGGCCGAGAAGAATGACGGCCAGCCCGGTTACACCTACGACGAGGCCGTGCGCACCGTGACGATCGCTATCGCCGACGATGGCGCTGGTACGCTCACTGCCACCACGACCGTTACTGGCAACCCCGACAAGGGAACGCTGGTAACCGAGTACAAGACTGGTGCCGCTACGGTCGAGAGCGCCGTGGTTCCGTTCCGCAACAGCTATAGCGCCACGACCGATGCACCTGGTGGTGCCGTTGCTCAGGTCGTTGCCACCAAGACCCTGACCGGTCGTCCGCTGGCCGACGGCGAGTTCTACTTTGGCATCGCCTATGCGGGCGAGAAGGAAGCCATCGAGGGTACGTGCGTTACCAACGTTAACGGCCAGGTGAGCTTTGGCGCTCTGCATTACACGACCGAGATGCTCGCCGATCTGGTAAACGCCAAGCGCGCCATCCGTACCGACACGGATGCGAATCTTGCGTGGACTATCAACTACACAGCGTTTGAGTACACGTCCCCGCTCGCAGCAAAGGGCATTACCGCCACAACGCCGAGCTTTAGCTTTAAGGTCATTGTCGTCGACAACGGCGACGGTACCCTGACGGCAAAGCCTGACTACGGTGGCGTCGAGCCCGTGTTCGAGAACGTCTACGGCACCGATGCCGCTGATGCCGCGCTCGCTGGCACCAAGAAGCTCCAGGCTGACGAGGGCCTGACCCCGGGCGATATCACGGGCAAGTTCACCTTCACCGTGACTGCCGACGAGGCTGGTGCCCCGATGCCCGAGCACACAACCGTGACCAACGACGCGGCCGGCAACGTGGACTTTGGCAAGATCCACTTTACGCTCGAGGACCTCAACCGCGCCCTGGGCGTGGCGGACGATGCGACCGATAAGGCCGAGGCGGACGAAGCTGACGAGGCCGAGGCCGACGAGGCTGACGAGACCGAAGCTGAAGAGGCCGACGCTGACGCCAACGCCGACGAGCCCGAGCCTGCGGCCCCCACCGCTCCGCGCTCGCACACTTTTACGTACACGGTAACCGAGACCGGCAGCGCCCCTGGCGTGACTAACGATGCCAACGCCACGCGCAAGGTTTCCTATACCGTGACTGACGACGGCACCGGACATCTGAGCGTCAAGCGCGAAGGCGACGACGGTGCTGCCTTCACGTTCACCAACACCTACAGCGTGGCGCCTACCGATTCTTCCGTGACCGATCAGGTCAAGACGGTCAAGCGTCTGACCGGACGCGACCTTGCAGCTGGCGAGTTCACGTTTGATCTGCTCGAGGACGACGTGGTTGTCGCAAGCGGCGCCAACGACGCCAACGGCACTGTGACACTGAGCCCGATCCGCTACGAGGCGCCCGGCACGCACACGTACACGCTGCGCGAGGCTTGCCCCAACGCGCTCGGCCTGTACAAGGGCGTCACCTATGACGGCACGACCTACACCGTCGTGACCACCGTTTCCGACAACGGCGACGGCACACTGACCGCGACGCACAAGCTCGAGGGAACCACCGAGTCGGCTGGCTTTACCAACAAGTATCACGCCATGCCCACGCAGGTCTCCATCGGCGCCATCAAGGTGCTCGAGGGACGCGAGCTCAAGAAGGACGAGTTCAGCTTTAAGCTCGTTGGCGAGGGCATCGAGTCCGCCGTCACCAACGATGCCGACGGTAAGATCAACTTCGACAAGTTCGAGTACAGCGAGCCCGGTACGTACGTCTACACCATCAGCGAGGTCAAGGGCGACGAGGCCGGTATAACCTACGACAAGTCCGTCTTTACCGCGACCGTCAACGTGGTCGACGACGGCGAGGGCAACCTCAAGGCGAATGTCGCCTTTGCCAAGGGCGATAAGAGCGTCGAGGGTATCGTGTTCAACAACACGTACAAGAAGCCCGAGACGCCCGTGCCGACGCCCGATCCCGGCACACCCAAGACCGTGACGAACATCGTCAAGACGGTCAAGGGTTTCCTGCCCACCACGGGTGACCAGCAGGCCGCTGCACTGCTCATGGCATTCGTCATCGCCATGGCCGGCGTCGGAGCCCTGGTCTGGGGTATCCGTAAGCGCTAGGCACGCTGGCAGCGCCCGGGGCCAAAAGGCCCCGGGCGGCCGGCGGGGAGCCAGAACATAGCCCCCACCCCCACCCCCAGCCGCCGCGGAGGTATCTCCCTCCTCCGTGGCGGCGCTTTTGTGCGTAGGCGAGAAGGATTCGCCACGAAACCGGCCCATCTACTACATTTAGTCCCTTACCCCTAACCATGCCAAAAAACGCGAAAACAAAACCGCAGGTAGAACGCCTGTGGTTTTGTTCAAAACGAAGGTATGGTCAGGGGTATCGAATCAAACGTAGTAGATGGGCCGATTTCGTGGCGAGCGGTTCCGGCTGATCCCTTGGGGACGGAGGAAAACGGATCATTTTGGTCCAGCGAGGCTGGCGGAGGCACTCGTGCAGGGCCGCCCGAACAAAACTATGCCGGTTTACTACGACGAATTCGACATTCCCGACCATGGCTGCATTTTTCTAAATATTGCAAACGTTCTACCTGCGGTTTTGCAAGCGCGCAATTTGCTGCGGTCGGAGACGGGCGATTCATCGTAGTAAACCGGCATAGTTTTGAAATGGCATTAAATCGATAACAGCTATTTTGCTCTGCCGGAGCGGTTGGCCGTTGGGTAATTACCCTCGCAGATAGGCGATGGCGATTTGGGTGCGGTTGCGCAGGCCCATTTTGGCAAGGATTGAGCTGATGTGGTTGCGTACGGTGCCTTCGCCCATATAGGCGGTGGCGGCAATCTCCTTGTTATCGAGGCCGCGGGCGATGAGCTCGGCGACTTCGAACTCGCGGTCGGTTAGGCTGACAAAGGCCGCAGGCCGGCGGGGCGTGCCCGCCTCAACGTCCGTTCCGTCAAAATCGACGTCCTCGATCGCCTTGCCCTCGAGCACGCGTTTGCCGTCCATGACCTGCGCCAACGCCGGCGGAATGGCAGCGACATCGGTCTTGATCAGGTAGCCGCGGGCGCCCAGCTTGAGCGCCGACACAATGTACTCGTCATCCGAGAACGTCGTCAGAAACACCACGCGCGCCGCAGGGTCGTGCTCAAGGATCTCGCGCGCGGCCGAAAGGCCGTCGCGTCCCGGCATCTGGATGTCGAGCAGCGCAATATCGGGTGCGTGCTCGGCGTAGAGCGCCACCGCATCGTTGCCGTTGGCACCGGTGCCCACCACTTCGATCTGCGGCTGGGCGCCCAAGATAATCTTGAGCGAATCGACCACCAAGCGGTCGTCGTCGACAACGATGAGCCTCATCGGCCCTCATCTCCTTGCTGTTTGGGAACGGTGGCAAACACACGCCAGCCGCCGGTGCCGGCGCGCGGGCCGGCGGTGAAGGTGCCGCCAAGCGCCTCGACGCGCTCGCGCATGGAGGCGAGCCCCATGCCCTCCGCAGCGCCGCGGCCGCTTGCTTGGACCCCGCCCGCGCCATCGTCGGTAACGACAAGCTGGTAAAACGACGGATGTTCCATGCATCGTACGGTGACGGTTTGGGCGCAAGCGTGGCGCATGGCGTTGGAAAGCGCCTCGCGCAGCACCGCCGCAAAGCAGTTGGCGACGTTGGCGGGCGCATGCTCGGCCAAAACCTCAAGCTCAATCTGCGGACCGCTGTCCGAGCGTGCGCCTTCAACGATGCGCTCGAGCTGCACGGAGAGGTCAGTTGCATTGTCGTTGAGCGCGTGGACGCTGGCGCGCACGAGCTGGAGCGCCTCGTCAACCGTGCGTTTGACGTCGGCGAAATCGGCGGCGACGCCGGGCTCATCGGCATGGACCACGCGCAGGGCCTCGGCTTGAAGCGAAGCGCGCGTGAGCTGGTGGCCCACGTTATCGTGGATCTCGCGCGCGATACGGGCGCGTTCGGCGAGCGTCGCGAGCTCGACTTCGTAGTCCTGGCGGTCGGCGAGGTCGCGGTTGCGTGCCTCGAGTGCCAGGGCGCGTTCTTGCAGCTTGTCGCGGGTGCGACGCATGCGTTCCTGTTCGCGCTCCAGCTGCGCGGTGCGCAGCGACAGCAACGTGGCGGCGACCGAAAGGATGGCGGTTAACAGCAGCGTTCGGGTGGTGAGCACGCCACCACGAAGGTCCGCGACAAGCGCGCAGACAAACACGGCGCCAATCGCCAGCGCGGGCCAGATTCGTTCACGGCGAACGCGTCGCGCGATGTCATAGAGAGCGAGAGGCGCAAACGGCACAAACGGCGGCACGAAGACAGCCGCGATGATGCAGGCGTAGCTCGCGGCCTCGCTTGCACGGCGGGCGCGGTTTCCCTGTGCGACCTCGGCCAGCGAGGTGGCAATAACGCCAAGGCAAAACGCCGCGACCAGGCGAGCGTCCACAGCAAGACCCATGGCGGCCGCAATACAGCACGCCAGCACGATCGATTTGTCGAAAAGCCTGTTCATACGGGTATTGTACGCGAAGCTGCGTGTGGTGGAGGGACCGCCTGCGCAACCGTGACATTCCTCCCGCGCGACAAAGCGGGGGCGTCAGCGTGCCGCACGACCAAGACCCTCGCACTCGTGACAAAGCTCACTGGTGCGCGCCGGCGGCTCCTGCGATGATGCAATCGTACCGGGCCGCAATCAACAGAAGGGCCGCCTCATGACAGACATCGTCCACGTCGAAAACCTCGTCAAGCGCTACGACGATCTTATCGCGCTCGACCACTTTAACCTGAACATCGCCCCCGGCGAGATCTTTGGCCTGCTGGGCCCCAACGGCTCGGGCAAGACCACGTCCATCAACTGTATTCTGCAGCTGCTTGCCTACGACAAAGGCACCATCGAGCTGTTCGGCGAGCCCATGACGCCCGCCCGCTACGACCTCAAGCGTCGCATCGGCGTGGTCCCGCAGCAAGTTGCGGTGTTCGACGAACTCACCGTGCGCGAGAACATCGACTATTTCTGCAGCCTTTACGTTAGCGACCGCAAGCGCCGTCGCGCGCTGGTGGACGAGGCGATCGACTTTGTCGGGCTGGGCGACTTTGCCAAGTTCCGCCCCGGCAAGCTCTCGGGCGGCCTGGCGCGTCGTCTCAACATTGCCTGCGGCATCGCGCACAAGCCCGAGCTCATCTTTTTTGACGAGCCCACGGTGGCGGTCGACCCGCAGAGCCGCAACGCCATCCTGGAGGGTATCTGCCGCCTGCGCGACGAGGGCGCCACGGTGGTGTATACCAGCCATTACATGGAGGAAGTCGAGCAGATTTGCAGCCGCATCATGATCATGGACGGCGGCCGCGTGCTGGCGCAGGGCACCAACGACGAGCTCAAGCGCATGATTCAGATGGGCGAGCGCGTGACGGTCGAGGTCGGCGCCGTCGAGACCGCCACGGTCGAGCGGCTGCGCGCCCTCGAGCACGTGCTTTCGGTTGAGCTGTCCGGCGGCGAGCTCGTCTGTACCTGCGAAGCGAGCCCGCACAATCTGGTCGACATCCTCGACACGCTGCGTGCCGCCGACGTGGCACTCGGCCGCGTGTGGAGCGAGCCGCCGACCCTCAACGACGTGTTCCTCGAGATCACCGGCCGCGAGCTGCGCGACTAGGGGGCAGTCATGTTCAACACCATCATCACCACGGTCAGGACGCTGCTGCGCCGGCCGAGCACGTGGGTTTGGGGCGCGGTCTTTCCCGTCGCGCTTTCCACGATGTTCATGTTTATGTTTGCGAACCTCAGCTCCGACGGCAAGATCGATCCGGTGCCGGTTGCCATCGTGACGGACGAGGCCTGGGACGCTTCGACCTTTAAGGACGTGGCGACGTCGCTTGCCAAGGAAGGCGACGACCAACTGCTCGAGATCCACGAGTGCGACGACGCAGCCGATGCGAACCGTGCGCTCAAGGCCGGCGAGGTCGCGGGCATCTATACGGTCGACGATGTGGGCACGCCCAAACTCACGTTGCTTTCGAGCTATGACAGCTCTCGTGCGTCGTCGGTGCTCACCGACCGCAGCATCCTTGAGACGGTGGCGAGCTCGTATACGCAAAATGCCGAGCTCATGTCCCAGATTGCCCAGGACAACCCGGCGGCGCTCGCCGACCCCGAGGCGGTTGCGCGCGCCCTGTCGCTCGAGGGCGACACCCGCCGCGTAAGCCTGACGCGCGCTACGCCCGATGGCACGGTCATCTACTATTACGCGCTTTTTGGCCTGGTCGCGATGATGTCTGCCGAGTTTGCCGCCTTGAGCGTCGTCGATCTGCAGCCCAATCTGTCGGGCCTTGGCGCACGCCGCTGCGTGGGCGGCCTTTCCAAGACGGCGTCGCTGGCTGGCATTTTTGTCGGTTCGTGGCTGGTCTCCTTCGCCTCGATGACAATCACGATCGGCTACGTGCGCCTGGTCGCGGGCGTCGACTTTGGCGGGCGCGAGGGACTGTGTTTGGTGGGCGCCGCCGCTTCCGCGCTTGCCGCCACGGGCCTGGGGCTCTTTGTGGGCACGCCTTCCGTTAAGGGCGGCAAGGCGTCCAAGTCGGGCATCCTCACGGGCTTTGCTACCACGTGCGCCCTGTTCGCCGGCCTCTACGGCGAGCCGGCGATGGCGCTTGCCGACGACGTCGCCCGCGCCTGCCCGGCCGAGTGCTGGTTCAACCCTGTCAAGCTCATCTGCGACATGTTCAACCGCCTGTATTTCTTTGAGGACCTGGGCTCCTTTGCCGTCCGCGCCGGCGCGCTCGTCCTGATGGCCCTGGTGTTTGTCGCCGCCGCTACGCTGATCTTTGGAAGGAGCCGCTATGAGCACCTTTAAGACTGCGCTTCGCGTGGCGTTCGCGCACCCGTTCTACCTGCTCATCTATACGGTGTTCATCTCGCTCATGGGCGTATTCATCGCGGCCTCGGTGAGCTGGAACTCGTCGCAGCTCACCGAGTACAAGCCCTACGACGCCAACGTGATCGTGGTCGACCGCGACGACAGCGACCTTTCGCGTGCGCTTACCAAGCATCTGGGGTCGCGTTTTGACCTGGTCACGGGCGTCGGCGATGACACGTACGACCTTGCGGACGCGCTCTCCAAGAGCAACAGCGCCAAGGGCAGCGCCGACTGCGTGTTCTTTATCCCGGAGGGGTTTGAGGACGATCTTGTTGCCGCCGCCCGTGCGGGGGAGGCCCTGCCCAAGCTCAATGTGACCTACGGCTCCGGCACCATGGCGGCGGCGCTTTCGTCTGCCGAGGCCTCACGCTGGATCTCGCTCGCGGGCGCTGCGGCGGCCCTAGAGTCCGCTGCTTCTAACGGCGACGTTGCCAAGGCTGCCGAGCATGCTGCCGCCAAGCGCGCCGAGGTCGAGATCGAGCAGATCAAGGTCGACTCGACGGCCGCCGCCACGCTCAAGTCGTACTTCAACTTTGGCGCGTACGCGATTATCTCGTCGGTCATCGTGTCGGTAGGGCTGGTGTTCTCGGGCATGAGCGAGCCCGAGCGCGTGCGCCGCATGGAGGCCGGCCCAATCTCCGAGCGCCGGCGTTCGCTCGCCGTGTTTGCGGCCGCCGCCGTGCTTACCGTCTGCATCTGGTTTGTGTCGAGCATGATGGGCGTCGTGGGCTTTGCCGGCGCGGTCGCCGAGGTCGGCGTGGGTCGCGTGTGCCTGGCGTTGGCGGCGACGTTTGCCCTTGCGTGCACGCCGCTGGCCGTTGGCTTTGCGCTTTCGAGTCTGGGCGCGCGCGAGGAGCTGCTCAACGGTGTGGGCAACCTGCTTGGCATGCTCATGACGTTTTTGGGTGGCGCCTGGATGCCGCTGTCGCTCATGGGCTCGGCCGTGCAGACCGCGGCGCATTTTGTGCCGACGTTTTGGGTGAACGACGCGATCGGCAAGGCGCTCGCCGCGGACCTGACGTCCACCGTGCTGGGCGACATCGCCTGCGATCTGGGTGTCACGGTGCTCTTTGCCGCGGCCATCGCCGCCGTAGGCCTCGCACTCTCGCGCACCAAATCCCGCGCCTAGCCACCTAGTCACTGGGGACGTTCTTAAACGACTAGTCATCGGGGACAGTCTTTGCCGATTCATCGGCTCGCCGGCCGGGCTGGCAAGGACTGTCCCCAGCTACCGGCAGATAAGGAACGTCCCCAAGTGCCGGGTGGCGAAAGAGTGTCCCTAGCGGCTAGTCATTTAAGAACGTCCCCAATGACTAGTCTGAAATAAATTCCAGGCCTCGCTCCAAAAATAGTTCGCCAAGGTTTACTATTACGCTTATAAAGTAGTACGAGGCTAACAATGGGGGATACCATGGCAACGCAGGAAGCCTACGTCCAGGTTAAGGATCTCAAGAAACACTACGGCGACGGTGATGCGCGCCTGACGGTACTCGATGGCATCGACGCGTCCATCAACCGCGGCGAGATCTGCGTCATGCTGGGGCCCTCGGGCTCGGGCAAGTCGACCTTTCTCAACTTGATCGGCGGCCTGGAGGATGCCGACGGCGGCTCCATCATGGTGGACGGCTGCGACCTCACGGTGCTCAAGCCTGCCGACCTGGGCGAGTATCGCCGCCGTGAGCTGGGCTTTATCTTCCAGTTCTACAACCTGGTGCCCGACCTCACCATCAAGGAAAACATCGAGGTCACGGCATACCTGTCCAAAAAGCCGCTCAACATTGACGACCTGCTACGCTCGCTGGGCCTCTACGAGCACCGCAACAAGTTCCCGCGCCAGGTTTCGGGTGGTCAGCAGCAACGCTGTGCCATCGGCCGCGCGCTCGTCAAAAACCCGGGTCTGCTGCTGTGCGACGAGCCCACCGGTGCGCTCGACTATAAGACGTCCAAGGAAATCTTGCAGCTCATGGAGGATGTCAATCACGAGTACGGATGCACCATCATCATCGTCACACACAACGCCGCCATCGCCCGCATGGCCAATCGCGTGCTGCGCCTGCGCGACGGGCGCATCGTCGAGGATGAGCTCAACGAGTCGCCCGTCGCGGCCGCCGAGCTCGATTGGTAGGCGGCGCCATGACACCTCTCGCAAAACGTCTCCCGCGCGAGCTGCGCCGCAATATCGGTAAGTACCTGGGCATCTTTTTGCTTATGTGCGGAAGCATTGCCCTTACATCGGGCTTTTTGCTCGCGGCGCATTCCATCGGCTGCCTTATCGACGACATGCGCGATGCGTACGCGATCGAGGACGGCCGCGTGACCACCTCCTTCGAGGCCACCAAAGACCAGCTCAAGGCAGCCGAGGACGCGGCAGACGACGTCGGCGGCGTCACGCTCTACAAGAATTTCTCCATCGATGCCATCATCAAAAAGACCGCCGGCGACGATGGAACCAAGCGCACGCTGCGCACCTATGCGCACCGCACCAAGGTCGATATCGCGTCCTACTGCGAAGGCAGGCAGCCTAAGGCGGACGATGAGGTGGCAATCGACCGTGTCTTCGCCACCAATAACAACCTGTCCGTGGGCGATAAAGTCGAGCTCGAGGGTCGCACCTACACCATCTGCGGCATCATGACCCAGCCCGATAGCCAGGCGCTGTTCCTCAACAATTCGGACTTTACGGTGAACACCATCACGTACGGTGTGGCCGTGGTCACCGACGCCGGCTTTGCCGCGCTTAAGGACGCCGGCGGCGCGCCTGCCTACACCTACTCCTTTACCTTTACCGATCGCGATCTCTCCACCGCGGATCGCGTCGATGCGGAGCAGGATATGGTGGAGGCGCTCACCGATGCCGATGCACGCGTGGATGACCTCATCGACGCCGATTCCAACCAGGGCATTGGCTACGCGCGCGACGACGTAGACGGCGACTCCATGATGTGGATGACGCTGCTCGACATCATCATCGTGATCATGGCGTTCGTCTTTGTGGTCCTTACCGACGCTACCATCGAGGAGGAGAGCGCCATCATCGGCACGCTGCTCGCCAGCGGCTATCGTCGACGCGAGATCGTGCTGCACTACCTTGCGCTTCCCGCCATCGTGGGCGTGGTCGCGGCGCTTTTGGGCACTGCGCTCGGCGTCGTGTTCTTTACCGAGCCCATGCGCAGCCTCTATTACGGCTCGTACAGCCTGCCGCCCTTCCAGGTGTACTGGAGCTGGGAGATCTTTGTGAAGTGCGCCGTGGTTCCCGCCGCTGCGCTCATCCTCATCACGCTGGTGGGTCTGCTTCGCAAGATGGGCAAGACGCCGTTGCAGTTTCTTCGCCACGAGGCGAGCGGCAAGTCTGGCACCAAGCGCGGCCTGCAGCTGCCGGAGCGCATGGGCTTTGTCTCGCGCTTCCGCCTGCGTATCTTCCTGCGCAACCTGGGCAACTTCGCCACGCTCTTCGTGGGCATTGCGTTTGCCTCGCTGCTGCTGCTCTTTGGCCTGGCGATTCTGCCCACGATGACGCACTACGCGGACAACCTCGAGACGAGCCTGGTCGCCGAGCACCAGTACACGCTCAAGGCTCCGCTGGAGCTCGAGGGCACTGCCGAGGAGCGCGAGCAGTGGTCGGCACTCGAGTGCTTGCAGTCGGTTGACGGCGCGCTGCTTTCTGCCGCCCAAGATGCCGATGACGAGCTCGACGACGCGGCCGATGCGGCGCAGGCGGCAGCCGATGCCGCGACCGCATCCCCGTCTGCCGAGAGCCTGGCCGCGGCGCAGGACGCGCTCGCCAAGGTCCAGGACAAGAAGGATGCGCTTTATGCGCGCCTCGATGACCTTGCCGATGCTCTCGGCTGCGACCACGATGAGGCTATCGACCTGATCGACAAGGCCTCTAAGATCGACACTGACAACGACGATATCCACCCGGTCAATACGACCGATAACGGCGCGGGCGCAATCGCACAGGCCGAGAAATACGCCGTCTACCAGCTGCAATACGACCGCGGCGACGGAAATGGCGAGGAGACGATTTCCATCTACGGCATCTCGCCCGATTCGCGCTACTGGAAAGGGCTGGACGTCGGCGACGGACGCGTCGTCTTTGGCGGTGGCTTGCTCGACAAGTTTGGCTGGAGCGAGGGTCAGAAGGTCACGCTCAGCGACAAGTACGAGGGCAAGGACTATTCGCTGGAGTACACGGGCAAGGACGCCACCTGGGGCTCAAAGTCGGACATGAATATCTATATGAGCATCGACGACTTTAACGAGCTGTTCGGCAATGACGCCACCTACTTTAACGGCTATGTGAGCGACGAGAAGCTCGACCTCGATGCTCGTTACTTTGCCGGCGACACCACGCCCGACGACATGCGGGCCGTGGGCGACCAATTCATCGGCATGATGAGCAAAATGATCGGAATGATGGTTGGGCTTGCGGTGTTCATCTTCTTGCTGTTTATGTACCTGCTGACCAAGGCTGTGATCGACCACAGCGCCCGTTCGATCAGCTATATGAAAGTCTTTGGCTATCGCGATAGCGAGATTTCGCATCTGTACATCCGCTCGATCACGTTGTGCGTTGCGGCGTCACTCGTGCTGAGCCTGCCGGTCATTATTGGCTCGCTCACGGCCATCTTCCGCTCGATGCTGCTCGCCTATAACGGCAATATCGAGATCTACGTGCCCGCTTGGTCCATGGCGGCGTGCGCAGGAATCGGCTTTGCGACCTACCTGGTCGTGGCGCTGCTGCACACGCGCTCCATCAAGCGCGTCAGTCTGGCCGAAGCCCTCAAGGTGCAGGAGTAGTCATCGGGGACAGTCTTTGCCGATTCGCCGGTTCGCCGGCCGTGCTGGCAAGGACTGTCCCCAGCTGCCGGCAGGAAAGGAACGTCCCTAGCTGCCAGGTGGCGAGGCACTCATTTAAGTCCGTCCCCAATGAGTGGTTTCAGTCATTTAAGTCTGTCCCCAATGACTAGGTTCCGTACTTGACTTTAACTCTGCTTTAACTGGTACCATCCTCTATGTCTGTAACGCCATATAGACCGAGGGGATATATCTATGACCGCAACTGCACCCGCAGCACCCGCTAAGGTGTACTTCACCAACCTGCGCACGCATGCTCGCGAGAGCCAGCTCGACAAGCTCAAGCGCCTCATACGTCACGCCGGTATTGAGCAGATCGACTTTGAGAACAAGTTCGTCGCCATCAAGATTCACTTTGGCGAGCTGGGCAACCTGAGCTTTTTGCGCCCCAACTACGCCCGCGCCGTCGCGGACGTGGTGAAGGAGCTGGGCGGCAAGCCCTTCCTCACCGACTGCAATACGCTCTATGTCGGTAGCCGCAAAAACGCGCTCGAGCACATCGACACTGCCTACCAGAACGGCTTTACCCCGTATGCCACGGGTTGCCAGATTATCATCGCCGACGGCCTCAAGGGTACCGACGAGGCGCTCGTCCCGGTCGAGGGCGGCGAGTACGTGCGCGAGGCCAAGATCGGTCAGGCGCTCATGGATGCCGATATCGTGATTAGCCTCACCCACTTTAAGGGTCATGAGCAGGCCGGCTTTGGCGGCGCCATGAAGAACCTGGGCATGGGCGGCGGCAGTCGCGCCGGCAAGATGGAGCAGCATGCCGCCGGCAAGCCGAACGTCGCGACCGAGCACTGCGTTGGCTGCCGTGCCTGCGAAAAGATCTGCGCGCACAACGCCATCTCGTTTGACGATACCCGCGAGCGCGAGCTTGCCAACGGCAACACTCGCACGGTGCACGTGGCTGCCATCGACCACGATCGCTGCGTGGGCTGCGGACGCTGCATTGCGGCATGCAACCAGGACGCCATCAAGCCCGGCTATGAGGCCGCGGCCGACGTGCTCAACTGTAAGATCGCCGAGTACACCAAAGCCGTTGTCCAGGATCGTCCCAGCTTCCACATTTCGCTGGCTATGGATATCAGCCCCAACTGCGATTGCCATCCCGAAAACGACACACCTATCGTCAACGATATCGGCATGTTCGCGAGCTTCGACCCGGTCGCCATCGACCAGGCCTGCGCCGATGCCGTCATGGCATCCGAGCCGCTGCCCAACACCGAGCTCACCGATAGCGCGGCCAAGATGGAGCACAACCACGAGCATCTGGAGGGCGAGCAGGCCAAGGATCCCTTCTGCATCACGCATCCCGACACCGACTGGCGCGTGTGCATCGCGCACGCCGAGAAGATTGGCCTGGGCACGAGCGAGTACGAGCTCATCGAGGTCAAGTAGCACCTGTCTATTGGACATATCAAGCGCTTTTGTAGCGCAACGTTAGCAAAAGCCGCCCGTGAGCACAGTGTCCACGGGCGGCTTTTCGGAAGTATGCGGCAAATTTCGAGATCGCCGAGCACACGACATTTTTTGGCAACAAAACCCCTGATAAATTGTTGGTAAAACTGCGGTCTGGTCGGCAGTTCCAGATTTTGCCGCATACTTCCGAAAATAGGGGGTCAGATAAAGCTCCAGACGTTGCTTTTTGCCTAAAAATACTCGTCGAGGAAGTTGTTGACCGTGTTCCAGTAGAGCTCGGGGTCAACTTGCGCACTCTTGGCGTGGGTGGCGCCATGGATGGTGAGCTTTTGCTTGACCTTGCTGGCGCACGCGTCGTAGTTTTGGTCGAGCATGTCGTACGGCACAAAGGTGTCCTGGTCGCCGTGGATAAACAACATGGGAACCGTCGCGTGTTTGAGTTGCTCCACACTGCTCGCCTTATGAAAGTCGTAGCCCGCGCGCACGTTGCACGCCAAGTTTGCTACATCGAGCAAGGGAAAGCTGGGCAGACCGAACACGTCTTTGAGCTGCAGAGAAAACTCGTCCCAAACACTCGTATAACCGCAGTCCTCGATAATGCATTTCACGTTTGCGGGCAGAGATTCCCCCGCGACGTTCATGGCGGTTGCCGCACCCATCGACTCGCCAAAGACCAGGATGCGCGCCTCGGGGTCAGCCTGAACGATTCGCTCGATCCATGCGGCGATGTCGAGGCGCTCGGGCCAGCCCATGCCGATATAGTCGCCGCCGGAGCGCTCGTGGGCGCGGGCGGCGGGTGCGAGTACGTTCATGCCGCGGTCATGGAATCGTTTGGCGTATCGGGCCATACCGATGGGCTCGTTGGTATATCCATGCAGGCAGACGGCGTAGTCGTGCGTGCTCTCCGACGCGGCAAAATACCAAGCGGCAAGCTCGGTTCCGTCATCTGCGGTGAGGCTGCTGCTCTCGCGATTCGCTTTAAACCACGCCCGCGCCTCGGTGTCCTCGGCATCCGGCTGCTCACCTTCTTTGTCGTTCTTGCTATCCTGCATCATCTTCATGGTGTACGGCGCTTGGGGGTTCAGGGCAAAGTCAAACAAAAAATTGCCGGCAAATCCGAGCAGCGCAACGACAACCGCCAGTGCAACGATGCCGGCTATCTTGAGCTTTCGATGGGAACGTGCGTTTTGAGCCATGCAGTATTCTCCTATAAGATGTTAATACATCAACATTTAATGCAAGCGCATTATGGACGTTCGCCGTTGATGCGTCAACAAGCAAAGAATGGGTAAACAAAGGGTCACATATGGTGCAAATTTCGCACGTATCCAGACGCTTTGATATAGTGTTGAGAACTCTTTACGTTGGAGGATGTAACCGGCATGTCCGATTCGAGCGACAGTTCTAAGCCGCGACCCAAGACCGCGGCCGTTCCACACTACACGGTGGGCGAGGAGATCATGAACTCCGTCACCCATGGTGTCGGCTGCCTGCTGGGTATCGCCGGCCTGGTGCTCCTGATCGTATTCGCTGCCCTGCGCGGCGGAGGCCCGGCCCACATGGCCGCGGCGATTGTCTATGGTGTCAGCATTATTCTTGAATACCTAGCTTCCACGCTCTACCACGCGATTCAGCCCGCGGGCGCCAAGCGCGTGTTTCGCATCATCGACCACAGCTGCATCTACCTGCTCATAGCCGGCAGCTATACGCCGTTTTGCCTCATCACGCTTGCAAACGACGGCGGTCCTATGCTGTTCTTTGCCGTGTGGGCCATCGCCATTATCGGCATCGCCCTCGAGTGCTTTATGCGCGAGCGTCAGCCGCACTGGGTAAGCGGCTTGGTCTACCTGCTGATGGGCTGGCTCGTTGTCTTTAAGCTGCCCGAACTTGTGGCGCTGCTCAACCCCGTGGCACTTGCCCTGCTTGCCGTCGGCGGCGTGTGCTATACCGTGGGCGTGCCGTTCTACATCGCCAAAAACGTGCGCTACCTGCACAGTGTGTTTCACCTGTGGGTGCTCGCCGGCAGTATCTTCCAGTTCATGGCGGTGATCCTCTTCGTAATCTAGCGACCACGCCCACGGCCCCGCTCGCACGGGCGACCGGCGCAATTGCCGTATCCGCCATCAACGTTTTACCCTAACGTCCCGAATCTTGGAGGTTCGAGAAACTCCCGATGGACATAACCATCTCCCTTATCACTACCCTCGTCCTGACGCTTATCAACGGCTACTTCTCCATGTCCGAGATGGCTCTCACCACGGCTAAGCGCGCCGTGTTGGAGCACGATGCCGAGGAGGGCGATAAGCGCGCCGAGCGCGCCGTCCAGCTTGCCGCCGACTCCGATCAGCTGTTGGCCACCATCCAGGTCGCCATCACGCTCGTGGGCTTCGCCTCGTCCGCCGTCGCCTCGACGAGCCTGTCCGACCCGCTTGCCACGTGGCTCATGAGCTTTGGCATCGCGCCGCTCTCTGCCATCGCGCGCGGCCTGGCGCCGGTCATCATCACCGTCGCCGTCGCCTTCGTGTCCATCGTGATCGGCGAGCTCGTGCCCAAGCGCATTGGTCTGGCCAATGCCGAGGGCGTGTCCAAGCAAGTCGTGGGGCCGCTTTCGGTGTTCCAAAAGATCGCCCGCCCGCTCGTGTGGCTGACCGGTGCCTGCTCCGATGGCCTGGCCCGCATCCTGCGCATCAAGAGCGCCGACGACCGCCAGAACGTCTCGGAGGAAGAGATTAAGTACATGGTCTCGGAGCAGGACGACCTGCTCGACGAGGAAAAGCGCATGATCCACGAGATCTTCGACCTGGGCGACACCGTGGCTCGCGAGGTCATGGTCCCGCGCGTGGACACCACCATGTGCGAGGACGACGAGACGGTCGCCGACGTGCTGTCCACCATGCGCCAGACCGGCTTCAGCCGCATCCCCGTCTATCACGAGGACCCCGACAATGTCGCGGGCATTGCGCACATCAAGGACCTGATCCAGCCTGCGCTCGACGGCAAGGGCGACCAGCCCATCGCCGGCTTTTTGCGCGACGCCACCTTTGTGCCCGATACCAAGGACATCCTGCCGCTGCTGTCCGAGATGCAGACCTCGCACGACCAGATCGTGGTCGTCGTGGACGAGTACGGCGGCACGGCCGGCATCATCACCATCGAGGACATCGTCGAGGAGATCGTCGGCGAAATCGAGGACGAGTTCGACCCCGACAACAAGTACCTCACGCGCCTTTCGCGCCGCGAGTGGCTCGTCGATGGGCGTTTTTCGTGCGATGACGCGATTGAGCTTGGTTGGCCGCTCGAGGAAAGCGATGATTATGAGACCATCGCCGGCTGGATTTTGGAGCTTTGCGACTCGGTGCCCGACATCGGAGAGGTGTTTGAGGTCGCAGGGTACAAGTTCAAGGTACAGTCGATGCGTGGCCAGCGCATCTCGCTCATTCGCGTGATCGCTCCGGCCGAAACCGATAAGAAGGATTCCGAGTCCTCGGCAGAGAAGCCGGCGGCGTCGGGCGCGGGTTCTGCGGACCCGCACGACGGCGACGAGTAGGGCAAGGAAGAGTAGGGGAGAGTTATGGCAGGCCTGTTCAGCATCCTTAAGGTCACCGTCAGCGAGGACAAGATTTGCGCGCACGTGCTGGTGAACCCCGGCATGCCGCTCATGACCTCGGAGGATATCGAGGCTACGGCGCGCGTGTACTACCTGGTGCCCGCGATTGCCAAGCACCTGTGCCTGGGCGATTCGGGTCGCGAGTTCCAGGACTGCATGGGCCAGACCGAGCTTTGCCACCTGCTGGAGCACGTGACGGTCGAGCTCATGAACGAGACCGGTCTTGCCGGCAGCATCTCGTGCGGTCGCACGCGCGTGAGCGAGCATGACGAGCGTGTCTTTGAGGTTGAGCTTTCGTGTCCCGATGACGCATTGGCCATTGGCGCGCTGTCGTCGGCGACCTTTATGATGGACTGGGCGTACCTGCACGCCGACCAGCCGGCCCCCGACGTGGAAGGCACGGTCGCTGGCCTGCGCAACCTGGTGCTGGGCATGCGCGCCGAGGCCGAGGGCAAGGACCCGCACGAGGCCGTTGCCGCTGCGAACGGCGAGGACGTGGCCGAGGATGCGCCCGAGGGCGATGCTCCTGCCGACGCCGACACTGAGCCCGTTGCCGAGGCGCCTGCTGAGCCCGAGTCTGCGGAGCCCCAAGGCGTCCCGAGCTTTGACGACGAGCCGCAGATGCCAATCGATACCGAGGGTGCGGTCGCCGAGAACCACGAGGCCCCCGCGGCCGTCTTTGGCGGTGCGGCAACGGCCCCGTCCGGCTCGGCGCATGAGGGCAACCTGCCGCTCGTCGATGGCGCCGGCGAGAACCCGGCCGCCACGGTCGCCATGCCGGCTATGCCGCAGGAGTAGGCTCACTCGCTTATCACCATCATGTACCTGCGCTTTTACCGTACGCAGATGAGCACGACGGCAAGTGTTGCGCTGCGGGTATAATGGACAGCATTCAAACGGTGGGCATCGAGGTGCCCGCAGGAGAGGAATGATCATGGGAAAGACTTTCAGCTTTGTCTCCGGTGCGCTCTTTGGTGCTGCCGCCGGCGCTATCATCGGCGTTGCTCTGGCCCCGCGCTCGGGTGCCGAGACCCGCGCCATGGCCGCCGATATCGCCAACGACGCCTGGGACAACATGCGTGACACCTACGAGCACAGTGCCGAGGAGGCTCGTGCCGCGGTCAACGACTTTGGTCCGATGGTCGACGCCAAGACCGATGACCTGCGCGCCAAGGTCGACCTGGCCCGCGAGCGCATGGACCAGCTTCGCGAGCAGCTCAACGACGCCATCTCGGGCGGCAACGTGACGCCCGCTGCCGACGTCGTGGTCGAGAACGTCACCGAGGCCGGCACCGAGGCCACGGAGCCCTCGACCGAGGCATAATGCGCGCAGGGGATTTTGTCGGCGTCAAGGTTTACCGTAAGCCTGCCGAAGACAAGCGCACCAAAAAGGACGGCACGCCGCGCAGCCCTAAAAAGCTCGGCAAGATTCACTTTCCCGTCTTTACCCCGGGCGGCACGCGCGTGGTGGGCTTTATGGTCCGCCAGTCCGATATCGCGGGCATGATCGAGCGCCCCGACCGCTTTGTGGCGCTCGATGCCATCGGCGTCTATGAGGGCGCTGTCGCGGTCGACGACGTCAAGGGCACCTACGATGCCGCCGCGGCCAAGCGCCTCGATATCAACCTGGACGATTGCATCATCTGGGTTGGCATGGACGTGCGCACGGAATCGGGCGACGTCGTGGGCTATTGCTCGGACGTTGAGTTCAAGCCGCGTTCGGGCATTGTGCAGACGTTCTATGTGACCGCCAGCGCCGCATCGAGCATGTTGGTGGGCGACACGCAGGTGCCGCCGACGATGCTGCGCGGCTACGAGAACGGCGCGATGATTGTCTCGGACGAGGTCAAGGGGCTCGGGTATTCGGGCGGCGCGGCCGCCAAGGCTGCCGAGGCCAGTGTCGTGGTGGGCGATAAGGTCAAGAAGGGCGCCAAGGTGCTCGATGACAAGGGATCGGTCGCCGTGGACAAGGGCAGCCGCGCACTGGGCAAGCAGCTCGGCAAGACGCGCGGTATGTTCAAGGCCTTTAAGGACGAATATCAAAAGGCGAGCGGGGGCTCGTCAAAAGCTAGCAAATAGCGACGTACCAAATGATGGGAGGCGAGCCGGAGACATGTTGCTCCGGCTCGCTGTGTTTATGGGGGAGGGCACATGCGCCAAAACGGATCTAACTTAAACGGGCCCTCGGGTGCGCGTCCGACGGCGCGCCGCGACCTGGGGCAGCTGCCCAGCGGTCAGCGTCGACGTCGCCGTAAGCCCGGCGCGATGTACCTCAACCATAGCCGTGGGTTTAGCGATCGCAGCGCGCGCATCGGCAACGGGCGCTCGCCGCGCCGACCGTCCCGCCTGCCCTATGCGCTCATCGCCGTGGGTTGCGCGCTCGTGCTTTTTATCGCTGCCGTCGTGGGCTACGTCAACCGCAGCGTGGACGTGGAGCTCAACGGGCAAAAGACCGCGGTGCGCGTGGGCTCTACGTTGCAGAATCTTATCGACGATCAAAGCCTGACCGAAACGTACGATGCCGGCGACCTGCTGGCCGTCGACGACAGCGTGCTCAAGCGCCATGGCGGCGAAAAGCTGTCGGTGAAGGTCGACGGCAAGCGCGTGAAGCAAGGCAAATGGGATAGTCGCGAGCTTGCGGGTGACGAGAAGGTGACGGTCAAGGATGGCCGCAACGTGTATGAAAAGCACGAGGTCCAGGCCACGACCATCGAGCCAAAGCTTAAGGTCGAGGGCACGGGTGCCATTGAGTATGTCAAAACCTGGGGTGTTCAGGGCCGCTCCGAGGTATGGGTCGGCGAGCAGTCGGGCAAGACGCAGGACCGCGGCGAGGTCGTGCCCGCCACCGACTGCGTAGTCGAGTGCGCAAGCGTAGCGCCCAGGGGCAACGAAAAGTACGTGGCCCTGACATTTGACGAGGGTCCGAGCGGCGCGACCAAGCAGATCTTGCAGGTGCTCAAGGAAAAGGGCGTCACGGCGACGTTCTTCCTTTCGGGCGATGCCGCGGAAGCCTCGCCCGCTACTGCCAAAGCGATTGCCGATGCCGGGTGCGAGATCGGCTCCAACAGCTACAGCGATGATTCGCTCAAGGGCGAGGATCGCGAGACGGTACGCAAGCAGATCACGAAGGGCACCGAGGCGATTAAGTCGGCGACCGGCGTCGAGACGATGTTGCTGCGTGCCCCCTACGCCGCGTTTGACGAGCAAAACTGGATCGACTCGATGGACCTGGTGTCCGCCGTGGTTTCGTGGAATATCGATTCGGGCGACTGGCTGCTCAACGGCGCCGACGAGCAAGTGTCGACCGTGCTCGACTCGATGACGCCGGGCAATATTGTGCTGCTCACCGATAGCGATGAGTGCGCCGAGCAGACGCTCGAGGCGCTGCCGCAGATTATCGATGGCCTAGTCGCCGATGGCTACAAGATCGTGACGCTCAGCGACCTGGTCAAGACGGACACGGCATTGAGCAAAAAGCTCACCTCGCTCACCAAGGTTTCCATGCCCAAAAACGCCGTGTTCCCCCAACTCCCCGAGGACGACGACACCACAGAGTAGTCATTGGGGACGTGCTTAAACGACTGGTCGTTTAGGGCGGTCTTAATCGCTTTGTCCCACCACACCCATCCGGCTCTATGTCACGGATACGTCAGTGTTTGGTATGCCTGCAATGTGCAGCGCATAAATTCGGTGCCGCAGCGCGATGCTGATGCTATAGTTACTGCGGTTAATGAGGGTCAAGAGAAAGGTTACAGGTGAAATCCAAACCTCGACCATACAGTCGATGACCCCATGCAGGTGCTTTCTGCGCGTGCACGGGGTGTGAGCGCCGAGCGGCGTGCCGCCCGCGCATGCGTATACATATCTAAAAGTCCACGGATTGCGTGCCGGCATGGTCGCGCGGTCCGCAGGAATAATGATGGGGAGCACCATTGAATTATCTGAGTGAGATGCTCAAATTGCCGGTCTTGGACGTCGACGGCGAAAAGCTCGGCGTGGTTAACGATTTTGGCATTGCAACCGGCGAAGTTTTTCCGCACGTGACGTCGCTCGCGTTCCGTGGTCCCGGCAAGACGCCGTTTATGATCAGTTGGCGCAAATGGGTCGACCGTATCGACGAGACGGGTGTACACCTTAAGACGTCGGCCACCGAAATCCGTTTTTCGTACCTGCAGCCGACCGAGCTGTTGCTGGCGCGCGACGTTCTCAATAAGCAAATTGTCGACACGCAGGGCATGAAGGTCGTGCGCGTAAACGACATCAAGTTTTCCATGTCGGGCGAAAATCAGCTGCGCCTGCTGGGTGCCGAAGTTGGCGCCCGCGGTCTGCTGCGCGCGATCAGCCCCACACTCGAGCATGTCGTCGAGGGCTTTATGAAGCACCTGGGCAAGCCGCTCAGCGAGGACATTATCGCCTGGTCTTACATGGACCTGCTCGATCGCTCGACTAAGAACATCCAGCTCTCGGTGTCGCACAAGACGCTTGGCGAGCTGCATCCTGCTGACATCGCTGACATCATCGAGCAGCTCGACCCGCGCCTGCGCGCGCAGGTGTTCGCGCAGCTCGATACGGCACAGGCCGCCGAGGCCATCTCGGAGTTCGATGATGACGAGCTCATGACCGAGATGCTCGAGGGCCTGTCCGATACCGACGCATCGTCGATGCTTGCCATGATGGACCCGGACGACGCTGCCGACCTGATCGACGAGCTCGATTATGAGAAGGCCGAGAAGCTCCTGCGCCTGATGGGCGTCAAGGAGGAGAAGGCGATTCGTAACCTGCTGGGCTATGAGGACAACACCGCCGGCCGCATCATGACCTCGGAGTTTGTCTCGCTGCCCGCCACGGCGACGGTCGGCGATGCCATCGAGGCGATTCGCAAACTCGATGAGGACTTCGAGAGCGTCTATTACGTCTATACCGAGGATCCGAGCGGCATGCTGACGGGCGTGCTCTCGCTGCGCACGCTGATCGTGGCCGACCGCGACGCCACGCTGGGCCAGCTCGCCTATCGCGATCTGGTCTATGTGTCGCCCGACGAGGACCAGGAAGACGTGACGGACGAGATGACCAAGTACGACCTGGTTGCCATCCCTGTCTGCGACGAGAACCGTCATATCCTGGGTATCGTGACCTTCGACGACGCCATGGACGTTATCGCCGAGGAGCATCAGGAGGACCTGCAGATCGCCGGTGTCGGTTCGGGCGATAGCGCGTCGGACGACTCGACGAACGTGCTCAGCTGGTTCGTGCATCGTCAGTACTGGGTCGTCGTGTGGGGCATCGCCTCGTGCATTATGGCGACGGTGCTGGGGACGGCGCTGGGCTCCGCGCATCTGGTGGTGTTCCCCATGTGCGCCATGCCGCTCGTGCTGCTTGCTGCCTCGCGCATGGTGTCGTTCGTCAAGAACTACTTCTTGGAGTACGACGGCCACGACGACGAGCCCAAACCGTACCTGGGATTCTTCTTCCAGAGCACGGGTATGGGCCTGATCCTTTCGCTCGTGACCTACCTGTGTGCGCAGCTGGTGCGCACCGCCGCGTTCCTCGATGCCCCTATGCTTGAGGAACAGCTCTTTACCGGCTGCTTTAACATCGCGGCCATCATCTGCCTGGTGGGCAACATGAGCGCCGTGATTTACCTGATGGTGCTGTTCTGGCGCGATGAGCACGACCTCAATACGTCGGGTACCGCCATGAACGTCATCGCCGTCATGATCTCGTGTGTGGCGTACTGCGCTGCTGCGGTGCTGCTCACCATGTCGGTCATGGGGTAGGTGGTCGCGTGCAAAATACGAAGCAAAAGCCGAGCACCAAGCAAAAGCTGACCATCGCGGCCATCTTTGGCGCCATGGGCCCCGGTCTTCTGGCGGCGCTTTCGGGCAATGACGCCGGCGGCATCGCCACGTATTCCAGCGCGGGCGCCAGCTATGGCTATAAGATGCTCTGGATGCTTCCCGTCATGACCGTGCTGCTCATCGTGACGCAGGAGACCGCGGCGCGCTGCGGATGCGTCACGGGTAAGGGCCTGGCGTCGCTCATTCGCGAGCGCTTTGGCGTGCGCAAGAGCGTGCTGGCCATGGCGGCGCTGTTGATCGCCAACACGGCGGTGACCATCTCGGAGTTCGCGGGTATCGCGAGTGGCCTTGCGCTGTTTGGCGTTCCGGCGAGCATCTCGGTGCCGCTCGTGGCGCTGCTGGTGTGGATGCTTACCATGTCGGGTAGTTTCCAGCGCATCGAGAAGATTTTGCTGCTGGTAAGCTGCGTGTTCGTGACCTACATCGTCGCCGCGTTTATGGCCGGCCCCAACTGGGGTGAGGTCGCGGTCGACTTGGTCGTCCCCAATATTCAAAACGACCCCAGCTACGTGTCGCTCGTGGTCGCAACGATCGGTACCACCATCGCACCGTGGATGATCTTCTTGGCTCAGAACAACGTGGTCGATAAGAATGCGGGCGAGGACGACATTGTGCTCCAGCGTATCGACACCGTGAGCGGCTCGATCGCCGCTGATATCATTGCGGGCTTCATTATCATCACGACCGGTACGGTGCTGTTCCCGGCGGGTATTCAGATTAGCGATGCCGCCGATGCCGCTCGCGCGCTGGAGCCCATCGCGGGCCAGTGGTCCACGGTGCTGTTTGCCTCGGGCCTGGTCGCAGCGAGCTTCTTGGCTGCCTGCGTGCTGCCGGGCGTTACGTCGAGCGCTATCTGCGAGGCATTTGGCTGGGAGCGCGGTGCCGACCGCAGCTGGGACGAGGCCCCGGTCTATCGCGGCATCATTACGGCCATCATCGGTATCTCTGCCGTGCTGGTGCTTATGCCCGGCGTCGATCTGTTCCAGATTATGATGACCTCACAGGTCATCAATGGTGTGCTGTTGCCCGTGGTTCTGGTGTTCCAGGTGGTTATCGCAGCCGACCGTCACATTATGGGTGCCAACCGCAACGGCCGCGTGTGGAATGTGCTCACTTGGGCGACTATCGGTGTGATTACGGTGCTCACGGTCGTCATGTTTGTTCTGCAGGCGATGGGCTACAGCGCTTAACGCCCACTTTTGCTTCCGAACAGGCCGCAGCGATGGGCTGCGGCCTGTTTTTTGCTCACGACCTCTTGGGGCCGGCTCGAAAAGAGTGATTTTGGGTTGTTCGCTGCAGGTTACTTGTCGGTGCCCAGCTTGTGCGGCTTGAGAGCGAGCGCATTGACGAGTGCGTCGGTGGCAGACTTGACGGCCGCCGGCTGCGGATCATTGACGTGATCCTCGGGATGCACGGGCAGGTCCTTCTTGACTGCATCGTGAATCAAGTTGAGATATTCAGTCACGCCAGTGGTCGATAGGTGCGTGCCATCGCCATCGAACAGGTCGTTGCGGTTGGCACTGTATCCGTACCAGTCGATAACGCGCACGTTCTTGTAGTGCGTAGCGGCGTTGGCGATGGCCTGGTTGGTAGAGCCAACCCACGGCTGCGGGCTGCGCGTGTTCACAAACACCACAATACGCTTATCTCCTGCATCGGCCATGATGGCGTCGATCTGGTCGTCGGTTACCAAGCCGTTGGTGCCCAGTGCAAAGACCACGATCTTGCCGGCAAGGTTCTGCTGGATATAGCCCTCAAATGTCGTGCGGCCCGCATCGAACTGGCGGCCCTTTTCGGCATCGATATGGCTGTGCGGGAACACACCGTCAAAGGTGTCCACGGCACGCAGCGACACGGAGTCGCCGATCATAAGCAGATCGTAGGAGCCATCGGGGAAGCCGTCGTTGTCCTTGTCGGTGTCGTCGGCCGCCTGCTGGTCGGTGGGCGCGGTGTTCTTGGTTTCCTTGTTCAGAACTTCGGCGCCCTCGCCGCTCAGCGCAGACGTCTCGGGCACAAAGATCAGGCCGCCCAGTGCAACGACCAACACGACAGCGCAGGCTGCGCAGACAGGGACGTGCGCGCGTGCCCAGTTGGCGGGCGTGGTGGTGCCGTCGCGGAACTCGGATACGGTGCGCCCAAAGGCGCCCTTTCTAAACGGCGTCTCGATAAAGCGATAGCAGCACTCTGCCACGGCGACCACCACAAGTACCTGCAAGATATACTGCCACCAGGGCGTGTCGTTGATGTTGGCGACCGGGTTCATGAGGAGCAGCAGCGGATAGTGCCACAGGTAGATGCTGTAGGAGCGTTTGCCAATCCATACGAGCGGCTCGGCGGCCAAGGCTCGTGCGACCATGCCCTGGGGCTGCACGCAGGCCGCGATGACCATGAGCGTGAGGATGGAGCATAACAGCGTGCCTCCGCGATACTGGAAGGCGGTGTAGCCGTTGGTGAGCGCGACCATGGCGGCAAGGCCAACCAGACCCACGACGCCCAACACATCGATGGATGCGGTCGAGGACCAAAAACGCACGAGGGCGCTCGGCTGTGCCGGTGCGGTCTCGGCTGCTTCGTCGGCCTTCTCGCCAGGCTTGCTCTCGGCGTTCTTGCCGTGCTTGGCGGCGCCAGCCAGGCGATTGAGCCCCAAACGATGGGCGAGACGAACCGGCGCCAGGTCGCGATCGGGGATAAAGGCCATCCAGGCGCCCAGCAGCAGCGAGAACACACGGGTGTCGGTGCCGTAGTACACGCGGCTTGGATCGGCGGCAGGGTTGTAAAGCACCATCATGGCTAGGGCAGATACCACGGCAAGGCCCAGAACCACGCGGCGCGTGTTGGGCTTGCTCACATGCATGGATACCATGGCAAACAGCAGTGGCGGCCAAATCAGGTAGAACTGTTCCTCGATGGCAAGCGACCAAAAGTGCGTGAGCGGCGAGGGGTCGCCCAGAGCATTGAAGTACGAGACGTTTTGGGCAATCTGCCACCAGTTGTTAAAGAACAGCAGTGACGGCAGAATGTCGGGGCGCATCTTGGTGAGCATCACGTGGTTGAAGACGGTGCACAGCGCACAGGTCACCACCACGACGGTTACCACGGCGGGGACCAGGCGACGGATGCGGCGGATCCAGAAGCTCTTGAGGTCGATGCGGCCGGTCTTAGCGACTTCGTTGAGTAGCAGGCGTGTGATCAGATAGCCCGAAAGCACAAAGAAGATCGTGACGCCGAGCAGGCCGCCCTGAGCCCACGTGAGGTTAAGGTGATAGAGCACCACCGCGACGACGGCGAGCGTACGCAGGCCGTCGAGTGCAGGGATGTAGCGGGACTTGGGGCGAGCAGGCGTCTGCTCCGCGGCGGGAGTGTTGGCGCGGCCCGCGTTGTTGGCAGAAGCGCGATGGGGGCTCGTGGTGCGTCGCGGCTCGTTGGCACGGCGTTCGCTCTTCACGCGTTCGTGCGGCGCCGGCTCGTTGCCCGTGCGGCGTCGACCGCGCGAGCCCGATTGCGAGAGTTGTTCCATAAAACATCATCCAATGACGAGAATAATCAGCACGTATTCATTGTAGCTGCCTGCTCCTGTGAATGCTTGCTGCTGGCGCAAGCTCAAGCGCGCGTCCACATCAAAGTGAACTAAAGTTATAGGGGGTGCGAGAGTGCACGATCGACGGCCGACGGTGGGCATAAGGCCCGCAGACGAGGAGGTTTCCATGGCAGATCGCAGCATCGTTGCGGTGTTCGGCAGCATGAACATGGACCTTTCGGTGGCGTGCGAGCGCATGCCGCGCGCGGGCGAGACCGTCGGTGGCAGCGGGTTTATCACCAACGCCGGTGGCAAGGGCGCCAATCAGGCCGTAGCTGCCGCGCGTATGGGCGCGTGCACGCACATGATCGGCGCGGTCGGTCGCGACGCGTTCGGCGCGTCGCTCGTGGTGGGGCTCCAAGACGCCGGCGTGGACTGTGACTTTGTAGTGCATCGCGATGACGTGGAGACGGGAACGGCGACCATCATTCGCTGCGAGGGCGACAACCGCATCATACTGTCACCGGGCGCCAACTATGCGCTTGCGGGCGCGGACGTTGCCTGCGCGTTGAGGCGTCTGGTGGCCCATGAGCTCGACGGCGACGCCAGCGAGATTGCCCCGGCTGCCGGAAGCGTCTTTATCGCCCAGGGTGAATGTGACCTTGCAGCGACGGTCGATGCGCTTGTTTGCGCTCACGAGCTGGGGTTCTATACGGTCTTTAATCCAGCGCCTGCTTGTGAGTTGCCTGCGGAGGTCTGGCCTGCGGTCGACTTGGTCTGCCCCAACGAGACCGAGTGTCAGGTGCTAACGGGTATCCTGCCCAAGGACGATGGGAGCTGCGCCGCCGCGCTCAATGCCCTGCTTGCTAAGGGCGCCGGCGCCGCGGTCATCACGCTGGGCGGTGCCGGCTCGGTTTCGCTCGGCGATGGCGGTGAGCTGCTGCGCATGCCGGCACTTTCGAGTACGGTAGTCGATACCACGGCCGCCGGCGATACGTTTATCGGCGCGTTGGCGGCGGCTCGCCTAGAGGGCTTGCCGCTCTTTGAGTGCATGGCCGCGGGTGCTCGCGCCTCGGCAGTGACGGTGTCGCGCCTGGGCGCTCAGCAATCGATTCCCATGCGCACCGAAGTTGAACATTGGTTTGGTTAAACGATAAAGACGGAGAAGCGGAGTAGAACAATGGCAATCAAGAAGCTGATCCTTGATCTGGATATGGGTGTGGACGATGCGATGGCGCTGGCCTATGCCATCGCGAGCCCCGAGGTGGAGCTCGTGGGCATCACCACGTGCTTTGGTAACGTGCGCGTCGAGCAATCGGCGCACAATTGCCTGGCGGTGCTCGATCTGCTGGGTCGTCCCGAGGTGCCGGTGTACCTGGGCGCCGACCGTCCTCTGCAGGCGACTGAGCCTTATACGCCGCCGGCGTCCACCGCGCTCATTCACGGCAAGAACGGCATCGGCGGCGCGAGCGTGCCCGCGTCGCCCTACGAGCCGGTGGGGGCGACCTCGGCCGACGGCAACGCTGCGGTCGATTATCTGATCGATGCCGCGCGCACCTATGGTCCCGATCTGGTCTACGTAGCGACTGGCCCGCTCTCCAACCTGGCGCTCGCCCTGGAGCGCGATGCGGCGGCGATGATGTCCATCGGCCGCGTGGTCGTGATGGGCGGCGCCCTTACCGTGCCCGGCAACGTGAGCGCGGGCGCCGAGGCCAATATGGCGAGCGACCCCGAGGCAGCCGACGCGGTGCTGCGTTCGGGCCGTAAGCTCACCATGGTGGGTCTGGACGTGACGCATCGCGTGGTGCTCACGCGCCGCGACATTGCCGGCTGGACGGGCTCGGGCACCATGGCGGGCTGCGCATTTGCGAGCATGGTCGAGCACTACATTGGCTCGTACGAGATGAACGCACCCTACCTGGGTGGTTGTGCGCTGCACGATCCGCTGGCCGTTGCCGTGGCGATCGACCCCACGCTCGTAGGTGCGCTCGGCTGCAACCTGCGTGTTGATCTGCTGGGCGAGTACCGCGGTCGCACCATCTGCGATGAGCGCCGCCTGTCCGATCCGGACAAGAGCACGCTTGTGGCACTGACCGTGGATGCTCCGCGCTTCCTGTCCGAGTTCAAGACGCGTATGGCCCGCGTCCTGGGCTAAGTTGTCTTTTTGGGACGGGGCTTTTTTGACTGTTATGATTGGTGCGACCATTCGAACCAGCTAAAAGAGCCCGTCCCAAATTGACTACCGAGAGGATCTGCCATGGAGCGCATTGCGAGCTTTTCCGTTGACCATCTGTTGCTTGAGCCCGGCGTGTATGTGAGCCGCATCGACCGCGATCCGGCGACCGGGGCCGCCGTCACCACCTTTGACCTGCGCCTGACCACGCCCAACAAGGAGCCGGTCATGAACACCGCCGAGTGCCACACCATCGAGCACCTGGGCGCGACGTTCCTTCGCAATCATGCCGAGTGGTCGAGCCACATTGTTTACTTTGGCCCCATGGGCTGCCGCACGGGCTTTTACCTCGTCGTGTTTGGCGAGGTGACGAGCGAGGAGATTCTGCCGCTCGTGCGTGAGCTGTTCGAGTTCGTCGCCAGCTTTGAGGGCGATGTCCCCGGTGCCGCTCCCGAGGAGTGCGGTAACTACCTTGACCAGAACCTCCCCATGGCAAACTGGCTCGCGCGCCGCTACCTCGACCGTGACCTGGCCGATATCGACGAGAAGCACCTGCACTATCAGCAGGCGTAAGGCTGCTTGCAGGAATAACGTTTGTGCCAGAAGCGCTCCCGCTCTTTGCGGAGCGCTTTTTTATACCGAGTGCTCAAAACAGAATGAGATTGTTCTAGAATGTTTGTATAGTCACATTTACAAACAGGAGTGAACATGCATATCTACTCTGTCAACGATCCCGAGTTCAAATCCTATGGCAACGTTTGGGATAACGTTTCGTCCGAGCTCACGTCGCCCGTGCTCGAGGCGCTCTCTGCCACGCCCATTCCCGAGGGCAGCAAGTACGTAGCGAGCGCGCCGGAGCTCGAGGGCGTCAAGGATGCCGATAAATTGGGCTTTCTCATGTTTGGCGGTCGTCCCTTCCAGCTGGGCTGGTGCAACGGCCACAACACGCGTCTCAACTGCCTGGAGTACCACCGCGCGAGCGAGTTCAACCTGGGCGCCCGCGACTTTATCCTGCTTGTGGCGCATCGCTGGGAGATCGAGGACGGCAAGCTCGACACCGCGTGCGTCAAGGCGTTCCGCGTGCCGGCCGGCACGCTTGTTGAGGTTTTCAACACCACGCTCCACTACACGCCCTGCATGGTCGACGACGGTGGCTTCCAGGTGATGGTGGCGCTGCCCGCCGGCACCAACGGCCCGCGCCCCGAGGTCGCGGCCGACATGCCCTCGGCCGGCGACAGCTACTGCTACTGGAAGGCCGACAAGTGGGTCCTCTGCCATGCTGACAGCCCCAAGGCAGCCGAAGGCGGCTACGTAGGCCTCATCGGCAAAAATCTCGACATCACCGTGGACTAGCGCATCGCCCCAAACCACCACAAAGGTGCCTGTCTCCTTTGCGGTGGTTTGGGGCGGGCGGATATCGGGAAGTGCCAGACGGGGGAGGCTGCCGGGCGCCTTGCCGTCTGCGGATTTTGGGACATGCGGCCCGCTTTTTCGACCCATCTGTCGGTACACTAAAAGCACTATGGGTACCCGCGAGCGACATATCGGCCATGCGGCCGCCCGGACCGCACCGGCTGCGGATCCCAGGGGCGGCAGGCTCTTCGCCATGCCGAGATTCCTTGTTGGCATAACACATCAGGTGTACCGCCACCGCGTCTTTGCTATCGCCGGCGCCATCACCGCGCTGTTCCTCATGCTTTTGGCAGTCTTGCCGGCGCTGTTCGCCTTCGACCCCAAACTTTCTAACGCCGTGCCCGCCTATAGCGAGGTGTCCGAAGAGGTCGTGGATGCGCTCGCCCACTCGAGCTCTCTCCCGCTGCTTGTCGCCGCAATTATATTTTCGATCTGGGGCGTATCGGTCTATCTGCGCTGTTTGGACTATGTGCTGCGCCGCCGCCTTGTTGCCGTCGCCACCATCTGCGCCCTGTGGATGATCGAAGTCATTCTCAAGTACAAGTCGTTCACGCCGTTCTATGCCACCGTGCTGTGGTACCTGTACTACGTGCCCATGACACTCATTCCGCTGCTCTACCAGTTGTGTGGTCTGCGCCTTGCGGGCCTGGAGCAACACCGCCTGGGTCGCCGCTACTGCGCTGCGCTGTGGATTGTGGCTATCCTGCTTATCGGATTTGTGCTCACCAACGATTTTCACCAGCAGGTCTTCCACTTTGACCGTACAAGCGACACCTGGAGCAACGATTACACGTACGGCTGGGGTTATTTCGCCGTCCTCGTGTGGACGGCCTTTAACTTTGTGGCCTTTTTTATCCTGGTGGGCCGGTCCTCGTCCTTTCGCATCCAACGTTTCTCGGGCACGGCGGCGCTCGTGCTGCTGGGCGGCGCGTTCTTTGCCATCTCATATGCGTTGCGTGTGCCCTGGGCATGGAGGCTCAACTTCTCGCTCATCTATTGCGTCTTGTGCGTGGCGGCGATGGAAATCTGTCTCGATTGCGGTGTCATTCCGTCATATCACGACATCGCCGGCATTTTCGACACCTTGCCGCTTGACCTCAAAGTTCTAACGCGCGACCTGCAGGAAGTCTATGCCACGCCAGTGTCAAAACCAATGCCGGTAGGCGTGTGCGAAGAGCTGCGAGCCCAGGAACACGGGCATGCCCATGCCTTTGCCGTGGAGTCCAATCCCGATGTGATGTACCGAGCCTTTCCGCTGCTGGGCGGATCGGCCCTGCTTGCCCAAGACGTGTCGGATCTCAACGAGCTTAACCGTGAACTGGCACACCGTCGCATGGAGCTGCAGCGTCAAAACGAGCTGCTCGCTGCCGACTACGACCTTAAGACGCACCTGGCAGATCAAGAGGCCGAGACCTTGCTGGTCCAAGACGTGGACCAGGCGCTTGCCCGCGCGCTCGAAGGGATGTACGACCTGCTGAGCTCGCTGCCGCCGTTGACCGATGAAGCGTCTTCGCACGAGCGTTACCGCATGCTGCAGCGCGCCAAGATGCTCGTCGCCTATTGCAAGCGCAAAGGGTCGCTCACATTGGCACAGCACGGGGAGAGCGGTTTTGATCGCGACCGCATTCAGCTCATTGCCAACGAGCTCGCAAGCGACCTGCGCACCATCGATATCGATTGCGCTTCGATTATCGCCATACGGCGCCCGATGCACGCCAGTACGGTAAGCGCCCTGTACGACTGCGTGTATGACTTTGCGTTTTTTGCCTACACCACCGACCATCCGGCGCTTATGTATCACTTGGGCGACCATGACCGATGCAGTGTCGAGCTGCGCGCCACGCTTTTTTCCAACGATGATGAAGATCTTTCGCAGACGCCCGCCGCGCAAGAGCTCGAAAGCGCTCTGCAAGGGCGCAACGTGGCATACCGCCTTGAGGGCGAGCCCGGCCAGCTGCGCATGATCGTCTTGATGCCGCGGGCGGGTGAATGACGATGCAGATTTCGCTCATCCTTCCCCAAATCGTTGCGCTCGATGTTGTCTTTGCCCTGGCTGCGTGTCTGCAGACGATTCACGTCCCGCTCATCGCATCGCGCCGCTCGTCCTATAACCGTAAGGTGATTTGTGCCTACGAGGCGAGCCTTGTACTTCACCTAGTTATTTCGGCGCTCATCTTGTTCGCGTCGTCTGGCTCATATCTGGTGGCGCCGCTTGACGTTTGCGCCAGGGCAATGGGCGGAGCGTTGTGGCTCAATGCCGTGATCTTTGCCTACGGCGTGGTGCTTATGGTGCACTATCGTCGCCCTGTCATGCTGGCCGAACTGTTGCTCGTTGCCGCCGTGACGCCGCCGGTGGTTTTTGCCATGGGCTCGGCGTGGACCGTTGTCCTTATCGCAGAGGGAGCGTTTTTCCTGTGCCGCTCCATTGCGGCGCTCTTGATGGATGTCCACAACCGCCAGGAGGATATCACCGCGTTCTCGACGATCGAAACCATCAACGTGATTCCCGTGGGCATCCTGTATCTGGACCCGAGGGGCCGTCCGCTGCTCATGAACCGCTGCATGCGAAAAAACCTGGTGGAGCTTCATATGCCCACCGATCTAGGCGATATGAGCGGTACATGGAACGACCTGCGCAAACTCAGCATGCAAATGCCCGAAAGCAGCCAGAACCGCGTGCGGATTAATCTGGACCGCTTTGGTGAGGCGCGGGCGGTGGTCGAAGTTTCTCCCGCCGAGATTCGCTTGTTTGTGCGCGATGACGTTATGGTTTCGGGCCGCCTCTTCGAGCGCATTATCGGCCTGGATGTAACAGAGTATGCGCATGCTCATAATCGCCTGGCGCAAGCCAACCACCTGCTTGAGCTTGCGGGCCAAGAGCTCCAAGCCCAGATCGAAGAAGTCAAAAAAGTTGCTGACAATGCGGCCTATCTGCGTATGCGCGCTCGCGTGCACGACGTGATCGGGCAGCGCCTGTCCATCCTCCATCGTTATCTGGAGGAGGGGCGCCTGGATGACGAGTCACTCGAGCAGATCGACCCGCTGCTGCGCTCAATCGCTGCCGATCTGCGCAGCGGGGGCGACACCGAACCGGCAGAGCAACTGGGCGATATCGTCCATGCCTTTGGCCTAGTGAGCGTGCAGATCGATGTGGAGGGCGAGCTGCCAAGCGACGCGCGCGTCGCCGCAGCCTTTCTGCAGATTATCCGCGAGGCCTCGACCAATGCCACCAAGCATGCACAGGCCCATCAGGTCCATGTGCGCCTGCGGCAGGAGACGTCGGAAGACGGCGCTGTTGCGCGGATGGCCGTTTCTAACGACGGCGCGCCTGCACCCGTATCGTATCGCGAGGGAACGGGTATCCCAGGTATGAGGCATGTCGCACAGAATCTGGGCGGCAGCCTGGAAGTCCACACCGCCCCGCCCTTCACGCTTACGGTGTCCATCCCGCTCGCCTCCAACGCCACGGTCCAAAGGAGAAGTTCATGATTCGCGTGTTAATCGTCGAAGACCAGGCTATCTTGCGCGAGAGCCTCGCGCGCTCCGTCGGTGACCAGCCCGACATGACGGTTGTTGCCGCGATCGCCGACGCCTCGGATGCCTTGGACGTTGTGCTTAAGGAGCGCCCGGACATGATACTGATGGACGTATGTACCGAGCATGATTCCAACGGCATCGTGGCGGCGGCGCGCATCAAGGAACAACTGCCCGAGTGCCGCGTCATTATCATGACGGGTATGCCCGAAATCACCTTTGTGGACCAGGCGCGCGAGGCGGGCGTCGACAGCTTTGTGTACAAGAACGTTGGTATCGACGAGCTATTCGCCGTGATGCGCTCCACGCTGGCGGGTTACTGCACGTTTCCCAAGCCGCCCGAGAGCATCTTCTCGGGCACGGCGGCCCTCGACGATGTCGAGCTGTCGATCTTGCGCCTTGCCTGCGAGGGTAAAAGCCGCCGCGAGATCGCGGCCGAGCTGTTTATGAGCGAGGGCACCATCAAACGCCGCATCTCGGAGATTCTCAATAAGACCGGCTACGACAACATCATGCGCTTGGCCGTGCGCGCAGTAACGGAGGGCAGCATCGTTCCCAACATGGAGCGCTAGCGCTCGTTACGCATCGGCATAAAGCGGCGGGGCCGCAGGATCAACTCCTGCGGCCCCGCCTGGTGTGCGCGGATGTGTCCGCCAATCCGCGGCTGTCGTGGTCTGCCGCTACGCGATGGTCGCGGTGTAGGAGGCGACGTCCTCGTAGGAATCGGTCAGGTAGACGTCGATGCCGATGGTCGTATTGACGAGGTCATCAAGGCTGTCAAGCTCGCCGCTCGAGAACGTGAATTCCTCGGTGGCGTTGGTGCCGGGCATCAGGTGAGCCGAGAACCAGGGTTCCTTCATGGTGCCGTTGACGTTGGTCTTGCCGGAAGGAGCGTAGAAGGTCAGGTCCTTGTCGCTCTTGTTGGTGATGTTGACGACAAAGCCGATGTCGCCCCAGTCGTCCTTGAACTTCTCGGTGATGGTGATGGTGCACAGGTCGTCATCGGCGACGGTGACGGCGGGGGAGATTTCGATGCTCTGGACGTCGTCGTCTTCGACGGCCTCATCGATCTCTTCTTCCTTCTCGGCGTTCTCGCGATCCTTCTTCACCGTACCGGACAGATCCTTGTCGGACTTGGTAAAGACAAGATTGCCGTCATCTTCTTCGAGAATGAGTTTGCCGTCCTTGAGCTTCATGTCATGCGACTCGTCTTCGGCGGTGATGGTTACGGTGGCGGCGTCCTTTGCCTCCCATTTAAGGTCGACGACTTCAAGGAACAGGTCGAGGGCGCCTGTACCGTCCTCATCGAGAATCAGGACACAGTGGACACCCCAATCCTCGAGCATCTTCATGTACTCATCGGTCAGCTCTTCGCCCTCCAGGGTTCCACCCGAGAGTTCCCAGCTGCCGACGAAGTTGGCCTTGGGGTCTTTGCCGCCGCCGCTGCAGCCCGTCAGGGCAAAGGCGAGCGCCAGGACGCATGTCAGAAATGCGAGTACGGACTTTTTGAACGTTGTCTTCATGGTGTCCTCCTTTATCGAACGAAAGCCATAGAAGCAAATGCGGGGGTGGCGGAACCCCCGCCAATTACCAGATAGAAGGGCTAGGGCCTGGGCGTTCCGCAGTTGCTGCAGAACTTGCCGCCGTTTTCGCTACCGCAGTTGGGGCAGAACCACTTGGCCGGTGCCGGGGCGGGTGCGGGACTGCCGCACTCGGAGCAGAACTTGCCGGTGTTGGTGGCGCCGCAGCTGCAAGTCCATGCGCCGGCCGCAGGTGCGGCGGCAGGAGCCGGGGCGGGTGCCGGAGCCGGCTGCGGGGCGGCCTGCTGCTGTGCCTGGCCGGCGGCGAACAGCTGGCTGGCATTCATGCCGCCCATGCCACCTGCCATGCCCATGCCCATAAAGCCGGCCATTGCGCCGTTGGGGTTAGCGGCCGCCGCGCGCATCGCGTCGCTCTGGGCGCTGGCGATGTTGGCTGCTGCCATGGTGGGATCGCGCATGACCGCGGCCTTCTGCAGGTCCTTGATCATCTGCTCGTCTTCTTGCGAGGCGGCGATGGAGTTAACGCCAAAGCTCACGATCTCGACACCACGCAGGTCGCGCCAGTCGGCCGAGAGGACCTCGTTGAGCGCGCGGGCGAGCTCGGTGGTGTGGCCGGGGATGGCACTGTAGCGGATGCCCATCTCCGAGATCTTGGCAAAGGCGGGCTGCAGGGCGGTGAGCAGCTCGGACTTAAGCTGACTGTCGATCTTGTCGCGCGTGTAGCTATCGGTCACGTTGCCGCATACGTTGGTGTAGAACAGCAGCGGGTTGGTGATGCGGTACGAATACTCGCCGTTGCAGCGCACGGAGATGTCGACGTCCAGACCAATGTTGTTATCGACCACGCGGAAGGGCACGGGCGAGGCGGTGCCGTACTTGTTGCCGATGATCTCCTTGGTGTTGATGAAGTAGACACGCTGGTCCTTGCCCGCGTCGCCGCCAAAGGTAAAGCGGCTGCCGATATTGGCGAAGGTCTCCTTGATGGAGTCGCCCAGGTTGCCGCTAAAGACGCTCGGCTCGCTGCCGGTGTCAAAGACAAACTCGCCGGGCTCCAGCGCGACCTCGATGATCTTGCCGTTTTGCACCACGAGCATGCCCTGGCCGTCGTTGACGGCGATGACGGAGCCGTTGGAGATGACGTTGTCCTCGCCGCGCGTGTTGGAGCTGCGGCCGCCGGTGCGCTTGCTGCCCTTGCAGGCCAAGACATCAGCGGGCATCGATTCGCAATAGATAAATTCCTTCCACTGGTCGGCCATGACGCCGCCGGCAGCTCCCAATCCAGCTTTCAAGAGTCCCATGGTGATCTTCCTTTCTCGTCAAAGGCCGGGTGGTATTGGTTGGATTGCTTAGTCGTCCTTGTCGTCTTTCATGACAACGGTGGTCTCGGTGTGACTGAAGGTGTCGTGCTTCTCGGTCAGGTCGAGCTCGCCACAATACTCATCGGCATGGGTTGCTTCGTTGGCCGTCTTGAGCTGGCCTACCAGTAGTACGTCTCCGATAATCACGATGATCAGCGGCGCGATGACGTTGATGAGGATGCCCTCGATATCAAAGGTGAGGTAATCCGGATCGAAGGCGTATTCCCCCATAAAGAGAATCTGGGAGAGGATAAATCCGATCACGAAGAACAGCACCGAGGCGATGGCGAGCTTGGGCTTGGAGCAGGGGAGCTCGCCGACCAAGCGGCCGGTCTGGCCGTTCATGGCAAACAGGTAGCTCTTGCCGTTCCACGAGGTGGAGAGCATCCAGACGGGGAACAGGGCGTAGTCGCTGTCTTCCCAGGTGTAGTCGAGCTGCTTGCTTTCGACCGTGGCATCGTCGTATTCGTCGACGACGGTCTCGCGCAGGGCCGAGATCGTGCTTTCTTCCATACGGCGCTCGGCGCGCGCCTTGCAGGTCTCGCAGTCCTCGTCGTAACGGTTGGCGATGTAGCCGGGCATATATGCGACCGAGAACGGACGCAGTGCGTCGTAGTCAAACGGCTCGATGGCGTCCATGTGGCCGTCGGGCATCTTGGACGATCCGTCGACGGGCACGCGCTTAAACGAGATATTGCCCTTGCGATAGGCATCGTAGTGGTCGGTGGTCGTGACGGTGCGGTCGGATTCCTCGGTCACGGTCTCGTTGGTCGCGTCAAAGTACACTTCGCCGTCAACGCGGGCGCCGTAGAGCCAAAACGGCACGTAGACACCTTGGACCTCGTCGATGTGGTTGCCGGTGACAAAGCTCTTGGGCAGCAAGATCTTGCCCTTGTAGTGTTCCTTGAGTGCGGCCGTGACGTCGTCGCGCCCGAGCTTAAACGGAATCACCAGGTCGGGCGAGAAGTCGCCAGAGAGCTGGCCGGGCGCCACGGCGGAGTTGCCGCAGTACGGGCAGGTGGTGACGGCGACGGTGCCGTCGGACACGAGCTCGGCGCCGCACGACGAGCAGATGTAGCCGGCGTTTTGGGCGAGTTCCTGCACGGCATCGTCGACAGCAGGCTTGGGGGCCGCGGCTGCGGCATCGGCTTTGGCATCTGCCTTGTCCTGGCGCTCGCGATAGAGGGCCTCGACTTCTTCGACTTCAAAGCGCGAGTCACAGTAGTCGCAGACGAGCTTTTGCTCGGCGCTTGCAAAATGCAGGGGGCCACCGCAGGCAGGGCACTGATAGTTAACGCTCTCGAAGGCCATGATCGGTCCTTTCGCTGCTGGAGGCTATGCGCCGATGGCGCCGCCGCAGTATTCGCAGCGCCCACTGGCATCGGGAATGGTGGTGGCTCCGCAGAAGGGGCAGGTCACCGCGGTCTTGGGGGCCTTGGCGGCCACGACGCTGTCGCGTGTCTCCTGACGCAGCTGCACCAGCGCATCGCGGACTTCGGTTGCCTGGCGCTTGGCCTCGCGATATTCGATGGAGCCGCGCTGATCGATGGTGGAGTCGTTCACGCGCAGGTTGATCTCGGTAAAGTACGGCGTGTTGACGTGGATGGTCAGATTAAAGTCGTAATCCAGGTCGTAGCGCGGCGGGTTGTAGCTCTCGCGCTCGCCGTCCTTGGTCTCGCGATAGATCTCGGTGCGATGCTCGTCGATATCCATATCGCAGCCGAGTACCTGCGAGAACTCGATGATGTCGGGATTGGCGTCGCGCCAGCGGCTCTGCGAAGTGATGATCAGCAGGCCCGCGTCCTCATCGAGCATAATATTGGTGCGCCCGGCAGAAAGCGTGCGCGTGGGGTTGAACGAAGACAGGCGCTCGGCGTTGGCCTCGCGGTAGGCGAGTTGCTCACGGATATCGTCCGCGGTGCTGGAGCGATAGCCGTGAAAGTAAGGGGAGAGCTTGCCGGCGCACTCTTTGCACAGGTAGCCTTCATTGATTTTTGTCTTACCTAGAAGTCCCAGCTCGGTACCGCAAATCGCGCACTCTTTCTTCTCGAACATCTTGTCAAAGAAGCCCATGGCTGCCTCCCATCAACTGGTAGCGTGTGTCACTTTTGATGATGGGGGAGTGCGCGATCCTTCGCGATACCCAGACGGCTCAACGAGTCTCCACAACTGGGACACATGGCCCATTTTTCATCCGGCACATAGGGACACTCCTTGCCGCGGGTAGTCATTGGGCACTCATTGGGGACGTACTTAAATGAGTGGCAGTTGGAGACACTCCTTGCCGAGCTAGAGGCCGCGCGTGTCCCTTCTGGTCCATGAGGCTCAAAACCGCGGTGTGACGTGAACGGCTGGGGTCAAATTTGCAGCATTTCAAGCCTGGCTTCGATATTGAGACTGGTTCTTTATTAAAATAGATTTCCAGACAATTGAGCGACTGGGGGTTAACCATGGGGGACATGGGAGACACAACCGCATATTTGCGTCGGGGCATTCGGGAGATTATATGCCTGGCGCTGTTCTTCTTCACGTTTTTGGCGTGCGAGTATCTCTTTGACGTGCGCATGGCCGAGTTCGTGTCTCCGGACGAGGTTGTTATTTATGAGAGCCTTGTTATCGGCGCGAGCGTGATTGGCTTTTTTGTGCGTCCTATTCTGTACTATCGCCGTCCCCATGCCATTGAAGCAACGAGTGACGTTACGGGCGTTTTGCTGGTGGCGGCATTGCTGCTGTTGATTATGGCGGTTCAGGTTGAGGTGATAATTGCCGGCGGTTTGGTGGCGTGCTGCGCGCTGGGCTACTGCGGATCGACTGCCCATGCAAACTTTGCGCGGCGCTTTGCACGGACGCCCTGCTTGGCGCGTGCGGCTGCACTTTCCTACGCCATGGGCGTTCTGGTGCAGGTGCTCAACCACATGGTGATGCCTGCCGGCATTCCTCAGCAGGCTGTTCTGGTCGTCTGCGCGATCGCGCAGGTGGCGTTGCTCCACGGTGCCCGACGCGCCAAGCTGCGCGACGAGTCCAATCCCAACTTTGAACCCAGTGCTGCCGGGCTTTCGGTAGATGCTCTGGAATATGGCGCCAAGTGGCATGACGATCCCGAGGCAAAGACGGCATTCCGTCGCGCCGTAGTTCGCCTGACCGTGGCGACGGCGTATCTTTCCGGCGTATTCGCCGCTCTCAACGCGGGCTTCACGACCCTGTATGCTGTCGGAGCCGTCGATTTGGGCGATTGGCCGCGCCTGCTGCTTGTCGTGAGCTCGTTGGTCGCTGGCGCACTATTTGACCTGCACGGCCGCTCGTATATGAATATCGGCATGACATGCGCCGCCATGCTGTCCACGCTTTCGTTCTTTGTGCTCATCGTCGATGGCAATGGCGGCAACGAGCTTGCTGCCACGATCATCTTTTATCTGGGCTCGGGCTTTTTCGTGGTGTTCTTTACCACAAAATATGCCGCCGTCTCGCTCTATGCGCGCTGGTCATATTTTTGGCCGTGCATGGGTCGCGTCGTCAACAACGTGTGCTCGATGTTCGTGACGGCGCCGGCAGTGGCGATTATCTCGAGTCAAAATGTGCTGGCTGCGGTCGGTGCGGCGCTCGTGATGTTTGTGGGCATTGCGATTACGCTGCTGGGGCAGTTGGGGCAACGAGCCGATGATGCCGCGATGCGGGACGGACTGCCGCTTGCCACCGACGATCTTGGTGGGGATCTTGCGCCCACATGCTCCGACCCCGAGCCCGTGGAGGCAGCGGAGCTCACGTCCGATGAACGCCTTGATGCCTTCGTCGCCACCTTTGGGCTTACAGAGCGCGAGCGCGATATTCTTGAGGTCTTGGTCGTTTCGGACCAGAGCGTTCAGGACATCGCCACAACGCTCTTTCTTTCGCGCTCCACGCTCTATCGCCACATTTCCTCGATCAACAAAAAGGCCGGTACCGCCTCGCGCGTGGCCCTCATCAACTTCTTCTGGTCCTGGACGCCCAAGGACTAGCGTATGAGCCGCCGCCCAGTCCCTTACTCTAACGGGGGGATGTGGCCTCAAAGCACGCCCGCATCTACGCTTCGCCTGCGCTAAACTGGAAGGCACGTACGCGATTACGAGAGGAGCCCGCATGGAGGCTTACAAGCAAGAGTTCATCAAGTTCATGGTCGAGTCCGACGTCCTTAAGTTCGGTAGCTTTACGCTCAAGAGCGGCCGTCAGTCCCCGTTCTTTATGAACGCCGGCGCTTACGTGACGGGCTATCAGCTCAAGAAACTGGGCGAGTATTACGCCCAGGCCATCCACGATAATTTTGGCGACGACTTTGACGTGCTGTTTGGGCCGGCCTACAAGGGCATTCCCCTGGCCGTCGTGACCGCGATTGCCTACCACGAGCTGTACGGCAAGGAGGTCAAGTACTGCTGCGACCGCAAGGAGGCCAAGGACCACGGCGCCGACAAGGGCAACCTGCTGGGCTACGAGCCCCAGGACGGCGACCGCGTGGTCATGGTCGAGGACGTTACCACCAGCGGCAAGTCCATCGACGAGACCTATCCCAAGGTCAAGGCTGCTGCCGATGTCGAGATCAAGGGCCTGATCGTGTCCCTCAACCGCATGGAGGTCGGCAAAGGTGGCGTGACCACCGCGCAGAAGGAGATCGAGGCAAAGTACGGTTTCCCCGTCGCGAGCATCGTCTCCATGGCCGAGGTCGTCGAGACCCTCTACAACCACGAGATCGACGGCAAGGTCGTCATTGATGACGAACTCAAGGCTGCCATCGACGCCTACTACGAGCAGTACGGAGTACGTTAGTTACGGCGTTTTACCAAACGCCGTAACTGCTCGACGCTGCGCGGGCCGCATTTGGACAATCTGACGTTCAACTTCAAGGGCGCGACCAGAAGGTCAGCGCCCTTTCGTTTCACGTCACCTTGTCTCAAATGCGACCCGCTCGCTGTCCGTTCTCTACCTGCGGCGTCGTCTTGCTCCGAATGCGGCTCGCTCGCTGTCGTTGCCGAAACATCGGCGTTGCCGGACTAGTCATTGGGGACGTTCATAAATGACTACTCAGGAATGAGCGTGGATAATCTCCCGTTTTTGGCCTGTGTGCAGGCTCAAAGTGGGAGATTATCCACGCTCGCTTTAATTTGCCTGGGTTGCGATGCCTATCTAATCGGCTCGGCGTCTTCCCTGAGAATCGAAAGATACTCTTCATACCCGTACTGCCGGTATCTCTGTCTTGACTCGTCGAGCGGACGGAGGATACCCAATTCTTCAAATGATTTGACGAGCGAGCTCGCGGTACTCCTGCCGATATCGAGTTGGGCAGCGATGAATGCGGTGTCGACGATGGGGTGCTCTTCAAGAATGCCCAACAGCCTTTGCCCGTTTGCAGCAGTCCTTCCGAGATTTTCGGTAATGGTTGCTGTGGAACGGTTATGGAGGTCAACAAGGTTTTTTAAAGACCCTACCGAGTCCTTCGCACTTTCGAGAAGACTGTTGCAGAAAAACTCTATCCATTCCTCGTAAGTGCCTCTCTCCCTTACGGATGTGAGTTGCCGGTAGTACTCGCTTCGATTTTTCTTGAACTGGAACGATGGATAGAACAAGCAAGAATGAAGAACGCCATCATTGATGAGCATAAGTGTAATGAGAAGCCTGCCCAGGCGACCGTTTCCGTCTAGGAATGGATGGGCAGTTTCAAATTGGTAATGGACGAGCGCCGCCCGCACAATCGGATCCATTTCGACTTGAGGCTCATTGATAAAGCGTTCGAGGTCCTGGAGCGTGTTACTCAAATCTTCAATGTTTGGAGGGACAAACGATGCGGTTGCAATGGTGCAGCCTGAGGGGCCAATCCAGTTTTGTGAGGAGCGCAGCTCGCCTAGATTCTTCTCCGTTCCGCGCACTCCGTCCAGCAGGACCGCATGAACTTGCCTAAGAAGTCTCGTGCACAAGGGCATCTTTTTGAGCAGTTCTACGCCGCGGTCGACAGCACGGACGTAATTCACGACGTCTGCGACATCTTTATGATGGAGTTGTGTTTGCGATGGACTAAGTAGGTCGTCAAACGTGCACTGGGTTCCCTCAATTTGCGAAGAAAGGAGTGCTTCTTTGCGCACGTACATTGTCAGATACATGTCGGCGTTGGGAACAAAGTAGAGCATGCCTTCAAGCTCTCCAAGCTTTCGTGAGCATGCGGAAAGCGTGCGATAGGTTTCCTCGGTGAGGTTTAGCTGCCTCAATGATTGCAAGGGCGTTGGAAAAAACGAATAGTAAGCCAATTTCCCCGATAGATTATTGCGGAGCGTTCCCTGGCCGTTCTCCTCGATTTGCATCGCGCCCTCCATATCTTTAGTGCCGGAAACTCGTTATTAGGCTAATCATATCAATTCTAATAACGAGTTTAAGGATTAAATAGTTATTAGAATTGATGTAAACAATCTAATGATGAGAAGTCGTTATTACTTGACCATGGAGCTCGGCTTGGTACAAGGGGGTCATCCAAAATGAACGTGGATAATCTCCCGTTTTTGGCTCGGTGACGGCCTCAAAGTCAAAGTGGGAGATTATCCACGCTCGTTAGTTAAGCGTCCGAAAATCCACACTCGCCAAACCTACCAAAAAGGGACGGTTTTATTTTGGCACGTTTCGGTCGGTATCAGGAAGTGTCAGGGACGGGGCGGCGGCAGGACTCGAGAGCGAAAAGAAGTATCGGGTTTGGTGCGCCCGCTTCTGCCCGTCCCGTGCGCAGACGATACTCGGCTTATCGACCCGCGATGCAAAGGAGATGCTCGTCCCACGAGCACTACCGGGAAGGGCTCGCGATTCGAGTCCCCACCTTAGCATTTGAACCATTTGGCACTATAATTACCGTAGGCATGCGCAAAACGTTGCGCTTAATCAAGAGGAGAAAACGTATGGGTCTGTTTGACATGTTCAAGAAGAAGGCTGAGCCCGCGGCTGCCGCTGCTCCGGCCTCCATCTCTGCTTCTGCCGGCGCCGACGTGCTGTGCTCGCCCGTCAAGGGCAAGGTCATCAAGATGGCCGACGTGCCCGATCCCGTCTTTGGTGGCGAGGTTCTGGGCAAGGGCTGTGCCGTGTGGCCCGAGGACGATCTGGTCTACGCTCCCTGCGACGGTAAGGTGACCGTCACCATGGGTCACGCCGTGGGTCTGCAGTCCGATAGCGGCATCGAGGTTCTGGTGCACGTTGGCGTCGATACCGTCAACATGAACGGCGATGGCTTCGAGGGCTTCGTCAAGGCCGACGACGTTGTGAAGGCCGGCCAGCCCATACTCAAGATCGACCGCGCCAAGATCGCCGCTGCTGGTTATAAGGACTGCGTCGTGGTGGCCGTGTCCAACACCGCCGAGTTTGCCGATGTCGAGCTTACCGTCGAGGCTGAGTCCGCCGTCGCCGCCGGTGACGCCATCGTTAAGGTCGTCCGCAAGTAAACTGCGGCATCCAAAGGATGTGCAAGGGTGGTCGGGTTTTCCGGCCACCTTTTTTATTGCACCGCGGGAAAGCGTTTTATTGCACGTTGGGCGGGCTTGCAAACCGTTCGGACGCTAAAACGAACCGACCGTGCCTTCGCGTTGCCGAGGGTGTTCATAAGCGGATAGTATGGGCTTACTTATTACAACGTGTGCCGCGTCCGGTAAGCGCGGTGCCGCTCATTGGGAGGAACAACATGAAAAAGAAGCTGCTGCTTGCGCCCCTCATGGCCGTCTTGGTTGCATGCGTGGTCGTGCTTTCCGGCTGTGGAGGTCCTTCGGTTGAGGAGCTCATCACCGAGGATCTTACGACGCAGTTTGACGAGGTCAAGAACGGTGGCGACGACTTCCTCTCTGGTCTGGAGGAGGCTTCGGGCGACGAGTTCGAGCAGCTGGGTATCGATCCCAAGGAGTACGCCAAGACCTATCTTGAGGGCTTTGACTACAAGATCGGCGACGTGACGGTCGACGAGGACAAGGGTGTCGCGACCGCCGAGGTCTCTATTACATGCAAATCTATGAACAAGATCGTCGAGGACTTCTCCACCCAGTATCAGGAGAAGGTCGCTGCGCTTGACACGGTTCCTTCCGATGACGAGCTGTACAAGATGGCCGGTCAGGTTATGGTCGATGTGACCAAGGCCACCGAGCCCAGGAAGACCACGGTTATCTTCAAGTACACCTGCAACGACGATGGTGAGTGGTCTGCCGACGACTCCGTCAACTCCGAGATGATGGATGCAATGCTGAACTAGGGGGTTACGCGGTTCTACGAACCGCGTAACCAGTTGACGCTGCGCGCCGCCCAGGACGAACAATTTGTCATTCAAAAGGCGAGGCATGACCAGAAGGTCTATGCCTCGCCTTTTTCATGCCAACTTGTTCGTCCTGGACGTCGCTCGCTGTCCATCCTCTACCTGCGTCGTTGCCATGGTGCGGCACTTGTAGTCATTGGGGACGTTCTTAAATGACCAGGCGGCAGTTGGGGACACTCCTTGTGCCAGCGTTGCATCGATTGCTTGGGAAACCGTGACCCGGTTTTTGGCCGAATAGTGGGTCGCATTTTCCGAATGGGGTGGGTTGCGGAAAGTGCGATCCGGAATATTACTCTGAAACGGGATGCGTTTTCCCTGATGCGCCTCAAACGGAAAGCGCATCCCATTCCGGAGCTCCAAAACGGGATGCGCTTTCTGCGCGGAAGAATTGTCGCAGCTGCGTTAAACAGTGTCGCTCGTTACTCGTCCAGGATCAGCGCTGCGAGCTCGTCCTGGGTGTCCACCACGTAGTCGGCGCCGGCGGCTTCCAGCTCTGCGCGGCCGCGGAAGCCCCAGCTGACGCCCGCACTCTTAAGGCCGGCGTTGTGACCGGTCAGGATATCGACATTGGAATCGCCCACATAGAGCGTGGTCGACGGATCGGCGCCTAACTCTTTCATCACATGCAGCGTAACAGGCGCCTCGGGCTTGGGGGAAAACGCATCGACGCGGCCCTGCACCAGCGCAAAGCGCTCGGAACCAAAATACTTCTCGATAAGCGGAGCGGCCGAGATGTGGTCCTTGTTGGTGAGCACGGCAAGCTGCACGCCCGCGGCACGCAGGCGGTCGAGCATCTCGATTGTGCCGGCATAGGGGGCGGTGTGGTCCTCCTTGTGCTCGCCGTAGTAAGCCCTAAACTCGGCAAGCGTCTGCTCAAACATACGGCCGTCGCCCGCATACTCGGCAGGCATAAAGCGCTCAACCAGCTTGAGCATGCCGTTTCCCACCTTGTAGCGGTACTCGTCGACGGCAAACGTAGGCCAGCCGTGCGTCTCGCAGGTATGGTTGCCGGCGGCCGCCAGGTCTTCGAGCGTGTTGAGGATGGTGCCGTCCAGATCAAAAATCACATGGGAAAAAGCTGCTGCCATGAAAGCTCCCGTCATTGGGTTCCAAAACGCACCCCATGATACTGGGCATGCGTGCCGGGCATGTTTGGAATCTGAATATCTTTAATAGCCCTGAGCCTTTGTTGTTAGCAAATTCTCGGCAGCTGCTCTCCTACGAGCATGTCGAGGATGCGAGTCGATCCCCAGCCGGTGCGCACGCGCACGGCGGGACGTGCGCCCCCGGCAAGCGGCAGCACGCGACCGATGACGGCGGCATTCTCGCCGTAGCGGGCGGCGCGCATGGCGCTCAGCGCGGCATCGGCTTGCTCGGCCGGCACGACGGCAACCATCTTGCCCTCGTTTGCCACCTGCAGCACATCGTAGCCGAGCATCTCGCAGGCTGCCTGCACGTCGGGGCGCACGGGCACATCGTCCTCGTCGATCTCCATGGCAACGTCGCTGGCCTGGGCAAACTCGTTGAGTGTGGACGCCAGGCCACCGCGCGTGGGGTCGCGAAAGCAACGCGTGCCGGGCGCTGCGGCCAGAACGTCGGCAATCAGGTGGTTGAGCGGTGCGGCATCGCTTTCAATCGTGCTCGAAAACGCCAAACCCTCGCGTTGGCTCATGATGGCGATGCCGTGGTCGCCCAGCGTACCCGATACCAGAATGACATCGCCGGGCTGACAGTTGGTGCCGCTGAGCGCTACGCCCGCGGGTACCTCGCCCACGCCGGCGGTATTGATATAGACGCCGTCGGCCCCGCCGCGCTCGACCACCTTAGTGTCGCCCGTGATTATGGACACGCCCGCCTCATGCGCCGTTTCGGCCATCGTCTGCACAATCTGGCGGAGCTTATCCATGGGATAGCCCTCTTCAAGGATAAAGCCGCACGACAGGTAGCGCACGTTGGCGCCCGAGGTCGCGACGTCGTTAACGGTTCCGCACACGGCGAGGCGGCCGATGTTGCCACCGGGGAAGAACTGCGGCGAGACCACAAAGCTGTCGGTCGACATGGCTATGCGCCCGCTCGCGGGCAGCGCGGCGACGCCGGCATCGTTGCCTTCGAGCAGCTCGGGCGACCCAAACGCATCCAAAAAGACCTCATCGATGATGCGTTTCATCATCTGACCGCCAGAGCCGTGGCCCAACAGGACGGTGCTATCGGTAACGCTATGGGACATATCGAAAACTCCAATCGTGGGTGGAATTATATGGGTGAGGCGCAGCGTCGACTGGTCCGCCGTTCGTTAGAACGGCGGAACCTATTAGCCTCGGTAGCGGAAATATGCTGCGCAGCTGCCCTCGGAGCTCACCATGCAGGGGCCGACGGGATGCTCGGGCGTACAAGCGTGGCCGAACAGGGGGCAGTCGCTCGGCGTAATGGCCCCGCGCAGCACGTCGCCGCAGCGGCACCCGCGTGGCTCGACCGTCGGCTCGATGGACACGTCAAAGCGCATGCTGGCATCAAAGTGCGAAAACTCGGGACGAATGGCGAGTCCCGAAGCCGCAATCGATCCCAGCCCGCGCCATGTGGTATCGCACGGCTCAAATACCTGCTCGACCAGCTGGCGCGCCACAGGATTGCCGTCGGCATTGACGCCGCGACGGTATGCGTTGTCGATCGCGGGTTGCCCCTCAACAACCATCTGGACCAGCATGCAGATACCCTGCAAGATGTCGACCGGCTCAAATCCCGTTACCACGCCTGGAGTCTTAAACTCGTCGACCAAAAAGCCAAAGGGGGCCAAGCCCGTGATGGTGGCGACGTGGCCCGGCAGGATAAAGCCGTCGATGGCGGTCTCGGGGTCGTTAGCGATGGCGCGCAACGCCGGCGGCGTGGTCTTGTGGGCGCAATAGACCGAGAAATTCAAAAGCCCGCGCGCCTCGGCCTCCAAGATGGCGGCGGCGATGGTGGGCGTCGTAGTCTCAAAGCCCACGCCCATAAAAATGACCGGGCGATCGGGGTTTTGCTCGGCAATGTCGAGCGCGTCGAGCGGGGAATAGACGATGCGGATGTCGCGTCCTGCCGCCTTTTGCGCAGCGAGCGAGGTGGATGATCCGGGCACGCGCATCATGTCGCCAAAGGTGGTGATGATGGCTCCGTCTATGTTGGCGAGCGCGATTGCGTGGTCGATGTCGCGGTTGGCGGTGACGCAGACGGGGCAGCCCGGGCCGCTCAGCAGCTTGAGCCCGGCCGGCATAATGGAGCGAAAGCCATAGCGCCCGATGCTCACGGTATGCGTGCCGCAGACTTCCATAAGGTTGATGGCGCGGTCGCCGACAAGCTCATGAATGCGCTCGATGAGCTCGCGAGCCAGCTTGGGATCGCGGAATGCCGAGAAATCGATACCGGAGCGCGCCGGCTGCTCGGCCGCCACTAGTATGCCTCGGCCGGGTTGGTGGCAAGCTGGTCTTCTTCGACCAGCTCGGACATGGCATTAACAAGCTCGAGCGTCTCTTGCGCTTCCTGCTCGTCGACAATCTGGATGCCAAAGCCGGCGTGCACGAGAACATAGTCTCCTACCTGCGCCGTCGGCACGAGTCTCAGCGAAACAGGGCGCTCGATGCCCATCATGTCGACGGTGGCCTTGAGGTCATCGTCGCGTTTGACTACTTTACCGGGAACGGCAAGGCACATAATGTTCCTCTTTTATACGCTTTGCGCTGGATGGGCGCTCAATAATCCATCAGTTGATGGTAGCGCTCGCGGGCGCTGCGGGCAAACGCGCTACACCTGTGAGACGGCGGCTTGTGGGCTGGCCGAACAGCCTATTGCGGTGCGACCTGTGCGAGGCGGGTGCGTGCGACTGCCGCCTGACCGTAGGCGATGCAGCCGTCGTTGACGGGTACGGAGTGAGGAACCAAGACGGTGAGACCCATGCTTTTGAGTTCGCGGGTGAGGAGCTGGAGCAAAAGTCGGTTCATGAACACGCCACCCGAGAGCGCGACGGTATCGATGCCTTCGCGCGCACAGATTTCGCGTGCGATTCGTACCGAAGAGCGCGCGATGGCGATATGGAAGTCGAGCGCGAGCCTGCCGGCGGGTACGCCGGCCCTGATTCCCTCCAAAAGCGCCTCAATAAGCGATCTGGAGTTTAGAACATGGCAGGCGTCCGGACGGGATGATTCGGTTACGGAAAAGCCCGCTATATTTCCGGTGGGGCAGGCGCTTTCGCTGCTGAGCGCGCGCCAGGCGGCAGCCTCAAGCTCGATGGCGGGTTCGCCCTCGTAGGTTGCCTTGTCGCAGATGCCCAGAATTGCTGCCGCGGCATCAAAGAGACGCCCCATGCTGCTGGTACGCGGGCTGTTGATGCCGCGCTCGATCATGGTGGCTGTCACGCTGCGCGTTTGTTCGTCGAGGCCGTCCAAAAGCCGAGCGGCACCTGGGTGCTCGAGCAGGCCGAGCTCACTGAGCAGGGCGAAGGCGTTGCGGCGGGCGTCGCGCACGGAGGCCGCCCCACCGGGGAGCGCCCAGGTGCGCAAATGCGCGGCGCGCTCAAAGCCGCCAAGGCTGGCAACAAGAAACTCGCCGCCCCAAATGGTCCCATCGGTGCCGGCGCCGGTGCCGTCAAAGGCGATGCCAAGGACGCGCGCGTCGGTTGTAAGCTGGCCCGCGGCGATGGCTTCGGCCATTACGCTCGCGATATGCGCATGATGGTGCTGCACCTCGACGAGCGGCAGATTGCATTTTCGTGCCTGCTCGCGCGCCCACTGGCCCGATAGATAGCTGGGGTGTACATCGCAGGCCAAGGCGGCGGGCGCCAAGTCAAAGAGATCTTCCAAGCGCGTGCGCGCGGCGTTCCAGGCATCGAAGGTCCCGCCGTTTTCAACATCGCCGATATGCTGCGACACAAAACAGGTTGCCTCGCCGTTCGTCCCTTCACGCGTGAGCGCAATCGTGGCCTTTTGTTGTGGCCCGCAGGCTAGCACGCAGGACGGAGCGCCGTTGAGCGCCGGCAACGGTAGCGGCTGGGGTGCATATCCGCGAGCGCGGCGAACGGGCATAATGGCGCCGTCGACCACGCGCACTACAGAGTCGTCGTAGCGCGAGAGGATCGCGCGGTCGTTGCCGAGCAACGCGTCGGCGATGCCGGCAGCAACGAGGTGTTCCCAGGCAAGGTCGTCGTCGGTCTCGATGGGTTCTTCGCTCAGGTTTCCGCTGGTCATGACGAGCGCGTGCATACCGCAGACTTCTGCCGCGGCAAGCAACAGATGTTGAAGCGGCGTATAGGGGAGCATGACGCCGAGCTCGGGCAGGTCGTGCGCGACAGATGGCGCGAGGGCGAGGATGTCGGGGGAACCGTCGTTGTCCTCGCTAACAGTGCGCCGGCGCAGCAGCACGATGGGGCGGATACTGCCAGCGAGCAGATCGCGTTCAGCATCGTCGATATGACACAGGCGCTCGGTATCAGCAAGACTGCGTACCATGACGGCAAGTGGTTTGTTGCTGCGGCGTTTGCGACGGCGCAACTCGGCCACCGCCTGCTCGTTGGCAGCGTCACAGGCTAGATGGAATCCGCCCAGGCCCTTGATGGCGACGATGCCACCGCTGGCCAGCAGCTCAACGCAGCGCTCGATGATAGCGTCGCTGGCCTCGCGTGTGGTGCCGACGGCCGGTGTCGCGGACGAATTCCCGCACGCATTGCCGTTTACAGCCTCGCGCCACGTAATATGCGGGCCGCAATCAAAGCAGGCATCGGGCTGCGCGTGAAAACGCCGGTCGAGTGGGTCGACATACTCCGCAGCGCACTTGGGACACATGGGAAAACAATCCATCGACGTGGCCGCTCGGTCATAAGGCAGCGATCGGATGATGGTAAAGCGTGGGCCGCAGTTAGTGCAGTTGATAAAGGGGTAGTGATAGCGTCGGTCGGCGGGATCGAACAACTCGCGCAGGCAATCGTCACAGGTGGCGATATCGGGCGAGACGAGCGTCGTGTGTGCGGTCTGGTCCTGCGACGCCACAATGTGAAAGCCCTGCTCATCGGCAGCGCTCCAGCCGCCAGGCTCCAAATCCGCAATATCGACTCGCTCAACGCGAGCTGCCGCAGGCGCATGCTCAGAAAGCGCGGCAACAAAAGCATCGAGCGCATCGGCCGGAGCGTGCGCCTCGATATGCACGCCGTCGCCCGCATTGAGCACCCATCCGCAAATGCCATGCGCCATGGCCTCGCGATACACAAACGGTCGCATGCCAACGCCCTGCACAATGCCCGTCACATGAATATGCACATGCCGCATGCGACACCCCTCATCAAAACCGACCAAAATAGACAGGTTTATTTTGGTAGGTAAAACGCTAAACCTGCCAAAACAAACCTGTCCCTTTTTGGCAGGTGCGCTGCGGGAAATCCCGCTACAGCCCCAGGCTCTGCTTGGTGGCGGCGCACGTGAGCTCGCCGTGCTTAACGCCGCGCAGACCCAGCAGGCGATCGGCTAGTTCGTAGACGCGCTCGCCGCGACCCTTGAGCGCCAGAATCTCCAAGCAGTTGTGGTGATCCAGATGCACGTGCATGGTCGATACGATCTCGTCGGTGTAGTCGTGCTGCACCTCGTCCAGGCGGCGCGTCAGGTCGCCGGTATGGTGGTCGTAGATCATGGTGAGCGACCCGATAACATGCTCATCGGGCGTGCGCATCTGCTCTTTGGCGATCGAGGCGCGAATCAGGTCGCGCACGGCCTCGGATCGGTTGGCCACGTCGCCGCGGCGTGCGATCTGCTCGTCAAAACGGCGCAGCAGGTCGTCGGGCGCGGTAACCGAAAAACGGACCAGCTCGGAGCCGGAACCACTACAGTGGCAGCCCGCGTCACCGTCCGCCCCGTGCGGATGCTCGTGCTCGTACCCGCAGCTGTGCTCGTGTTCGGCCACCTTACACCAGCTTCACGGAGCCGACGGAGTTGTGGTCGGCCTCGATGGCTTCCTCGTAGCCCTCGAGCGCGTCATGCGCCTCGTGCAGCGCGGCCATGGCGGCCTCGAGCTTGGCGCCGATGCGCTCCATGTCAAAATTCTCGGTCGCATGCAGCAGCTGATGGCTCCACTCGTGAGCGAGCTCGATGGTGTCGTCGACCTGCTTGACGCTCATGGCAAGCTGGCTCATGTTCATTCCAACATCATGCATGGGAAATCTCCTTTTGTATGGGGCAGTTCAGTGGTTCAGATTTTACTACGCCCGCTCTGCGCGCAGTTGCATAAGAAAACGGGTACGAGTCTGTGCGACCCGCACCCGTTCACTGGGGGCTGTTTGTGACTACCATACTATCCGTGGTTGCACTCAGTGCATCCAGAAGTCCGGCGAGCGGTGCAAAAGCGCTCATAGACGGCGAGTAAGTAACAAGCGTATTACAGATGCTTCTCCAGCAGCGCCTGCAGCCTCGCCTTGGGTAGAGCGCCAACCGAGCGGTCAATCTCCTCGCCGTTCTTAAACACAATCAGCGTGGGGATGCTCATGACGCCATACTTCATGGCCAGGTCCTGGTTGTCGTCGACGTTGCATTTGGCAACGGCAAGCTTGCCCGCCAGCTCATCGGCAACCTCGTCAACGATGGGCGAGAGGGATCGACAAGGCCCGCACCACGGTGCCCAAAAATCGACCAGCACGGGCAGGGTGTCGTTAACGATGGAATCGAAGTTCTCGGGGGTAATCTGATTAATGTCAGCCATGGTGACCTCCATAATGCGACGCGGCTCGGCCGCGTAAAACTCAGTACGACCGTGCTTATACCCAGCCGCCCGCAAAGCAACCACTCGCGGGCAGCTCTTTTATATAATGGTGGGCACGCAAACGATTGGAGAGCGCATGTCCACGTCACAAAGCCAGAAAAAAGAAGCCATCGCCCAGGCGGCCGAGCAGGAGCTCACATCGCTTGCGGTCCGTGGCGTGCGTATCGCGGGCAACGCGTGCTCGCCGATCGTGCTGGTCAAAGGCGATTTGGACGAGGCCGAGCGTTCGGGTGGCGAGCTTGCCGCCGGCCCGGATGGCGCGGCGTTGCGCAAGGCGCTTGGGGCCATCGGCTACGCGCCCGAGGATTTTTGCGTGCTGGCAAGCGTCGCCGGCGTGGGTGACGGAGTGGTCGCGGTGGGCGAGACTCTGCCGTGCGAGCTGTTCCGTGAGGCGCTTGAGGCTTTGGACCCCGAGGCGGTGCTACTGCTCGACAACAATGCGGCTGATGCCATGCGCGAGACCTACGCCGATATGCTCGTGGCGATCGATGACTTCGACACCGCCATGCTCAAGCCCGGCCTGGTCGCCCATGTGCAGGGTCGCCGCGTGCTCGCGCTCGACGGTTTTGAGGCGGCGCTCACTGACAAAGCCGCCAAGCAGCGCATGTGGGCATACATCAAGCAGCTGACCCCGGCAGCCGCGCCGCTGTAGCGGATTGGCGCCGGCGAGCGATTGCCTGGCGGGCAAGGCGCGCCTCGAGATCGGCGCCGCACTTCTACATCACAGCGCGCAGCTCAAACCGATCGCCGTTAATGCGGAACTGACAGTTGCCGTTCATGCGCTCCACGGCAAGTTTGATGCTCCTGGTGCCAAAGCCGTGGCCCGCATGCCGGGTCACGGGCATGCCATCGACCATGCGCGGCGCGCGGTCAAACGTGTTGGAAACTAACAGCAGCAGCTGGCCGTCCTCTAATCGCAGGTCAAAGTCGACGAATCGCTTTCCTTGGGGTGCGGCGCTTGCGGCGGTGATAGCGTTTTCCAAGGCATTTGAGAGCACGCTAAACAGGTCGGCGTCACCTACGTGGATGGTTTCGGGTACGGCGGCGCGCAGGTTGGCGGTAATGCCGTTTCTATTGATATCCGAGTTAAATGACGAAAGCGCGATGTTTACGGTCTCGTTGGCGCAGAAGCGACGTACGGCGGTGCGATCGCCGGCTTCGCAGAGTTCATCGATGCGTTTGAGCGCCTCGTCGGTGTGGCCCTCCTCAATTAAAGCGGCCAGGCCGCGTAGGAAGTGGCGCATATCGTGGCGAAGAATCGACAGCTCGCGCCCAGATTGACGCCAAGCCTCGAGCTCTTTGATGGCGGCGTTGTCGCGGGTTTCGAGCATCCAGCGCTCTCGCTCGGCGGTTTCCTTTTCTTCGTATTCGCGCAGGTAAACGGCAAGAAACATAAGATAGAAGGCACAGAGCGCAAATGCCAAAAACTCAACCGTCACCACCGAGCCCGAGTGGAACAGCGTGGTGTAGACGTTGGTGGCATAGTCAAAGACGTAATAGACGAGCGGCAGGATTAAAAGGATGCCCAGCTCGGTGGTGCTTTTAATCGCCAAGCGCGGACCGATGTCGCCGGCCCAATGCATCAGGACGGCAAAGACGGCGAGTGTGGTCGCGATGCGCGCCAGATAGTACGCGATCTGAGAATCGGTTGCGGCAAATGCGGCGATGCCCATCCAATTGCTGAACTGGCAGCTCAGATAGGCACTCGTAATGCCGAGCACGGCAAGCAGCGGGCTCAGGCGGTAGCGCGCGCATAGGTAGACGGTAAGCGGCAGGTGCACGACGAGCGGATAGACCTGGCGGGCGAAAAGCTCGCCGCCGACGGCATTGGCGAGGCCAAATGCGCATCCGGTTACGGCACCGACCAGCACCAGTTCAAGCACATGACGCCGGTTGATCTCGACACCGCACAGCGCCGCCGAGGCAAAGACGCCAAAGAGCAGCGTCGTGGCGTGGTGGATTGCCCAAAGGACCATTTCGACCGAGGAGACCATCAGTGTCTCCCACCCTCAAAGCGCACCGCAAAGTAGGCGTCTTGGAATCCCTGCTTGCAGCTGCGCGACAGCGGGATGCACGCGCCCGAGCGCATGACGATGTCCGTGCGGTCAAAGTGATCGATATTGCGCAGGTTGACCTGGTAGCTGCGGTGGCATTTAAAGAAGACCGCGTTTTGTTCCAAGCGGTCCTCGACGCTGCGGAACGACTCGAGTGCCTCGATATCGCGTCCGTCGCGCAGGTGGAAAACCACGTGCTTGTTGCGCGCCTCGGCATATTCGATGTCGGACAGGCGCAGGGCGTGGTAGCCAAAGGACGTTTTGATCACGAGCTCGTCGGTTGCCGCCGGGCGCATGCTCGAAAGCTCGTCGAGTAACTGCGCCAGGCGTTCGTAAGTCACGGGCTTGAGCAGGTAGTCGAAGGCGCGGACCTCGTAGGACTCCAGTGCAAACTCGGGCGATGAGGTGAGAAACACCAGGCGCACGGCGGTGTCGGCCTGGCGCAGTTCGCGTGCGGTGTCCATGCCGTTGACGAGCGGCATGATCATGTCGAGCAGAATGATGTCGGCGCGCGACGCGGCATGGCGTGCCAGCAGGTCCTCGCCACGCGTAACGAGCGCAACGTCGACCGCCGTGCCCGTCTCGCTCGACCAACGGTCGATCATTCGGTGCAGTCTATCTAGAAAAGCGACGTCATCGTCGCAGGCAATAATCTTGAGCATTCGGCCCCCTTAAGTAGTTCGATTTTGCCACATTGGGTGCGGACCGCTTGTGGGGGTGCGGACCGTTTGCGCCCCACGGCGTGCAACTCGCGCCAAGCGGTATTGCGGTGGCGAAAGATGCCTCCTGCGCTATCGAGAGCTCGGCTATCCTCAGCTTGCCAGTTCGAAAATGGACCTGCCACATGATTGAATCTTTATTTCAACTTTACACCTAGGTTTACAGCTGTCTTGTCAGCTGTAAACCTAGGTGTCATACTAAAGCTCCAAGATTCGCCAAAAGAGAGGGGCCTTGATGGCACAGAGCGCGAACATGGATGCATCGGAGCTTGCACGCGACATTGCGGCCGGCCTGGCATCGGCAACGACGGCAACGGAGCGCGCGGCATTGGTGCCCGCAGAGCTCGTCGAGGCCATTCAGCAACTAAAAACCCAACGTGACGCGGTGATCCTGGCGCACTATTACGTGGCGCCTGAGGTCCAAGCCGTTGCCGATTACGTCGGCGATAGCTTCTACCTGGCAAAGCTCGCCAAAAGCCTGCCGCAGCAGACCATCGTGTTGTGCGGCGTGGAGTTTATGGGCGAGAGCGCCAAGCTGCTCAATCCCACTAAGACCGTGCTGCTGCCCGAGCCGGGCGCGGACTGTCCCATGGCGCACATGGTCAAGCGCGAGACGGTCGACGCGGCGCGCGCCGAGTATGGCGACGACCTGGCCGTGGTGTGCTACGTCAACTCGACGGTCGAGATCAAGAGCTGGAGTGATGTGTGCGTTACCAGCTCTAACGCCGTCAAGATTGTCTCCGAGCTGCCGCAGCAGCACATCTTGTTCATTCCCGACCAGAACCTGGGCCGCTTTGTGGCCGAGCAGGTGCCCCAAAAGCACGTCATCCTCAACAACGGCTACTGCCCGCGCCATCACATCATCACCGTTGAGCAGATCGTCGACGCGCAGGAGGCGCATCCCGATGCGCTCGTACTGGCGCACCCCGAGTGCAAGGCCGACGTCCTGGCCGAGGCTGACTACATCGGCTCCACCGCCGGCATCATCAAGTATGCCGAGGAGTCGGACGCCAACGAGTTCATCATCGTGACGGTCCGCGGCGTGCTCTACGAACTCGAGCGCCGCTGCCAGGGCACCGGAAAGAAGTTCTACTTTCCTGCGGTGCAGCCCACCTGCGTCAACATGGATCTCATCACGCTCGAAAAGCTCGTGCACTGCCTGGAGACGGGCGAGGGCGAGGTGCAGATTGGCGTGTCGGACGAGGCCGCCGATCAGGCCAAGCTCACGCTCGACCGCATGCTCGAGTACGCGACGCGCTAAGCCAATGTGACATGAGGGACCATCCCTTATGCCACATTACAAGGGAGAGGATTCCTGTGGAAACCAAACAATACCCCGATATGGAGTGTGACGTCGTCATTGCCGGTTGCGGCGTGGCGGGCCTGTATGCGGCTCTCAATCTGCCGACGAGCACGCGCGTAATCATGCTCTCCAAGGGTGCCATCGACGAGTGCGATTCGATGCTCGCGCAGGGCGGCATCTGCGTACTGCCCGAGGGCTCTGACTACGATGCCTTCTTTGAGGACACCATGCATGCCGGCCACTACGAGAATCGCCGCGAGAGCGTTGACATCATGATCCGCTCGAGCCGCTCGGTCATCAACGACCTGCTGGCCATGGGCGTGGACTTTGAGCGCAAGGCCGACGGCAGCCTCGACTTTACCCGCGAGGGCGCGCACAGCCGCCCGCGCATTGCCTTCCATGCCGATATTACGGGCAAGGAGATTACGACCAAGCTGCTCCAGGCTGTCCGTAAGCTGGACAACGTGCAGATTCTCGAACACGTTGCCATGACCGACATCCTGACTGCCGAGCGCGATGACGCCACGGTGTGCACCGGCGTTGTCGCCGTTGCCGTGGATGAGGGCGATTCGGCTCGCCCCGCCGACGAGCTGGAAAATGCCGCTGAGGGCGTGCATGCCGGCGAGCCTTTTAAGATCCATGCCCGCCACACGCTGTGGGCTACGGGCGGTATCGGCGGCGTATACGACCATTCGACTAACTACCCGCAGCTCACGGGCGATGCCTGCTACATTGCTCAGGAGCATGGCATTAAGATGGAGCACCTGGACTACGTGCAGATTCACCCCACGGGACTGTTCTCGCCGCAGCCGGGTCGTACATTCCTGATCAGCGAGAGCTGCCGCGGCGAGGGCGCGATTCTGCTCAATGCCGCCGGCGAGCGCTTTACCGACGAGTTGCAGCCGCGCGACGTTGTCGCCGCCGCCATCCGCGAGCAGATGAAGCAGGACGGCACCGAACACGAGTGGCTGAGCTTTGCCCCCGTTGAGCGCGACGTGGTGACCGGGCACTTTGCCAACATCCGCGCGCGCTGCCTGGAGGACGGTCGCGATATCTTGGACGAGCCCATTCCCGTCACACCCACGCAGCACTACTTTATGGGCGGCGTGTGGGTCGACAAGAACGGCCGCACCTCGATGCCCGAGCTCTACGCCGCCGGCGAGACGGCCTGCAATGGCGTGCACGGCAAGAACCGCCTGGCTTCCAACAGCCTGCTCGAGTCCCTAGTCTGGGGTCGCCGCGCTGCTTGGCGTATGCGCACCGGCAAGTCGCTGGCCGTGGAGCAGGCCGGTGAGCCCGCGCTTGACGGACGTCACCGCGCCCTGAGCGCCGATGCCCTGGCAATCGATGATTTGGCCCGTGCCGCCGGCACGCAGGCCGTGGAGGAGTAGACCATGAATCCCATTACCATGAAGCTCGTCGTCGATGATCTGATTTTGCAGGCTCTGCGCGAGGACATCACGTTTGAGGACGTGAGCACGGCGAGCGTGTGCCCCACGGCGCGCCCCGCCACGGTGGAGCTTATCGCCAAGGCCGATGGCATCATCGCGGGCTTGGATGTGTTCGCTCGAACCTTTGAGCTGCTGGATCCGCAGAGCTCCGTGTTGTTTGATGTCGCGGACGGCGACGAGGTGCACGCTGGCGATCACGTGGGCCAGGTGCGCGGAGACGCGCGCGTGCTGCTTTCGGGCGAGCGTGTGGCGCTCAACTACCTGCAGCGCATGAGCGGCATCGCTACTTACACGCATCGGATGGCGGCTGCGCTCGTGGGCACCAAGACCGTGCTTGTCGACACGCGCAAGACCACGCCGGGCATGCGCGTCTTCGAGAAAGCCGCAGTCGAGATCGGCGGCGGCAGCAATCACCGTTACAACCTGTCGACGGCCGTTATGCTCAAGGACAACCACATCGACGCCGCCGGCGGCGTGGCACGCGCGATCGAGATGGCGCGCGCCCATGCATCGTTTACCACGACGGTCGAGATTGAGTGCGAGAACCTGGACATGGTGCGCGAGGCCGTGGAGGCCGGCGCCGATATCATCATGTTCGACAACATGACCCACGACGACATGGCTGCCGCGATTGAGCTTATCGCCGGCCGTGCCAAGACCGAGTGCTCGGGCAACGTGGACGCCAGCAATATCCGAGCGCTCGCCGACCTGGGCGTTGACTTTATTAGCTCGGGGGCGTTGACGCACTCTGCGCCGATTCTCGACCTCTCGCTTAAGCACCTGCGTCTGCTGGACGGTAAATAATGGACGCCCGCGAGCGTCGCCGTGCCATCTTGGCCGTGCTCGAGGGAGCCAAAGGTCCGGTCTCGGGCAGCGCGCTTGCCCGCGAGGTGGGCGTGAGCCGTCAGGTCGTGGTGCAGGACATCGCCCTGCTGCGCGCCGACGGGCACGATATCGTCGCCACCAATCGCGGCTATGTACTACAGGAGGCCCCCAGCAGCCCCGCTGTGCCCACGCGCTTGGTCAAGGTTCGCCACGGCGTGGAGCAGGCAGGCGATGAGCTTACGAGTATCGTCGACGCCGGAGGCGCCGTGCTCAACGTGATCGTCAATCACCGCGTGTACGGTAAGATCACGGCCGACCTGGACATCCGCAATCGTCGCGATGTTGAGCGCTACCTGCACGATATCGAGAGCGGCAAGAGTTTCCCGCTACTAACGGTGACGAGCGGCTATCACTTCCATCGCGTCGCGGCGGAGGACGAGCAGACCCTCGACGAGATCGAGGCCATGCTCAAGGAGAAGGGCTATCTGGCAGACCTAATGCCCTACGAGGACGATTTGTCCTAGTCGACGCCGCATCTATAAGTTGCGGTGAAATAGTTCCTAAAATCGGCATCCAAGCCATAAAACAGGAACTATTCCACCGCAACTGCCAAGGTAGCCCCGTCCCCAATTAGCTGCCCATATAAGCAAAAGGAGGCCTCCGCGGCGATGCGGAGGCCTCCTTTTTGTGCACGGTGTACTTGTGAGTGTGCAAGTGGGGGAGTTGTTACTCCTCGACGATCTCGGTGATCGCGCCGGCGGGGCAAGCGTCCTGGCAAGCGCCACAGGCGACGCAGGAATCCTCGTCAGCGACGGTAGCGACGTCCTGGAGCTCCAGAACGCCAGCGGGGCAGGAGTCGACGCAAACGCCACAAGCGATGCACTCGTCGGCATCAATTACGGGATGAGCCATGGTAGTTTCCTCTCTGTTGACCGACGCTACAGGCGATGTGCGTCGGTTTGATTCGGGCAAAAACATACCACGGGAGCGACCGTTTGCAATACCCTCTGACCGGCATCTTCATACCGTTCGCCGAGTATGCCAAGGTTTACTAGAAAACACGCAGGTGGGGCCGTTGAGCTGCGCAAATGTTAGCTAAAGGTGACTTGAAATATTGAGCTATTGAGCGCCCTTGCGGAAAGGACATCCCGTTATTTGGCCGAAAAGCGGGTCGCAGTTTCCGGTTGGGCCCGCTAGCGGAAACTGCGACCCGGAATCCACGCCCAAACCGGGACGAGCTTTCCGCAAGGCGGCCCTAGGCACCCCCGGACCCAAGCCTCAGCCATCTCTACATAGATCTCGATAGATTTGCCGAGAACTCAATCAGCGCATCTACCTGCGCATTTAAGAACCTAAACTCTCGGCAATAAGAAATCTTATATGAATTGACTTAGATTTTGTATATTCCGGCCCATAAGGGGATACACTACATCCTGAAAGACAAGCCGAAGCGCCGCGCGGCAGACCGCCGAGGCGGCGCGAACGCACAAGAGAGAGGGAATTTCTAATGGGCAAGATTCTTGGTATCGACCTTGGTACTACTAACTCTGCAATGGCTGTTCTGGAGGGCGGTTCTCCGACCATTATCGTGAACGCCGAGGGCGACCGCACCACCCCGTCCGTTGTCGGCTTCCGTGCTGACGGCGACCGCGTCGTGGGTAAGGCCGCTAAGAACCAGGCTGTCACCAACCCCAAGAACACCGTGTTTTCCATCAAGCGCTTCATGGGCCGCAAGTACTCCGAGTGCACCTCTGAGATCAAGACCGTGCCGTATGAGGTCAAGGAGGGCCAGGGCGGCCGTGCCGTCGTCGACATCGAGGGCAAGGATTACACCGCCGAGCAGGTGAGCGCCATGGTGCTCGCCAAGATGAAGGCCGACGCCGAGAAGTATCTGGGCGAGACCGTCACCGACGCCGTCATCACCGTCCCGGCCTACTTCAACGACGCCCAGCGTCAGGCCACCAAGGACGCCGGTAAGATCGCCGGCCTCAACGTCAAGCGTATCGTCAACGAGCCGACCGCTGCTGCTCTTGCCTATGGTCTGGACAAGCAGGGCACCGACCAGCGCATCTTGGTCTTCGACCTGGGCGGCGGCACCTTCGACGTCTCCATCCTCGACCTCGCCGACGGCGTGTTTGAGGTTCTGTCCACCTCGGGCGACAACCACCTGGGCGGCGACGACTGGGATCAGCGCGTTATCGATTGGATGGCCGATAAGTTCCAGCAGGAGAACGGTGTCGACCTGCGTCAGGACCCCATGGCCCTGCAGCGTCTGAAGGAGGCCGCCGAGAACGCCAAGAAGGAGCTCTCCGCCGCCCAGCAGACCACCATCAACCTGCCGTTCATTACCATGAACCAGTCTGGCCCGCTGCACCTCAACTACACGTTGACCCGCGCCGAGTTCGAGAAGATCACCCGCGACCTGCTCGAGCGCTGCAAGCAGCCTGTCACCAACGCCCTGCGCGACGCCAAGCTTAAGCTCTCCGATCTGACCGAGGTCATCCTCGTCGGCGGCTCCACCCGTATGCCCGCCGTCCAGGAGCTCGTCAAGACCATGACCGGCAAGCAGCCCAACATGTCCGTGAACCCCGACGAGGTCGTTGCCGACGGCGCTGCCGTCCAGGGCGGCGTGCTCACCGGCGACGTCGAGGGCATCCTGCTGCTCGACGTTACCCCGCTGTCGCTGGGCGTCGAGACCATGGGCGGCATCATGACCAAGATGATCGACCGCAACACCACGATCCCGACCTCCAAGACCGAGGTCTACTCCACCGCTGCCGACAACCAGACCAGCGTCGAGATTAACGTGCTCCAGGGCGAGCGCGAGCTTGCCCGCGACAACAAGTCGCTCGGTAAGTTCCAGCTGACCGGTATCCCGGCTGCCCGCCGCGGCGTGCCGCAGATCGAGGTCACCTTCGACATCGACGCCAACGGTATCGTCAAGGTCTCCGCTAAGGACAAGGGCACCGGCAAGGAGCAGCAGATCACCATTTCCGGCTCCACTGCTCTGTCCGACGACGAAGTCGATCGTATGGTCAAGGACGCCGAGGCTCATGCCGAGGAGGACAAGAAGCAGAAGGAAGAGGTCGAGGTCCGCAACCAGACCGACAGTCTGTGCTACTCCACCGAGCAGACCCTCAACGAGCTGGGCGACAAGGTTTCCGCCGACGTGAAGTCCAAGGCCGAGGCCGCTATCGCCGACGCCAAGAAGGCGCTCGAGGGCTCTGACGTCGAGGCCATCAAGGCCGCCGGCGAGTCCCTGCAGTCCGTGGCCTACGAGCTGGCCCAGGTTGTCTATGCCGACGCTCAGCAGCAGACCGACGGTGCCGCTGGCGCCCAGCCTGCCGACGATGACGTTGTCGACGCCGACTACGAGGTTGTGGACGACGAGGACAAATAATCATGTCCGCCCGTAAAGCTCGCACGGAGGCGGCCGCCGTTGGTGCCGCCCCCGTTGACTCTGAGGAGAAGGACGTGAAGATTCCCGTAGAGGCCGCAGACGTTACCGAGGCCAACGAGGCCCCGGCCGCCGAGGCTGCCGAGAACCAAGTAGAGGATTCCAACAAGGAGGCGACGATGACCGAGGACGAGATGGTGGAAGCCGCTATCCGCGCCGGTGAGGAAGCCGCCGACAACGACTTTAAGCTCAAGTTCGAGCAGGCTCAGAAAGAGCTTGCCGACGTGCGCCGTGAGCTCGATGCTGCGGCAGAGGCTCAGAAGGCCGCCGAGGACAAGGCAAAGGACGCCACCGAGCGTACCGCCCGTCTGCAGGCCGACTGGGAGAACTTCCGTCGCCGCACCGCCAATGAGCGTATCGCCGAGCGCGAGCGCGCGACCGAGAAGCTCGTCACTGCGCTGCTGCCGGTGGTTGACGATATCGAGCGTGCAATCGACCATGCCCGTAGCCAGGAGCTTTCCGACGATTTTAAGCAGTTCGTCGATGGCGTTGACGCGGTGCATGCCAAGCTGCTCGATGTGTTTGCGCACGAGGGCGTTGAGCCCATCGACCCCAAGGGCGAGGCGTTCGATCCGCTCGAGCATCAGGCCGTGGGTCGCGTCGAGGACGCATCGCAGTACGACGAGACCGTCAACGACGTGTACCAGAAGGGCTACCGCATGGCGGACCGCATCCTGCGCTCCGCGATGGTGACGGTGACCTACGGTGGCGAGAAGCGCCCCGCACCGGAGCCCGAAGCGGCGCCCGAGGATGCTGCGGCCGATACGGCCGAGAGCACCGAGGAGTAATTGAGAAGGGCCCCGGGGCAACACCCGGGGCCCTTTCTGGCCTAGTGCCATATGAAAGCATGAGCCGCCGCCCGCTGGGCGGCGGGTGAAACAGGAGAGGAGCTACGATGGCTGCAGGCAAAACCTTCTATGACATCCTGGGCGTATCCAAGAGCGCCTCCGACAAAGAGATCAAGAGCGCGTTTCGCAAGCTCGCGCAAAAATATCACCCCGATGCCGGCGGCGACGAGGCCAAGTTCAAGGAGATCAGCGAGGCCTACGAGACGCTTTCGGACGAGAAGAAGCGCAAAGAGTACGACCAGATGCTCATGTTTGGCGGTATGCCGGGCGCAGGCGGCGCGTATGGCGGAGGCTACGGTGCCGGCGCAGGTGCCAGCGGCTGGGGCGACATCTTCGACAGCATCTTTAGCGGCAACGGCGCCTGGGGCAGCGATTGGGGCTCGGGCTTTGCCGGGGCTGCGGGCGCTGCCGGTGCCGGCGCGGGTCGCAGCCGTGCTCGCAAGGGCGGCGACCTGTCGCTGACCGTCGATGTGACGGCCGAGGACGCGTTTCGCGGCGTGACGCACAAGGTCACCTATCGCATTCCCTCGACAGGCGAGCAGCAGACCATTACGGTCTCGGTGCCCGCGGGCGCGGTCGACGGCGGCAAGCTACGCTACAAGCGTCGCGGCGAGTATGGCGTTGCCGGCGGCGAGCGCGGCGACCTGGTCGTGACCACGCATGTGGAGGAGCACCCGCTGTTTAAGCGCAAGGGTGCCGATGTGACCATGGAGGTGCCGATCTCGGTCTACGAGGCGGCGCTCGGCTGCACGGTTGATGTGCCCACGCCCGGCGGCGCGACGGTTCGTCTGAAGGTGCCCGCTGGCACCCAGACGGGCAAGAAGTTCCGCTTTAAGGAGATGGGTGCGCCCGACGTTAAGCACCGTGGCCGCACAGGCGCGCTGCTCGTCGAAATCAAGGTACAGGTCCCCACGAACCTGTCCGATGACGAGCGCGATGCCATGACCAAGCTGCGCGAGGCCGACACGCGCGACTATCGCGAGAAGGTCAACCGTTACAAGGCGACGTACTAGGGCGGTCGTGGCGCGCGCCCGCGCCCGCGGGCTTATGATGGACGATAACGAGACAGAAAGGGGTCAGGTAGCATGGCCGAGGACAATAGGAACAAACCGCTGTATATGATCAGCGTGGCGGCCGAGTTGACCGGCATGCACCCGCAGACTCTGCGCGTCTACGAGTCCAAGGGCCTGGTGAATCCTCAGCGCTCGGGCGGTAACACGCGTCTGTATTCGCGTGCCGATATCGAGCGTCTGGAACTCATCAACCAGCTGACCGACGAGGGTATCAACCTTGCCGGCGTGGTGCGCATCCTCGATATGAAGGAGCGTGCCGAGGAGCGCGACCGCGAGAACGAGAAGCTCCGCGCCCGCGTGCGCCAGCTCGAGGACGAGCTGCACGAGTACAAGATGCAGAAGAAGATCACCGCCCTGGCCCCGCGCGACGGCTCAGTCAACCCCGAGCAAGTCATGCGCAAGCTTTTGGGCGCAGGCGGAGATTTGTAGTTACGCGGTTTTACCAACCCGCGTAACGGCTCGACGCTGCGCGCCGCCCAGAGCGACAATTTGTCCTTCAAAAGGCGAGGCATGACCAGAAGGTCTATGCCTTGCCTTTTTTCATGCCAACTTGTTCGCTCTGGACGTCGCTCGCTGTCCGCGCCAAAACATCGGCGTTGTTATGGGTAGTCATTGGGGACGTTCTTAAATGACTAGTCGAAAGGGACACTCTTGCACCAAATCTGCCGGTCCTGCACCGGGCTCGTTCTATGCTTTACCGAGATAAAGTGAACGTGTAGATTCTTAACCCACTCGCAACCGTTCTATGGCACGATATTGAACGAATGTATGCTATGCGTCCGAGCCTTTCGGGCAGAGTGGGAGACAGTATGGTTAAGCTGTACGAGGACGGCATCTACCTGCGCGGCGGCAGCGAGGTTGTGCCTGCGGCCGAGGCTGCCGAGCGCGGTATTACGCAGACGCCCAAGGATGCCAAGCGCGGCACCATCGCGTATTCGATCCTTCAGGCACACAATACGTCCGGAGACCCCGAGGCGCTCAAGATTCGCTTCGATGCCATGGCGAGCCACGATATCACCTTTGTCGGCATCATCCAGACGGCGCGCGCCTCGGGCATGGAACAGTTCCCGCTGCCTTACGTGCTCACCAACTGCCACAACTCGCTGTGCGCCGTGGGCGGCACCATCAACGAGGACGATCACGTCTTCGGCCTTTCCGCGGCCAAGAAGTACGGCGGCATTTTCGTCCCGCCGCACATCGCCGTCATCCATTCCTTTATGCGTGAGAACTTCGCCGGCTGCGGCAAGATGATCTTGGGTTCCGACTCGCACACCCGCTACGGCGCCCTGGGTACCATGGCCGTGGGCGAGGGCGGCGGCGAGCTGGCAAAGCAGCTGCTGCGCGACACCTACGATGTCGCCTATCCCGGCGTCGTGGCCATCTACCTCACGGGCGCCCCGCGTCCCGGCGTCGGCCCGCACGACGTGGCGCTCGCCATCATTCGCGCTGTCTTTGCCAAGGGCTATGTCAAGAACAAGGTCATGGAGTTTGTGGGCCCCGGCATCGCGAGCATGACGACTGACTACCGCAACGGCGTCGATGTCATGACCACCGAGACCACCTGCCTGTCGAGCATTTGGGCCACCGACGAGGACACGCACGCGTTTTTGACCATGCACGGCCGCGGCGACGACTACCGCGAGCTCAAGCCCGCCGATGTCGCCTACTACGACGGCTGCGTCGAGGTCAATCTGTCGAGCATCAAGCCCATGATCGCGCTGCCGTTCCATCCTTCCAACGGCTTTGAGATCGACGAACTCAACGAGAACCTCGAGGACATCCTGCATGAGGTGGAGCTCGAGGCCGCCAAGATCGGCGAGGGCAAGACGCACTTTAGCCTGCTCGACAAGATCGTCGACGGAAAGCTGCACGTGCAGCAGGGCGTTATCGCCGGCTGCTCGGGCGGCAACTACGACTCCGTGGTCCAGGCTGCCCGCGTGCTCAAGGGCGCTAACACCGGCTGTGGCGAGTTCTCGCTGTCGGTCTATCCCACAAGCCAACCCGTGGCGCTCGAGCTTACACGCCGTGGCTATATCTACGACCTTATGGAGGCCGGCGCGATTGTGCGCACGGCGTTCTGCGGCCCGTGCTTCGGCGCCGGCGACACGCCCGCCAACAACGGCCTGTCCATCCGCCATACCACGCGCAACTTCCCCAACCGCGAGGGTTCCAAGCCGGGCAATGGCCAGCTGAGCGCCGTGGCCCTGATGGACGCTCGCTCCATTGCGGCGACGGCTGCCAACGGCGGCGTCCTGACGCCGGCGACTGACCTGCCCGAGGAGACTTGGGACGAGGCCTGTGAGTACACCTTTGACGACGCGCCGTACAAAAAGCGCGTGTACTGGGGCTTTGGCAAGGCGGAGCCTGCCGACGAGCTGGTCGAGGGTCCCAACATCAAGCCGTGGCCCGCGATGGAGCCTCTCGGCGACGATATCCTGCTCAAGGTGTGCTCCAAGATCATGGACCCGGTCACCACGACCGACGAGCTCATTCCCTCGGGCGAGACGAGCTCCTTCCGCTCCAACCCGCTGGGCCTGGCCGAGTTTACGCTCAGCCGCCGCGACCCGGCTTACGTGGGCCGCTCCAAGGAAGTCGACGCCGTGGAGAAGCGCCGCGTTGCCGGTGAGGCCGCGGGCGACTTGGCCGCGCTCGATGCCGAGCTTGCGGGCGTGTTTGAGGCGCTGGCCGGCGCGGGCATCGCGGCCGATGCCAAGGCGACCGAGTACGGCTCTATGCTCTATGCCAAGAAGCCCGGTGACGGTTCTGCCCGCGAGCAGGCTGCGAGCTGCCAGCGCGTAATTGGCGGCCTGGCCAACATCGTCCACGAGTACGCCACCAAGCGCTATCGCTCCAACGTGATGAACTGGGGCATGGTGCCCTTCCAGATGGAGGCCGAGCCCAACTTTGAGGTGGGCGACTACGTCTTTGTGCCGGGTATCCGTGCCGCGCTCGATGGCGACCTGAAGGACATCGCCGCCTACGTGGTGCGCGCCGACGGCACGGTCGAGCGGATTGAGCTTTACATTGCCGATATGACGGCAGAGGAGCGCGCCATCGTCAAGGCCGGCTGCCTGATCAACTACAACAAGTTCAAGGCCGCTGCCGAGTAACGCACTTAATTGTCCGCCCGGGGCTTACCCTTTCCCGCCCGCTCACGCGCTTCGCGAGGGTCGCGTTCGGGAAAGGGTAAGCCCCGGGCTACATTTCTGCGTTCTCGTTGGGTCTTGAGGGACGCTAATAAATAGACTTGCTTGATGCCGCCTCTGTTATCGGGGCGGCTTCTTTTTGTCGAAAACCACCACAAAGGGGACAGGCACCTTTGTGGTGGTTCTCGGTTTGTCTCGACTTGTAACATCTTGGCCGCTAAAAGTGGGCCTGGTGTTACAGATTTAGATTTTCGATTCGGGTGTCTTCTGTTCGTCTCGATTTGTAACAGATAGAGCTCTATTTGCCGAGTAGATGTTACAGATTGAGACAAACGGGTGCCGCTGAACAATTCGTCTCGATTTGTAACATCTGGAGCCAGAAACGGTCGATAGATGTTACAGATTGAGACGGTAGCGCACCTGTGCGGCGGCGGGCCGACATCTTTACCCCTATCTCTCAATCACTCAGAAAATCTTATATATAGAGACTTAGATTTGTGTATAAGATCGCGCAAAGCTGGCAACAATACTTCTCGAACAACGTGAAGCCGCCCCGTAGGGCGGCCGCCCCAAGAGAGGTGATTCCATGAGAATCGATAAGCTAGCAATGACGTCGCGCGAGGCGCTGCAGACCGCCATGAGCACGGCTGCCGATGCGCAGGCCGGCGCGGTGGAGCCGATTCATCTGCTGTCTGCCCTGCTCGGTGCCGGCGAGCGCAATATCTCCGTGATCATCGAGCGCATCGGTGCCGACCCGGCTCAGCTCGCACGCTCCACACAAGATGCCATCGACCACGCGCCCAAGGTTTCGGGCGAGGGCCAACAGATGGGCCTGTCCAACGAGCTCGTCCGCGTCATCGAAAAGGCCGAGAAGAAGGCCACCAAGATGGGCGACAGCTTTGTGGTGACTGAGCATCTGCTGATGGCGCTTGCCGAGGACAAGGGCGAGGCGGGCCGCGTGCTGCGCGACGCCGGCGTCACCAAGGAGCGCATCGAGCAAGTCTACGAGGAGCTGCGTGGCGATGACCGCGTGACGTCTGCCGAGGACAAGACTCAGTTTGAGGCACTGGAGCAGTACGGTCGCAACATCTGCGATCTGGCCCGCGCCGGCAAGCTCGACCCGGTCATCGGCCGTACCGACGAGATTCGCCGTACCATCCAGGTCCTGTCCCGCCGCACCAAGAACAACCCCGTGCTCATTGGCGAGCCGGGCGTCGGCAAGACAGCCATCGTCGAAGGTATCGCCCAGCGTATCGTGGCCGGCGACGTGCCGAGCACCCTGCGCGACCGCGACCTCATCGAGCTCGACATGAGCGCGCTGGTCGCCGGCGCCAAGTACCGCGGCGAGTTCGAGGACCGCTTGAAGGCCGTGCTCAAAGAAGTGCAAAAATCCGAGGGCAAGGTCATCCTGTTCATCGATGAGCTCCACACCATCGTGGGCGCGGGTGCCACCGAGGGCTCCATGGACGCCGGCAACATCCTCAAGCCGGCGCTCGCCCGTGGCGACCTGCACGCGATTGGCGCGACCACGCTCGACGAATACCGCAAGTACATCGAGAAGGACGCGGCGCTCGCCCGTCGTTTCCAGACCGTGATGGTCTCCGAGCCTACCGTCGAGGACACCATTTCGATCCTGCGTGGTCTGAAGGAGAAGTACGAGATCTTCCACGGTGTGCATATCACCGATAGCGCGCTCGTGGCAGCTGCCGACCTCTCCGATCGCTACATCGCCGACCGCTTCCTGCCCGACAAGGCCATCGATTTGGTCGATGAGGCGGCAAGCCGCCTGCGCATGGAACTCGACAGCATGCCGGTCGAGATCGACGCCACCACGCGTCAGCTCACTCAGCTGCAGATCGAGGAACAGGCGCTCATGAAAGAGACCGATGACGCCTCCAAGGAGCGTCTGGAGGCCCTGCGCCAGGAGATTGCCGAGGTCCAGGAAAAACTCAACGTGCAAAAGGCCGGCTGGCTCAACCAGAAGAACGCCATTGACCACGTGCAGGAGCTTAAGAGCCAGCTTGACGAGGCCAAGAGCGAGGAGGAGCGCGCGACGCGCAACGGCGATTTGGGTCGTGCGTCCGAGCTGCGCTACTCCGTGATTCCGGGTCTGCAGCAGCAGATTCAGGATTCCGAGGCTGCGCTCGAGGCGCAAAAGCAGCAGGACGGCGAGGGCCTCAACGAGCAGGTGACCTCCGACGAGATCGCCGAGGTCGTGAGCGCCTGGACCGGCGTGCCCGTGTCCAAGATGATGCAGGGCGAGCTCGACAAACTGAAGGGCTTGGAGGGCGAGCTGCATAAGCGCGTCATCGGCCAGGACGAGGCCGTCTCCGCCGTCGCCGCAGCTGTGCGCCGCAGCCGTGCGGGCCTCTCCGATCCGGACAAGCCCATCGGAAGCTTCTTCTTCCTGGGTCCCACCGGCGTGGGCAAGACCGAGCTCGCCAAGGCGCTGGCCGAGTGCCTGTTCGATGACGAGCGTGCGCTCGTGCGTATCGACATGTCTGAGTACATGGAGAAGTTCAGCGTCCAGCGTCTGATCGGTGCGCCTCCGGGATACGTGGGCTACGACGAGGGCGGCCAGCTCACCGAGGCCGTGCGCCGTCGCCCGTACTCCGTAATCTTGCTCGACGAGATGGAGAAGGCTCATCCTGATGTCTTCAACGTGCTGTTGCAGGTGCTCGACGACGGCCGTCTGACCGATGGCCAGGGTCGTCAGGTGTCCTTCAAGAACACGATCATCATCATGACGTCTAACGTGGGCTCCAAGGCTATCGCCGAGCTTTCCGGCAAGGACGAGGAGGAGATGCGCCATCAGGTCGACGCGGCCATGGCTCAGACCTTCCGCCCCGAGTTCCTCAACCGTATCGACGATATCGTGGTGTTCCATCCGCTCGGTATGGCGCAGATCGAGAAGATCGTCGACATCCAGCTCGCCGACGTCCGCGCGCGTCTGGCCAAGGAGCGCATGACGCTTGCCATCACCCCGGCGGCCAAGCAGATGCTCGCCGTGGGCGGCCTGGACCCGGTCTTTGGCGCCCGTCCGCTCAAGCGTCTGGTTCAGCGCGAGGTCGTGGATGCCATCGCCGCCGCTATCATCGACGGCACGGTGCGCGAGGGCGATCAGGTGACGGTCGATGTCGACAAGGACGGTGGCTTTACCGTCGTGTGCGACAACACGCCGGCGGCCACCTACGAGGTCCCCGACGCAGAGTAAATTATGGGGCCGGCTTTAACCGCACCTCATCGCAAAACGCCAAGGGCGGCGGATCCAATCGGGTCCGCCGCCCTTTTTCGTGCGACAATCGATGATACTGAGCATGAGTACATGGCAAGGAGATATGCAGATGAAAGACGAGAACAAGACGCACGCACCGGTTGCTGAGGCAGCGCCCGCCGCGCCGGTCGCACCGAAGGCTTCTCCCAAACCGGCGCCCAAGCCGCGCGACCCCTACATCCGTGCCGAGAACGAGGACGATGACGGCTACGATCCCTACAGCGATCGCCGCCCCGAGCGCGAGCCGATGTTCGAAGCCGACCCCTGGCGCTAAGTGCCACCCAAAAGGCCACCAATAAGTTGCGGTGAAATAGGAGCCTTCGTGAGTTCGTGTGGGTAGTCCCTACGCCTCGCGCCCCGGCAGGGC
>CATYLC010000001.1 GCA_958408685.1 uncultured Collinsella sp. | reverse complement strand
CTGCTAGGCGAGCACTTTTACCGGGCGGCTAACCCACACAAACCCCCGAAGAGCCGAAATTAATCAGCGTTTGCCCAGATTACGCAAAATGTACTGCCAGTAGGTGCATCTCCATACCCCTCTATAAAAACCTGTACCTTTTTGTGCAACAAAAAAAGCCGCTCAACCAGCGGCTTTTTTTATTTTGGCATGAAAAAGGCGACCGCCCTTAGTGGACGGTCGCCTATGTTAATTGTTGTGAAGTTTACCTTAGGCGCGGGTCTTGATCTCCTCGAGCACCTTGGCAACAAACTCGTCGACGCTCATCTGAACGGTCTCGTTGGAGCGATCGCGGACGGAGATGTTGCCGGCCTCGACCTCCTTCTCGCCCAGGATGAGCATATAGGGCACGCGATCGATGCTGCGGGCCTCGCGGATCTTGTAGCCGATCTTCTCGTCACGGTCATCGCAGACCACGCGAATGCCGGCCTCCTCCAGCTTGGCGCACACCTCGTGGGCGTAGTCGCGGCTCTTCTCAGAGACGGGCAGCGCCTTGACCTGCACAGGAGCCAGCCAAGTGGGGAACTTGCCCGCAAAGTGCTCAATCAGAATACCGATGAAGCGCTCGATGGAGCCAAAGCACACGCGGTGCAGCATGATGGGGCGCTTCTTGGTGCCGTCGGCGTCCACGTACTCCAGGTCAAAGTTGAGCGGCATCTGGAAGTCGAGCTGCACGGTACCGCACTGCCAAGTACGGCCGAGCGAGTCCTCCAGGTGGAAGTCGATCTTGGGGCCGTAGAAGGCGCCGTCGCCCTCGTTGACCTCGTAGTCCATGCCCAGCTTCTCCAGAGCGGTGCGCAGGCCCTCCTCGGCGCGAGCCCAGTCCTCGTCCGAACCCATGGAGTCCTCGGGGCGGGTGGAAAGCTCAACGTGATACTTAAAGCCAAACTTCTGGTACACGGAGTCGATCAGGTTGACCACGCCCACGATCTCGTCGGTCAGCTGGTCGGGACGCACAAACAGGTGGGCGTCGTCCTGGTTAAAGCAGCGCACGCGGAACAGGCCGTGCAGGGCGCCGCGCAGCTCGTGGCGGTGCACCAGGCCAATCTCGCCGGCGCGGATGGGCAGCTCGCGGTAGGAGTGCGGCTTGGAGGCATACACCAGCACGCCGCCCGGGCAGTTCATGGGCTTAATGCAGTACTCTTCGTCGTCGATGACGGTGGAGTACATGTTGTCCTTGTAGTGGTCCCAGTGGCCCGAGGTCTTCCACAGCTGCTTGTTCATGATGAGCGGCGTGGAGATCTCCACGTAGCCGGCCTTGTGGTGAATCTCGCGCCAGTAGTCCAGCAGCGTGTTCTTAAGGATCATGCCGTTGGGCAGGAAGAACGGGAAGCCGGGGGCCTCGTCGCGCATCATAAAGAGGTCCATCTCGCGGCCGATCTTGCGGTGGTCGCGCTTCTTGGCCTCCTCCAGCATGTGCATGTGCTCGTCGAGCTCTTCCTTGGTGGCAAAGGCGACGCCGTTGATGCGGGTGAGCATCTTGTTGTCCTTGTCGCCCTTCCAGTAGGCGCCGGAGACGCCGGTGAGCTTAAAGGCCTTGAGGGCCTTGGTGTAGCAGATGTGGGGGCCGACACACATATCGATGTAGTCGCCCTGCTGGTAGAAGGTGATGCGGGCGTCGTCGTCCAGGTCGCCGATGTGCTCGACCTTATACTTTTCGCCGCGCTCCTCCATAAGGGCGATGGCCTCGGCGCGGGGCTTCTCAAAGACGGTGAACTTGAGGTTCTCCTTGACGATCTTCTTCATCTCGGCCTCGATCGCGGGGAAGTCGTCCTCGCTGATCTTGACGCCCTCGGGCAGGTCGACGTCGTAATAGAAGCCGTTGTCGGTCGCGGGGCCGTAGGCAAAGTCGGCCTCGGGATAGAGACGCTTGATGGCCTGCGCCATGATGTGCGCGGCGGAGTGGCGGATGACGTGCGTGACCTCGTCCTGCGGGAGCTCGGCCACCGAACCGTCATTGTAGAGTGCCTTCATGGGTATGTTTTCTCCTCTCGGATGCCTGATGCAAGTGCGTGCGATGCGCTCGGCGTTTTTGACTTGCATCATTATAGGCAGGTTGCCTTGGTATACAAGCGCCCGCCGCACCTTAATGGCACGGCGGGCGATTTTCTACGCATGCTTCATCGTGTGGGGCGGGGTGTGGGGCGCGCGCGGCTTGCGCGGGACGCGCGGTGCCCGTGGCTTGCGGCCGGCCCGGCGATGGATGCGTTACTGGATGCGAGTTCGGCAGTAGGGGCAGACCTTCCAGTGCGCGTCGAGCGGGCGATGGCAGCTGGGGCACACGTTTCGAACCTGGGTATCGCACACCGGGCAGACGACGAAGTCCTTCTCGATGGGCGCGCCGCACTGCGGGCAGGTGCCGTACTGGGCAAGCTGGCGCTCGCGCAGGGCCATGTCCAGCTCCTGCTCCTCGCGGTCGGACGCGTAGGAGTGCGGGCGCAAGACCAGGTAGGCGATGAGACCCACAAACGGGATGAGGGCGATGATGCCCCATGCCACGTAGGCGCTGACGCCGCGGCGGCGAGCGTCGATGAACACATAGACGACCGACAGCACATACAGGGCGATGATAAAGCCAACGAAGGCATAGACGACGCCCATAAGCTGCGGCGACATGAGCTCGGAGATGTACTTGGACATTACGGGTACCTTTCGGAATAATTACAGCTCGCTCAAGTTTACCACGGGGTTTGTTTATATGGGACCACGGCTAGGGGCGGGGCTAGCGCGGACACAAACATCTCAATCTGTAACAGTTAGGAGCGGAATCCGGGTCTAGATGTTACAGAACGAGACAAACGGAGGGGCCGCCTGGCAAACGTCTCGATCTGTAACAACTGGGACCAAATTTCCCCTCTTACTGTTACAGATCGAGACAAAACTTCAACGTGGTAGCCGGCAGACGAGGTTGTCGACATTGCTGGGTCTCCCCTCGCCTGCCGTTGGCGGGTGTTGCGAGGATGTTCGCCGCATTGCCGCCGCACTGGGGGTGTGAGGACCGTAGGATAGTCGTATTGACGGCCTGTCAACTCGTCTGGGAGGCACTGTGACAGAAACGTTTGATATCGCAATTGTGGGCGCGGGCATCACCGGATGCGCCATCGCACGGCAGCTCGCGCGGTTTGACCTGTCCATTTGCGTGGTCGAGGCGGCTAACGATATTGCGCTGGGCGCGTCGAAGGCCAACGGCGGCCTGGTGCACGCCGGTTACGATCCGACACCGGGCACGGTTAAGGCGCAGGTCAACGCCCGTGGCTGCGAGTTGTACGATACGTGGGCGCAGGAGCTGGGCTTTCTGTTCTGCCGCACCGGGTCGATGGTGCTGGGGTTTAACGACGAAGACTGCGCACAGCTGGAAAAGCTGCGCCGGAATGGCCTAGCCAACGGCGTGCCCGAGCTGTCGATTATCGGCCCCGAGCGCATCCACGAGCTGGAACCGCGCGCAAGCGCCCAGGCCACGTGCGCGCTGTGGTGCCCTTCGACCGGTTACGTTGACCCGTTTGAAGTGGCCATTGCCGCGCTGGAAAACGCGGTTGCCAACGGCGTGACATTTATGCGCTCCGCACCGGTGGAGGCAATTGAAGCTGTCGGCTCGGATGAAGGAGCCGCGCGCTTTACGTTGGCAACCCCCACTGGCAACGTGCGCTGCCGCTACCTGATCAACTCCGCAGGCAACGGAGCCGCGGACATCTCGCACATGGCGGGCGCCGAGGAATTCCAGATGATCTGGCGCCAGGGCAACATCGTGGTGCTGGACAAGGAGCCGCACACGCTCATGCCGCTCTACCCCGTGCCGACGCCGGTGTCGAAGGGTGTTATCGTGACGGGCACCGTGCATGGCAACACCGTGATCACCGCCACGGCTGCCGTGCGCGAGCCGGGCGACACGCAGACCTATGCGAGCGATGTGAACGCGCTGCTGACCGGCGCGCGCAAGCTAGTGCCCGATCTGGACACGCGTCGCGTGGTGCGCGCATTTGCCGGCGGGCGTCCGGTCATTCAGGGTACGAACGACTTCTTTATTGGACAGTCGGCCGTGGTGCCGGGGCTTTTCCAGGCGGCGGGCATTCAGTCGCCGGGTGTGGCGAGCGCGCCGGCCATTGCCGAGCGCATGGAGCACGTGATGCGCGAGGCGGGCGTGGAACTGCACGAGCGTGCGGACTGGAACCCAATTCGCCGCGCGCCGGACGACTTTGACCGCGCACCGCTGGCGCGCAAGGAGGAGCTGATCGAGTCCGATCCCGCGTGGGGACAGATTGTCTGCCGCTGCGAGACGGTGCCCGAGGCCGAAATCGTGGCCGCGATCCGACGCCAGCCGGGCGCGGTTTCGGTCGAGGGCGTCAAGCGCCGCTGCCGCGCCGGCATGGGTCGGTGCCAAAGCGGCTTTTGCCAGAGCCGTGTGGTGGCGATTCTTGCCCGAGAGCTGGACTGCGACCCCAGCGAGGTATTACTGGAGGACGCCGGCTCCTGGCTGGTCGAGGGACCTTTGAAGGGGGTGCGCTAGCATGGCGACATTTGATTCGCGCGCCGGACGCGCCAAAGCAGGAGCTACCGAGGCGGTGTCGACGCAGGCCTTCGACGTGGTCGTCATCGGCGGCGGGCCTGCTGGCATGGCGGCTGCGCTTGCCGCGCAAAAGGCCGGCGCCCACGTGGCCATCGTGGAGCGCAAGCAGCATCTGGGCGGAATCCTCCGCCAGTGCATCCACCCCGGTTTTGGCCTTTCGCACTTTAAGCAGGAGCTCACCGGTCCCGAGTACGCGCAGCGCTTTATCGATCAGGTAAGCGCGACCGACATTGCGCTGTTCTTGGACAGCATGGTGATTGGGATCGATTCGAGCGAGGGTGCGGGAGCCACCGCAGTCCATACCGTCACGCTCATGAGCCCCGCCGACATGCTGCAGCTCACCGGACGCGCGGTCATCCTTGCCATGGGGTGCCGCGAGCGCACGCGCAGCGAGATCAAGATCCCCGGCAGCCGTCCCGCCGGCGTGTTTACGGCGGGCCTGGCGCAGCGATACATCAATATCGAAAACCTCAAGCCCGGCTCGCGTGCCGTCATTTTGGGCTCGGGTGACATCGGGCTTATCATGGCGCGCCGCTGCACGCTCGAGGGGATTTCGGTCGAGGGCGTGTACGAGCTCATGCCGTACGCCAACGGCCTGCGCCGCAATGTGAAAAACTGCCTGAACGACTTTGGCATTCCGCTGCACCTGTCCACCACCGTCACACGCGTGATCGGGCACGACCGCGTGGAAGCCGTCGAGGTAAGCCAAGTCGACGAGCACCTGGCGCCCATTCTGGGGACCGAGCGCATTGTTCCGTGCGACACGCTGCTGCTTTCGGTGGGCTTGATTCCCGAGAATGAGCTTTCGGTTGCCGCGAGCGTAGAGCTTGACCCGCGCACGCGGGGCGCCGTGGTGGACCAGAGTCTGCAGACAGGCGTGCCGGGCATCTTTGCCTGCGGCAACGTGCTACACGTGCACGACCTGGCCGACAATGTAACGACCGAGTCCGAGAGGGCCGGTGCAGCCGCGGCGGCGTACGCGCTGGAGACCGGCGCGGGCGCCATTCCGGACTGCGAGCTCACGGTCTCCCCTGCCGGCATCGCGGGCTACGCGCTGCCGGGACGCATTACGACTGTGACACTCACCAGACTCAACTTCCGTGTGCGCCGACCGGTCGATGCCGCCCGCGTGAGGATCTTGGCCGACGGTGAGGAACTGTTCGCCGGCAAGGTCCGTGCGTTTAAGCCGAGCGTAACGGAAAGCTTCCCGCTGCCAGCAAAGGTGATTCAGCGCGCACTCGACCTTGGTGCTAGCGAAATTGTCCTGTCCGTCGATCCCGTCGAGAAGGCATAGACTATGAGCGATAACGCGATCGAAACGCTGCAGTTCAACTGCACGACCTGCCCATCCGAATGCCTCCTGACCGTAGAAGTCGAGCGCGACGCTAATGGCGCCGTGGTAGAAGTGCGCTCCGTAACCGGCAACAGCTGCCCGCGCGGCGATAAATTCGCACATCAGGAGCTCACCTGCCCCATGCGCGTACTCACCACCACCGTGGCCATATCCGGCGGCGACGAGGCGCTGCTGCCCGTGCGCACGGCCGAAGCCATCCCGCTGGCACTTCACGCCCAGGTCATGGACCTCATCCGCGGCGTGGTCGTCAACGCCCCCATCCGCATGGGCGACGTCGTGCTAGAGAACCTCCTAGACACAAACATCAACCTAATCGCCAGCATGGACATCGACCGAGCCTAAGCAGCTAATTTAGGACGGGGCTCTTTTAAGCTACCCCACCATCCACCCTGCCCTCCTCCGCAGTTGCGGTGAAATACGGACTGTTTTATGGCTTCAGGCCGCTAAACAGTCCGTATTCCACCGCAACTTATGAGGGCCGCACGGGATGCAAAGGAGTGTCCCAAGGTGCCGGCATAAAAGGAACGTCCCCAACTGCCGGGCTTGGGATACCATGGTGGCACCCTAGCGAAAGGATGTTTCATGGCGCATGTCGATGACCAGCGTGTGGCGCGCGTGCTCGATGCGCTCGAGGCTCAGCACCCCGGCGCACAGCTGCTCGTAAACGACTCATGGTCGATCTATTACCTGACCGGCTTTTATGCCGATATGTTCGAACGTTTTTGTGGCGTGCTGCTCGCGCGCAATGCCGAGCCAGTAATCCTGGTCAACGCGCTGCACCAGCTGCCCGAGTATGACAATGCCCGCGTCGCCTACCACACTGATACCGACGTCGTAGCCGACGCCATCGCGAGTGAGATCGATCCGACCAAGCCGCTCGGCATCGATACCGTCATGCGCTCCGGCTTTTTGATGCCCCTTATGGAGCGTCACGCCGCGAGCGAGTTCTTCCTAGGCGACTTTGCCGTCACTGCCGCACGCACCTACAAAGACGCTACCGAGCAGGAGCTTATGCGAGCGTCCTCTGCCGCCAACGACGCCGTGATGGCCGACACCATCAAGCTCGTCCATGAAGTCGTGACGGAGCGCGAAATTGCCGATCAGATGCTCGGTCTGTACCGCAAGCACGGCTGCGAGGGCTTTAGCTTTCCGTCCATCGTGAGCTTTGGCGCCAACGCCGGCGACCCGCACCACGAGCCCGACGATACGGTGCTCAAGCGCGGCGACGTGGTGCTGTTTGACATCGGAGGACGTCACCGCAACTACTGCTCAGACATGACGCGCACGTTCTTTTGGGGCGAACCGGACGAGGAGACGGCGCGTATCTACGACATCGTGCGCCGCGCCAACGAGGCCGCCGAGGCACTCATCGCCCCGGGCGTGCGCATGTGTGACCTGGACCGCGCCGCACGCGACGTGATTGAGGAAGCGGGCTATGGGCAGTACTTTACGCACCGCCTGGGACACTCGATCGGCCTGCAGGACCACGAGCCGGGCGACGTCTCACTCGTCAACGAGCAGGTTGTCGAGCCGGGCATGACGTTCTCCATCGAGCCGGGAATCTACCTCCCCGGCCGCACCGGCGTCCGCATCGAGGACCTGGCCCTGGTTACCGAGTCCGGCGTCGAGATTCTCAACGCCTACCCCCACGATCCGCTCCGCCTAGACTAGACAATGTGACAAAGGGACAGCCCCTTTGTCACATTGCGATTACGTCGTGCCACGAAAACGGGCTATCTACTACGTTTAACCCGCATGGGTCGACCACACCCGCATTTTCGCAAAACCAGCAAGCCGTCTACCTGCGGTTTTGATTTCACGATTTTCCGTGTGGTCGAGGGTAACCGGTCAAACGTAGTAGATAGGCCCATTTCGTGGCGAGCGAGTCAACTCGGGGCACAGGGCAGCCAAAAAAGCCCCGTCCCAAATTGACTGCTTTTGAGTTGCGGTGATATACGGACTGTTTGAGGCTTCTGGCTTGTAAAACAGTCCGCATTTCACCGCAACTGATGAGGGGACGGGATTAGCGCAGCAGACCGGCTACTTCGCCGGCTAGGGTGATGGTGCCGGCTGCTACGAAGGGCTCGCCCGCAGCCTTGAAAGCTGCGAGGGCCTCGGAAACGCTGGGGCATACGCCCGCGAGCTTATCGGCATCAACGAGGGCGGCGAGCTCCTCTGCCGGCAGGGCGCGATCGGAATCGGTCTGGGTCACAACCACGCGCGGGAAAGCCGGGATCAACACGTCGACGATGCCTGCCACGTCCTTGTCGGCCAGCGCAGCGCACAGCAGCGTGGGGCGATTCTCCACGCACGGGTCGATCTCATCCAGCGCGCTCACAAAGTTCTCGCAGCTCTGGGGATTATGACAGGCATCGATCAGCTTGAGGGGATCGGTCCCCAGCACGTCAAAACGACCCGGTGTGGGACAGCCCATAAGTGACGCATCGAGCTTGTCATGATCGAGCTCGTGACCCAGATAGCTCTCGCACAGCATAATCGCGCACGCAGCATTCTGCGGCTGATACGCAGGCTTAACCATGCTCGACGTATAGATCGCACGTGGCGTGGTGCAGCTAAACTCAACCGTGTCGCCCACATGCGCCGGCACCTTAGTCGTGGCATGACTCACCACGAGCGGCACAATGCCGCACTCTCGACAACGGGCATCCATCACGCGCTGAACGCTCGCCTCATGCGTGCCCTCGCCCAGCACAACCAGGCGTCCGGGCTTAATGACCGCAGCCTTCTCCCCCGCAATGGCCTCGAGCGTATCGCCCAAAATACGTGTGTGATCGAGCCCAATGCCTGTAATGGCCACGGCGACAGGATCGGTCGCACTCGTAGCATCCCAGCGTCCGCCCATGCCGACCTCAAGCACGGCCACGTCCACGCAAGCCTCGGCAAACACCACCAGTGCAGCAGCCGTCAGCAGGTCAAACGGCGTGATGGCATAGGCGCGCTCCCCCGCCGCCACACGACGCGCATTCACGCGACGCCCCGCCTCGACAGCCGCCGAAACGCCACGGGCAAAGGCCTCGTCGCTCACAACGCGCCCGTCAACCTCCATGCGCTCGGGATAGCGCACCAGCTGCGGCGACGTATAAAGCGCGGTCTTGAGCCCCTCGCCGCGAAGGATAGCAGCCGAAAAACGCGCGGTCGAAGTCTTGCCATTGGTACCGGCAACCTGGATGCAATCGAAATACTCGTCCGGACGCCCCAGCTCATCGAGCATATCGACAACCGTCTCAAGCAGAGGCCCAGCATCCCCAGAAATCCGCCCCGTATCAGCAGCCAGCCCAACAGCCTCATCAAACGAAAGCAACTCAAACGAGAACGGCACCGAATACAACCCAGAACGCTTCGCCATAGCCAAAGTCCCCTCAACATAAAAAGAGGCCCGTAAGCAACAACGAGCCCCTCCCATTCAAAATATCAGCCAAACACCGCTTTGCAGCGACCTCAAGGTCACAGTCAAGTGGCCCTACCAGGCAGCGGACGCCCCCGTAAACGCTATGGGAGCGGTTTGGGGCTTTGCTCGATACAAGTTCCGCACGAGCCGAAGGCCACTTAATGTGGCCTTCGTGCGAGCAGGACTGTCCGCAGTAGCGAGCAATGCCCCAAACCGCGTCCCCCAGTACCGCCTACGAGAAGTCTGCGACCTGAGCAGTCAGTGCCGCCAGGATCTCCTTGAGCTCAGCTGCACGGTCCCTCTTCTTCTGCACCACCGCGGGCGCGGCCTTGGCCACAAAGCCCTCGTTGGCGAGCGTCTTCTCGCAGCCGGCAAGCTCCTTCTGGGCCGCGGCGATCTCCTTCTCCAGGCGCGCCTTCTCGGCCGAAAGATCGACCTTGCCCTCGAGCACCACAAAGACCTCGACGCCGCTGTCGACCACGGCAATGCTCGCAGCCGGCTTCTCGACGTCGGTACCCATGACCAGCGAGGCAGTGTTGGCCAGCGGCTCAATCGTGGAGCGCAGGCTCTCGAGCTTCTCGATGTCCTCGGCACCGGCGCGCACGACCACGTCGAGCTCGGCCTTGGGGCTCAAGCGATAACGCGAACGTGTGGCGCGGGCGGCGGAAACGACGGTGCGGCACAGCTCAAATGCGCGCTCGGCGGGCTCGTCGACATACTTGGCGTAGTCGGCGGGCTCCGGCCACTTGGCGATCATGAGCGCCTCGGCACGGTCAACGTTGCCCTCGGCATCAAGATCGAGCACGCTTGCCGGCATGTTGTCCCAGATCTCCTCGGTAACAAACGGCATGAGCGGGTGCATCAGGCGAATGGAGGTATCAAGCACAAAGATCAGGTTGCGCTGCGCCTGCAGACGGCCCTCACCCTTCAGGCGGGCCTTGGTGACCTCGACGTACCAGTCGCAGACCTCATTCCAGAAGAACTGCTGCACGCCGCGGGCCATGTCGCCAAAGGTGTAGTTCTCAATACCCTCGGTGACCATCTTCACGGCCTTGGCCAGGCGGCTGAACATCCAGGCGTCGGCCGGCGTCTCCACGACGGGCTCGCCGGGCGTGTAGCCTTCCATGTTCATGAGCAGGAAGCGGCTGGCGTTCCAGATCTTGGTCACAAAGCTCTTGGCCTGGTCGGTACGCGGGCTGTCGATGAGCTTCTTGGTCTTCTTGTCGATGTTCGCGTCGAACTTGACGTCCTGGTTGTTGGTGCACAGCGTGAGCAGGTTGTAGCGCATGGCGTCGGCGCCGTACATGCCGATGAGATCCATGGGGTCAACGCCGTTGCCCTTGGACTTAGACATGCGGCTGCCGTCCTTGGCCAGAATCGTCGGGTAGATGACGACGTCTTTAAACGGCACCTCGTCCAGGAAGTACAGCGAGCTCATGACCATGCGGGCGACCCACAGCGCGATGATGTCGCGCGCGGTGACGAGCGCCGTCGTGGGGTGATGTCCCTCGAGCAGCTCCGGCTTTTGCGGCCAGCCCTGCGTGGCGAAAGTCCACAGCTGCGAGCTGAACCAGGTGTCCAGCACGTTCTCGTCCTGATGCACGTGATGGCCGCCGCACTTGGGGCACACATCGGTGTCCTCGGTAAGGGCGTCCTCCCAGCCGCAGTCCTCGCAGTAGAACACGGGGATGCGGTGGCCCCACCACAGCTGGCGCGAGATGCACCAGTCCTTAAGGTTCTCCATCCAGGTGGTGTAGGTCTGTGTCCAGCGCGCAGGGTGGAAGGTGACCTTGCCGGAGTTGACGGCGTCGAGCGCCGGCCCTTTGAGCTTGTCAACGGCCACGAACCACTGCTCAGACAGCCACGGCTCAAGCGCGGCGTCGCAACGGTAGCAGTGCATGACAGAGTGATCGAGGTCCTCGACGTGATCGAGCAGGTCGTGCTCCTCGAACCACTTGATGACGGCCTCGCGGCACTCGTCGCGGTTCATGCCAGTGAACTCGCCGTAGCCCTCAACAACCACCGCGTGCTCATCGAAGATGTTGATCTGCGGCAGGTCGTGAGCCTGACCCATGGCGTAGTCGTTGGGGTCGTGGGCCGGGGTGACCTTAACGAAGCCGGATCCAAAGTTGGCGTCGACATGCCAATCCTCAAAGATGGGAATCTCACGGTTGACGATCGGCAACATGACGGTCTTACCCACGAAGGCGGCCTTCTCGGGATCCTTCGGGGAAACGGCAACGCCCGTGTCGCCGAGCATGGTCTCGGGGCGCGTGGTGGCAACGACGATGTAGTCCTGGCCGTTAACCGGCTCGGTCAGCGGGTAGCGCAGGTGCCACAGGTGGCCCTTCTCGTCCTTATACTCGGCCTCGTCGTCCGAGATGGCAGTAGTGCAGTTGGGGCACCAGTTGACGATGCGCTTGCCGCGGTAGATCAGACCGTCGTGGTACCAGTCGCAAAAGACCTTGCGCACAGCCTGCGCGTAGTCCTCGTCCATGGTAAAGCGCTCGTTATCGAAGTCGACAGAGCAGCCCATGCGCTTGATCTGCTCGACGATGATGCCGCCGTACTCGTGGGTCCAATCCCAGCAAGCGTCGACAAACTTGTCGCGACCGATCTCCAGGCGGCTGATGCCCTCGCTCTTGAGTTTCTTGTCGACCTTGGTCTGCGTGGCAATACCGGCGTGGTCGGTGCCGAGCACCCAGCGCGTGGACTTGCCGCGCATGCGGGCCATACGGATGATGGCGTCCTGGATGGAGTCGTCGGTAGCGTGACCCATGTGGAGCTTGCCGGTCACGTTGGGAGGCGGAATGGTGACGGTGCAGTCGCCCACGCCCTCACGGCGCTTGTAGTAGCCGCCGTCGAGCCACTTCTGCAGGATCGCCGGCTCGTTGGTCGACGGATCGTAGTTCTTGGGCATCTCTTCCATATATCTCTCCCTTGCCCGTCGGCGTGTCCGCCTGCTTGGTTTTCGCTCGGTCAGGTCCTGGCTCGCACGAAGAGCACATTTAGTGCTCTTCGGCTCGTGCGGAATCTACGAAAACCAAGCAGGCGGACACGCCTTAGGTATCGATTACTTCAGTCTGATATGACTTCGCTGAGGCTTAAACAAACACACAGAATAACACAGGTAGTTGGGGTTATTGCGTATATATAAAATAGCCTCCGACCGCGGGTGGTCGGAGGCTATTTGCAAACACGCTTTAGGCTGGTTTAGCCGTAGATGCGCTGGGGCTGCTCTTCGCCCTTTACGGAAGCTTCGGTCACGACGACCTTGGAAACACCCTCCTCGCTGGGGAGGTCGAACATCGTCTGCTGCAGCACGTCCTCGCAGATGGAGCGCAGGCCGCGGGCGCCGGTCTTGCGGGCAAGCGCCATGCGTGCGATCTCGTGCAGGGCGGCGTCCTCAAACTCAAGCTCAACGTCCTCGAGCTGGAACATCTTACGGTACTGACGCACCACGGCGTTCTTGGGCTCGGTCAGGATCGACACCAGGTCGTCCTCGTCGAGCGCCTGCGTCTGGGTCACGACGGGCGTACGTCCCACAAACTCGGGAATCATGCCAAAGGCGTTGAGGTCCTGAGGGAGCACCTGACGCAGTAGGTCGTTCTCGTCGACCGAGGTGGGGCCGGCGATCTCGGAGTTGAAGCCCACGCCCTTGTTGCCCACGCGATCGGCGATGATCTTATCCAGACCCACAAAGGCACCGCCGCAGATGAACAGGATGTTGGTCGTGTCGATCTGCAGCAGCTCCTGCTGGGGATGCTTGCGGCCGCCGGTGGGCGGAACGCTTGCCACCGTGCCCTCAAGGATCTTCAGCAGCGCCTGCTGAACACCCTCGCCCGAGACATCGCGGGTAATGGAGAGGTTCTCGGCCTTGCGGGCGATCTTGTCAATCTCGTCCACGTAGATAATGCCCACCTGTGCGCGCTCGATATCGCCATCGGCGGCGTTGATGAGCTTGAGCAGGATGTTCTCCACGTCCTCGCCCACGTAGCCAGCCTCGGTAAGCGCGGTGGCGTCGGCGATGGCAAACGGCACCTCGAGGATGCGCGCGAGCGTCTGGGCCAGCAAGGTCTTACCGGTACCGGTGGGACCGAGCAGCAAGATGTTGGACTTGGCGAGCTCTACCTCGTCCATATCGTCGTCGAACTGCGAGCCCATGTCGTCGTCAAAGGCAGACACCGCGGCGCCGCCCTCGATCACGCGGCGATAGTGGTTGTACACGGCCACCGACATGGCGCGCTTAGCGTCCTCCTGGCCCATAACATAGGCCGAGAGCTCGTCATAGATCTCGTGCGGCGTCGGCACGTGCGTGATGACCTGGCGGTCGTCCTCGAGCTCAAAGCCCTCGGTCTCGGGGTCCACAGCAGGCTGGGATGCAGCCTGACTGTGGTCGTTGAGGAAGCCCGGCAGCTTGCCGTTGCGGGCAGCGTCCATAAAGTCCGAAGCCAGCGACTCCTCAAGGATCTCAGAGCAGGCGGCGACGCACTCGTCACAGATAAAGATGTTGGTCGGGCCCTTTACGAGACGGCGTACCTGCCCCTGCTCTTTTCCGCAGAAGGAGCAGCGGATGGGGTTGCCGTTCTCGTCAAAGTTGTCCTGCATGTTACCTGCCATCCTAGGCGTCCTTCGCGGCGAGGTCGCGCGAGGTGACGATACGGTCGATCAGACCGTAGTCGAGGGCTTCGGCAGCGGTCAGGTAGTTATCGCGCTCGGTATCGGCCTGGACCTTCTCGATGGGCTGGCCCGAGGCGTCGGACAGGATCTGGTTGAGCTCGCGGCGAGTCTTCTTGATCTCCTCGGCCACGATCTCAATCTCGGTCTGCTGACCCTGGGCACCGCCGCTGGGCTGGTGAATCATGACCTTAGAGTGCGGCAGGCAGAAGCGCTTGCCCTTGGCGCCGGCCGAAAGCAGCACGGCGGCCATAGACGCGGCCATACCGACGCAAATCGTCGAGACCTGCGGCTTGATGAAGTTCATGGTGTCCAGAATCGCCAGGCCAGAGTAGACCTCGCCGCCGGGCGAATTGATGTAGAGCGAGATATCCTTCTCGGCATCCTGGCTCTCAAGATGCAGCAGCTGGGCAACGACCAGATTGGCACTGACGGAGTTGATCTCCTCGCCCAAGAAGATGATGCGGTCGTTGAGCAGGCGCGAATAGATATCGTAGCTGCGCTCGCCGCGCGGCGTCTGCTCGATAACGTATGGCACGAGGGCGGAATCGAACTTAGCGATCATACGCATCTCCATTTCTCTCTTGCGGACCAAATTGGTTCTAGATAAACGTACGGTGCCCGCATGCTATGCATTGGCTGGCACCGTACGAAGCAACCGGATAACCGGTGTATAACTTTACCCCATCACGAGCGCGCGCATGCGCTCGTGGGCAAGGTGGCGAGAATTACTCGGCGTCCTTGGCGGTCTCGTCGACCTCGGTCACCTTGGCGTTCTCGACCAGGTGGTCGACGGCCTTGGAGCGACGGATGGACTCGCGGACGGCAGGCATGCGGCCATCGGCGATGAACTCGGCCTTGGAAGCCTCGACGTCCTTGACGCCGGCCTTCTCGAACTCGGCGTTGACGTCGTCCTCGGTGACCTCGATCTTGAGCTCGCGGGCGAGGGCGTCGAGCGCCAGGGACTCACGGGCAACGTCGTTGGCCTGCTTGTGCAGGTCGCCGATGAACTGCTCCATGGTCAGGCCGGAAGCGGGCAGCCAGGTGTCGAGCGTCATGCCGCGGGCAGCGAGGTTGGACAGGAAGTTCTGGCCAAGCTCCTCAAAGACGGACTGCTCGTAGTCGGCGTCCATCTCGTCGAGCTGCAGGCGCTCGGCGAGAGCGGAGACGCAACGGTTCTCCTTCTCGGCCGGGAGGCGGGAAGCCTTGTCCTGCTCGATCTCGATCTTGATGGCGTCGCGCATAGCGTCGATGCTGTCGAAGCCAAAGTCGGACTTGACGAGCTCGTCGGTGAGCTCGGGGGTGTTGCGGACCTTGATGCCCTTGACGGTGACCTCGACGGTGTGGGTCTCGGCCTCCTCGCCCTCCTCGACCTCGTCGGTCCAGGTGACGGTCTTGACGTCGTCAACGTTAGCGCCGATCAGAGCCTCGTTGAACTCCCTGGGGTTGCTGTCGCTACCGGCGATGAGCATGCGGCCCTCGGCGGCAAAGTTGTCGGCGTTCTCGACGGCCTTGAGCTCGACGGTCACATAGTCGTCAGCCTCGACGGCGCGACCCTCGACGTCCTCGAAGGTGGCACGGTAGTTGAGGAGCATCTCGACCTGGTTGTTGATCTCGGACTCAGTGACCTCCGCAGGGGGCATCTCGATCTCGACAGCGTCGAAGGAGGAGAGCTCGGCGGCAGGACGCAGGGAGAACTCGACGGTGTAGGTGTAGTCCTCGTGATCCTTGGCGAGGTCGAGCTCCTTGTAGTCACCGTTCTTGGTGGGGACGATGTCCAGCTCGTTGAGGACGGCGGGCTCGTTGGCGGCGATCAGGTCGTTGGTGGCCTGAGCGAGGGTAGCCTCGGCGCCAAGAGCGGAGTCGATGACCGGACGGGGGGCCTTGCCGGCACGGAAGCCCGGGAAGCGGTACTTCTTGGCGGTGTCCTTGTAAGCCTTCTTGATCGCGGCGTCGACGTCGGCGGCCGGGATGGTGACCGTAGCGGTGAGCTTGGCGTCCTTGACGTCAGAAGCGGTGATGTTCAACACGTTCCTCCTCATACTGCCCAGCTTATCTGAGGTGCTGGTACCTTTATGCAACAAAGTGTCGCGACGGCCAGGGCCGACGCAGGTGCGTTGGTGCGGGCGAAAGGACTCGAACCTTCACGGGAATCCCACCAGAACCTAAATCTGGCGCGTCTACCAATTCCGCCACGCCCGCATGAGCGCACAGACTAGGAATGATAGCAGATACGAACGGCAAGCGCACGCACACCTTTTACAAGCTCACGACCTCACCACGAGTGCAAGCCAATAGAGCACGCCACCCCATCTCATAAGTTGCGGTGGAATAGGGGCTGTTTGGGGCTCCAGTCCTCCAAAACAGTCCCTATTCCACCGCAACTTCGGTAGGACTCGGCAGCCTGGCGATGCTGGCCATGCGCCGGAAAGCGTGTCCCGGTTTGGAGCCTCGGAATGGGACGCAATTTCCGCTATAGCCATCAACCGGAAACTGCAACCCGTTTTGAGCCCCTATTCCGGGATGCACTTTCCGCCAAGGGCCTCAACCGGAAACTGCAGCCCACAATTCAGTCGAAAAGTGGGCTGCGGTTTCCCCGGGCTTGCCAAAGAGCAGCGGCGGCCTGCTCGCCTACTCCCCCAGCAGGGCCTTCTCGGGCGTGATCGGCAGCGAGCGAACCTGATGTCCGGTAGCGTGTGCCACGGCCGAGGCAACGGCGGCGAGCGGCGTGTTGATGACGACCTCGCCGATCGACTTGGCACCAAACGGACCCGTCGGCTCGTAGCTCGGCTCAAAGGCCACGCGAATGCTGCCGATATCTAGGCGCGTGGGCAGCTTGTAGCTCATAAAGTTGCCGGTACGCAGGCGGCCGCGATCATCATGCTCGACGATCTCGTAGAGCGCGTGGCCGATACCCTGGGCAATGCCGCCCTCGGCCTGGACGCGCGCGAGCGCCTCGTTGATCACGGTGCCGCAGTCCACAGCCGCCGCGTAGTCCACCACGGTCACCTTGCCGGTGGCCTTGTCGACCTCGACCTCGGCAATGCCGGCCATAAACGGCGGGGGCGAAACGGGCAAGCAGGCAGAGGCATGCGAGGTGAGCGCGTCGCCGCCTGCGATGTTCTTGACGCACAGGTTGGCAAAGTCGCGCAGCGTGAGGTAGCGGTTCTGCTCACGCGCGGCACGCTCGTCGGACAGGCGCACGTACTGACCATCAAAGACCACGTCGGCGGCGTCCACGTCCCACATCTGGGCGGCCTTGGCGCAAATCTTCTCACGGAGCTCGGTCGCGGCGTTCTTGGCGGCAAGGCCCGTCACGTAGGTACCGGAGCTCGCGTACGAGCCGGCGTCGAACGGCGACACGTCGGTATCCACGCCGCGTACCACGATCTGTGAGCTCTCCACGCCCAGCTCCTCGGCGGCAATCTGCGCCAGGATCGTGTCGACGCCCATGCCGTTATCGGTGGCGCCGGTGCCAATGGTAATGAAGCCGTCCTCTTCAAGGCGCATGTCGATGCCGGCGATATCCACGTTGGAGATGCCCGAGCCCTGCATGGTAAGCGCGCAGCCCAGGGCGCGCACGCGGTCGCCCAGGTCCACGGCCAGCGGCTTGTCGCGCCAACCGATCATGTCCATCGCGCGCAGCAGGCAACGGTCGAGCGCGCAGGCGTTGAGCTTCTCGTTGTAGTACTGCGGCATGATCTCGCCCTCGTGCACCATGTTCTTAAGGCGCAGGTCGGCAGGGTCCATGTGCAGCATGTCGGCGAGCTCGTTGACGGCGCTCTCCACGGCAAACTGGCCCTGGGTGGCACCGTAGCCACGATACGCGCCGCCGCGGTTGGTGTTGGTGTAGACGGCGTCCCACCTAAAGCGGCTCGCCTTCACATGGTTGTAGATGGGTAGGCTCTTGTGGCCCGAAAGGCCGATCGTCGTGGTGGCGTGCTCGCCGTACGCGCCGGCGTTGGACAGCGTATGCAGGTCGATGGCCGTGATGGTGCCATCGTTCATGGCGCCCAGCTTAACGGTCATCTGCATCTGGTGGCGCGAATTGCCCGCGGTGATGGTCTCCTCGCGGGTGTAGCAGCAGTAGCTCGGACGACCGGTCTGCTGGGTGACGAACGCCACGAAGATCTCGCAGCAGCCCGTCTGCTTGGAGCCAAAGCCGCCGCCGATGCGCGGCTTAATAACCTGCACCTGCGACTGCGGAATGTCGAGCGACTGTGCGACCATGCGGCGCACGTGGAAGGGCACCTGCGTGGAGGTAGTCACTGAGATACGTCCGAACGCGTCGGTCGTCGCGAAAGCGCGGAAGGTTTCCATGGGTGCGGTCTGCGTGGCCTGGCTGGTGTAGGTGCGCTCAAAGACGATATCGCTCTGGGCAAAGGCCTCGTCTAGGTCGCCATAATCGCTGGTACCGCTGCACACCAGGTTGCGCGGGACATCGCCGCCCTGCGGGAACATAAAGGTCACGTCGCCCTCGGGGTGGACCACGATGTCGTTATCAAGTGCCTTGGTAAAGTCGAGCAGGGGCTCAAGCACCTCGTAGTCGACCTTGATGAGCTTGAGCGCCTTGTCGGCGGCCTCCTCAGTCTCGGCGGCGACGATCGCCACCTCCTCGTTTTGGTAACGGACGAGGTTCTCGAGAATCAAGCGGTCGTAAGGACTCGGCTGCGGATAGCTCTGGCCGGCGATGGTAAAGCGGCGCTGGGGCACGTCCTCGTAGGTGTAGACGCCCACGACGCCGGGCACCTTCAGTGCGCGCGACGTATCGATGGAGCGGATCTTGGCGCGGGCATAGGGGCTGCGCTTGAGTTTGACGATGAGCGCACCGGCGGGCACCATATCGCCGGTGTAGACGGGACGACCCTCGAGCAGGGCCTTCGAGTCCTTCTTGGGCTGCTTCTTGGTGATCTGCTTGTACGCGGCACCGTCGGAGCTCGTCTCGTTGACGGGCAGCTCGGGCATCTCAAAGCCAACCTGCACGCCAGACTCGTTGAGGAAGCGCACGATGGCGCGCAGCTGGCTCTCGTAACCGCTGCAACGGCAGAGGTTGCCGGCGAGCTGGCGCGAGAGTTCCTCGCGCGTGGCGACGAGGCTCGGGTCCTCCTTGGCGGCGCGGGCAAGCGCCAGCACGTTCATGATGAGGCCGGGGGCGCAAAAACCGCACTGCTCGGCGCCTTCGGCAGCCATCGCACGGGCCAGCGCCTCAGACTCGGCTTTGAGGCCCTCGAGCGTGGTGATGGTGTGGCCCTCGACGCGAGCGGCGGGAACCGAGCAGCTCAGCACCGGGTCGCCGTCGAGCCACACCGTGCACAGACCGCAGTTGGTGGTCTCACAGGCACAGCGCACCGACGCGCAGCCCTGCTCGCGCAGCAGCGCAAAGAGCATGGTGTCGGGGGCAATCTGAACCTTGACCTTGCGGCCGTTGAGCGTAAAGGAAAGATCGATGAGTTTGGCAGCCATTAGCGCACCTCGCTAGAATCGACGCCGGGCACGCGGCGGCAGGAATACTCGTCCGTGGCAAACTTGGGGACCTGCACGGTCTCGAGCTCGCGGGCAAGCGCGGCCGAAAGCTCGATGCCGGCGGCGCGGCGCACGGCCTGGACGGCAAGCGGGGCCGAGATGCGGCGGCGGTAGTCAGCCGAGCCCCACAGGTTGGTGCCATAGCTCAGTGCGCGTACGGACGCGGCCAGGGCGCGAAGCTCGTCCTCGGAAGGCCGCTCGCTGGTAAGGCCGCATGCCTCGCCCTGCAGCAGGGTCGCGCGCAGCGGGCGGGCGCCCACGGTGACGTGCCAGGTGTTGTCCCACCAGGCGGCGGTGACGTTTAAGGAAGGGAAGTCGGTCGCGGCCTTGCGCACGGCCTCGTAGCTCGCACGGTAATCGTGCTTAACGACCACCACGTGCTCGATCACGTCGCGCACGTAACCCATGTCGACAAACTCGGCGAGCGGCACGCGACCGGCGCCCGTCAGCTCAACATAGGAATCGAGCGCCAGGAAAGCCGAGAGCACGTCCGAGAAGCCAAAGCGGCCGTAGATGCTGCCGCCCACCGTGGCGGTATTGCGCAGCTGCACGCCCACGATATCGTGGACGGCGAACTCAAAGACATGGTTGACAAGCGCGTTGAGCTCGGCATGGCGCTCGAGCTGGCGCAGGGTACACATGGCACCGATGCGAAACTCGATCTCGGTCTCCTCGATCTGATCGAGTCCGCAGGCCGAAAGGTCAATCGCCGTCGCCACGCGACGCGAACCCAGGCGCATCCAGATGCCGCCGCCCACAATCTTGTTGTTGCGGTTTTTCTGCAAGAGCTCATAGGCTTCGGCCGCGTTTCCAACACGGACGTAGGTACCGAACTTGAGCACGTTCTCCCCCATCTCTTCACTTGTCCAGTACTTTTAAGTGTACCAAACGAGGGGCCGCACACCGTTTTAGGACAAAATCCACCCACCCATCCATAACTTGCGGTGATATACGGACTGATTAGCCGTTCTGGGACGCAAAACAGTCCGTATTTCACCGCAAGTTATGAGGAGTCCTCCGGGATAGAAAAGGCTCCCAGCCGGAATGGCTGGGAGCCTCATCACATGCTATTTCGAGCGAAGATTTAGCAGACGCCCTGGGCGAGCATGGCGTCGGCGACCTTCAGGAAGCCGGCGATGTTGGCGCCCATGACGAAGTTGCCCTCCTGGCCGTACTCCTTGGCGGTGTCGTCCACGTTGTGGAACATGCCGCGCATGAGCTGCTCGAGCTTGCCGTCGACCTCCTCGAAGGTCCAGGACAGGTGCTCGGCGTTCTGGCTCATCTCCAGGCCGGACACGAGCACGCCGCCGGCGTTGGCAGCCTTACCGGGCATAAAGGTGACGCCGTTCTCCTGGAAGTAGGTCGTTGCCTCGATGGTCGTGGGCATGTTCGCGCCCTCGCCGACCACCTTGCAGCCGTTGGCGACGAGCGCCTGGGCGTCCTCGAGCAACAGCGTGTTCTCGCGAGCGCAGGGCAGCGCGATGTCGCAGGGAAGCTGCCACACGCCGCGGCCGTCGCCCTCGTGCCACACGGCGTTGGGCTTCTCGTCAACGTACATGGCGAGCGTAACGCCCTTGTCGTGGCCGGAGCGCTTCTTGTTGTAGATGTGCTCGAGCACGGTGTAGTCGATGCCGTCGGGATCCTCAACCCAGCCGTGGGTATCGGAGCAGGCGAGCACCTTGCCGCCGAGCTGGGAAACCTTCTGGACGGCGTAGATGGCGACGTTACCGGAGCCATGAACGACGACGTTCTTGCCCTCGAAGGAGTCGCCGCGGCTCTTGAGGTACTCGTCCACAAAGTAGGCCAGACCGTAACCGGTGGCCTCGGTACGGGCGAGCGAGCCGCCAAAGGAGAGGCCCTTGCCGGTGAGGACGCCGGTCCACTCGTTGGTCAGGCGCTTGTACTGACCGAACAGGTAGGCAACCTCGCGGCCGCCAACGCCCAGGTCGCCGGCGGGAACGTCGGTGTTGGGGCCAATGTGACGATAGAGCTCGGTCATGAAGGACTGGCAGAAGTGCATGATCTCGTTGTTGGACTTGCCCTTGGGGTCAAAGTCGGAGCCGCCCTTGCCGCCGCCCATGGGAAGAGTGGTCAGGCTGTTCTTGAGGATCTGCTCCAGACCCAGGAACTTGAGCATACCCAGGGTAACCGTCGGGTTAAAGCGCAGGCCGCCCTTGTAGGGTCCAATGGCAGAATTGAACTCGACGCGGTAGCCGCGATTGACCTGGACCTTGCCCTGGTCGTCGACCCAGGGGACACGGAACATGACAATGCGCTCGGGCTCGACGAGGCGCTCAAGCAGGGCGGCCTCCTCGTACTCGGGATGGGCGTCGAGCGCCGGCTGGATGGTACCGAGGATCTCGGTCGCGGCCTGGATGAACTCAGGCTGCTCGGGATAGCGGGCCTTGAGCTCGTCGAGAACTTTCTGCGTGTAGCTCATGCTTCCTCCAATTGATGGAAAAGAAAAGTGTCGTTCGAGGCGCCCCATGCGCCGCGAGCTTTATCGAGTATGGATAATATCGCACTGTTGCAGCAAAGTTACGCATAAGCCGACGAGCAGATGTTTCGTTTTGATTACGATGCAGGTAGAGGCGTTTTTGAGCACCCAACGCGCAAATCGCGTGTTTCGAAGCTGTTTCGTCCACATGTTCCAAACCACCACATTGGGGACTGGCACCTTTGTGGTGGTGTGGTGGTTAGAGGACGAGCTGATGGTAGTCGGCGGGGGTTACGCGGCCCTCGGTGGCGGCACGGAAGGCGGCGAGGGCATCGCCCGAGAACGGCATGGCCCAGCACAGCCCGCAACCTGCGGTAATGGAGCCGGGCAAAGGCATAATGCGCCCGGGCACACCGGCATCCAGGCACAACTGCTCGCATTCCATCACATCGAAGGTGCTGTCAAACGACACGATAATCTTGCGCTCGTGGTCGAGGGCATCACCGGACGGGCCTTCGCGGTGTGCCTCACGATACGCCGCGGCGGCCGCTTCCTCTTCCGCAGTATGTCCACAGCCACCGCAGCCGCAGGTACAGGGCTCGGAACCATCGCAAGTGCAAGACTCTCCCGTGTCGGGGCAAATATCGTGAGACATGGCAACTCCAATCGTCTAGGCGAGCAACTCGGCCGCCGCAAACTCCTCGGGCGTATTGACGTTTTCAAAGCAGAGCGTCGAGCCCGCTACCTTAACGATCTGCGGCTCATCCATATAACCAGCCTGAACGCGATTGATCAGGCAGCGAATGCGCTGACGGTCGCAGGCGAGCAGCTCTTGGGCGACCGGCGCACACGCGTCACGGCGCCAGACGGCGCAAAGCGGCTCAATCCCCCGCTCCTCGCGCGGCACGCACACGTCGAGCGCCTCGGCCTCAACACGATCGGTAAGCGAGCCGATAAGTTCCGGCGAGACAAACGGCATATCGCAGGCGACGATCGCCACGAGCGGCAATCGGGCCGCGGCCAACGAGCTCGCGATGCCGCGCATGGCGCCCGCCGGCCCCTCAAGGTCCGACACTATTCGCGGCACCAGACCGCCAAACGTGCGCTCCTCAAGATAGGCAAGCTCGCTGGGACGCGACGTCGTCACGACCAACTCGCCGGCAACTGTCGCTAGCCGACCCAGCACGCGCTCGATGAGCGGTTCGCCGCAAAACGTCATGCGCGCCTTATCGCGGCCCATGCGTGAGGACAGCCCGCCCGCTTGGACGACGCAAGAAAGATCGGCCCGTCTTACGGTAGTCATACGACAAAACACCTCCATCGGCATGCTCGAAGCCCAACGCACGGGACCAATTACCGCAGGCGACAAGGCAGAGGACACGGCGAGCCCATGCAGAAACAAAACAGCGCCTTTGCGGCACGCAGCAAGACCGCGAGCACAAAAGCGCTGGTAGCGTATGGCGGGAACGTATGTGAATCGAACACATCCAAGACGTTTTGCACGCCTCGCAACGGTTTTGAGGACCGCGGAGCCCACCGGAGCCCATCCGTTCCCAAGTGCGGACGTATTTTACCAAACCGAGCAGCCAATCTAGCGCAGGGAGCGCAGACCGCCGGCATCCTTGTCGAGCACCGTAAAGCGCACGGCATCCAGGTGCTCCAAGATGCTGATGGCGCGTTTGCGCGACACGCCCAGGGCCTCGCGCAGCACGCTCGTGGTGGCAGCGCCGCCGGCCGCCTCAATGGCGGCGGCGACGAGCTCACGCGCATGGGCCTCGGCAGCAGCGGACAGGGCAACGTCGCGCTCGACCTTAACGATCGAGCGATTGAGCGAAAGCTCGCGCAGGGCACGCGTCATGGTGTCGCGACCGAGCTGCAGCTGTTCGCCCACCTCGGGAAGCGCCGGTGCATCCAGGCCAGCCTCGTCAAGCAGCGCGACGATACGTTCGCAGGCCTCGCGCACCACACGCGCCGCGGCAGCAGCGGAGTGCGGGTCGAATACCTCGGCACCCTCAGCGGCACACACGCCACGCGAGCAGCCCTCGGCAATCAGAGCAGAGGCAACGCCCTCATCAGCGGCAGGCCACGCAGCATGGGCAACGGCGCCGGGCGTAAAGCCCGTCTCCTTGGGCGCCGCCGCGTGCATGGCAGTCAGGGTCGCCGTCAGCACGTCCATGGCGGCATCGAGCACGGCAGCATTCGCATACAGCGTACCGTCCGAGCCCGCAAGCTCGCGCACAACACCTCGCGCCACCAACTCGTTCAGCGCGGCATCGGCCTCACCGGAAACAAGATCGAGCGCCGCGGCAACGTCGGCGACCGCGACTGGCAACGTCTGCAGCGCTAGCCACGCGTCCACACCAGCGACGGCATCGCCGGTCTCAAGCGCTGCAAGCAGCGTGCACTCCCCCGCCGAGAGCTCGCGCGAGCGACGGCAGCGCGAAAGCAGCACACGCCCGCCGCCAATAAGCATCACGGGCGAATAGGACAGCACCACAGCATGGTCCCCGGCACGCAGCGGCAGCGAGTTTTCCAAGCGCACCTGAACAATACGGGTCTCGCCCACCGCCATGGGGGCCTCGCCCTCCATGAACATGATACGACCGACAACCTCGGCTGTACCCGCCATCACGTGCACACGCGCACCCGACTCGAGCACACGCGGCTTGGCTCCCTCGCGACCCAAGTAAGTGAACGTCATCATAAAGCGCAACGTCTGGCCAAAGCGGTCCGCAACGCCCAGCATCTCGCCACGGTCAAGCGCCGCGGCACCGTCACCAACTAGGTTGAGCGCCACACGCTGACCAGGCAGCGCGCGCGGCGTATCGCCATGCACCTGAATCCCGCGCACGCGACAGACCGTACGCGACGGCAAAGCCATCAGCTCGTCGCCCACCGCAACCGGCGCATCGTGCAGCGTTCCCGTTACGACAGTGCCGACGCCCTTAATCGTAAAGCAGCGGTCAATCGGCAGGCGCGGCGCGGCATCGGTGCGCTCGGCACGGTCGCGGCAGGCATCCCAGCAGGCACTTACCTGCTCGTCGAGCACCGCAAGCAGCCCGTCGATCCCCTCGCCCGTCTTAGACGACACGGGCACAATCGGCGCGCCCGCAAACACGGTACCCGACAAAAAGTCATCGACATCGAGCTCGGCAAGCTCGGTCATCTCGGCATCGGCCAGGTCGCACATCGTCAGCGCCACCACCATATGCGTGACGCCCAGCAGCTCCAGCACGTGCACGTGCTCGCGCGTCTGCGGCATTACACCCTCAACGGCAGAGACCACCAGCACGGCAACGTCGATGCCTGTCGCACCCTGCACCATGGCGCGCAGGTAATGCGCGTGGCCCGGCACGTCGACCAGGCCGACGATCTTGCCACTCGGCAGTGCCAGCTCGCCAAAGCCCAGCTCCACGGTCATACCGCGACGGCGCTCAACCTCCAGACGGTCGGGATTCTTGCCGGTCAGCGCCTCGATCAATGCCGACTTGCCGTGGTCAACGTGGCCCGCCGTGCCAACGATAACGGGGCACTCCACCAGTGCTTGAACTTCACTCATCGAGCAATCGCCTTCTCAACGCACGCGGCAAGCGTCGACGCCGCGGTCTCGATATCGCGGTCGCCCACAAGCGTACGGACGTCAAACAAAATGCGATCGTGCGAGGCTCGCGTGACGACCGGCGTGTCGAAGTCCTGGACAAGCGAGCGCTTGAGCGCGTCGACCGTCAGGCGCTCGTCAACAAGACGCACGGCAACGCACATCGTGGGCAGCTCAACGGTAGGCAGCGAACCGCCACCGGGCGTCGAGGACTCCTCGACAATCTCCACCTGAACGGCGCACGGGCAACCGGCCTTATCGAGCCCAGCGACCATACGATCGCGCAGCTTGCGTGCGCGACGCTCCAGATGAGCCTGCGGAAGCGTGAGCATATTGAGCACCGGCACCTCGCGATGGGCCACATCCGCCCCATCCATGTAAATGCGCAGTGTGGCCTCGAGCGCCGCCAGTGCGAGCTTGCCCGGGCGCAGGGCGCGCATAAGCGGATGCGACCCACAGGCCTGGACCAGATCGCGACGGCCCATGATAATGCCCGCCTGGGCAGCGCCGAGCAGTTTATCACCCGAGCACGACACCAGATCGAGCCCTGCCGAAATCGAAGCCGGCGTGGTTTCTTCGCCGCCGCGCACCAGGATATCGTCGGGCAGCAGTGCGCCCGAACCTTGGTCCTCATAGAACAGCAGGCCATGCTTGTGAGCAAGCGCCGCAAGCTCCCGAGAACCCACCTCCTCGTGGAAACCCTCGATGCGATAGTTGGAAGGATGGACCTTAAGGATCATGGCCGTTTCGGGCGTGATGGCGCGCTCGTAGTCGCCCAGATGCGTGCGGTTGGTGGCGCCGACCTCGACGAGTTTGGCGCCCGAAGCCGCCATGACATCGGGGATGCGGAAGCTGCCGCCGATCTCGACAAGCTCGCCGCGGCTGACGATGACCTCCTTGCCTGCGGCATGGGTCGCCAGCACCAGCAGCACAGCGGCGGCGTTGTTGTTAACGACCAGCGCGTCCTCGGCACCGGTAAGCGAGCGGATCAGTTGCGCCGCATGTTCCTTGCGCGACCCGCGCGAGCAGGTGTCCACACTGTACTCGAGCGTGCTGTACCCGCGCGCAACCTCAGCCACGGCCTTGGCGACCGACTCCGCGAGCGGGGCGCGGCCCAAGTTGGTATGGATAACCACACCCGTGGCGTTGACGGCGGGACGCAGGCTTGGCAGCGCGGAGCGGTGCGCACGCCACTCGATGGCCGAAGCCAGGTCGCGCTTAGAGCGCGGGGCGGCGCCGGCGCGAATGGCGGCTCGCTCCTCGTCGAGCTCGGCCGTGACGGCGGCATGCACCACCGCGTCGCAGGTCTCCCCCGCCGCCTTCACAACCGGCCACTCGGCAAGCAGCTCGTTGACGGAAGGAATGGCGCGCAGGCGGGCGCGTACCTCATCGGACATGTTCTGGCAATCGCTCATGTGCGGCCTTTCAAAACCAAAGGTGAATCAATCGTTCGAACGTCAAACTATCAGCCAATTCGATCGGCTGAGTCAATCAGTCGTTATTATCCTCGTGCTCCGTGATCTTTTCCACGCGAACGGCGTTTTCCTGGGTGAGCGCGGCACCCGTCAGCGGGTCCCAGCGCAGCGGCGTATGGTCGAGCGGGCCCACGCCCAAGGCTTGAGCGCCACCGGCATCGGCGCCAAACGAGCGCCCACCGGGGGCGGCCGAGGTGAAGATGCACGCCGGATGCAGATAGGGCGTCGTCTCCACGCGCACGCGGTCGCGGCCCATATCGCTCACAAGCTCGACGATCTCGCCGTCGGCGATGCCCATGTGCGCAGCAGCATCGGCATTCATCTGCACGGCATCCAGGTCCGATCCAGCCTCGGCGGCACCTTGAGCCGCAAGCCTGCGCGAGGTGTGCGACTCAAAGGGACGGTTGCCACTAATGAGGCGAAACATCCCCGGGCCGGGCTCCACCATGGGCGCAATCCAGTTGGGCACACGACCCATGCCGACTCGTTCCCATACGTCGCTTGCCAGCGCAATTTTGCCGCCGGCAAGCGGAATCACCGGCTCACCCGTGCGCGACGGCAGCGCCACGCCCGTATCGGCCCAGCCGCGCTCCTTGAGCTCGTCCAGATCGATCCCAAAAGGCGCCACCTGGGCAGCCGTCAGATCGTCAGACGTAAACTGGAAATACTCGCCCACGCCACACGCCTGCGCCAGACCGGCAAAAATCTCCCGACCGGGACGTGTGCCGTCATGCTGCACGGGCAGCACGGCGTTGCGGTAGAACACGCGCGAATCGTTGACGCCCACGACTGTGCCCACACCGCGGTCTGCCTCCAGATACGTCACGTCGGGCAGCACGAAGTCAGAAGCACGCGCCGTCTCGGACCAACGAATATCAATCGTCACAAGCAAGTCAAGCTGCTGCAAAATACCCAACCAAGCCTGTGCATTGCCATAGCCCGCACCGGGGTTACTGGCATAGACGATGAGCCCACGCAAATCGCTGGCAAGAATCGACTGACCGATGGTCGTGCACAGTCCGCGCACCGGATCGACCAGTGGATAGCGCTCGGACCCCAGCTTGGGCTCGCGCGGCACCGGCGGCGTCGCAAAGCGAGTGGGATCGAGGTCGCCCAGAGAAAGCGGTGTGGGCGGATTGAGCGCGCCACCCGCATGTCCAATACAGCCCAGCAGCACATCGACCAAGCAGATAGCGCGCGCGGTCTGGGTGCTATTGGCATACGCAATGCCGATGCCGCCATGAAAGCCCGCATCCACCACGGCGGCAGGCGCAGCGGCAGCGAGATCGCGCGCCGTCGCGACAATCTCTTCGGCCGGCACGTCGCACATCGACTCGGCCCACTCGGGTGTCCAAGCACTGGCCGCCTGCGCCAGCTCGTCAAAGCCTGTGGCGTAGCGGTCCACGAACTCATGATCGTACAGGTCCTCGGCTACCAGCACATGTGCGATACCCAGCAGCAACGCCAGATCGCATCCAGGACGTACGCGCAGCCAGCGGTCGGCAAGCGCAGCCGAGCCACTGCGCCGGGGGTCAACCACGATAATCTTAGCCCCACGTCGACGGGCATCGTTGAGCGCATCAACGGCCCCCATCGTCGACGAATCGACAATGGAGCGCCCCAGATACATGATGCAATCGGTGTGCGCAAGGTCGGAGGCGGGGCTATAGCCCAGGCTGTGCTCCCAACCGGTAAGTCTGCTTACCTCGCAGGCGCCATCGGCACCGTACACGTTGGGCGAGCCCAGCGCATGCATAAAACGATACGCCCAGTAGCGGTCGAACGAGGGCACACCAAGTGTCATGCCCAGCGCACGGGGCCCGCGCTCGTCAACAATTCCCAAAAGACGCTCGGCAATCTGAGCAAACGCCTCGTCCCAGGTAACCGCATCAAACCCCGAGCCATCCCGGCGGCGTCGCATGGGGTGCAAAATCCGGTCGCGCTCGTCAAACGGCATTGCCAGGCGATGGCGCCCGCGGGCGCACAGGGCACGCGCCGCGCACGGATGTCCCGGCACCGGCAACTCGGCCACCACGCGACCGTCCTCAACGCGTGCCGCAAAGGCGCAATCGGCATAGCATCCCCCGCATGTCGTCACCACGGAGCGACCGTCATGCATAGCTCTCGATGCCATCTCGATTATTCCTTCCAGCTCAGGGGTTCATGCCCCGCCGCACCACAGCCCTGCCACCAGCTGCCGCGACGCAAAGCCCGCTGCATCTACCGCAGCAAGACACGAAGAGCCTCCCAAAAGGCAAACGCCCCTCGGGAGGCCCGTACGTCATTCCAGCTTATTACGCCTCGGACTTCTTGGCGTAGATAAACCAGTAGCCGAGCGCGATCAGAACCGCGCCACCCACGATGTTGCCCAGCGTGGCGGCGGACAGGTTAAACGCAATGCCCGCAGCGTTGAGCGCATCGGCGCCGGCGACGTCGGCACCATAGCCGCACGCGTGCATCACGGCACCCATGGGCAAAAAGTACATGTTGGCAACGCAGTGCTCAAAACCGCAGGCCACAAAGGCGGCGATGGGCAGCAAAATGCCCACAACCTTATCGACCACGGTCTTGCCAGCGGTACCGATCCACACGGCCAGGCACACAAAGATGTTGCACAGGATGCCGCGGAAGAAGATCGTCACCCAGTCGACCGTCACCTTGCCGGCGGCGACGCTCACCATGGAATTGGCGACCGCCTCGCCGTTGAGCTTGTAAATGCCGGCCATGTACACCAAAAAGACGATGAACAGGGCACCGACAAAGTTACCGACCCATACGACGGCCCAGGCCTTGAGCATCTGGACCAGGGTGATCTTTTTACTCTTGAGCGCGCAGACCATAAGCGAATTACCGGTAAACAGCTCGGCGCCGCACACCAGCACCAGCACCAGGCCCAGGCAAAAGCACAGGCCGCCCACGACGCGCTGGGCGCCCCAGCCCAGCGTGCTATCGCTCAAGAACACGGTAAAGAACAGGCCGCCGAAGGCAATGAACGCACCAGCGAACATCGCCAAAACAAAGGCCTTTGCGACCGGCAGGTTGGCCTTGGTCACGCCGGCGGCCTCGGTCTTGGCCTCGATCGCGGCGGGCGCAAGGCAATCGGGAGCGGGATATTCTGCCTTGGAATCTGCCATGTCAATCACTTCTTTCCTAATCAGCAGGGACAAGCGCTCCTATTGCTCTTGTCCCAAGCGGACAAAGTGGGAAAAGTCGTTGGCGGCCACGGCGTCGTACACGGCGTCGACGGCGTCAAAGACCTCCGGGGACATAGGGTTGTAAAACTCCGTATCGCCCGGCTGAATCCCTATGAAGACGATATCTTCGCACGATTGCTCGATTTCCTCGATCAGAATCGACAAAGGGAGCGAATGCGTGGTGAACATCGACTTGCGGGCCACATCGCGCTTATCGAGCAGGCGAATAGACCCGACGGGCAGCGCCATGTCGGCGGCATCGACCAAGACCAGGCGAGGCGGACGCTCGCGCTTGACCTCGATGATGTCGTCCTCGGGCGTTTGGCCACCGTCGATGGTGTACCAACCGGCAATGGGCGCGTCCTCCATCTTTTTGGAGAGCACGGGGCCGGCGGCATCGTCGGCACGCAGCACGCTTCCCGCCGTGAGCACGATACCCGCAAACGGGGCGCCGTTCACACGTCCATCCACAACGCGACCCATTACTGCAACCTTCCCGTCAGGTACACGCCCGACACATCGCGCACGCGCTCAACCAGATCGCGGAACTTCATCAGAAACGCGACCTGCTGGGCATGCAGGCCAAAGTCGTCGTCGAACACCGAGATGCCGGCCTTGGCCGAGCCGCGAAAACCGCGCTCGTCGAGCAGCGTGTCGCAGGCCTCGAGCAGCGACGGCACCGCCGCCTTGTCAAGCTGGCACTCGCCAAAGGAGCGGATGGCCTCGAACTTGGTCTTGGCCTCCCCCTCCGGCAGCGCATCGACGAGCGAATAGAAGACATCCACCGGCACCGACAGGCGCGGCTCAAAGCAATCGAGCACGCCGGTGTGGTGGCCCACGGCGAGCGTGTAGTACAGCACGTCGCAGGCCTCCTGGGGAACGTCTTCCTCGGTCTCCACAAACTTACGCGTGAGCTCATAGAAGACCACCTGGTCGGGCGCATGGCCCAGGCAGGGGTCGGCGACGCCCTCGGCGGCCTCGTCGCTTGCGCGCGAGGCATCGCCAAAGGAGCCACCGAGCATACCGGGGCCCGCAAAGTAACCAGAGCGGTCCGTGAGCTCCATCTAGTGACCTCCGGCCAGCACCAGATCCTGCAGCGCCGAGTAGACCTCAACGCGGCGCGGATCGTCCTGCTTGTCGATGAGCAGCGCCATGGCACCTCGGATATCACCCTTGGGCGCGCCCTCGAGCGTATCCATAAACTCGTTGGCCAGGTCGCGGCCGTAACGGTAACCGCTCATGGCGCGAGCCTCGCGCTCGATGGCAACTCGCAGCTTGTACGGCACGCCGGGGTGCAGGATATCGGCCTGCTCGCCGGCGGCCTCCACCGTGGTCTCGGCATGGAGCTTTTGGTCCAGCAGACCGAGCGCCATGGCAAAGCCGTAGACGGTCTGCGCGGGGCTGGGCGGGCAGCCGGGGATGTAGACATCGACCGGTAAGATCTTGTCCGTGCCACCCCAGACGCAGTAGTTGTCGTAGAAGATGCCGCCGGTGCAGCCGCACGCGCCATAGGACACCACGATCTTGGGATCTGGTGCGGCCTCAAAGGCGCGCAGGGCCGGCATGCGCATGGCACGCGTCACGGCGCCGGTGTACAGCAGCACATCGGCGTGACGGGGCGAAGGCACGACCTTGATGCCAAAGCGCTCGACGTCGAAGACGGGCGTGATGGAACCGAAGATCTCGATCTCGCAGCCGTTGCAGCCGCCGCAGTCAACGCGGTAGACGTACACCGAGCGCTTGATCTTCTTAAGAAGGGTCGCCTTGGCCTTCTCGATGCTCTCGTCGAGCTCGATCTTGGTCGGGCGGTACTGAAGCCGCTCGGGCAAAAGCGTGGGTTCGGCCATGGTTACTCCTCCTTCGTATCAAAATCCATGATGATGCCCTCGACCGGCGCCGGACCGGCGGGAATCTCGGGCGCATCGGGGTTGAGCTCGCGGTCGATATACTCCGGGTTCACGCCGTGGCCGCCCAGATACTCCATGCCGGGGCCCTGGGGCTCACCGGACGCAAGCGTCTCGTTGGCAGCCATGCCGTGTGCGTTGCCGGTCTTTACGGCCGAGGCGGCGCGCAGGGCGTCGAGCTCGCGCTTGCACTCCTGGCACATACCGACGGTACGGGCAGCCTGCTCGGCCTCCATGCCGCCGGCCTTTTGCAGCAGGCGCTTGGCGTAGTCGATCTCCTTGTGCGGGGCAAACGGCTTGCCGCAGCGCGAGCAGTGCTCGAGCGTATAGACGCTCTTGCTAGTGAGGTCGTCCTTACTCATGACGGCCAGCTCAAACTCCTCGGTGAGCTTGATGGCCTCCATGGGGCAGGCTTCCTCGCAGCGGCCGCAAAAGATGCAGCGACCGTAGTCGATCGACCAGGTGATGGTATCGGCCGCAAGGTCGGTGTCCATGCGAATGGCATCGGCCGGGCACGCCACGCCGCAGGCACCGCAGGCAATGCAGAGCTCGGCATTGTGCTCGGGCTTGCCGCGCATGTCCTTGTTGGTGGGGAACGGCGCAAACGGGTACTTGACCGTCGCGTCGCCGGCCTTGGCGTTGACCTTCCAAAGCTTCAGCATATTAGAGCGCCTCCTCATCGAGCGGAGCGGCCATGGTGCCCTCGCCCGCAAGCGGCGACTTGTCGCGCCAGACGTTCTCGAACTGCTCCTTGTCGAGCACGTGGTCGCGCTTGGCGGCGACATCGGTCACCGTCACGCGGTCGGTGCAGGAGTAGCACGGGTCGAGCGAGCCGACGATCAGCGCCGCGTCGCCCACGGTGTTGCCGCGGAACATGTAGCGCAGGACCGGCCAGTTGCTGTACGTGGCGGCCTTGGCGCGCCAGCGGTAGCACTTCTGGTTGTTGCCGAGCATGGCCCAGTGCACGTCCTCGCCGCGCGGCGCCTCGGTGGCACCGATGGCGTACTTGTGCGGGGTGTACTCCCAATCCGTGGTGAGGATGGGGCCCGACGGGCAGTTCTCGAGCATGGTCTCGATCATGTCGATCGAATCGTAGACCTCCTGGATGCGAACGGCGGTACGGCCGAAGGCATCGCAGGTGTCGGCCGTGGCGGCGTGCATCTTTTGAACGTCCGGATCGGCGTAGCCGTCGAAGGGATGGTCAAAGCGCACGTCGCGGGCATAGCCCGAGCCACGCATGAGCGGGCCGACCGGCGAGAAGTCGCGTGCGATCTTGCGGTCCAAGATGCCGATACCGCTCGTACGCTCAATAAAGTTGGGCGTGGAGAGCAAGACGTCGACGAGCTCCTGAACCTCGGAGCGCAGCTGGTGGATGGTCGTGAGCGTGGAGAGCTTCTGCTCGGCCAAAATGTCGCGACGCACGCCGCCGATCACGTTGAGGCCGTAGGTCTTGCGGTGACCGGAGAGCTTCTCGGCCAGGTCCATGGACTTCTCGCGGACGCGGAAGAACTGTTGGAAGCCGGAGTCGAAGCCCGTGTAGTGCGACGCCAGGCCAATATTGAGCAGATGCGAGTGCAGGCGCTCGACCTCGAGCATGATGGCGCGGATGTACTGGGCGCGCGGCGGGACATGAATGCCCTGTGCGCGCTCGACGGCCTCGGCATAGGCCACCGAGTGGGCGCAGCCGCAGATGCCGCAGATGCGGTCGGCGAGGAAGGTCACGGCATCATAGTTCAGGCGCGTCTCGGCGACCTTCTCCATGCCGCGGTGCACGTAGAACAGACGGTAGTCGGCGTCGACGATCGTCTCGCCCTCGACGAACAGACGGAAGTGGCCAGGCTCGTCGGAGGTAATGTGCAGCGGGCCCATGGGAACGAGCGTCGTCTCCTTGCCCTTGGTGTCGGCCATGAACTCGTAGTTTTCCATGTCGCTCGCGGGAGCGGGACGGAAACGGTAGTCCATGGAGTCCTTGCGCAGCGGGTACAGGCCGCTGGGCCAGTCATCGGGCAGCACCAGGCGGCGACGATCGGGCAGACCCTCGGGGATCAGGCCAAACATATCGCGCAGCTCGCGCTCGCCCCACACGCAGGCGGGGACGAACGGCGTCACGGACGGGAACGTCATCTTGGCGGGATCGACCTCGGTGCGCACGGTCACCCAGCCGGGATCCTCCCCCTCCATGGAGATGACGTAGTACACGGCGTAGCGGCCGCACAGGCTGCGCTCATCGTTGCCGATGATCACGGGAATCCAGCCGTAGCGCTCGTAATACAGGTAGTGGACGGCCTCGGGCAGCTTGTCCTGCTTGACGGTAATCGTCAGCTGGTCCTCGCACTGCCACTCGACCTTCTCGATGCAGCCCGGAACGGCGCGGCGCAGGGCCTCGACATGGCTCTCGCAGCGACGGGCATACACCTTGTTCTCAGTTTCAATCATTCGTTACTCCACCTCGCTCTGAGCGGTCTCGGTACCGAACACAGCGCGGTACATCGGCGTCGCGTGAAGTTCCTCGGTGCTCTGCTCGAGCACGATGCCGGTCGCGGTCTCCACACCGTGCACGAGAGGCAGCGGGGTGGCGATGCCAAACCACAAGATCATGACGGCCAGGATGATTTCGGGGATAAGCATGAGCGCCGGGGCCTCATGCTTGCCCATACCCTGGGGCGCATGGCCAAATACCGACTTGAGTGCGATGCGGGTGAGCGCGGAGATGGCCACGGTAAGACCGAGGGCGACCACGACGACCAGCCACATGGGACCGGCTGTAACACCGGCGACAAAAGTCAGGAACTCAGAGATAAACATGCCAAAGGGCGGGAAAGCACCAAGACCGAGCAGCGCCAGGACGGCGAGCGCGGCGGTTGCGGGGGCAACCTCGACGACGCCCTGGATCTTGGCCAGGCTACGCGTGCCAAAAGCATGCTGGATGTTGCCGGACACGCAGAAGGCAAGCGTCTTGGTAAAGCCGTGGAACACGCAGTGCAGCAGGGCCGCGGCGATACCCAGCGGGCCACCGATACCCAGGCACAGGGCGATAACGCCCACGTTCTCCACAGACGAGTACGCAAAGCGGCGCTTGAGGTCGTCCTGGCGGAACATCGAAAGTGCCGCCACCAAAATGGACAGCGTGCCGACGATCAACAGCAAAAGTTGCGGATACTCGGCACCCACGGCCTGGATGATAAAGCCATAGAAGCGCATGATCACAAGCATGGCGCACTTAAGCAGCACGCCCGAGAGCAGGGCCGAGACGGGGCTCGGGGCCTGGGAGTGGGCATCGGGCAGCCAAGTGTGCATGGGGAACAGACCGGCCTTGGTGCCAAAGCCGATCACGATAAACGCAAAGGCGAGGCGCATGAGCGTCGGGTCGAACTGGTCGGCATACGGCAGCACGCACGACAGGAACGCGGCCTCGTGGGCGTTGGGGATCACGTCGGCGGCGTTGGCGTAGATCAGCAGCGTACCGAATAGGCCGAAGGCCACGCCGGCGGTGCAGACCATCGCATACTTCCAAGAAGCCTCGAGGGCCGTCTTGTTCTTGTAGATACCCACGAGGAACACGGTGGAAAGCGTGGTTGCCTCCACGGCGGCCCACGTGAGGATCATGTTGTTTGACAGGCACGCGAGCAGCATGGTGAACACAAACAGGCTAAACAGCGCAAAATACTGCTTGGCGCGCTCGGCGGGCATGGAGCCCTCCTCGATATCGGCCTTTACATAGGGCAGCGAGAACAGCCCCGTAAGAAAACCGATAAAGCCGATGAGCAGCACAAAGATGGCGCCCAGCGAATCGAGGTGGAACCACAGGCCAAGAGCGCTCGCGGTTTCGCCGCTCATAAGGACGTCGCCGGCCGTCATAATCGACAGCACCAGGACGGCTGCGACGGAGACCAGGTTGAGACCGGCAAACACGTTATAGGATGTGTTCTTGGGCAAAAACGCCATGACCAGCGAGAACACCAAAGGAGTCGCGAGCAGGGCGAGAATCAACGTTTCCATGGACTACCCCCTCAGCTCGGACAGGTCGCGCGCATCGAGCGAGTGGGAGTCGTCCCAAATGCGACGCACGACGATGGACATGATGATGACGGCAAAGATGGCGTCGGTGGCGATACCGATCTCGATGATCTCGGGAGCGGTGGGGGCCAAAAGCGCGAGCGTCACATGGCTGCCGTTTTCCATAAGGCAGTATCCAAAGATCTGCTTCATGATGTTGCGCTGCGAGATGATGCAGGTGAGGCCCACAAAGAAGTGAGCGAAGCTAATAGCGAGCGCAGGCGTTGCGACCTCGGCCGTGGGCAGGCTGATCTGCGTCACGACGGCAAAGCAGATCGCGACCTCGACGGCGATGATGCAGATGGCCCACGCGGGCTTAAGGCCGGCCTTGAGCGATGCGTCGCTCGGCTCGCCCATCTTCTTATATGCGCGGTTAAGGATATAAGGGACCAGGACGACCTTAGTGATAAAGGCGGATCCAGCCCACATAAGCAGCTCCTGCGCACCGGTGGTGGCACCGAGCGTAGCGAGCAGTCCCACGAGCACCAGCGACTGTACCGCATACCAGCTGATGGCGTGCTTGATGTTCTTTGAGACGACCACCATGGTGGACGTGACGATCAGAAGGCCGCCAAGGATGTTGACGATCGAATAACCCATGTCGTTCTACCTCCTAACCGATCCAGCTGGCCGAAAGCGGGCCGCTGACGATGACCATGATGATGAGCACGATGAACACGAACGCCATCGCGCGGGGAAGCGGGGCTCCCGCAGCGACCTCGTCGCTCGGCTCGCCGGGCAGGCAATAGCCCATCCACTTGAGGAACCAGGCGAAGGTGGCGACGGTCTCGGCGACCATGATGCACACGAGCACCAGGATCGCAACGTTGCCGGCACCCACAGAAAAGCCGCCGGCGATGATCTGGAACTTCGAGAAGAACGTGTTCATGGGCGGCACACCGGCAATGGCGAGCGCCGCGACACCAAAGCCCACGCCCGAGATCGGGTACTTCTTTACGATGCCGCGAAGCTTGGGCAGCATACGCGTGCCGAGCGTAAAGGAGAACGAACCGGCGATCAGGAAGAACAGCGTCTTGGCGAAAGCGTGGTTAAAGATGTGGCACACGGCACCGTCAAAGGCCAGCTGGCTGCCAAAGACCGAAAGGCCCAGACCAAAGAACACATAGGAGAGCTGGGCGATCGTAGAGAAAGCCAGCAGGCGCTTCATGTCCTTTTGCGGCAGGTACATAAGGAAACCAAAGAGCATGGTGACCATGGCGTCGACAATGGCGACCCAGCCCACGATCTCGGGAATCTCGCCGGCAGAGACGAGTGCACGCGCGAACACGCACACGCCGACCTTGACCATCGAGGCGCCATGCAGGTAGGCCGAAACAGGCGTCGGCGCCTCCATGGCCGAAGGCAGCCACATGTACATGGGAACCTGTGCGGACTTGGCCCAGGCCGCAAACAGCACGAGCAAAAGGACGATAGCCTTGAGCTTGGCGTCGAGGCCAGCAATCGCGGTAATGGCGAAGGTGCCGGTGTGGGCAAACACGATGGCGGCGCCCAGATATAGGCCGAGCGCACCGATATGCGTGATGATCAGGGCCTTCATGCCGGCCTTCTTGGCCGTAGGCGTCATGTAGTAGCTAATGAGGCCCCAAGAGCACGCACCCGTGATCTCAAAGAACACGAGCTGGCCCAAAAGGGTCGAGCTGTACACGAGGCCGGCCATGGCGCCGATGAAGGTCGCGAGGTAAGCGTAGAAGCGACGACGCGGCGCGTCGGGATGCTCACGGTTGTTCTCGCTCATATAGGGAATCGAATAGATCACGACAAGCAGGCCGATACCCACAAAGGCGGGCGCGAGCAGCGTACTCATGCGATCGAAGGTGAATCCCATGACGAGGGTCTGCCCAAACGAGATCAGGGGGACCTGCGTGTCGGGCATGCCGGCGCCAGCGAAATTCGCGGCGAGGGCGATGGTGCAGACCGTCGAGACGGCAGCACCCAAAACGCTGAACCACTTGGCGTACGGACGGGGGAACAGGGCGACGAGCACCGAGGCCACCATCGGGGCCGCGATAGCGACCAAGCCGAGAAGGGACAGACTGACTGCAAATGACATTGTTTCTCCCTTCTCCTACACGCCGACGACCACGAAGACAAACGCCAGAACGGCGATGCCCACGACGGCCCAGGTCTGATTGCCGAGCACCTTAAAACGCGAGCGCGAGCAGGAGTTCTCGATCACGCCGCACACGACAAAGTCGATAAGGCACTTAACAAGGAAGATGACTGCGCCCAGAACGGCGGCGGCGCCCACGGTCGCGGGCTCGCCCCAGGGGACGAAGATCGCGCAGAACCAAGCGACAACCAGGACCTGTTTCATGGACATGGCGAGCTTGGCCATGGCGAGCGACGGGCCCGAAAGCTCGGCGAGCGGACCTTCCTGAAGCTCTTGCTCGGCCTCGGCCTGATCAAAGGGCAGCTTGCCGAGTTCCATGTAGCAGGCAATCGCAAAGGCGATGCCGGCAAGGATCACGGCGACCGGCGCGTCGATGGCGCCCGTCATGATGTGCTGACCCATGGTGGCGATGTCGGTGGAACCGCACACCAGGGCGGCGGCAAACAGCGCCAGCAGCATGGACGGCTCGATGAGCACGCTCATGAGCAGCTCGCGGACGCCGCCGATACCGGCGTAGGCGTTGGACGAATCCACACCGCAGAGGGCGAAGAAGAAGCGGGCGAGCGCCAGGCTGTACATGATGGTGATGGCGTCACCAAAGACCGGGATGGGGCTTTGTGCCGTAAAGAGCGGCAGGCCCATCGCGAGCATAAAGGCGACGGCGAAGAACAGCGGCGGCATGATGCGCAGCGCAAAGCTCGCATCCTCGCTCTGGGACTCGGGGCGCGCAAAGAGCTTGGCCAGGTCGCGATAGTCCTGCATGATGCTGGGGCCGCGACGGTTGTGCATCTTGGCGCGGATCACGCGGCCGAGACCGGAGAAGAACGGTGCGACGGCCATGACGACCACACCCTGCAGAACGGCAAGTACGATGTTGTTCATGCTCTCCCCTCCTTAACCCATTTTCACGGCGAGCACGAGGAACACCACGAGTGCCGCGACGATGTAGCAGATATAGATGCTGTAGTTGCCGCCCTCGAGCTTAGTCGCGAGGTCGGCGAGCTTCTCGACACCCTTATGCGGGGCATCGACGAGAACCTTGTCGGGTACGGGCTCCACAGCCTCGGCCACACCGGTGAGCTTCTGGAAGAAGTGCGCGATGGACCAGCAGACGGCCGTGCAGCGGTCGCGCAGCGTGTAGAGCGGCTGCATAAACCAGGACACCTCGGAGGCAAAGGTCGTGGCCACGACGGGCATATGCTCGTTGGGAGCATAGCCGCATGCCCACGGCTGGGACTTCTGCACCTTGCCGACGGTCTTGAGCTTGCGATAACCGCAGGCAAGACCGACGAGCACCACGAGCGCAATAGCGATCGCGGGCGTGGAGGTGGCAGCGCCGGAGTACTGGTTCATGAGCTCCATGCCCTCGGCGGCAAACACGCCGCCGTACGGATGCAGCACGGACGCGGCGACATCGACCAGCACGGGCGCGATCACGGGAGCGCCAATGCCCAGCACGACGCAGATGGCCGCGAGCAGGCCCTGCGCGAACACCATGGGGGCGGGAACCTCCTTGGCATTGGCCGCAGCCTCGGAACGGGGCGCGGAGGCAAAGGAGACGCCATAGGCCTTGACGAAGCACGTGACAGCCAGCGCGCCGGTAATGGCAAGCGCGACGGCAGCGAACACGGCCACAATCATGACGGCCTTGTCGCCCTGCATGGCGGCATTAAACAGCGACTGGTAGGTAAACCACTCGGAAACAAAGCCGTTAAAGGGCGGGATGGCCGAGATGGCAAGCGCGCCAACGAGGAAGCAGATGGCCGTTGCCGGCATACGACGGAACAGGCCGCCCATCTTCTCCATATTGCGCGTACCCGTAGAGTACAGCAGCGCACCGGCGCCCAAGAACAGCTCGCCCTTAAACATCGCGTGGTTAAACGTGTGGTAGAGGGCGGCCATCAGAGCCAGGACGGCGATACCGACCGAGTTGAGCGCCATGGCGGCCATGGAGGCACCGACGCCGAGCAGAATGATGCCGATGTTCTCGACGGAGTGATAGGCCAGCAGGCGCTTGATGTCATGCTCCTGCAGGGCGAAAGCCACGCCGAGAACCGACGAGATCGCACCAAAGACCATGACCATAAGGCCCCACCAAACCTGAACGCCCGAGGCGGAGAGCAGGTCGAGACCAACCTTGAGGATGCCGAAGATACCGATCTTGATCATGCCGCCGGACATGAGGGCCGACACGTTGGACGGCGCCTCGGGATGTGCCTTGGGCAGCCAGCCGTGCAGCGGGATGATACCGGCCTTGGCGCCAAAGCCAAAGAAGGCGAGCACGAAGCACACGGATGCGACCGCGGGGCTAAACTGCGTAGCGCGGAAATCCGCAAAGGCAAACGAGCCACCGGCGAAGTTGGTCATGGTGAGGAAGCTCGCCATGATGAGCACAAAGCCCACGTGTGCGATCACAAAGTAGAGCCAACCGCCGTGGATGGAATTCTCGTTCTCCTCGATCGCGACCAGGAAGTACGAGGTCAGCGACATGAGCTCAAAGGCGACCAGGAACCAAAACACGTTGTCGGCGGTGATGACGAGCATCATGGACGCCACGAAGGTGTTAAAGAAGAAGCCAGCGCGGCCCTTTTTGCCCGGGTACTCATCAAAGTAGTTGAGACCGTAGATCGAACCGGCAAACGCGAGCACCGAGATGAGCGCCACGAACAGGCCGGACAGCTGATTGAGCAGCAGCTGGAAATGGGCAAACGGGAAGAACACGATGGTGTCGACCGACGTGACATCGCCCAGCACGGCCTGGATACCGGCCACAAACGAAAGCACCGCGGCGACGGCGCCGATAAGGCAGCCGGCGGTTTTGGCGGCGTTATCGGCCTTGATCAGCAGAACCGAGGCGAGCGCACCGATGCACGAGACGGCAAGCGATGCGATAAACAGCGTCATGCTATCCATTGTTTACGCTCCCTTCTGCTTTCTCGGACAGGCCCTGGGCCACAGCGGTAACGTCGACGACCGGACCGTTTTCGATCGAGCGCAGGCGCTTGGCCTCGTCGAGCTCGCGATCGGCCGCGCCGCCCATGACGGTCAGCGCCTTGGTGGGGCACGCCGCCACACAATGCGGGCCGTCCGGATCGAAGGCGCACAGATCGCACTTGACAGCGCAGGTGTACTGGCCGGGAGCCCACGTAAGAAGGCTGCTCAGGGACTTAGGATACGAAGGCGTCGGGTCGCACATGCCTGCGACACCGGCGATAGACGTGCCATCGGGATGGATGGCACCGAAGGGGCACGCGATGGCGCACAGCCTGCACCCGATGCACTCCTGCTCCTTTACGTGGATGCGGTCGCCATCGTGCTCGATGGCATTCACCGGGCAGACCTCGGCGCAGGGGGCACCCTCGCAATGGTGGCAGGCAAGGGCGGCCGAAATACCGCCGGTCTTCACGAGCGCCAGGCGCGGCGTATCCTGAAGACCCTGCATCCGGTGAGCGTCGGCACAGGCGGACTGACATGTTCCGCAGCCGATGCACCTCTCCGGGTTGATGTCGATGAAGCGGTTCATCCCCACTTCCTTTCAAAATAACGGGCCGGGCTCCCGAACGTACGGGACGCCCGGCCCAAATAGCCAACGAGAACGGGACTACACGATTTGGTTCACGTGCGTCTCGTCGTCGAACTTGGCGGCGCCGGGCTCAACGTCCTGGGGAGCGGCGGCGTCCACCAGAGCCTGCTTGAGCTCGGTGTACTGACGCTCCACCTCGCCCTCGGCCCAGACCTGGTCAGCGATAGCGTCGACCTGGCAGGCGGAGAACTTGTCCTCGGGCGTATGCGAGACCGGGTCGACCTTGTGCATGGTCAGCTCGTTGCACTTGCCGATCCACCACTGGTAGGTCATGTAGACCGTGCCCTTGTTGATGCGATCGCTCACGTCGGCGCGGCTGTATACCTGGCCGCGGCGGCTGTGAATCGAGACGATGTCGCCGTTCTTGATGCCGCGCGCCTGGGCGTCCGCGGGATTCATGCGGACAAAGCCGGGCTCGTCGGCAAGCAGCGCCAGCGTCTTGCAGTTGCCGGTCATCGAGCGGCAGCTGTAGTGGCCGACCTCGCGGACGGTGCACAGGATGAGCGGGTACTCATCGTCGGGAAGCTCGGAGGGCGCCTCCCAGTCGTGCGCCATCAGGTTGGCGCGGCCGTCCTTGGTGGTGAACTTGCCACCAGCGAACATGTCGGGCGTACCGTGGTCGTTCACATCGGTGCTCTTGACGGGCCACTGGGCGTAGCCGCCCTCGGGAGCCATCTTCTCGTAGGTCGCGCCCACAAAGTTGGGGCACAGGCTAATGCACTCGTTCCAGATCTGCTCGGTGTTGTCGTAGTGCATGGGGTAGCCCATGCGCGTAGACAGGTCCGCGAAGATCTCCCAGTCGTGGCGGCACTCGCCCTTGGGCGGAACGGCCGCGTCAAAGTGCTGGAAGCTACGGTCGGATGCGGTAAAGACACCCTCGTGCTCGCCCCAAGAGGTGGCAGGCAGGATGACGTCGGCGAGCATGGTCGTCTGCGTCATAAAGATGTCCTGGCAAATGAACAGATCCAGTTCGGAGAGCGTCTTGCGCATTCCGGCCGAATCGGGCTCGGTCTGCACCGGGTCCTCGCCGTAGTTGTAGAAGCAGTGCACCTTGCCCTCGTCGACCAGGTGGCCCAGGTCGGTGAGCTTGTAGCCCTCCTCGAGCGGAAGCTTTTCCTCGGGCACGCCCCAAGCCTTGGCAAACTTGGCGCGCACTGCCGGGTCGGTGACCTTCTGGTAGCCAGGGTACAGGTTGGGCAGCATGCCCATATCGCAGGAGCCCTGGACGTTGTTCTGACCACGCACGGGCGCGAGGCCGGAATTGGGTTTGCCGATCTGGCCGGCAACGCAGGCGATGGAGGCGATGGTGTGCACCGTCTTCAGGTTCTGCTTCTGCTGGCATACGCCCATGCCCCAGCCAATGATGGCAGAGGGCTTCGCCGTGGCGTACATCTCGGCAGCTTGGTGGATCAACGCGGGCTCGACACCCGTGATGTCCTGTACGGATTCGGGAGTGTAGTTCTTGATGGTCTCCCACCACTCGTCAAAGCCGTTCGTATGCTCGGCGACGAATTCCTTGTCGTAGAGGCCATCGTTGACCAAGCAGTTGGCAAAGGCGTTGAGGAACGCGACGTTGCAACCGTTCTTGATCGGAAGGTAGAGATCGGCGATACGCGCGGTTTCGATATGGCGCGGGTCGGCGACGATGATCTTGCAACCCTTTTCTTTGGCTCGCACGATACGCCTTGCGACGATGGGGTGCGAATCGGCAGGGTTATAGCCGAAGAGGAAAATGCAGCCCGCATCCTCCATACCGGGGATGGAGCATGACATGCAACCTGAACCAACCGTGTCCATCAGACCGAGGACAGTAGGGCCGTGTCAAGTACGGGCGCAGTTGTCCACGCTGTGGGTGCCGATGCACGCACGCGTAAACTTCTGCATGACGTAGTTCGCCTCATTGCCGCCGCCTCGCGAAGAGCCGGTGGTCATGACAGCGTTAGGACCATATTCGTCAATTATGGCCTGCATCTTAGATGCGGTGAAATCCAGTGCCTCGTCCCAGCTTACGCGCTCAAGATCCGCGCCCTTAGTGCGGCGGATCATCGGGTGCAGTACGCGAGGAGTCAAGATCTTGGTGTCGTTGATGAAGTCGTAGCCGCTCATGCCCTTAAGGCACAGCTCGCCCTGATTGGTGATGCCGTTGAGCGGTTCGGTACCCACGACCTGGCCGTTTTGGACCAAGAGGTTAAACTGGCAACCGGCGCCGCAATACGGGCAGATCACTTTATGCTTCTCCATGACACCCTCCTTCCTTTCTCTGCTACCGATTAATCGGTACTTATTTGACAATCGTTGGGCTTGTATGGCCGCCCGCCTACGCCTCGTTTTCGATGGTGGCGCGGGCACGCTCGGCAGTCAGTTCCGCCAGGCGCTCATCGTCTACCAGGGTGAGGCCCTTGGTCGGGCACGCCTCGGCACACGCCGGACCGCCGGGACGGTCCACGCACAGGTCGCACTTGAGCACGAAGCTCTTGGTCTGCGAACCCACGCGAACGTCGCCCATCAAGACCGGAACCTGCGTGGTCGCCACGCTCACGGCGCCAAAGGGGCATGCCATGACGCAGCTCTTGCAGCCGATGCAGTTGTCCTCGTTGACGCCGATGCGATGGTTCTTTGGATCAAAGAACAAGGCGCCCGTAGGACAGGCCTTCGCGCACGGGGCATCCTCGCAGTGATGGCAAGCCACCGGTGCGGAGATCTCGTACGTACGCGTCACGCGCAGGCGCGGCGCGGCGATGTTACCGGGGATGTCGTGCGCCTCGATACACGCCGCCATGCAGGTTTGACACCCAATGCAGCGCGAAGAATCGGCTACGACTCGCTTATTACCCATGTTGTTCACTCCCTCCTGAATCCCTTGTCGGAGAGACCCTGTCGACATTGACCCAAGCCGCCCGTGGCCTGGCATCGACGTATCGAATGCATACGGCGAAACATGCACTCGGTAGAGTTTCTCCAACGATATACAGGTTAAATATACGCAGTTGCAGGGGGCAAACTTGAGCATAGGCCCTGCAATACGAGTGTATTGCAGGGGTTTGGGCTGGTTGGGATTATTCTCTGGAAGCTATAAAGGCGAGTGTATTACACGCGTACGCCCAAGAAAGATTTCACGCTCATTTCTGAAGGATGTAGTACGTTTGTAATATCGTTTACACTCAATTACTCTAGTGCAATAAAGTAGTGGTTGTAAGATTGGCTATTATTAGCCGTTAGTGTATATGACTATTCATATTGCACGCTCATTAAGGGAGGCCAGTGATGTCATCGACTCAAAAACGAGCCATCCTGCAGGTGCGCATTCGCGAGGAAGACAAGCAACATGCCGAGCGTCTCTACGACGCCATGGGCACATCGCTCGCCGAGGCCGTCCTTCTTTTTGTCGCGCAGAGCATTTTGATGCGCAAGCTTCCCTTTCAGCCGGTCGCCGTGCGCTCAAAGGACGGCACCGCCGCCTATGGATCGCTCAAAGCATATGGGGACCCCAATCGCCGCTCCGAGGAGCGTAACGCCTGGATTGAGTACCTTGCTACAGAAAGCGACGATTCGATTTTGGGTCCCGAGGAAGTAGATATCCATGAGTAGCACCATCATCGACGAGACCGTCATCCTACGCTACCTGCTTGACGACGACGAGGTCCTGTCACCGCGCGCCGCCAAGGTCATCGCCACGCGCACCGCTCGCGTCTACCCCGAGATCATCACGCGCGTCGCCGTTACGCTGCGTGACGTCTACAAGGTCCCGCGTGTGGAGATTGCGACGGCCATGACCAAGTTGCTCGATGACGTCATGGTCGACGAGCCCACCGTTGTCTCCCTTGCCGTCAAACTCTTTGGCAAGACCCACATGGACTTTACCGACTGCCTCCTCGCCGCCCGAACCGCCATCTACAACGATGATGTCGTGAGCTTTGGCAAGCCCATCATCCAAGGCATGATCGATTACCGCCACAAGCGCCAAACCGCAGCCGAAGCCCGCAGCCGAAGCACCGACGCCCGCGGCCACAGTACCGACGCCGCCATCGACAAGCTCCGCCACCGCCCCCACAGCTAACCCCATTCCCTCCTAAGTCGCGGTAAAATACGGACTGTTTCATGCCTTTAAAGGCCTCAACAGTCCGTATTTCACCGCAACTTATTGAAGGTGGACCGCGAACGATTTCGCTATCGGGATTCGGCGTAGGGTTTTGTTGTCGGAATGCCGTAGCCGCGCATCATGGCACCGAACGATTCTACGTCGTAGGTGTCCGAGAGTTTGAAATGAATGACGTTGTGGCCCATGGCGCGAAGGTTCGCGTCGCGCATGAGGGCCGCTCGATACGTTTTTGCCGCCGCCTGCTCTGGATCATTTTGAGCTTCGTCTTCAAACTTGCCTAGCCCATGCAGCTCTGCCAGCGTCCATGAGCCGCCTGGCATCTGCCAGCCATAATCTGCTAGATAATAGCCAGCGTTTCCCGGTCGCGTTATCTCAACTTGAAGCTCGGGCGCGGCAATCCCAGCGAGAATCATCGCTGCTCTCGCCTCAGACTCGCCGCCATTGTCTGACCTGCCGTCCATATACTCAAAAACGTCAAAAGCACGCGCGATGCCATGCAACCCTCGGCAATTTGCCTGGGCATATGCTCGCAGTTCTTCGCGTTCGACATCGTACTCACGGGCCAAGCCATCGACATAGCCCAGCGCATAGCGAAAGGCGCTCGTTCGAGCGATATCAACAACCGTTCGACACGGATCCGTCAGTGTAAACAGACCTAGCCGCCACACTTCGCCCGCCCGCCAGCGCTTGTATTCAACGAACTCATACGTATCACGCCTTGTAGACCGTGGCAGCAGTACTTGCACTTTATCCAGAAGCGTATACGCCGAGCCGATGCCGTAGAGCAGCGCTGCTGTCGATCCGCAAAACACAGCATCCGGTTCAACGACCGCAATAGCGGATGCCAGCTGAAAGATGCGATCTTCAACCCCAAGATTATTCCAATAGACTGGATCCGCATACACGTGGTTGTAAAGACGAAGCATGAGCTCTTCCTGCATAAGCTCGCGCGCACGGCGTTCATCCCAAGGATCAATTGTTATAAGCAGCTGTCCATCTTGATGAATTCCAACGGCCGAGAATAGCATCCTTGCATATGACTGCGGAAAATATTTGCCTTTATCGAGCATGGCCAACCCCATAACCATCACGGCGGAGAGAATACCATTACGCTATCGCATGCTTCTGTCCGCAGGCCTTGCCAAAAGCTGACCAAAAGCTTGACGTCGCAGGTCAGAGCTTCAAAAAATATTTCCACTCTCGGTAGACGGTCGCTACGACCCTCCCAACGGCATCAAAACCCAACCTTACAAATAGTTGCGGTGAAATACGGACTGCATGGGCCATAAAAGCCAAAAAACAGTCCGTATTTCACCGCAACTTAGGAGGGGGTGTGGGGTCCCGGCATGTATATGAAAACGGCTCTGGCACCAAATGGAGCCAAAGCCGTTAAAACTATCCTATGGAGCGGGCGACGGGAATCGAACCCGCGTCATCAGCTTGGAAGGCTGGGGTTCTACCATTGAACTACGCCCGCAAGATATGGTCGGGACGACAGGATTTGAACCTGCGACATCCTGCTCCCAAAGCAGGCGCGCTACCAAACTGCGCCACGTCCCGAAGGTGTTGAGCAGCTAAGGTCTAAACCTTGCGTGTCCCAAAGCGAAGGAAATTATAGGGGAGACTCCCCGCCTGTGCAAGCATTGATGCCTTAGCTCCTCGAATGTGCGACAAAATGACTATGGAGCAGACCGATCACAAATGCCACCACAGCAACCGGTGCCCACGCAGCACCGATATCTGCCAGCGGCAACGCATCGAACGGCAGCCACGCGCCCGCAAAGAACGCATCGCGGACCGAGGTGATCACGCTCTGCACCGCGACCACACCGCCGACCCAGACCCACACCTGCGGATGAGCGTCGCAAAAGCCGTGCACCAGGCCCATAAGTACCAGCACAATGGCAACGGGGTACAGGGCATTGAGCATAGGCACCGAGAACATAAGGATCACATCGAGGCCCACGTTGGAGAGCACGCACGAAAACGCCGCGAACACAAAGGCGAGGATCGCGAAGGGGCGGCGCATGGCCTCCTCGGAAGCCTCCGCTCCCCCTTCAACTACGTACGTCTCACAGAAATAGCGCGAGCAGCAGCTAATAAGACCGATGCACACGTTCATGCAGGCGAGGAAGAAGATGGCGAAGACCACGACCGTGCCAGCAAGCCCAAAATGCATGGAGGCCGAACGAGCGAGGATGGCAGCGCCGTTGGTGGCATCGGGCATAACCGTGCCGAGTTGCATTCCGGCAAGCGCCAGGCCGCAGTAGATGATGGCCATGAGCACGCCGGCGATCACACCCGAACGCGAGATCTCGAAGGCCACGCGCCTATCGTCGGTAACGCCCAACTCGTGGATGGTCTCGGCGATGATGATGCCAAAGGCGAGCGACGCAAGCAGGTCCATGGTCTGGTAGCCGGTCAAAAAGCCTTGCACGGCAGCGCCCGCATCGTAGGGAGCCTGAGGCGCGGCAGCCGGTCCCAGCGGCGAGATCACGGCAGCACCCACAACCAGCACGATGAGCGCGATAAGCGCGGGGCCCGTAATGCGGCCGAGCACGCGTGTGATGACACCCGGGCGCAGCGTGAGCACAAACGCGACTACGAAGAACCCGATGGCGAACACCAGGCGAGCCGTGCCGAGCGAAACGCCCTCGGGCAGCAGCGGCACCAGCATCTCGAAGGCCGTGGAGCTCGTGCGCGGAATGGCCAGGCACGGGCCGATGGCCAGATACACCGCCGCGACAAAGAACTCACCAAACTTGGGGTGCACGCGGCCGGCAAGCTCGCGCGCCGTTCCGGCAAGCGCGACGGCAATAAATCCCATGACGGGCAGGCCGATGGCGGCAATCAGAAAGCCGAGCATGGCGACCGGCGTGGCAGAGCCTGCCTGCAGCGCCAGCAGCGGCGGAATAATAAGGTTGCCGGCGCCAAAGAGCATCGAGAACAGGGCGATGCCGACGGTAACGACATGGTCGGAGCGCAGACCGCGCGGTGCGGATGAGGCCATAGGCACACCTTTCGGGTCGAAGCAAAAACGGGACGGGAAAAAGGCCCGTCCCGCAAGTATAAACGGTCTAGCAGCTTTAGCAGGCTAAATCGCGCAAAGCATCAATCGCGGTGCCAACTTCCTCGTCCGTATTGAAATACCCAAACGAGAAGCGGACGACGCCCTGGCGCTCGGTCCCCAGCGCGCGGTGCATGAGCGGAGCGCAATGGGCGCCGGGGCGCGTCGCAATCCCCCACCCTTGCATAAGCGCGTCCGAGATCTCGGCAGAGTCGATATCACCCACGTTGAGTGAGACGATCGCCGAGCGCACGGGCTGGTCAAACGCACCGTAGAGCGCAATGCCGGGGATTTCGCGAACACCGGCGAGGAAGCGCTCCGCAAGCGAACGCTCATGCGCCGCAATCGCCTCGACCCCGCCTTGTGCCTCGATAAAGTCGAGACCGGCAGAAAGTCCCGCGATGCCGTGGCCGTTGAGCGTGCCCGCCTCAAGGCGCGTGGGCCACTCAAGCGGCTGCAGCGCATCAAAGCTGTGCACGCCGGTGCCGCCCATGGCCCACGGAGCCACGTCAACGCCATCCGCCACGGCCAGGCCGCCGGTGCCTTGAGGTCCCATGAGCCCTTTGTGGCCGGTAAAGCACACAACATCGAGCCCCATGGCGTGCATATCAATATGCGCCGTGCCGGCAGACTGAGAGGCGTCAACGATCACCAGCGCACCGGCCGTATGGGCCATGGCCGCCACGCGCGCAATGTCGACCGCGTTGCCGGTCACGTTGGAGGCATGCGTCACCACCACGGCACACGTATCCGGCGTGACAAGCCGCTCGAGTTCGTCGTAGTCGAGCACACCGTTTCCGTCACAGCCCGCATGCTCAACGGTCACGCCCCGCTCCGCTGCCAGGCGGTTGAGCGGACGCAGCACGGAGTTATGCTCGAGCACCGTCGTGACCACGCGGTCGCCGGGGCGCACCACGCCACAAATGGCGGTGTTGAGCGCCGCCGTAGAGTTGGGCGTAAAGCACACATGGTCCGCCCTCGGGCAACCCAGCAAGCGTGCAAGCTTGGCACGGCAAGCGTGAATCGTACGAGCGGCATCGAGGGCACCCGACGTGGCGCCGCGCCCGGCATTGCCGAGCGAGCACATCGCCTGTGTCACGGCATCGATGACCGTCTGCGGCTTGTGCATGGTCGTAGCCGCGTTATCCAGATAGATCATCGCACGACCTCCCACATATCGATCACGGTATAGCCCTCGGTGGGAACGCCCGCCGCGGCAAGCTCGCCGCGTAGCAGTTCCTCATCTGAAGGCAGGGCTTTCCACGCCAGACCGCAGCCGGCAGCGACCTCCCCGGGCACGGGAATCGTTCGCCCGGGAAGACCGCGCTCGATGCACAGGGACTCGCAACCCATGGCGGCCGCCGTGGTGGGAAACGTGATGACAAGCGCCGGGCGCTTCTCCCTCATGGCAACTCCAACCAATACGCTACGGGCGCACGACGCGCACGGCCTGCTCCATCTTCTCCACGATCACGTACATGTTGGTGACTTCGCCCACCGCAAGCTGGTCTTTAATGCCATAGTGGTCGAGGCAGGTACCGCAGGTGAGAATCTCGACGCCCTGCTCGGCCAGGCCCTTCAGGTCATCGAGCACCGGCGAGCCCTCGACAGTGAGCTTGGCGCCGCCGTTATAGAACAGCATGGTCGCGGGCAACTCCTCCTGCTGCGTCACGGCAAAGATGAAGGCCTTCATGAGCTTGTGGCCCAACTCGTCGTCGCCACGGCCCATGCAGTCGGTGTAGACGGAAATGACGAGTTTGCCCTTGCCGGCGCTGGCGTCGCAGAAAGCGGCACCGTCCTGCTCGGGGTCCGCAACGGTCACGGCACCGGCGGTCGCGACAGTCACGTGCCACTCGGCGTCAGAAACCTTCTCGACCGAGGCCGTGCAGCCCTTTTCCTGCGCCATCTTGGAGATGTTCTTGACGGCGGTCTCGTTGTCGACCGCGGTCACGACGGCGCCCTCGCCATTGAGCTGCTTGAGGGCCTTGAGCGTCTTGACGACGGGCAGCGGGCAGGCATCGCCCATGGCATTGACTTCAATCTTGGTAGACATAGTTTTTCCTTTCGAATAAATCGTTTTAAAACGGTACATAGCTCAATAAACGTGTCGTTAACGGACAACGTGGACGGCAGGACCGCCTGGCACCGGCTCGCACACGCGACCGACGACGGCGGCAATACGCCCTTCGGCATGCAGACGGCGCGCAAGCTCATCCACATCGGCAGCAGGTGCCGCGATGAGCAGGCCACCAGACGTCTGCGGATCGTACAGCGCATCCAACATGCCCGGCTCCAGGTCTTCGTCGGCAGCCACGCGCGGGCCAAAGAAGTCCTGGTTGCGGTAGGAGCCCGCGGGGATAATGCCCAGACGCGCCATGTCGAGCACCTGGTCAAAGAGCGGCACCGCCCCCGACGCAAGCTCAACCTGCACGCCCGAGCCCTCGGCCATCTCGCACGCATGCCCGATCAGACCAAAGCCCGTAATGTCAGTACAGCCGTGAAGCTCGAGTCCCTCGGCCAGACGAATCGGGGCCTCGTTGAGGGTACGCATCGAGTCAAACACGGCTGCGGCCTCGTCCTGCTCGATGAGCTCGCCCTTAATGGCCGTGGTGATGATGCCCGAGCCAACCGCCTTGGTCAGCAGCAACGCATCGCCCACGCGCGCGCCGCTGTTGGCGAGCATACGGTCAAGCGCGACAAACCCGCTCACGGACAGGCCATACTTGGGCTCGTCGTCGTTGATGGTGTGGCCGCCCGCGATGGAGCAACCCGCCTCGACGCACTTGTCGGCGCCGCCCGCCAGAATCCGACCGGCAACCTCAACGCCCAGACAGCTCGGGATGCACAGCAAGTTCATGGCATGGCTCGGCCGCCCGCCCATGGCGTAGATGTCCGACAGTGAGTTTGCCGCGGCAATCTGGCCAAACAGAAACGGGTCGTCGACCATCGGCGGAAAGAAGTCGATGGACTGCACGAGCCCCAGGTTCTCCCCTACGCGAAAGACGCTCGCATCGTCGGAGGTATCGAACCCCACGAGCAGGTTGTCGTTATGCACATTGGGCAAGTCGCCCAGGACCTGGGCGAGGGCTCCGGGAGCCAGCTTAGCGGCTCAACCGCTCGCGGCAGTCATAGACGTGAGCTTAATCTGATCGTCAGCCATACGAACCCCCTTCCAACAAATCAACGACTTTAAGTATACGCCCCAGGCACGCTTCCCAAGAGACCGCTGACGGCTCGAACGTCGAAGGCGGCGCCGCAAGCGCCAGCGCGATAGCATCTGCCAGTGCGCGCTCAAACAACGGAAGGTCGGCCGCCACGGGCGTGTCGACATCCGTCATACGCGGCGACGCCACCCACGTCACAGGAGCACCGGGAAGCATCGCCTCCATCCAGGGGCGAACGCCGGGCAAATCGGTCGCCACAACTTTGCAGCCGCACGCGAGGGCCTCAATCGTCACGAGCGGCAGACCCTCGTAAAACGAAGGCAGCACAAAGACGACGGAACTGCGGTAGGCACGCACGAGCCCATCGCTATCCAAGCGCCCCGCCAGCGTCACCGGCACATCCGAGGCCGCGGTCAAGCGCTCGATACGCGCGTACTCGGCATCGTCCCCGCGGCCGCCCACAAGTACCAGGCCAGATGGGCGGACGCCATCGTCAATCGGCAATGACACAGCTCGAACCAGCGACTCGACGCCCTTTTTAAAGCAAATCTTGCCCACGTACACAAGCGATCCCGGCTGCCTCGCCACGCTTGCGTCGCGGCAGAAGACGCAATGGTCGTAGCCCGTCCCAATCACGTGGATGCGATCGGCATCGACGCCGCACACCAGGCCAATCTGCTCAGCCTGCTCAGCATGGAGCGCAAAGACGGCATCGAGCCGACGAACCGCACGTACGATGCGATCGCGCTCGAGCGCATGCGAACGCAGCTGGCGCAGATCGGTCGAATGGCACACGGCAACAACCGGCACGCCCCGGACGCACTCGCGCGCCAATGCGGTCACCAGATACAGGTGATGGCAAAGCACCAGATCGGGCCGAAACTCAGCCACCGCCCGATCGATTGCAGCAGCAAATGCCCGCTCAAATGCCTTGAGCATCGAAGGCGTCAGGTCACGATAGCGTGTGGAGGGATAGGGCATGACATCGGACATACCGCAGATGGGAAACGGCAGCTCGGGCGACTCGAACGGTACGGCAAACACGGCAGCACGCCGGTCCAGCTCGCCTTGGGTATCACCCGGTGCCGCGCCGCAAAGCACGGCGGCGCGATGCCCCGTCTCGATCTGCTCGCGCACAAGCGCGGCAAGGTAGGTGCCACTGCCGGTGCTATCTGGTTTTTGTGCCGAGATATTGAGGATGCGCATGTCGCGGTACACCCCTAGGCCAAGGCGGCGGCGCGAATCGCCGCGCCGATCGCTCCGGCAAAGCGAGCCTGGGGCGAGGTGGTCACCGGCGACCCCAGTAGCTCGCCCAACCGCTCCACCACGAAGGCGTTCTCACACAAACCGCCGGTCAGATAGTACGGGGAGCCCGCGGCCTGCCCGGCCATGGTCGCCACGCGCGAGACCACGCTGTCGATCACGCCACGCGCAATGTTCTCGCGCGGCTCACCGCGGCCGATCAGGCTGATGACCTCGCTTTCGGCAAACACGGTGCACATGCTGCTGATCTTGGTGGGCTCGCCGGAACGCGCCAGGTCGGCCATCTGCTGCTGGGAAATGCCCAGGCGGTCGGCCATGATCTCCAAAAAGCGCCCCGTGCCGGCGGCGCACTTGTCGTTCATGGCAAACTTGGCCACGCGGCCACTTTTAAGCTGAATGACCTTGGTGTCCTGACCGCCCACGTCGATCACCGTGCCGTGATCGCCAAACAGGCGCACGGCACCGGTACCGTGGCAGGTGATCTCGGTCACGACCTTGTGCGCATAGGGAACGGCGACACGACCGTAGCCGGTCGCGATCACGCGCACGTCGTCGGCAGTCACGTCATAGCCAGCCGCGGCAAGCTCGCCGCGCAGACGCTCGGCCGCATCGACCGAGGAGAACCCGGTTGGCTGCACGCACGTCCATGCCACCGAACCCTCCCCATCGACCACAGCAGCCTTAGCCGCCGTAGACCCGATATCGATCCCGATCCCTATCATGGCTCTCTCCCAATCTAAACATCATAGACAGTGGCGCGTTCAGGCGCCTTAGCTCTAGGTTTCTCAGGTGCCGGAGATTGCCCCGAAAGAGGAGCGCAGCGTACTTTGGGTACGCAAGCGACGGTTTGAGGGGCAAGATCCGGTGCCTGAGGAAGCTAGAGGGTTTCGATGAAGGCGGCGATGCGGGTCTCGATCTGACCCATGTCGCCGTTGCTGTAATCGGTCTCGATCTTCATATACGGAATACCCGCACCCTCGACAGCCTCCTGCATGCGGGCACTCTCCACGTTAAAGGTGTGGCACGCCTGGAGCACATTCTCCACCACACCGTCGACATGGTATTTCTCGCACATGGCCAGGGTGTTGTCCATACGACCGTCATTGGGCGTCATGACCGAGCAGTTAATGTCGAGGTAGCGGTCGGCGATGGCGCGCAGGATGTCGGGAGCCTCCGGGTCGATCATCATGGCCGCCGTGCGCTCTCCCGAGCAGTCGTCCATACACACGACCACACCGCCGTTGGACTCGATGGTGCGACCGATCTTGTTGATCACGCCGCCCACCGGGCAACCGGTGATCAGAATGCGCTTGGCGTCCGCCGCAACCGGGCGCTCGCCCGCGTCGTAGGCCTCGCGCAGCTTGGCGACCTTTTGCTCCAGCTGCTGCGTATAGGCATCGATATCAAAGCTGAACGTGCCGGCAAACATGGTGCTCATCAGGTCGACGCCGCTCATAGCCGCCGGCTGGTTGGCCTGCAGCGCAAACATGTCGAGCTGGGCCGCGCGCAGGCGGTTGCGACGACGGACGGCAGCGCGCAGGTCGTCATCGGTGATCGTAATACCGTAGAAGTTCTCGAGCTCCTCCTTGAGCAGGCGGCACTCCTCGTACCAGCCCTCGCGCTCGTAGGCGCGATCGCGGCCCTGCGGAAGATGCAGAATGTGCGTGCGCTTGAGTTCGTTGAGCAGCTCGTACATCTTCTTCTTGCCGTCGCAGGTGGTCTCGCCGATAATCATGTCGCTAAAGTACGTAAACGGGCACTTTTGCGAATAGGCAAAACCGTACGTCGACTTGATGAGCGGGCAGAGGTTTGCCGGCAGCACCTTCTCGGCCTCGGGAATCACCTCGTCGGATGTGCCGCACAAGGCCACACTTGCAGCGCCCGCGGCATCGATAATCTCGAGCGGCGTATAGCTGCACAAAAAGCCGACCAGGCGATTACCCGCCTGCTTGTAATCCTTAACGCGAATAAACGCCGCCTTGCGCTGCTCGTTGAACTCCTCAAACGTGCGCGGTAACGGCTGTTCCTCGATATCGGCCATAGTAGTTCCCCTCTCTTGCACCGATATACCGACAATTAAACAACAAACCCACGCCATACCCAAAAGGAAGCATCCTCTAGGGAATGGCGTCGATAAGCTCCTGCGTATACGGATCGCTCGGGTGCGCGATCACGTCCTCGGCCGCGCCTTCCTCGACAAGACGACCGTGGTAGAGCACGCCAATCCGATCGGACATATGCCGAACCACACGCATATCATGCGTGATAAACAGCAGCGCCACGCCCGTCGTACGCTGCAGGTCGCGAAGCAAGTTGAGCACTTGGGCCTGCACGGACACGTCAAGCGCCGAGACCGGCTCGTCGCATACCACAAGGCGCGGCTCGCAAATAAGCGCCCGTGCCAGATTGAGTCGCTGACGCTGTCCCCCCGAAAGGTCATGCGGATAGCGGTCATAATGCTCTGCTAGAAGACCGACCGAGGCCAGGGCCGAGAGCGCGCGCCCATGGCGCTCATCCGCATCGCGCACGCCGGCGATAATCAGCGGCTCCTCCAAAATGCGGCCGACACGGTTGCGCGGGTCAAAAGCCGTAGAGCTATCCTGGAATACCAGCTGGATCTCGCGGCGAAACGGCTTGCGTTCGCGCTCCGACATCGTGGCGAGGTCGTGCCCGCGATAGACAATCGAGCCGGAATCCGCACGCTCGAGACCACAGATCAGGCGTCCAGTCGTCGACTTGCCCGATCCGGATTCGCCAACCAGACCATAGACCTCGCCCGGCGCGATCTCAAACGACAGGTCGTCCACGGCGGTAAAGGCCTGACGCTTAAAACCTGAGCCCGGCATGGAATACGCTTTAGTCAAATGTGAGACCCTAAGCAGGACTTCACTATCAACAGCCATGGCACTCCCCTTTCTCGACAAGCCAGCATTTAGACCGGTCGCACGCATTCACGGCAAATAGCGGAGGCTCCTGCGCGCGGCAACGCTCGTCCGCCCGGGCGCAACGAGGCGCAAAGCGGCATCCACAGGGTATTGCCGTAAGCGGCGGCACTGTGCCCGGAATATCCGCCAGCGTGTCAACTCGCTCGCCTTCGAGCGGCGGAATGCTCGCGATGAGCCCCTGGGCATACGGGTGGCTCGGGCGCTCCATAAGGCCGCAGGCGTCGATCTCTTCTACGATTTGGCCCAGATACATGACGTGCACGCGCGAGCAGATGCTCGTGACGACACCCAAATCATGGCTGATAAAAAGCACCGCCATGCCCTCGGAACTGTTGAGGTCGCGTAGGAGATCCAAAATCTGTTTTTGAGTCGTCGTGTCGAGTGCCGTGGTGGGCTCGTCGGCGATAAGCAGGCGTGGGTGCCCGGCGAGCGCCATGGCAATCATCACGCGCTGGCGCATACCGCCGCTAAAATCGCCCGGATACATGTCGAAGCGAGCCGCGGCATCTCGAATTCCCACACGCTCCAACAGCGATAGAGCCTCGTTGCGGGCTTCGCGTCGGCTCACCTTACGGTGGGCCCTCACCGCCTCGATAACCTGCGCACCCACCGTCATGACGGGGTTGAGTGAGGACAACGGGTCCTGGAAGATCATGGCAATATCGCAGCCGCGCACCTCGCGCATGCGCTTGAGCGGGCGCGCGAGCAGGTCCTCCCCGTCAAAGAGAATCTGACCGGTATAGGCCATCTTCTGTTCATGCTCCAATAGGCGCATGACACTCTGGGCAAACACCGACTTACCGCAGCCGGACTCGCCGACAACACCAACGATCTCGCCGGCATCGATATGTAGGTTGAGTTTGTTGACGGCTTCCAGCGCGTTGCCATCGCGGCCCACAAACGAGATGCAGAGGTCGCGCACGTCCAAAAGATGCTGAGCCATGGGCTAGTCCTCCTTGGTCTTGGGGTCGAGGGCGTCTCGCAGGCCGTCGCCGGCAAGGTTCAGCGAAAGCACGCTCGCGATGATGGCCGCTGCCGGGAAGAAGATCATCCACGGGGCTTTGCGCATCACGTTCTTGCCCGCCTGCAGGATGTTTCCCCAGCTGGCGTCGGGCGCCTTGATACCCAGGCCCAGAAACGAGAGGGCGGCCTCAGAGAGCACGGCCTCGGCAAAGACGAAGGTCGCCTGCACCAGGAAGGGCGCCATAACGTTGGGCACGATATGCAGCCACACGATGCGCGCGGTCGAGGCGCCCTGCACGCGCAGGGCCTCCACAAAGGGCTCCTCCTTGACCACCATCGCGCGCGAGCGCACGATGCGCGCCATGCTGGGCGTATAGACGATGGAGAGCGCGATGATGACGTTCCAGACCGAGGCGCCCATCATCGCCATGAGCGCGATGGCCAGCAGCACGCCCGGAATGGACATAAGGCCGTCGCAGATGCGCATGAGAATATGATCGAGCCTCTCGTTGTAGCACGCATAGGCGCCGATCACCAAGCCGAGCACACTCGTCGCGAGCGTGACGGCAATGCCAACACCAAGCGACACGCGCGCGCCCGCGATGACGCGGGCAAGCAGGTCGCGGCCAAAGTCATCGCAGCCAAAGGGATGCGCGGGCGAAGGTGCCGAAAGTCGCAACGCCATCTCCTGCGCATTGGGATCAACCGTCCACACCAGCGGACCGACGAGCGCGATCAGCGCAATCGCCAGGAAAATGCAACCGCCGACCACAAACCCCTTGTTGGCAAGAGCCTTCTTAACGTTTGCCATCATGCATCGCCCCATTTGCGAGCGCGCGGGTCAAAAGCGCCGTAGGCAAGGTCAACGACCAGATTGATCACCGAATTCAACAAGGCGATGACCAGCAGCACGCCCTGAATCACCGGATAGTCGCGACGCTCGATAGAGCTCGTGACCAGCTGGCCCAAACCGGGGATGTTAAAAATGGCCTCAGTCACCACGGCACCCGTAATCAGGGCGCCAAAAGAATAGCCGACCGAGGTGAGAATCGGCAGCGCTGCGTTGCGCAGGGCATGGGCCAGCACGACGCGAACCTCGGAGACGCCCTTGGCACGCGCCGTCTTGACGCAGTCGAGCTGCATGGCCTCGATCACGCTCGAACGGGTCATGCGCATGAGCAGGGCCGCCTGCACACATCCAAGCGATATGGCCGGCAACGCAAGATAGCGTAAATGGCTGAACCAACCCTTCGATAGCGGCGCATAGCCGGCCACCGGGAACACACGCAACGTGACGGCAAACAGCCACATAAGCATGAGCGCCATCAAAAAGCCGGGTATCGCCACGCCCAAAAGAGCAACGACACGCAAGACCGCGTCGGTGCGCGACCCATGTTTGAGGGCGGCGACGACGCCGCAGGGCAGTGCAATCAACAGCGCGATGAGCTGTGCCAGAAGCGCGAGCGATAGCGTGGGGCCAAAGTGCTCGGCGATCGCCTGCGTGACGGGCTGGCGCATAAAATACGAATCGCCCAGGTCGCCGGTAAGCACGCCGCCCATCCACTCAACGTAGCGCTGCGGCAGCGGCTCGTTGAGTCCCAGGCTATCGTTGACGCGCTCGATCTGGTCGGCCGAAGCCTCCATGCCGAGCATCGAAGAAGCCGGGTCACCCGGTGTGAGATAGATAATCAAAAACACGACGACCGAGATGATGAGCATCACCGGAACCATCGCGCCTATACGTTTGAGCGTGTACTTCAACATGCGAGGCGTCTATTTCCCCTCTGAACGTGGACAGGGCGTGGCGGCCACAGGGGACCAGATCCCTCAAGCCGCCACGCCATCTATTGCATTACTCCGGACGCTTGGCATTCCAAACGATGGCGCCGTCGAGCACCTCGACGTCCTCGACGTCTGCCTGGGTGCCCGTGATGGAAGCGTAGTGGCAAAGCGGCTCGATGACGGCGATCTCATAGAGGCGCTCCTGAGCCTCGGCCCACTTCTTGGCCGCGGCGTCGGTGTCCTTGGCGGTGCGGGTCTCGGCCACGAGCTTGAGCGCCTTCTCGTCGGACAGGCCATAGAAGGCCTTGGAGACCGAGAGGGACTGGGCCGGGATGGGTTTGTAGTTGGTGGAGGCCACAAAGAGGTCCCACTGCTCGGGCTTGCCGGAGCGGATGTCCATGAAGGTCGCGAACTCGTAGCTGTCGACCTCGGCGGTGAAGCCGGCCTTCTCGAGCTGCTCCTGCAGCGCGACGGTGGCGTTGTACATATCCTTGTAGTCGGGGGTGGTCAGCAGCTTGACCGTCTCACCGGCATAGGAGGTCTTGGCCAGAGCCTTCTTGGCGGCCTTGGCGTCGGCCTGGTTGAAGTACTTCTTGCCCGCGTCGGTCGCCCACTGAGCGTTCTCGGGGTTGCCAAGGTTGGGATCGATGTTAAAGAGCTCTTTCTCGCCATAGGCGGCAAGAGCGGCCGCCTCGCAATCGATAGCCATGAGGGCGCACTTGCGGATCTCCTCGTCGGCGAAGATGCCCTCGTTCATGTTGAGGAAGGCGGTCAGAACGCCGGCGTTATGGGTGTAGAGCTTGACGTCGTCGTTGCCGTCGAAGTCGTGGTAGTTCTCGGTGGGGATCTCGCCAGCGATATCGTACTCGCCGGTCTCAAACCCGCTCACGCGCGTGGAGGCCTCGGTCACGAACTGATAGTAGATGTCCTTGGTGGGCGCGAAGACCTTGCCGGTATAGCCCGAAGCCTTGCCGTGGGCGGCGACATAGTCCTCGTAGCGGGTGAGATGGACGTACTGGTCCTGCTTCCACTCCACAAACTTGTAGGCACCGGTACCCACGTACTCGGTCACGCCGGTATCGTCCGCGGCCTCGATGACCTCGGAGGGGAAGATGCCCGGATACTGGGAGTGGTTGCCCAGGATGATCAGAAAGTCGACGGCGGGCTCGGTCAGCGTGCAGGTGACCTCGTGGTCGCCCGAGGCGGCGAAGGTGGCGCCGGGCAGCAGGCTCGCGGCGCGGTCGTTGACGGTGAGCCAGCGGTTCATCGAGGCCACGACGTCCTCGGAGCCAAACTCCTTGCCGTTGTGGAAGGTGACGCCCTCGCGCAGCTTGATGGTGTAGGTCAGGCCGTCGTCGGAGACCTCATAGCCCTTGGCCAGCACGGGCTGGGGCTCGTAGTCGCTATCGAGGCCAAAGAGCGGCTCGACGACGTTGCAGATGATGTCCATGGTCACAAGCGACGACGTGGTGTGCGGATCGAGACCGTCCGGGCTCGCCGGTAACGCGATCTGCAGCTCGTCGCGATACTCCACATCCTGGCCGGAGGCAGCGGCGCTACCGCTCTCGGCGCCCGAACCGCCGCAGCCGGTGAGGCCGAGGCCCGCCATGACGCACAGGGCAGCGGAGCCGGTCAGAAAACCGCGACGGGAGACGCCCGCCTTGAAAAGGTCGTTGTTCAGATCGTTGTTCATTGAGTTCCTTTCGTGTCTGAATAAACAGATAGAATCTGCCGGGACGGCGGAAATCCCCCCGCCCCGGCAGTTATGCGAAGCCGATCGGCGCCCTGCGGTGCATCCGGACACCGGCCGACATGGCAACGGAGAAATCCCTATCGCGTGGATAGGAACACCCGGCGGCACGGCTTAGCGCAGGTGCGGCTAAATCGTCTCGAGGAAGGCCTCGATGCGGGTCTGGAGCTGACCGGCGTCCTCGCCGGCGTAGTCGGTCGTGATGTGCATAAACGGAATGCCCGCCTCCTCGGCGGCCTTCTCCACGGCAAACGACTCCATCTCGTAGAGCGTGCAGAACTGCAGGGCCACGTCGACGATGCCGTCGGCATGCAGGTCCTTGGCCATCTGGACAATGTCCTTCATACGCTGGTCGTTGGGCGTAAAGACAGCGCAGTTGATCTTAAAGTAGCGCTCGGCGATGGCATCGAGCATCTCGTCGACCGTCTCGCCGGACTCGTCGACCAGGTCCTTGTAGTAGCGCGAGCCCGTGCAGGACTCCTCGCCCACCACGACGCCGCCGGCCTTCTCGATGAGGTTGAACAGCTTCCAGTTGGGCACGGCCATGGGCGTGCCGGTGTACAGGATGCGCTTGGTCCCCTTGGGCGCCACGCCCTCGCCGGCCTCGACACGCTGCTCGCACTCAGCCGCCATCTCGTTGATGGCTCCGGTCAGACGCGGCGTGTCATCCATAAAGGCGGCCTGCACGGTCAGCAGGCTATCGAGACCGCTGATGGGCGCCGGGTCGGCAGCGCGCGTGGCAGCGAGGCGCTGCAGGGCGCGACGCTTCTCATTGACGGCGTGGATGGCGGCCTTCAGACGCTCGGGCGTGATCTTGACGCCGCACTCTTCCTCGATCTTGGCGGCGAGCTTCTTGACCTCGGCCTTCCAGGTCACGAGCGTCGACTCGTCGTGTACGTTGGGAATATCCATGACGTACATGTTCTTTTGCGTGGCAAAGAACTCGTAGGCCTTCTTCTTGCCATCGCAGGTGTTCTCGCCCACCACCAGATCACTCGACTCAATGTAGGGGCAGACCTCGCCCAGCTTAAAGCCGGCAAAGCTCTTGATGAGCGGGCAGGTGTTGCGCGGCAGATGCTCCTCGACCTTGTCGGTCGCCCAGTCGGCACCCGAGCACAGGCCAACGGGGATGCCATCGCAGGCAAGCACGATCTCCTCGGGCACATAGACGCAGAACGAACCGACGATCTTGGTGGCCTCGCCGGCCTCCTTCTTGTCGAGCATCTCCTTAATACGGCCGCTGTGGATGTTGGTGGCGACAAAATCCAGGTAGGACGTGGACTTGGGGCGATTGTTCTGCGTCAGGAACATATCGCCGTACATCTGGCCCACAGCGCCCAGCAGCATATCGTGGTCGGCAAGATTCATGCCGAGGCTCTCCCACATCGGATGGAAATCGAATTCTTCAGCCATGACGGTTCCCCTCTCGAACCAAATACGGATAACTACGGTATTGCTGCACGGTGGGCGGCGAAAACCCAGCCGTGCCTAAACCCGGAATTTTGGGGAACCTGCTTTGCAGCTGATTATTTAGTTGTGCGTCGTCTCTCCCGGAGCCGTGAACATACCTGCTCATATGCGGCTCCGAGCCATATACAGGGCGCGCGCGGCAACGCGGCGAATGTATGTCGTCTGCGGCATGTGCGCACCCTCCTTTACAAGTTGAGGTCAACTATATCAGCGGTCATCGACCATGCGAACGCCGTTGACATTCGTACGACAGCGTCGTGTGCCGTCGTTTAATAAATAATTATCTTAATTGATAAGAGTTTGTCATCCTTCATTCGGCGAACGGCAAGACAAAGCCGCCGTGGCTTATATCCCCGACGGCATTACCCGGCGCTATCGACAAACCAAATGGATCTTACTCGCATCGAAGTGCATGCGCAGGGTCTCGTCGGCCTGCGGCAGCCCGTCGGCAGCTACGTTCACTTTGTTGACCTTCCACTGCAGACGCGTGGGCGCATCAGCACGCGGCACGTCCAGCAGCACCAGGCGCTCAAAGCGCGAATCGCTCACACGGGCCACGTGCAAATCATAGCTGTTGCGGCCCCGCTCCGCGCGATTGTCAACATGGAAGTAGCTTGCGCGAATACCCAGGTACGCCACATTATCGGGAACCTCACGACCCACGTTAAAGGTCATGCCCCAGTCGAGGGCCTCAACTTCTTCGTCGCCGATCTTGCGCGCACGGCTTGTGTTCTTGCAGCCCGTCAGGCGCAGTGCCGCCAGCGTCTGCGGACGGCGGACCACGTCCTCGATGGAGCCGATCTCCTCAACATGCCCGTCGTGCATCACGCAGATGCGCCGGCACAGGCGGCACGCTTCGTCGATGTCGTGACTCACGTAGAGCACGGTACGGTTGCACACATCGAACAGGTCGAGCATGTTCTGTTCGAGGGCGCTCTTAAGATAGGAATCGAGCGCGCTCATGGGCTCGTCGAACATAAAGATGCCCGGATGCGCCGCCACCATGCGCGCAAGCGCCACACGTTGCTGCTGACCGCCCGAAAGGCGTGCGGGGTAGCGGTCGGCAAAATCGGCCAGGCCGAAAATGCCCAGATAGCGCTCCGCCAACCTTTTGCGCGCCGCGGCGTCGCCCGCGTCCTTTACACCGGCACATACGTTATCGGCCACCGTCATGTTGGGAAACAGCTGATAGTTTTGGAACAGCAGAGCGCATTTACGCTCCTGGGGCGACAAGTTAACGCCCGAGGCCGAGTCAAAAAAGGTCACGCCGTTGACGACGATCTTGCCCTCGTCGGGCGTTTCCACACCGGCAATGCAGCGCAGCGTACAGCTCTTGCCACATCCGGAGGCACCGAGCAGCGCCACGCGCTCCTCGCCGGCCTCAAGCTGCATGTCGAGCATAAACCCAGGATAGCGCTTTTTGATATCCAAAACGAGTGACATGGCCTATCGACCTCCCTGCAAAGCGGCATCATCGCGCATGAGCTCGGCCAGCGCCTCGCGATCGATACGCAAGGCATCGCCGCCCGCCGGGTCGAGCGAATCGCCCCGTCCGGCGAGATCTTTGGCCTGCTTGCGCTCCGCACGGGAAAGGCCCCGCTCGCGATACTTTTGCGAATGAGCGGTGTACATATTGATGAACAGAATGACCAGGAAACTGAACATGATCACGACGGCGACCCAAAAGAGGGCCACCGACGTGTTGCCGCCCATCCACTCAAAGTAGATGGCGATGGGAATGGTCTGCGTAATGCCGGCGTAGTTGCCCGCAAAGAACAGGGTGCAGCCAAACTCGCCCATCGCGCGGGCAAAGGCGAGCACCGTGCCGGCGGCAATCGAGGGCCAGCCAAGCGGCATCATAAGCTTGGTAAAGATGCGACGCTCGGACCAGCCCAGCGTGCGCGCCGCATCGAGCATCTGCGTGTCGAGACTCTCGAAGGCTCCGAGCGCCGTGCGGTAGACCAGCGGAAACGACACCACCACGGCAGATATCACCGCCGCGGGCCAGGTAAAGACGATTGAGACGCCGTGCGCGATGAGCCACTGGCCCACCCCGGTCGAGCGGCCAAACAGCATGAGGAGCAGAAAGCCGCAGACCGTGGGCGGCAACACCATGGGGATGGTAAAGACCGAGTCGAGCAAGCCCTTGATACGACTCGAGGTACCCATAGTCTTCCACGCGGCGAACAGGCCCAGCGCAAAGGAGATCAGCAGGGCAAGGCCGCTCGTTTTTATGGACACCCAAAACGGGCGATAGTCGATACCGCCCAAAAAGGAAGTCAGAGAGGTCAAGGGCCCCTGCTCGTCCCGCAACACGATAGACGACGCTTCTACCATTTGAGCGCTATCAAGCCAACGCGCGCCGCCCTTGGCATCACCCGAGGCTGATGCAATCACCACATAGCGGTCCCCATCCGCACCGCGCTCGTCAAAGCCATAGGTATACCCGCCGGTCTCAAACGTTGTTTCCGCCGTGACATACCAAGGAAGATCCACGTCCCCCAGCTGCGCACCTCCCATGCAGTTTGCGCTGTCGAGTTCACAGACGAGGGCTTTGAGACCCGATACGCACTCGTTGTCCTGCGGATCCAATCCAAACTTCTCGACCGCCTTGGGCGATATCCACACCACAACGCGATCGGCAGCAGGCGCCACCACAAGGTCCACGTCCTCGTCAACGGGAAACCGATAGCCCTCAGGCTGGCCCTCCATGGCACGAGCGGTCCCCTTGGCCAACCGCTCAAAACCCTCGATCCCATAGGAAAGCCCATGAGCGGTCGCAGCAACCTGGGCCCCGTCCTCAGCGTCCCCAGCAAACGCAAATCCCGGCACCCAGCAAAGCGCGAAGATCAAAGCACAGGCGACAAGCATGCGGAATCTATTAAGCACGAAAAGCTCCAAGCGAATACAAGGACGGAGTGAAACACAAAACGATGGAATTATCGCGCCAAGCCGCACTACGCGGAAAGCTCAAAGCCGTACTTAGCCCAAATCTTCTGAGCCTTCTTGTTGGTCAGACAGAAGTCGATGAACGCCTTGGCCTCGTCGGCGTGCTCGGAGCTCTCGGCAACGGCACCCGGGTACACGATGGGTTTGTGCGAATCCTCGGGACACACGAAGGCCTCCTCGATGCCGTCGTAGCGGAAGATATCGGAGCTGTAGACAAAACCTGCCACGCAGTCGCCCGTAGAGACGTAGGCCGCGGCGGTGCCGACCTTGTCGGCCAGGGCCACCTTGTCAGCGAGCTCGGGTGCATACTCGCCGTCGTCGCCCTCGGTGCCAGTGTAGAGGCCCACGGAGGCTAGGGCCTGGTTGGCGTACTTGCCGGCGGGAACGGTCTTGGCGTCGCCAATGGCGATCTTGCCGTCCAGATTCGCGACGTCGGCGATGGCCTCGACCTTGGTGTCGGAGCCCTCGGCGCGAATGATCACGAGGTCGTTGACGAACATATCCTCACGGGTGTCGGTGTCGACGAGCTCAGCGTTCTCAGCGTCATCCATGGTGCCCTTGGAAGCAGTGATGAGCACGTCGACCGTGGCGCCGGCACGCATCTGCTCGACAAGGTCGCCGGAGGCCTTAAACTGCGTGTCGGCAAAGGTGGTGCCGGTCTGGTCGGTGTAGAGCTCCTGAACCTCGGGCAGAGCCTTCTCGAGCGAGTTGGCGGCAAAGACTTGCAGCTCGACAGCCTTCTTCTTAGAGGAAGACACGGCGGAGCCGGCATCGGAACCAGCTGGCTCGGACGTCTTGTTGCCCGAGCAGCCGGCAAGACCAAGGCCGGCAGCGGCGACAGCAGAAAGCGAGACGAATCCGCGGCGAGAAACCATATCGAACATATTCAACCCTTTCGGACCTTGTGCCCGGGCACCCCACCGCGGGCTTTGATCTGCAATCAGATTATACTTTGTTGCGAATAATGATTTTCAGAAATTATTCTCTCCAGAGAATATAGTTTCAAGTTACCGTGCACCTCAGCGTCGCTTCGGCGGAAAATAAAAGCGGAGCGACCGATAAGGTCGCTCCGCCGCAGGTAAACCGCTTAGTTGGTATGTCCACCGCCCGCTGTCATCTGAGCCGCATGCTCCAGCTGGTCCGCTATGGCCTCCCAGCTTTCGCGGGCGGCCTTCGTAGAACCGGGAAAGTTTACGACAAGTGTATGACCTCGTTGCATGCAAATAGCACGCGAGAGCATGGCACGGCGCGTCTTGGTCATCGAGTACGCGCGAATCGCCTCGGCAATACCCGGCACATCGCGGTCGCAGACGGCACGCGTCGCCTCGGGCGTTACGTCGCGCATCGAAAGCCCCGTGCCGCCGCAGGTGAGCACGACATTGGCGTGGCACTCATCGGCGGCTTCCGCAATGGCATCACCAATCTCGCTGACGTCGTCGCGCACGACCACATGTGAGGCGACCGTCCAGCCCTGCGCCTCGATAAGTTCCTCGAGTGCGGCTCCGGCATCGTCCTGCGCAAGATCGCGCGTGTCCGAACACGTCACAATCGAAATCTTCAGCTCCATAGTCTTCCTCCTACAGCACCGTTCCCTCGGGCAGGTCGACACGCACGACATCCACGACGTCGCCCGCCTTGAGCTCGCACGGTCCTTCGTCAATACGCAACAGGCAGTTCGCACGCTGCATAGTTCCAAGCAGCGCCGAATTCTGCGTCTTGGCCTCGGTCACCAACAACTCACCGGTCTCGGGGTCGCTCAAAACCGTGGCGCGATCGAAGAAGCGGCGATGCTGTCGCTTTTTCACGCCGTGCGTGAGCGTCGCCTGCTGCACGGGACGCGCAACCTCGGCAAAACCGCGCATCTTGCGAATCGCCGGACGGGCAAGCATCTCAAAGCCCACATACGCCGCCGCTGGATTGCCCGAAAGCCCCAGGTAGGGCTTACCGCCGAGCAAACCAAACGTGATGGCCTTGCCCGGACGCATCGAGATGCGGTCAAACAGCACCTCGCCCTCGCGCCGGACGAGCGCCGTCACGAAATCGTAATCGCCCGCCGAGGCGCCACCGCTCGTAATGACAAAGTCGCACTCCTGAACGGCACGATGCACCAGCTCGGCAATCGCCTGCTCATCATCGGGCGCAATGCCGTAGAACACGGGCTCGGCGCCGGCATCGAGCGCCTCGGCCATCAACGCCGACGAGTTGGAATCGCGAATCTGCCCGCGCGCCGGTACCTTACTCGGTGCGACCAGCTCCGTGCCCAGCGAGATGATGCCCACACGTGGGGCAGCGTGCACCTTCACGCTCGCGTATCCGGCGCTCGCCAGCAGACCCGCGCCCGCCGGAGCCACGACCTCACCGGCGTGCATCACAACATCGCCGGCATGGGCCTCCTCAGCGGCAGAGCGAACGTTCTCCCTTACCTTGGTAGGCGCCGAGAAGCGAACGTGCGAGCCCTCGTTGCCGTCACCGTCGAGCACATCGACGATCTCGTATTTCACCACGGCATCCGCACCCTCGGGCACCGGCGCGCCCGTCATGATGCGGACCGTCTCGCCCGCGCCGATTGCGCCCTCAAACACATGTCCCGCAGCCTCGTGTCCGATAACGTCGAGCGTCACCGGCGCCTCACCAGACGCCTGCGCCAAGTCCGCCGAGCGCACGGCATATCCGTCCATAGCGCTGTTGGCGAACGGCGAGATGTCGATATCGGCCACAGCGTCCTCGGCCAAGGGAAGACCGGCGGCCTGCCACACGGGAATCTCGACGAAATCGGTCGGAGCAACGTGCGACAGGACAATCGACTGTGCGTCATCCAGCGGAATGAGTTTCTCTGCCATATGCACCTCTTAATGCCACGGCGCGCAACAGAGGCGCCGATTCTTTATGCTTGTCTCAGTATAATCCCCCGACGCGCGACCGCGACTTGGTCTGTACCCGCAAATACACCTGTCGGTTGCAGGCCACGAAACAGAATGGATACCAACCCACCGGCTCATCGCGTTTACCGCGTTTTATAATGCTTGCGTTGCAACCTAAAAGAGGAACGTATGGCTCATAACGACAAACCCGAATGCGCAAACGAGGCGCAGGATCATTCCCAACCGCTCGACGACGGCGGTTATTTCTCCCTGAACGACGTCATCACGGCAGGCAGGCATCAACTTACCCGCTCCGAGCATCTCTTAGCTGCCGACACGCGCCGCAACGCCCGCAACCTACTCGCGAGCGCTAAGCTGCTCGTACTCGTCGTCATCGTCTCGCTCGCCATGGGCGTTGCCGCTTGGGCGTTTTTAGCCTCGCTGAATATCGCGACCGATTATCGCGAGCACCATGTGTGGGTCTACGCCTTGCTTCCCGTTGTGGGCATGGCCACCGCGTGGGTCTACAAGAACCACGGTCTCGCCGCCAAGCGTGGCAACAACCTGGTCATCGACTCCGCTCTGGGCACACGCCTCATCCATATGCGCATGGCCGTCCTCACCTTCGTTTGCTCCACGCTCACGCACCTAACGGGCGGATCGGCCGGTCGCGAGGGGGCCGCGGTGCAGATCGGCGGCACCATCGCCAGCAACATCTCGAGCCTCGCCCACCTCAAAAAGCATGACCACCACGACCTCATGCTCGCCGGCATCTCGTCGGCCTTTGGCGCCGTATTCGGTTCGCCCCTTGCCGGAGCTTTCTTTGGCATGGAGATGTGCTTTATCGGCAAGATCGACTACACCGCGGGCATCTACTGCCTGGTCGCCTCGTTTACCGGCTACTTTACATCACTCGCCCTGGGTACCGAGTACGAGGCGAATGTTATCGCCAACGTTCCCAACATGACACCACGGACGGTTGTCATCGTTGTTATCAGCGCCATTATCTTCGGTCTGACGGCACGCCTCTTTGCCTGGTCGGTTCGAACCGTCAAGAGCCTGTACGGTCGCTTTATCACCAATTACCTCGCTCGCGCACTTATAGGCGCACTCGTGGTTTTGGCCGCCTATGCCCTCCTCGACGCCTGGGACTACGCCGGCCTTGCCACCTGGCTCTCAGGCGCCGGATTTGCCGGCAACACCACCCTGGCGGACGCAGTCATCAAGTTGGTCGTCACAGCGCTCACCCTGGGCACCGGCTTCCAAGGCGGCGAGGTCACGCCCCTGTTTGGTATCGGTGCGGCGCTCGGCGGCTGGATCGGTTGCCTCGTCGGAATCGATCCCAGCTTTCTGGCGGCTCTCGGCATGCTCGGCGTGTTCTGCGCCGGCCTTAACGTGCCTATCACCACCTGTATGATGGCCATCGACCTGTTCCACGGCACGGCAGCCGGGTTCTTTGTCATCGTGGCCTTTATCAGCTACCTAACCGCCGGACACCGCGGCGTGTACCCCGCCCAGCGCATCATCTCGCCCAAGCGCCGTTCGCTTATTGTAGATGAGGGCGGTACGGTAGCGGATGCTATCGAGCGCCACAACGACCTGATAGAGTAGACGTAAGTATTCGCCGTGCAGCCACAATCGGGGGCAATTCGACCTGAGCGCGACCGCACCGTCACGGCATACGCCGGGAGTCGCCCCATGCACGCAACTGATTTTGGTCGCACGCTCATCATCGCCAACCCCGCCGCCCAGTCGGGTGCGGCGCGCGAAGTTGCCGAGCGCCTGCAACGCTTTTTGGACATGACTGCACGTGCATCCCAGTTTGACCTGGTGCTGACCGAGCGCATGGGACACGCCAAGGAGCTGGCCGCCCAGGCAACGGCCTATCGCACCGTTATCGCACTCGGCGGCGACGGCGTAATCCACGAGGTCGTCAATGGGCTTATGACGCAAAAGGAGGACGCCCGCCCCGCTCTTGCCGTCCTGCCCGTTGGCTCCGGCAACGATTTTGCCCAAACGCTCGGCATCGACGAGTTCTCCGGCAAGGATTTTGGCGCACTGCTCGCCTGTGAGCTGCAGCGTCAGGACATAGGGCGCATTCGCTCATGGAGCCCCGCAAGCGGCAGCGGCGAGGCTACCGTTGAGTACTACGACCAGACGCTTTCGGTCGGCATCGATGCCGCCATCGGCCTTGGCACCACCGAGCTACGCAAAAAGACGGGCCTCGCCGGCGCTCCACTCTACACTCTCTCGGGACTTGAGCAGTTTGGCCTACGCTATCGCAACTACCCCATGACAGTCAGCTTTGACGGGACGCCCGCCGAGCGCGTGCGGGCGATTATCATGGCCATCCAGCTGGGTCCTACCTATGGATCGGGCTATCGCATCTGTCCCGATGCCAATCCCTGTGACGGTATACTCGACGTCTGTTACGCCTGTGGCCCCGTGCCGCGCGCGGTCGCGCTTCCCATGTTCCTTTCGGCCAAAGATGGCCACCATACCAAGCTGCCGCCGGTTCGCATGCGCCGCTGTCGCCATGCCGAGCTTACCTTTGAGGAGCCCGACTACCCCATTCAGGCCGACGGCGAGCCCATCGTCGCCTCGCGCATCGAGGTCGACATCCTCGCCGGCGTCCTCGAGGTCTGGCGCCCAACCCGCTAACCCCACCTAAGTTGCGGTGAAATAGGGACTGTTTATGCAGCTAAAGCCGCAAAACAGTCCCTATTTCACCGCAACTTATGAGTAGGCTATTCGTCGCTGCCCGGCTTGCGACGGTTGGCCTTTTTAATGGCGTTGAAGTGTTTGTCGCTGAGCCTGCGCTGGCGAGAGCGCTGAGGCACCTTGGTCTTTACGCGTCGGCGCGGTGGACGCCCGCGACGCTCAAGCTCAGCGCGCAACTTACGCAGACAGCTCGCGCGATTCTGAAACTGGCTGCGGCTCTCACGCGCAGTCACGACAATCCCCGAAGGGATATGTTTCATGCGCACCGCCGAGTCCGTCGTGTTCACGCCCTGTCCGCCCGGACCTGTCGCGCGAAACACCTGCACCTCGCAATCGCGCGCCAACTCCTCGACCGACATCTCGGCATAGCGCGCACACTCGCGCCATCCCATCTTGTTCTCATCCATATCAACACCTCCCCTCATAAAAAATGTGACAAAGGGAAAGTCCCTTTGTCACATCGCATACCAATCGCTTGTGTTGCGCGCTTAGGCGAAGGTGATCTCGCCGGTATCGCAGTCCATATCGGCGATACGGGCTAGGCTTTCAACGCGGAAGCCGCGCTCGCGGAGCTTATCGCCACCGCCCTGGAAGCCCTTCTCCACCGCAATGCCAATGCCGGATACCTCGGCACCTGCAGCCTCGCAGATCTTGATAAGACCCTCGAGCGCGCAGCCGTTGGCCAAAAAGTCGTCGATGATCAGGACCTTGTCGCCCTCGGACAGGAAGCGCTTGCCGACGATGACCGGGTACTCCTTCTGCTTGGTAAAGGAGTAGATGGTCGTGGCATACTGCTCGCCGTCGAGGTTGATGGACTGTGCCTTCTTGGCAAAGACCACCGGCACGCCGCCAAAATGCTGGGCTGCAATGCAAGCCATGCCAATGCCCGAAGCCTCGATCGTCAGGATCTTGTTGATCTCGACACCCTCGAACAGACGGGCCCACTCGGCACCCATGTGGTCGAACAGCTCAACGTCGCATTGGTGGTTGAGGAAGGCATCAACCTTAAGGACGTTACCGGCCTTTACGATGCCGTCATGGCGAATACGATCCTCAAGCTCCTGCATGGCGCAACCCCTTCTCGCGGCAACGATACCGCGCGATTAATAAACGTTGTTCGATAGTCTACCACGGACCGACCCCCGCCCGCCCCACAAGCCGCATCGCACCACAAACCAGTCTTTTTGGGACGGCGCGAATCGTGGCAGACAGCCTCCCAACACGCTAATGGCGGGCGCGCATCTTCACCAAACGCACCATGGCAAGCGCAAAGCCCACGGCGGCCACAACCATAAGTACGTAAAACACCGAGCGGAAGCCGAATAGGAACACATCCGGACGGCCTGCAACAAAACTGGTCACGACCTCGCCCATCGCCACGCTCATCTGCCCATACAGGATATGCGACGCTGCTGTAATACCCACTGCCATACCCGCATAGCGCGCCAGGCTACCCAGGCTGCCCGCAAAGCCGAGTGCCTCGCGCGGGGCCGAGCCCATATACAACGAGTTGTTGGGGCTCTGAAAAATCGACGTACCGCACGACATAAATGCGACGCAGCACACGATCACAGGGATAGAAGAGCGCTCGTTGAGCGTGCTTACCGCAAAGAGACCGCACACATACACGCCCAGGCCGACCGCCGTGGGGCCCTCGCAGCCAACGCGGTCCGAAACCGTACCCGAAAGCGGGCCGATAAAGGCATTCACCATCGGCAGCGCCAAAAACAGCAGGCCCGAAACGTCAGACCCAAACCCATGCGCGTCCTGAAAATAGAACGGCAGGATAAACTCGGATGCGCCAATGCCAACGAACACGATGAGCATGCAGGCAAGGTTGATAGTGAAGGCCGAATTTGCAAAGCAGCGACGAGCGGCCTCGATCAGTGACATGGGACGCTCGCCGGCCTCCGGCTTAACATGCGGCAGCGTGTAGAGCCCCACGATAAACGAGATTACGCCAATAGGCAGGTTGATGAGGAAGATACTCTCCCAGGGAAAGCTTGCCACCAGCATGCCGCCGAGCACGGGGCCACACATCATGCCGAGGGCCACAAAGGTCGCGAGAATACCCATGGCACGGCCTCGTTCGCGCGCCGGAAACGACTCGGTGATGATACCCATGTTGTTAGCCATGGCCGCCGCGCAACCGATGCCCTGAACAATGCGTGCCAGGATAAGAACCTCGAGCGAGGCCGAAAGGCCGCACAGCAGCGAACCGACCGAAAAGACAATGACGCCCAACTGGAACACATTCACCTTGCCGCGCACGTCGCCCAGACGGCCAAACGGCAACATAGCCACGCATGTCGCAAGCAGGTACACCGAGCTCACCAGTTGAATGCGATCGAGGCCCACGCCCAGCTCCTTTTGCATCACGGGCAGCGCCACGGTCACGACGGTCGAATCCAGACACACCATAAACGTCATGATGAGCACGGTGAACAGAATCGCCCACTTGTTCTTGCCATGGGTGTCGCCCTCTAGGGCAATGTGCTCGCGGCGCAGCTGCTCTGCAGTTTTCTCCATATCCATCCTTTCGAGTGGCCTAACGCAAAAAACGGGGCCCCGATCGCCTGCAAACAGCCGCGATTGGGGTCCCGCCTACGGAATCGGAACGAAAGGTCACCGAAGCTTTCTGCCAGCATCGGCACCTTGTACGGAGCTAGCCTAGCACTGCTCGAGTGCCTGCTCAAGGTCGGCAATCAGATCGGCCGTGTCCTCGAGGCCGCACGACAGGCGCACCATGTCGGCGGAGATGCCACAGGCGATGAGCTCCTCATCGTTCATCTGGCGGTGCGTAGCGTTAGCGGGATGCAGGCAGCAGGTGCGGGCGTCGGCCACATGCGTGGCGATCTGGGCGAGCTTAAGGCTCTTCATAAAGGTCTCGGCCGCCGCGCGACCACCATTAAAGCCAAAGCTCACAACGCCGCAGGTACCGTTTGGCATGTACTTCTGAGCGAGGTCATAGTACTTGTCGCCCTCCAGGCCCGGATAGCTCACGAAGCGCACCTTGGGATGGCTCTGCAGGAACTTGGCAACGGCCAGGCCGTTCTCGCAATGACGCGGCATGCGCACATGCAGGCTCTCGAGCGAGCTGTTCAAGAAGAACGCTGCCTGCGGGTTCTGCATGGGGCCGAGGTCGCGCATGAGCTGAGCGGTTGCCTTGGTAATGAAGGCGCCCTCGCGACCGAACTTCTCGGCATACGTCACGCCGTGGTAGCTCTCGTCGGGCGTGGTAAGACCCGGGAACTTGTCCGCATGGGCCATCCAGTCAAACTGGCCGTGGTCGACGATTACGCCGCCCAGGTAGGCAGCATGTCCATCCATGTACTTGGTGGTGGAGTGCGTAACGATGTCGGCGCCCCACTCAAAGGGACGGCACATCACGGGCGTCGGGAAGGTGTTGTCGACCATCAGCGGCACGCCGTGGTCATGCGCGGCCTTGGCAAAGCGCTCAATATCGAGCACGGCAAGGGCGGGGTTTGCGATCGTCTCGCCAAAGACGAGCTTGGTGTTGGGCTCAAAGGCTGCCTCGAGCTCTTCATCGGTGCAGTCGGGGGCAACGAACGTGCAGGTCAAGCCCATGCGACCCATGGTATGGGCAAGCAAGTTGTAGGTACCGCCGTAGATGGCAGAGCTTGCGACCACGTGATCGCCGGCACCGGCCACGTTAAAGATTGCGAGGAAGTTCGCAGCCATACCCGAGCTCGTGAGCATCGCGGCAGCGCCTCCCTCCATCTCGCAGATCTTGGCGGCAACCAGATCGCACGTGGGGTTCTGCAGACGGCTGTAGAAGTAGCCCGACTCCTCCAGGTCAAACAGCTTGCCCATGTGCTCGGACGTGTCGTACTTCCACGTGGTGGACTGGTAGATGGGCACCTGGCGCGGCTCGGCATCTCCCGGGTGATAGCCGCCCTGAACACATGTAGTACCGATGGTCTGCTCGCTCATATCTAGCTCCCTTGCCTGGGTTTTAGTTTTATTCGGTTCACGATACCTCTACCCCGCACCCCTCTCAACCCATCCCCAAGGTGGGTTATGAGACAAATTGATTAGGGGTATTTATCTCAAGCCTTGGGCATTTGCTCGATAGATAAAAATGAGGCATACATGAAGCTCTCGATGATTACATGCACCGTCACGGGTACCATAGGCGGGTACACCGTGACCAAGGAGACAACGATGAAGCAAATCGATACGGCCCAGCTCGACATCACCGCCTGTCAGGCTCAGGCTGCCGAATACCACGCCCGTGGCTTTAACTGCGCCCAGGCCGTCGCCTGCACGCTCGCACCTGCCGTCGGGCTCGACCCCCAGGTCGCCTTTACCCTCACCGAGGGCTTTGGCGCCGGCATGGGCGGCATGACCGAAACCTGCGGCGCCATCTCGGGCGCCGTGGCCATCATGGGGTTTGTAATGAGCGACGACATGGAAAACCCCAAGACTAAGGGCCAGACCTACAAGCTGTCGCGCGAAATCGCCAAGCGCTTTGGCGAGAAGAACACGACGACCGTCTGCGGCACGCTCAAGGGCATCGGATCGGACAAGGGTCCGCTCCGCAGCTGCCCCGGCTGCATCGACGATGCCGTCGAAATCGCCTGTGATGTGCTAAAGCAGCTCGCCGAGTAAACGGCAGCGACATAAAACGACGGCCGGCGCGCTTGGGATATATCCAAAGCGCGCCGGCCGTCGCCGTTAGAACTCTGCAAATTCGGGAGCGCCGACCTCAATCTCCTCACGCCCCGCCATAAGCTCGCGCATCTTAGCGCAAAACGGCTCCTGCTCCCCCGCTTTGAACACCAAATGAATCGTCACGGTATCCGCGTAATCGGTATCCGAAACCTTGGCACCCGAATCCTGCGCCAAACGAAGCACCTGCTCATACTGCGGATAGGCCACATGCACGTCAACAGGCACGACACTCGTCATCTCGACAATCTGCCCGGCCTCCTGAGCCGCGGCCACCGCCGCCTGCGTCGCCGCGGTATAGGCGCGCACCAAGCCACCGGGCCCTAACAGCGTGCCACCAAAATAGCGCGTCACTACGCAGCAAACATTTTTGAGCGCCGCGCCGCGCAACACCTCGAGCGTCGGCATACCGCTCGTGCGGCTCGGCTCGCCGTCATCGCTCTGACGCTCACGTCCATCGACCAAAATCCACGCGGGAACATTGTGTCGAGCGTCGTAATGACGTTTTCGAACGGTCTCGATAAAGGCATTCGCCTCATCCTCGGACTCAATATGGACCAGCTGGGCAATAAACCGGCTCTTGCGGTCCACAAACTCGCCCGAAGCCTCAATATTCGATTGCAGAGTTAAATAGCTGTCCAACAAAGCCCCTCAACAACAAGCAAAGCAACAAACAGCCTCAATAATACGGCAAAGACAGCACCGTTGACCTTGCCAACAAGAACGGGAACGCCAATGATACCGTCACCGACAGCGAGAACCCGTCAGCGCGAGCAAGGTGCCTTGAAAGACGGGGCATTGACCTTATGGTCATGCCCGAAGGCTTGAAAGGTAGATTGCCGCGCTGACGGGTTCGCAGCGTCAACATAGTTGCCAAGTGGGCCTATAAGCCGGGTTCTGTCGTGAACGGTCATTTATCTTGTCTGCACGTTACCGTGCAGCTCCACGCACGCTACCCGAACGCGGACCGGGCCGGCCCATAGCGTTCCTATTCGCGCTTGCTCCGGATGGGGCTTGCCAAGCCGCCGTGTTGCCACGACGCTGGTGGTCTCTTACACCACCGTTTCAGCTTTTCCCTTTACGCCTTGCGGCGCAGGTGGGAGTCTTCTTTTCTGCGGCGCTTTCCGTCGGATCACTCCGCCCGGCCGTTAGCCGGCATCCCGCCCTCTGGAGCCCGGACTTTCCTCACGCGTGCTGCAAGCAGCACATCGCGCGACCGTCTGGCCCACTCAGCAGTGCAAGAGTGTAGCACACCGTTGCCGCAGGCAATGGCACAACACAAGCGTTCGACACGATAAACCAAGAACCACGCCATGCAGTACAACAGAGTTGTCGATGGGCAACGTCGTCAGTCGAGACGCGACCGCGCTCCGCACCCCTCCGTCTACTCGGTGCGTTCCCGCCTCTTCCCCGAGGCGGGATGTCGGCATTTTTCATACACCGACAACCAAATAGCCTGTGGACAGCATGGGCAGCATCGTGCATCTCGGCACCAAATGCAAAAAGGGACCCGTCCATTGCGGACGGATCCCTTAAAACAAGTGATCGTCAAACCGATTTACTCGGCGTCGGTCTCCTCGTCCTTCTTCTCGGAAGGAAGCGGGGTAACCTCGATCTCGACGCCCAGAGTCTCAGCAGCGGACTTCATGGACAGGGAGATACGACGACGGTCGAGGTCGATCTCCATGACCTTGACCTGAACCTTGTCGCCCACATGGGTGACCTGAGAAGGCTGATCGACGTGCTTGTTGGCCATCTCGGAGATGTGCACCAGGCCCTCGATGCCCTCGCCCAGGTCGACGAAAGCGCCGAACGGGACAAGCTTGGTCACAGTGCCCTCGACGATAGCGCCGACGGGGTACTTCTTGACCAGTGCGCGCCACGGATCCTCGGTGGTCTGCTTGAGACCCAGGGAGATGCGCTCGCGGTTGAGATCGACGTCGAGAACCTCGACCTCGACCTCCTGGCCGACCTTGACAACCTCGGAAGGATGGTTGACGTGGTTCCAGGAGAGCTCGGAGATGTGGATGAGGCCGTCGATACCGCCGAGGTCGACGAAGGCGCCGAAGTCGACGATGGAGGAAACGGTGCCCTGGAGACGCATGCCAGACTTGAGCTTGGACAGGATCTCGGAGCGCTCGGCCTTACGGGACTCCTCGAGCACGACGCGACGGGAGAGGACAACGTTGTTGCGGTTGCGGTCCATCTCGATGACGCGAGCCTCGATGCGGGTGCCCATGTAGGAGGTGAGGTCCTTGACGCGACGGAGGTCGACGAGGGAAGCGGGCAGGAAGCCACGCAGGCCGATGTCGAGGATCAGGCCGCCCTTGACAACCTCGATAACCTCGCCCTCGACGTTCTCGCCGGAGTTGAACTTCTCCTCGATGCGGTTCCAAGCACGCTCGTACTCGGCACGCTTCTTGGACAGGACCAGACGACCGTCCTTGTCCTCCTTCTGGAGAACCAGAGCCTCGATGGGATCACCGAGTGCAACAATGTCTGCAGGGTTAGCGTCCTTGCGGATGGACAGCTCGCGGACCGGGATAACGCCCTCGGACTTGAATCCGATGTCAACGAGCACCTCGTCATGCTCGATCTTAACGACAGTGCCGTTAACGAGATCGCCCTCATCAAAGTCGGTAATCGTACCGTCGATGAGGTTGTTCATCTCCTCCTCGTTGACATCGTCAAGAGAGAAAATGGACGAGTTCTGAATCTCACTCAAAGGTGGACCCCTTTCGAACTACGGGGCCCCGATTGCTAGGACCTACAGAAGGGTGCGACAAGCACACAACGTTTAGGAACACTCGGGAGCCGACAGATACTAATGTGACGCTTATGCAATCACGTTCGTATAGGTTACGGGGAAATGAGTTCGATTTCAAGCGTGAACTGCGATTTTTTACTCGTGTGGAGACTTTTTCGTAATCTTATGAACACACGTCTCCGCAACTTGACGATAACCAGCCAGGCATTCGGCTTTGGGGTAAAGTATCCGGAGCCAACGATTCTAGATCGATTTTTCGAGAAAGGTGCCCGCGTGCTCAAAGCAGTCGTTTTCGATATGGACGAGACGCTTCTTAGCATCAACCTCAACGCGTTCATCCTTCGCTATTTTAAGGATGTCTCTTCGATGCTCGCGGATATCGGGCGCCGCAGTCGCGGTGGCACGATGGCACGCCTCGGCACCATCCTGGTCGACCTCAACGCCAATCGCCGCAGCGGCACGGACAACCGCACCAATCTTGAGTTTTACCAAGAAGAGGTCGAGCGCCGATGCGGGATCCGCCTCTCCGATCCCCTCATCTACGAGGCGTTTACCTACTACGACCGCGAAGTTCTTCCGTACAAGAACGACGATGTCATTAACGCCCACGCCATGCCGGGCGCACACGCCGCGCTCCAGGCCGTACAGGACGCAGGGCTGCGTTGCGCGCTCTTTACCAACCCCAGCTTTCCCCAGGGGGCCATCGAGTGCCGCATGGGTTGGGGCGACCTGGCCGACGCTCCCTTTGAGCTCGTCACGCACATGGGAAACACCACCCGCTGCAAGCCCGATGCCACCTACTATCTAGAGCAGCTTCAGGTGATGGGACTCGAGCCGCACGAGGTCCTTATGGTGGGCAACGATCCCAAACGCGACTTCCCGTCCCCCGATTGCGGCATCCAAACCGCCTTTGTGGGCCAAGGAAAACCGGGACGCGCCACCTGGCGCGGAACCATGGAAGATTTCGCCCACGACTTTAACGCCGTAATCGAGGCCTTCTACGAACACCAAATAGCCAACGAACTGTCATAGGACCCCTCCCTCGCTCCAAAAAAGCGCCACAGGTTGAGCATAAGTCAGCGAAAACGCCCCTAAGCGAGCAATGTGCCTTGAAAGAGGAGGGCATAGGCCTTCTGGCCATGCCCGACGATTGAAAGGCAGATTGCCGCTTAGGGGCGTTTGCAGCGTCGACTGGTTACGCGGTTTGGTAAAACCGCGTAACTAGCACACCTGGGTTTTGCCGATCATGATGTTGAGGATCTCGACGTCGGTGTCCTTCATGCCCACGCGGCCCACGTAGCCCATGCTGGCGATTGTCTGCTCAACGGTATCCTGGATCAGGCCCTCGCCGGCGCGGAAGCCGCGACCTTGCATAGCCATATCGTGGCCCAGAATCGCCGCATCGACGGCAGCCGAGATCTTGGCGGCACAGCTCGCCTTGGCGCCGTCGCACACGATGCCGCCCACGTTACCGAGCGTATTCGAGACCGTCGCGCCAATCTGCTCGCGCGTGCCACCGCACAGCCAGGTAATCGCAGCGCCGGCGCCGCACGCGGCGCAAATAGCACCGCAAAACGCCGAGAGCGCACCAATATAGCTCTTGATATGCACGGCGATAAGATCGGACAGCATCACGGCGCGCACCAGGCGCTCGTGGTCGCAACGCAGGTACTCGGCATACTCCATGACGGGCAATGCGCAGGTAATGCCCTGATTGCCCGAGCCGCACACAATGGCGACCGGCAGCGCGCAACCGTTCATGCGGGCGTCGGACCCGGCGGCCGCACGGGCACGGGCACGGCAGGCGACGTCATCAGCACGAGCGCCCAACAGTGTACGACCCACCTCGGCGCCCCAAGCGTGCGCAAGGCCCTCGGCACTGATCGCGCCATTCAGCTCAATCTGACGCTCAACGGCAGCGCGGGCGTCCTCAATGTCACCGTCCTCGATAAAGTCGATGATAGACTCAATGCTCATAGGGGTATCGGCGTTATCCGCCGCACGCTCGGCCACCACGCGCTCGGCGCAGGCGGCACACTCCCCCGCCGACTTGCCGCATACCGGAATACCGTCGAGCGTATGGCACGTGACATTAGTGTGGTGGTCGGTAATCTCGACGACCGCGGTATGGCCCCCAGCCGTGGCAGTCACCTTGATGTAGAGGTTGGGCACACCCTCGACAAGCGACACATCGCAGTAGTCGGCGTCGGCGAGGAGCTCGGCCACGCGAGCGCGGTCTTCATCGTTAACGCTCTCGAGCACCTCGAGCGCGCTCTTAGCGTCGCCGCCCACGGCACCCAGCACGGCCGCGGCCTCAATACCGTGCATACCGCCCGAGTTGGGCACGGTCACGCTCTTGACGTTCTTGATGATGTTGCCCGAGCAGGCAACATCCATATGATCGGGTTCGCAACCAAGCGTCTGGCTCGCCAGCGCAGCTGCATAGGCAACGGCAATGGGCTCGGTGCAGCCAAGCGCACAGACAAGCTCGCGGTTCAAGACATCGCAAAAAGCGGTATCACGAAGGGAATCGGTAGGCATAGGTATCTCCTGTTTACATAACGGACTGGGCTCTCGATAGTAGTTAGCTCTTTTATTTGATAACAATGCATCAAAAACCGCAACCATGGTTCCGACGGACGGCGTTCAAGCGCAAACTGACGGCATTCATTCATGAAAAGCTAGTCTTGTTGCATGCTAAAGCGTTTGACCAAAAAACGCCCGAGCGTTTACACAAAAGTCGCGCTATCATGCAGTCGAACGCGGTAAAACCTTTAGCAATTCCGCCGCACGGACCAGAGAGGAACCACTCATGAAGATTGGTATCGGCAACGACCATGCCGCCGTCGAGCTCAAGAACATCATCTCCGAGCACCTGAAGGAGCGCGGCTGCGAGGTCGTGAACTTTGGCACCGACACCTCCGAGAGCTTTGATTACCCCATCGCCGGCTACAAGGTGGGCAAGGCCGTAGCCAACGGCGACGTCGATCTGGGCATCCTGATCTGCGGTACCGGCGTCGGCATCAGCCTGGCCGCCAACAAGGTCGAGGGCGTGCGCGCCGTCGTGTGCTCCGAGCCCTTCAGCGCCAAGCTCTCCCGCATGCACAACAACACCAACGTGCTCGCCTTTGGCGCCCGCGTCGTGGGCTCCGAGCTCGCCAAGATGATCGTCGACGAGTGGCTCGACGCCGAGTTTGAGGGTGGTCGCCACGAGCGTCGCGTCAATCTCCTCAACGAGATCGACCAGACCCGCGGACTCAAGGTCGTCGACGAGGCCTAAAGACTTACAAAGCCATACGCTAACGCCAGCCCCCGCCCGGAAGAAACGTCCGGACGGGCGCTCTTTAGTAGATTTGCGGGCATTTACCAAAAGTCTACTGAAATAAAAAGAGCGCCGCGGATGGAGTTCCGCGGCGCCCAAGCCACACGCTAACAGCTTTAAGGAGTCAAAGCTGGTTTAGCCAAAGAAGCGCTTGATCTCAATCTCGGCGTTCTCCAGGCAGTCGGAGCCGTGGATCACGTTGGCGTTGACATCGACAGCGAAGTCGCCGCGAATGGTGCCGGGGGCAGCATCAAGCGGGTTGGTAGCGCCCATAAGGGTGCGCATCTTAGCAACAGCGGAGAGACCGGAAACGACCATCTTGACGACCGGACCGCTCGTCATAAAGTCGCAGAGACCGCCAAAGAAGGGCTTGTCGGCCAGATGGGCGTAGTGCTCCTCGACGGTAGCGCGCTCGAGCGTGGTCATCTCCATGCGCTCGATGACAAGGCCGCTGCGCTCAATGCGAGCAACAATCTCGCCGATCTTGCGATCGCGCACGGCGTCGGGCTTAATCATGATGAAGGTCTTCTCGATAGCCATAAGGTAGCCTTTCAAGTAGGTTCGCGCGTGCCCAAGTCCCATTCCGGCACCCGCCTGGACTGCATCGTAACAGAGTTTTAGCTGCAGTTAAACAAAAAGCTGTATATTAAAACGCTGCAATTTATTGAAGCGTTCCATATATGTCACTTCTGTTTCGAAGCCCGATTAGAGTACCATCCGGCCGCCCATCAACCGCACCGAACAGAGCAGGCGGTCGGTTGCCGCCCGCGAACGTATCCCCTTCACAACCTGCCCAAAGGTCCTACAGAAGTTCTCGACAAGCCCCTCCCCCATAGCAACAAAATACGGGCGCCTACATCAGCAGGCGCCCGTAAAGCGAAAACGATTTATCAATAAATGGACAATACGTCTTCAGCCAAACCTCTACTTTGCCCCGTGACCCATCTCAACGACCTTGGTTAGCGATCCAAACACGCCTTCGCCGGCCACGAGTTGGACCTCGGCACGCTGCAGCTGCACGGCAACGGCGGCAGGGGCGGTACCACCCTCGGTCGTGCGCGCGGCGACAATCGACGGGATGTCGAGCGCCTCGGTAATGTCGCGCTCAAAGAGCGGGCTTGCCTCCTGGAACACCTCAAACGGCAGGTCCTCAAGATTGCAGCCGCGCTTCTCGCACATCAGGACCAGATGGCCCACCACGGCATGCGCCTCACGGAACGGCAGGCCACGCTTAGCCAGGTAATCGGCAACATCGGTAGCGGCAAGGTGCCCCACGCCGCACTCGCGCGCCATGGCATCCTCGTTGACGGTCCAGGTCGAAATCATGCCAGCCATAACCGACAGACACTGCATGAGCGTATGGGCAGTATCGAGCGCGCCCTCCTTGTCCTCCTGCAAGTCCTTGTTATAAGCAAGCGGCAGGCCCTTCATGGTTACGAGCAGCTGCACCAGGTTGCCATAGACACGGCCGCTCTTGCCGCGAATAAGCTCGGCAAAGTCGGGATTCTTCTTCTGCGGCATGATGGACGAGCCGGTGGAGTACGAGTCGGAAAGCGTGATAAAGCCAAATTCGGAGCTCGACCACAGCACAATCTCCTCGGAAAGACGCGACAGGTGCATAGCCATGACGGAGCCGGCGTAATGCAGATCGAGCAGGAAATCACGGTCGGAAACCGCATCGAGTGAGTTGGGAATCACGCCCGCAAAGCCAAGTTCGGCAGCCGTCATCTGACGATCGAGCGGATAACTCGTACCGGCAAGCGCGGCAGCACCCAGCGGGCAGTTGTCAGCGGCATCAAAGGCGGCCTTCAGGCGTGTAAAGTCGCGCGCGAACATCCAGGAATACGCCAGCAGATGATGCGACAGCAGCACGGGCTGAGCGTGCTGCATATGCGTGTAGCCCGGCAGAATCACCTTGTCGTACTTCTTGGCCGCATCCACCAGCACGTGGCGCAGCTCAAGATTGGCCTCCATGAGCTCCTTGGCCAGTGCCTTGACGCCCAGGCGCGTGTCGGTCGCAACCTGGTCGTTGCGCGAACGCCCAGTATGCAGGCGCTTACCGGCCTCTCCGATGCGGCGCGTCAGCTCGCTCTCGATGGACATATGAATGTCCTCGTCGTTGATGTCGAAGGTGAAGTTGCCGGCATCGATATCCTGTTCGATTCCGGTCAGGCCCTTAGCAATCGCCTGCTCGTCCTCGGCACTGATGATGCCCTGGGCGGCCAGCATCTTGGCATGCGCCTTAGAGCCGGCGATATCCTGCTTATAGAGATGTTTGTCGACCGGCAGCGACGCGCCAAACTCCTGCGTGACCTCGGCCACGCCCGCCTCAAAACGACCGCCCCAAAGAGCCATGGAACCGTCCCCTTTCATCAAATACCAAACCAAGCGCCCAAAGCAATGCGCCATGTCGCTAAAGCGATTTTTCAACCGCTAGTTTTACACATTCCCCACCGCGTTCGGGGCCATGTCGCTAATTTGCAAAGAAGTGACGCACCATGCACTTGGCGCCCAACGTCTCCCTCCGGATGTTGCCCTGCGAACCATCGATCCAGGCCTTCAGGCTCATAGGAACGTCCTCGACCTTTGCAGCATCGAACTCGGGCGCGAGGGCAAGCAGCGCATGTGCGATAGCATTGAACATAATGGATACTCCTCATATATATAGGCGCAGAGCCGCCAAATTGATAGAAAGAGCCCCGCCGGACAACCCCGGCGGGGCTCGGACTCAGCCGCAGTCGCGGCATCATATATGCGGGCGGAACGTAGGGGCCACCGATGTTAAGAAGTGTCAGCAAGCATAACGAAAGGTAGGGACCCCATGCGCCCGTTATGTATCACGCGGATGGGCCGCGCGGATACCAAGGGAAGGAAGACTTAAGCCTGAGCGGCAGCAGAGCTGGGACCCTGAACCTTGGCCCACGTCTTGAGCGACAGCGTATCGATCTCGATAAAGCCGGCGCTGGCCTTCTCGTCAAACGTGGTGTCGCGGTCGTAGGTAGCCAGACCGTAGTCGTAGAGGCTGAAGGGGCTCTTGCGGCCGACAACATGGCAGTTGCCCTTAAAGAACTTCAGGCGGACGGTGCCGGTCACGAACTTTTGCGTGTCAGCCATAAAGGCATCGAGTGCGTTCTTGAGCGGGCTGTACCACTGGCCGTTGTACACGGCGGTGGCCCAATCCTGCTCGAGCTTGATCTTGGTCTTGAGCAGGTCGCCCTCGACGCAGATATCCTCGAGCGCCTTGTGGGCGGTGATGAGCGTCAGGGCGCCGGGTACCTCATAGCACTCGCGACTCTTGAGGCCCACCAGACGATCCTCGACCAGGTCGAGACGACCAAAGCCGTTGTCGCCCGAAATCTTGTTGAGGGCGATGACGATCTCGGAGAGCTTCATCTTCTTGCCGTCGACGGCGACGGGCTTGCCGGCCTCAAACTCAATCTCGGTGTAGGTCGGGGTGTCGGGCGTGTCCTCGGGATTCTTGGTCATAACCCAGGCGTCGTCGAGCGGCTCGTTCCAGGGATCCTCCAGGTGGCCGCACTCGATGGCGCGACCCCACAGGTTGTCGTCGATGGAATAGGGGTTGTCGTTGGCACCCTCGGGAACCGGCACGTTATGAGCGTGGGCGTAGGCGACCTCGTCCGGGCGGCACTTCAGATCCCACTCGCGAACCGGGGCGATAACCTTGAGCTCGGGGTCGAGCGCCTTGACGGCCGCCTCGAAACGAACCTGGTCGTTGCCCTTGCCGGTGCAGCCGTGGGCGACATACGTGGCGCCAAACTCGTGAGCGACCTCGACGAGCTTCTTGGCAAGCAGCGGACGGGACAGAGCGGAGAGCAGCGGATACTTGTTCTCGTACATGGAGTTGGCAGCGATGGCCTTGGTCAGGAACTCATCGGAGAACTCGTCGCGCAGGTCGAGCACCTGGCAATCGAGAACGCCCAGGTCGAGGGCCTTCTGCTTCTTGGCATCCAGGCCGGTCTCCTCCTGGCCCACGTTGCCGCAGACGCAAACGACATCGAGATTCTTCTCGTCCTGGAGCCACTTGACACATACGGATGTATCAAGACCACCGGAATATGCGAGAACGACTTTTTCCTTGCTCATGGCTGTTTCCTTTCGCCCTTGGTAGCTAGTTAGAACATCGGTCAGTTGCAAGTCATTTCGAGGTCAAAAACCGTGCAATATCAGGTTAAATAGCAAAAACCAGCACATACATGCCCTAGAAACATGCAGCAATGTCGTGCTAAAACCCAACGACCTCAAAATGACTCTGTTGGGGCATTTAGCCCCATACGGACAGAGACGATTATTATCGTCGTCGGGAAATTGCGCGCTGGCGTCGGATGGCATTGTCTGCAGTGGTGATGATCTTTACGAACTGCATCTGCCTCTCCTTTCACGTATCGCCGGGCGCAATTCAAATATCGCAAACGGTACCTTTTCTTCGGTAAGCGGCTCTTTTGCCGTCTCCGTTTTCGATGCTCGCTATATTACGCTAAAGCGCCCGCAGCACAAGCGACAAATTCAAATTTCTGAAAAGTTTTTTCATTACTTTGTGAAGCGTGGTGCAAATACGCTCCGTTCCTGCGAAAATACGCCCGACTACGAATTGATGGTTATAACGTCTGAAACAATCTCGAAACGAAAGGCTCGCCTTTATGCAAACTTACGAATCGGACGCCAATATCGGAAACATTAAGCTCATCGCCGTCGACATGGACAAGACGCTGCTGACCGACGAGCGCGTGCTGCCGCAAGGCCTCGACGAGCGCCTGGACAAGCTCGCCGAGGCTGGCATCGTGTTCTGCCCCGCCAGCGGACGTCCCGCCCCCAAGCTCGAGGAAATGTTCGAGGGCATCAAAAGCCGCCTTGCTTTTTGTCCCGACAACGGAGCCTGCGTGATCTATCGCGGCAACTATATCTATAAGAGCAGCATCGATGTGGCGCTGTATCAGCAGGTGCTCGCTCGTGCCTCGGAGGATCCGCGCGCTGTCCCCGTCCTGTGCTGCTTCGACGAGTTCTACGTGCTTGCCCGCGACCATCAATACCACGACGAGATCAGCGTGTACTACAACACGATCAACTACGTCGACACCTTTGAGGGCCTTGATATCGAGTCCAATAAGATCTCGGTCTTCTTCCCCGGCTACGACGCCGAGCCCGCGTTCCGCGAGACCTATAGCCCCGAGTTCTCGGACAAGCTCTACGTCACCAACGCCGGGCGCGAGTGGATCGACTTTATGAACCTGGGCGTCGACAAGGGCGCCGGCGTCGCGCACCTGTGCGAGCATCTGGGCATCGATATCGCCGACGCCGCCGCCGTGGGCGACACCTACAACGACATCCCCATGCTGGAGCGCGTCGGTCACAGCTTTATCGTGGACAATGCCGAGGAGCACATGAACGCGCATGCCAAGTGGCGCATTCCGAGCAACAACGACGGGGGCGTACTGACGCTCATCGACGCCATCTTGGCGGCTCGGTAGCCGTCCCATCGGGCCTGGCCGGGCGGCACGGGTTAACTTTTCGCTCGGTCAGGTCCTGCGCAAGACGAAAGCCACATTAAGTGGCTTTCTTTGCGTGCGGAATCTACGAAAAGTTAACCCGTGCCGCCCGGCCAGGCCCTAGGTTTACTTACCTGCCGCCAAGATGGCGTCTTGGCCTCTAGATACTTGGCTGATTTTTTTGGAATGAAGGGGGCTCCTTGTTGGTAAGGAGCCCCCTTCTGCTTTTGGTTACTTTGGAACTGTGGTTGCTTCCCTATTTGGCGTCTGCCCAGGTTATGCCGGTGCTGGCTTCGGCGATCAACGGTACGCGGAGGTCTACTGCGTGCTCCATGACGTCGCGGACCATGGCGGTTAGGCGCTCGACTTCGTCGACGGGGCACTCAAAGTCCAGTTCGTCGTGTACCTGCAGAATCATGTGGGCGGCAAAGCCCTCTTCTTCCAGGCGGCGGCCTACGCGGGCCATGGCGATCTTGATGATGTCCGCCGCGGTGCCCTGCATAGGGTGGTTCATGGCCGTGCGCTCACCAAAGCCACGGAGCTGTGGGTTTTTGGCCTTGAGCTCCGGAATATGACGCCGGCGACCGTACATGGTCTCGGCGTAGCCCGTCTGCTTGGCACGTGCCACCACGTTGTCGAGGAACGTGCGCACGCCTGGATAGGCCTCGTAGTAGCGGTCGATCATGCCACGCGCCTCGGCCATCGAGATATGCAGCGACTGAGACAGGCCGTAGGCCTGCTGACCGTACACGATGCCAAAGTTCACGGCCTTGGCGCGACTGCGCAAGTCGGGCGTTACCTCGGACACGGGAACGCCAAACACGCGCGCGGCCGTCTCGGCATGGAAGTCCTCGCCCTCGTTAAAGGCGCGCACCAGGTGCTCGTCACCCGAAAGATGCGCGAGCAGGCGCAGCTCGATCTGCGAGTAGTCCACCGCCAAAAAAACGCTTCCCTCGCCTGCCGAAAACGCCGTCTTGACGGTGCGGCCCAGCTCCGAGCGCGTCGGGATGTTCTGCAAGTTCGGGTCGCTCGAAGACAGACGCCCCGTCGCGGTGATGGTCTGGTTGTACGTAGTGTGTACGCGACCGTCACCGCGGCGCAGCGGACCTAGCGTGTCCAGATAGGTCGACTTAATCTTGGACTTCTCACGCCAGTCCAAAATCAGACGCACGATCTCGTGGTCGCGGGCAAGATCGCTCAACACCTTGGCATTGGTCGAATAATAGCCGCGCTTGGTCTTCTTGAGGCCCTTGGTCGGAAGCCCCATCACATCGAAGAGCACGTGTGACAGTTGCATGGGACTGCCAATGTTAAAGGTCTCGTCACCCGCCAGGTCGCGAATGCTTCGCTCGACCTCGGTGATCTGGGTCGCCAGGCCCTCGGACAGGCTGTGCAGGCGATCGGGATCCACGAGCATGCCCGCACGCTCCATCTTGGCAAGCACCGGCACGAGCGGCATCTCGATGCCATCGAACACGTTGGCGGCGTTCTCGCGGGCCATGCACTCGCGCAACGGCGCCACGAGCGCCAGCGTCAGGGCCGCAGTACGGGCGGCAGGCGCCGGAGCGTCCTCACCAGCGCCCTCTGCGCCGCGCGCCGCAGGCAGCGCCATCTGCAGATACGTATCGGCCAGATACGCCTCATCGAACTCGGAGCGGTCGGAATCCAGCAGATAGGCAGCGACCACGGTATCGAAGATACGCGTGGAATCAGCGGACAGCGGATCCATGAGCTCGGGCTCAGAGGAATCGATAGGAGAAAGCTCGTGCAGCAGCGCCTTCATGTCCGGACTCGCCACGCGGCCCTCCATAAACAGGCGCGCGAGCACGCCGGCAATCACGCCGTGGGCGAAGTTGAAGCCCTCAACCTCAGCCGCCGCGCCGCTGTCGCCTTCCTCGAGCGCGAACAGGCCCTTGGACGTCGCCAACCACAGCGTGCGCGTCAGTCCAAAGAGCGCGCCCTCTTCCTTGTCGTCGTCCACCACGGCGGCGACCCACTCGCCGGCATCAATCGCGCGGGAGACCTCAGCCGCAACGGCACCAAGCGCGTCGGCATCGCCGGCGGCTGCGCGAACCATCGCAGGCATCTCAAACACACTGGAGGCAGCAGCAGCCCCGCCCTCGCCGCCGATCAGCGCCAAGAAACGGTTCTGCATGGCAGTGATACCAAGCGTACCCAGCGCCGCGGAAACCTCATCGGCAGAAAACGCCGGGAAGGACGTCGCCTCAAAATCGAGCTCAACGGGCGCATCGGTGCGGATGGTCGCGACCTTGCGGCTCAGCAGGGCATCGTCGATGTGTGCGCGCAGGTTTTCGCCCATCTTGCCCTTGACCTCGTCGGCGTGTGCGATGACCTCGTCCAGGCTACCGTACTGCGCAATGAGCGCGCTCGCCTTTTTGGGGCCGATGCCCGGCACGCCGGGGATGTTATCGGACGTGTCGCCCTTCAGACCATAAAAGTCGGGCACGAGCGCCGGCGTGATGCCGTGATACAGATCGTCCACGCTCTCGGGCGTCATAATCGCCACGTCGGACAGACCCTTGCGGGTCGAGACCACGTTGACGTGCTCGGTCACGAGCTGATACATATCGCGATCACCGGTCACCAGCAGCATGTCACAGCCGGCCTGCTCGCCCAGGCGCGCCATAGTGCCCAGGATGTCATCGCCTTCCCAGCCCTCGGACTGCAAAATCGGCACGTTGAGCGCGGCGAGCAGCTCCTTAATCATGGGAAACTGCGCGTGCAGATCGGGGTCCATGGGCGGGCGCTGCGCCTTATACTGCGGCAGCATCTCCATGCGCACGCGCGGCTTGCCCTTGTCAAACGCCACGACCACACCATCGGGGTTAAAGGCATCGATCATCTTAAGAAACATGTTCAAAAAGCCAAAGATCGCGTTGGTGGGACGACCGTCCGGCGCGTTCATGGTGGGCGGCACGGCGTGGAAGGCGCGGTGCATGAGCGAGTTGCCGTCGATAACGGCAAAGGTACGGCGCTTGTCAGACATATTGAATACCTCGCTTTGGGCTGGGCACGGTTTGCTCACTCCAGTTTACACGCTCCCCGCCCCACGGCCACCGCACATCAAGCTCCCCCGCCACCGTGAGCCCGCGCGTGATACGATGGCTCACGGTACATCAACCAGCACGATCGATCCGAAAGGAGCCTGCGTCATGGAGCGTCCCTGCGCATGGAAAAAGTACACGCCACAGCAGATCGAGGAACTCGAGGAACTTTGCCGCGGCTATAAACAGTTTTTGAGTGAGAACAAGACCGAGCGCCTGTGCGTCAAGACCGGTATCAAGATGGCCGAGGAGGCGGGCTACGTCAATCTGGAGACCGTGATCGCCGAGGGCCGCACGCTCAAGGCAGGCGACAAGGTGTACGCCGCCAACCACGGCAAGGACCTTATGCTCGTCAACCTGGGCACCGCCCCGCTCGAGCAGGGCTTTAACATCCTGGGCGCCCACGTGGACTCGCCGCGCCTGGACCTTAAGCAGAACCCCGCCTTCGAGGCCGGCGACATGGCTTATCTCGACACGCACTACTACGGCGGCGTCAAGAGCTACCACTGGGTCGCTTCCCCGCTCGCACTCGTAGGCGTCATCTGCAAAAAGGACGGCACCACCGTCGACATCAACATCGGCGACAAGGCAGACGACCCGGTCTTTACCATCTCCGACCTGCTGATCCACCTCTCGAGCGAGCAGATGGCCAAGCCCGCCAAGGACGCCGTCGACGCCGAGATCCTCGACGTGATCGTGGGCGGCCGTCCCGTCAAGTTTGACGAGGACGACAAGGACGCCCCCAAGGAGCCCGTCAAGCAGATGTTCCTGGATATCCTCAAAGAGCAGTACGACGTCGAGGAGGAGGACTTCCTCTCCGCCGAGATTGAGGTCGTGCCCGCCGGCCCGGCCCGCGACATGGGCCTCGACCGCTCCATGATTCTGGGCTATGGCCACGACGACCGTGTCTGCGCTTACCCCTCCATGCTTGCCCAGATAAACGTCGCCAACGTCGAGCGCACGAGCATCACGCTCATCGTCGACAAGGAGGAGATCGGCTCCGTGGGTGCCACCGGTATGACGAGCCGCTTCTTCGAGAACACCGTCGCCGAGATCATGACGCTCGCCGGCGAGGATAGCCCGCTGGCCCTGCGCCGCGCGCTCGCCCGCAGCCGCATGCTCTCCTCCGACGTGTCTGCCGGCTTCGACCCAGGCTATGCCGGCAAGTTCGAGACCAAAAACGCCGCCTTTATGGGTCGTGGCCTGTGCTTTAACAAGTACACGGGCAGCCGCGGCAAGGGCGGCTCCAACGACGCCGATGCCGAGTACGTGGCCCTCGTCCGCGACATCATGGACGAGGCCGGCGTGGACTTCCAGACCTGCGAGCTCGGCCGCGTCAACGCAGGCGGCGGCGGCACCATCGCCTACATCATGGCCAAGTACGGCATGAACGTCATCGACTCCGGCGTTGCCGTCCTGTCCATGCATGCCCTGTGGGAGGTCGCCAACAAGGCCGACATCTACGAGGCCTACCGCGGCTACAAGGCCTTCATCGAGCGAGCCTAACCAACCCTTCATCAGTTGCGGTGAAATACGGACTAAACTGGCCCATAAACGGCCAAAACAGACCGTATTCCACCGCAATTTCTTTTTTGGCAGAGGAGAGTCCATGCTGCAGGTCATCATTTCGCCCGCCAAGCAGATGCGCGCGGCCCAAAATGCTTTTGAAGTCCTGGGCATTCCACCCTTTGTGCGCGAGACGGCTCGCCTCCACCGCGCACTGCTAGATATCGAGCGGAATGAAGGCAGCGGCGGCCTGCAGGCGCTGTGGAACGTGAGTGACAAACTGCTGGGACCTTGCCTCAACACCCTGCATGAGTTCGGGCCCATCCTGAAAAACGGCGATCTCGACAATCCCGCACTCGCCCGTCACTTCTCCCCTGCCATCATGTCCTATCACGGCATTCAGTACCAGAGCATGGCACCCGAGGTAATGGATGCCGAACAGCTCGCCTGGCTGCAAAGCCATCTGTGGATCCTCTCCGGCCTCTACGGGTGCGTTCGTCCCTTTCATGCCGTCGAACCGTATCGGCTGGAGATGGGCGCGAAGCTTGTCGTCGACGGTGCCCGAGACCTCTACGCATTTTGGAGCGATAAGCTCGCGCGGGCTATCGCCCCGGCAGGCTCAAACACCACGATCGTCAACCTCGCCAGCGTAGAGTATGCCAAAGCCGTTCTGCCCCACCTCGCGGGCGACGCCACGGCCGTCACATGCCTCTTTGGCGAGGGCATCCGCAACGGGAAGCCCATCCAACGGTCGACCGCCAGCAAAAAGGCACGCGGCTCCATGGTGCGGTGGATGGCAGAAAACAAGCTCGAGGATGCAAGCGAACTTACCGCATTCAACATCGGCTATCGGCACATCCCCGAGCTTTCAGACAAAAACACCCTGGTTTTCATGAACGCGCAGGCACTATAGGCCCGCCGTTTCCAAACACCCCGTTACTCCGCCAAGCCATCGGCCTTTGCAATCTCGCTCGTCGAGCCATCTTGGTAGGTAATCTTAACGTGCTCTACGTCGGATACCGTAACGCCCGACGGAGGTTCCAGACGCCACTCCGTCAGCGCAATGTCCATGGTCGTGGGCACGTCCCCTTGATCTTTGAGCTTCACCGTCAGCGTTTTGAGCGTCGCATCAAACGTCACGCGTTCGATTTCTTCGCCCGGAATAGACCCGCCGCTCAGCTGCAGCTGCACAAACTCGTCGCGCGGATACCAATAGTCGCCCGGTGCGGCAACCGTGTTGCCACCAGAAACTTTCATGGTAATAATCGGCAGGCCCTCGTCGGCTTCAAACCCCCAGGTGGCGCCGCCACGACCGCCGAACGTCCAAATACAAAAGGCAATCACCAACACGGCAAGCACCGCAAAACCAATCGCGACAAGGCCATGGTGCGCACGGCCCTCCTCGGCCGATACATCCCATTGTGTCTCTCGATATAGATGCTTGTCTTCCATGTACGCCTCCCCACAGGCACGCTCGTTAGGCCAATCGTACCCATTCGAGCTATACTTGAGCCCATTACATAAACGGGGAGCTTGCAGGACAAGACGGCAGGCTGAGACTGGGCGCGCCCGCCCTGACCCGCAAACCTGATATGGGTAATGCCAACGAAGGGAGCCGTGCCAATGAGCACACAGACCGAGCCCAAGCTCGTCACGCAAATCGACTTCGCCCGCGCCGGGCAGATCACACCACAGATGAAGGAGGTCGCCGAGCGCGAGCATCGCGACCCCGAGTACATCCGCGAGCGCGTGGCCGACGGCCGCATCGCCATTCCCGCCAACATCGTGCACATCAAAAAGGGCATGCGCGCCTTTGGCGTCGGTGAGGGCCTGTCCACCAAGGTCAACGTGAACCTGGGCATCTCGGGCGACAAGGCCGATGCCGCCGAGGAATGGAAGAAGGTCAAGATCGCCGAGGACTTTGGCGCCGACGCCATCATGGACCTCTCCAACTCGGGCAAGACGCGTCAGTTCCGCCAGCAGCTCATCGACGAGACCCCGCTCATGGTGGGCACCGTCCCCATGTACGACGCCATCGGCTACATGGAAAAGCCGCTGGTCAAGCTTACCAAGGACGACCTGTTCGAGGTCGTGCGCGCGCACGCCGAGGACGGCGTGGACTTTATGACCATCCACTGCGGCATCAACAAGTCGGTCACCAAGACCTTTAAGGAGACCGGCCGCCTGATGAACATCGTGAGCCGCGGCGGCTCACTGCTGTTTGGCTGGATGGAGGTCACCGGTAACGAGAACCCGTTCTATGAGTTCTACGACGAGTTGCTCGAGATTTGCCACGAGTACGACGTGACGATTTCGCTCGGCGACTCCTGCCGCCCGGGCTGCCTCTACGACTCCAACGACGCCACCGAGACCGCCGAGATGATCGAGCTGGGCAAGCTATGCAAGCGTGCTTGGGCCGCCGGCGTACAGGTCATGGTCGAGGGCCCGGGTCACATGGCGCTCGACGAGATCGCCGCCAACATGAAACTGCAGAAGCGCCTGTGCCACAACGCCCCGTTCTATGTGCTCGGGCCGCTGGTGACCGATATCGGCGTGGGCTACGACCACATCACCGCTGCCATCGGCGGCGCTATCTCCGCCAGTTCCGGCGCCGACTTCCTGTGCTACGTGACGCCGGCCGAGCACCTATGCCTGCCTAACGCCCAGGATGTGCTCGACGGCCTCATGGCCACCAAGATTGCCGCACACGCCGCCGACATCGCCAAAAAGGTGCCGCACGCCCGCGACATGGACGACAAGATGGGCCAGGCACGCCGCAAGCTTGACTGGGATGCCATGTGGAAGTGCGCGCTCGACCCAGTTACGGGCAAGAAGCGCTACGAAGAATCCCCCGCCGCCACCGAGGGCACCTGCACCATGTGCGGCAAGATGTGCGCCGTCCGCACCGTCAACAAGATCTTCGAGGGCACCACGATCGACCTTGGCATGGAGGACTAGCCCTGTCGCCGCGGCCGCTTCTGGCGGCGAGCTGATGCCTGTCAATTGTTGACGTGTGAACATTTGCTTACATTTGCGTAAAGATTGCATCGCCCGCCCGGGTTCGACATAGAGTCGGCCCGGGCATCTTTATAATGCTGGCTTAAAGACCCATTTGATTCCGACCGAACAAGGGAGCGAACATGGATCGTAGTAAGGTACCTGCCGTCCTGTCCATCGCGGGATCCGATTCCAGCGGTGGCGCCGGCATTCAGGCCGACATCAAGACCATCACGGCGCACCGCCTGTATGCCGAGACGGCCATCACCGCCATCACAGCGCAAAACACACTGGGCGTCACCGCCGTGCAGGATATCTCACCAGATATCGTAGCCGCGCAAATTGACGCCGTTTTTGACGATATCCGCCCGAGCGCCGTCAAGATCGGCATGGTTTCTTCTGTCGAGATTATCGATGTTATCGCCGACCGCCTGAGCGCCTGGAACGCGACAAACGTGGTCGTCGACCCCGTCATGGTAGCCACCTCGGGCGCACGGCTGATTGCCGAAGATGCCGCCGAGGCGCTCACCCGCCGCCTGTTCCCGCTAGCGACGGTTATCACGCCCAATATTCCCGAGGCCATGGCCCTGCTCGACTACGAGGTCGACTCCGAGCGCACGCAGCAAAATGCTGCCATGCTCCTCACCCTCCGCTTTGGTTGCGCATCCCTCGTTAAGGGTGGGCATCTTGTCAACGAGGCCAACGATGTACTGGCCGAACCCGCGCCACTCGATGACGAGGGCAACCATCTGGGAGATCCACTCACCACGTGGTTCCGCCACAAGCGCATCGAGACCGGCAACACGCATGGCACCGGCTGCACGCTTTCGTCCGCCATCGCCTGCGCATTGGCGCAGGGCATGGATCTTGCCGACGCCGTCAACGCCGGCAAGGCCTACCTAACCGGCGCTCTGGCCGCCGGCCTGAACATGGGCAAAGGCTCCGGCCCCGTCAACCACATGTGGCAATATTAAGATTCGCAGTCCAAAACCACCGCAAAGGCGACAGGCACCCTTGCGGTGGTTCCCATAAACATCTCGATCCGTAACAGTTAGAGTCCATTTTTCGGCCCACCTGTTACAGATTGAGACATTCAAATTCCGCTGAGAAGAAAATCTCGATCTGTAACAGTAACTCGGCAAAATCGACCCTAGATGTTACAGATCGAGACAAACGACCGATATCGACCTAGATAATCTTAATCTGTAACATCTAGCCCGTTTTCGGCCTTACAACTGTTACAGATCGAGACAAAGCAACGAAACAAGCCCACCACAAGGGGAACTTCTGTGGTGGCTTGGGGTCGCGCTACTCACCGAGCATCTCTTGGAGCTTGGCTGCCACGGCGTGACCCAGGCTCTCGTGGCTTTCGGGCATCATATGCAGATAGTCGATATCGCCCGGCTCGGCAAACTCGGCGGCATTCAAAAAGTCGCAGCCAAACTGTTTAGCAGCATACGCATAGTATTCGGCAAAATGCTCCGAGGCCTCGACGGAGCGCTCGTCAAAGTCGGTCATGTACACACCGGCGATCTGCGGTTTAATCTTGATAGGCGCCATCAGCAGAATACGCGGGCAGGGCGCGGCTTCGGTCCAGGGAAACGCGCGGACGGTGCGAATCAGCGCCATGGCACCGTCAGCGATATCGGCAGCCCCCACGCTAAAGACCGTCTTGCAGTCGTTGGTGCCCAGCATAATCACGATCGCATCCAGCGGCTTATGAGCCTCGAGCAGCATCGGCAACGCGCGGATGCCGTTGAGATTAGTGTCCAGATGGCACATGTCGTCACGCACCGTCGTGCGGCCGTTGAGGCCTTCCTCAATCACGTGCCAGCCCTCGCCCAGGTCGCGCTGGGGCACGCCGCACCAGCGCACATCGTGCGCATAGCGTACCGCGGTGCCGTCGCGCATGCCCGCCGGATCATAGCCGTAGGTATTGCTGTCGCCAAAGCACAGAACGTTTTTCATCGTAAGCCCTTCCTCTAGTAAAAAGTCGGCGGGAGCAGTCTCTCCCGCCGAATCGACCTATCTGTCAGCACATACCGATTACAGGTACTTGCGCCAATCGTCATCGTCTTCATCGTCCTCGGCGGCAGCCTGGGCCTGCTCGGCGGCGCGGGCAGCCGCAGCGCGAGCGGCAACCTGGGCATAGGACTCCTCGTTGCGCTCGGGGAAGTTTGCCAGCACATGCTCGAACTTAGCAAAATCTTCGTCCCAGCGCGTAGAGGGCACGGCAAAAAAGACCTGCTTGACCTTAAAGTCGCCCGATGCGAGCTCCTTGCGGAAGAGCTCGGCCACGGCCTCGGCGTCAAAGCCGTTGTTGTCGCAGCCCCAAGCGCCCAGCACGAGCTTCTCGCGACCCAGCTCGTCGCAGATGGCAAGCACAAAGCGGATGCGATCGCGCAGGGCGTCCAGCAGGGCATCGTCACCCACACGATACTCCTGGCGAGCGCGCTTGGCGTTGGGCGCGGCGGCCACGATCACGTCGGCATACGCATGCACGTGGTTGCGGTCGAAGCGCACCGCAGGCACCACCAGCGCACGGTTGCGGTAAAGCTCGCAGTTGATGTTGCGGCGACGGTTCTCGCCGTACCATTTGCGCTGTTTATCGAGCACGTTGTACAGGTACGAATCGGCACAGAGCGTGGCCTCCTGACCCAGATAGCCCTGGATGTAGCCGCCGCCCGGGTTGGTGAACGAGGCAAAGTCGAGCACGGCCATGTCGCAGAACTGCGCATAGCCTCGGCCGTTATCCAGAATGGCCTGCGTGGCAGAGGCGTCAAGCACGGTGACCTCGGGCAGGACCGGAGCGGGCTCCTCGGCGGGCTCGGACTCGGCTTCGGCGGCCTCCTCGACGGGCTCGGGCGCCACCTCGGTATCGACTGCAGCCTCGACCTCGGCGGCCTCGGGCTCCTCGGCAACCTGCTCCTCGGCAGCAGCAGCCACCTGGGCCTTGGCCTTCATCGCCGCGACAAAACCGGCAGGCATACCATCGAACTCGCACACGCCGGCAAGCGAACGCTCGATATCCTTGGCGCACGCTTCGGACACAGTTGCCACGTGACGCTCGGCGGCCTTGGCACGGGCCTCGCGCTTGGGATTGGGCTGACCCGCTCGGTTGGACCTGCGGTTACGGTTCCTGTTGTCGACGTCTGCCATAAGTGGTCACCTTTCCTGTCGCTGCCGCTATCGGCTTTTCCCATCCATGATACCCCGCCGAGTACAAAAAAGACGGCCCCGAAGGACCGCCTTTCGCATCGATTTACACGCACGGCAAGCACCGCCGCAATTCGCCACTAGTCGCGACGGCCAAGGATGTTCAGGATGCGCAGGAACACGTTGATAATGTCCACGAACAGATTGGACGCCATGAGCACGGCGTTGGGCAGCGTAGGCGGCACCGTCGTGGCAACATAGGTGTCGTAGCCAATAAAGCCGGCGAACACCACGATTACGATCAGATCGGTGATGGTCTGTGAGACGCCCATGAACATCAGCACGATCTCAACCAGAATAGTGGCGAGCAGAATGCCAAAACCGATGCCATATACGCGCTGGAAAAACTTGGGGAACGTCACGCCCAAGGCGCCAAAGACAAAGGTGATGGCGGCCGTGGCGATAAAGGCAGTGTTGATGGTGGGCAGGTCGTAGTTGGCAAGGCCAAACGACGCGGTCAGGCCAAAGGTGCTCGCAAAGATTACGTAGCCCACAAGGGACAGGCCTACGGACTGCTTGCTAGCGGCAGCCGACATCATGACCATGCCGACGATGGTCAAAATAAACGAGCCAAAGACCAGCGGCAAGGCGGCGCCGCTCATCATCATGCGCGCAAACGACATGGTGCTCGTAAAGTAGGCGCCGGCGCCCATGGCGCAAAAGCCCAAGAAGATGAGGGCAGACATGGCAAGATTGTACGCGCGCGGCGACATCTCCTTGGCGCGGCTTGCGCCGCTCTCGACGGGGCCGTTCTGATAGCCCTGGATATCGTTCATAGGTTCGTCCTTTCAAAAAGTGCCGTGAAAGACGGCGCAGCAGATGACAAGATTCCTGTCATTGTACCCGAATGCCGTACGTCCTTACCTACGGCGCTCGCCCTCGAGCGTGCGATCAAAGGCCCAGACCCACCAACGCATCACGTGTGCCTGCGAGCCGTCCGCCCGCTCGCGCGTCTGGTCCTCCAGATACAACTCAGTCGCGTGCCCGCCAAAACGCACCTTATAGGTCGCCGTACGGATGCCGTGGACCGTCAGGCCAAACCCGGTGGTCGAGATAATTTCATCGATTGTAAAACAACGTCCGTCGACCCAGCAGACGGTGACCGGCACGACTTGTCCGCCCGCGAGGATGCGAGCCACGACGTCCACATACTGCTTGTGTACGCGCCGAGTTTTGCCGTCTGTCTGTCGATATTCCATGCCTCCTATTATCGAACGCATGTTTGCATATTGTAAAGCGAACAGACTGTGGTTTTGGAGTGTCGTAGTAATCGCACGTGTCCGCATGGCGTGTTAGCAAAAAGAACACCCGCGGTCAACAGGGCTAATATTCAATTTTAGTGCCAAAAAGTTCACTTCTCCCATCAGAACTCGGTAAAGAGACCCGCAGGAGGTGATACGATTTATCATGTTTTTGTAACGTGTCTGCAAACTTCGAGAAAGCCCATATATGGACGTAACGTTCTCAACCTTCCTCGGCCAAATTGTGTCGAACCCAGTCCTTGCCGTCACCGTGATCCTCGCGTTGGGCGCCATCTTCGTCAATGGATGGACCGACGCGCCCAACGCCATCGCGACCTGCGTCACTACGCGTTGCATGCCCGCCCGCGCCGCCATTCTCATGAGCGCCGCATTCAACTTCCTCGGCGTGCTCATCATGACGCACTTTAACGCGAGCGTCGCCAATACCATCTCGCATATCGTCGACTTTGGCGGAAACAGCACCATGGCGCTCGCCTGCCTATGCGCGGCGCTGTTCTCCATCGTCGTCTACGGCGCCACGGCGTCGCGTTTTGGCATCCCCACCTCGCAAAGCCACAGCCTTATCGCCGGCCTGACCGGTGCCGCCATCGCCCTCGGCGGTGCGAGCAGCGTCAACGTCCACGAATGGATGAAGGTCATCTACGGCCTGGCGCTCTCCATCGGTCTGGGCTTTGTCATGGGCTGGATCCTGTGCAAACTCGTCTCGATTCTGTTTGCCGCCGCCAACAGGCGACGTGCCAACGTCTTCTTTAAATACGCTCAGATCGCGAGTGCCGCGGCCATGAGCTTTATGCACGGCGCGCAGGATGGACAGAAGTTCATCGGCGTGCTCTTTTTAGGCGTGGCCTTCGCCAGCGGCCAGACGAGCGTCGGCGATGCCGGCATCCCCATCTGGATTATGCTGCTGTGCTCGGCAACCATGGGCATCGGCACCAGCGTGGGCGGCGAGCGCATCATCAAGTCCGTCGGCCAGAGCATGGTTAAGCTCGAGAAGTATCAGGGCTTCTCCGCCGACCTCGCGGGCGCCGCGAACCTGCTACTTGCCACCCTTACCGGCATCCCCGTGTCCTCCACGCACATCAAGACCTGCGCCATTATGGGCGTCGGTGCCGTCAAGCGCCTCTCGGCCATCAATTTCGGCGTCGTCAAGGACATGATGTTCACCTGGTTCTTCACCTTCCCCGCCTGCGGACTCATCAGCTTTGTCATGGCCAAGCTGTTCATGATGTTCCTCTAGTCAAACCGAGCGTCCATCCGGACCGCATTACTTCGCCCACCCGTCTTCACCTCGAAAGGACCCACCCATGGCAAAGAAACCCGATTCGTTCTACTTTGACAACTACGTCGCTTGCGCCGACCTCGCCGTCCAGGCCGCAGAGCTGCTCACCAAGATTTTTGAGAACTTTGACCCCGCGCAGATCCACGACATGCTCAATAAGATGCATGCGATTGAGCATGCGGCAGACAAGAAGCACCACGAGCTCGAAGACGCCTTGCTCACCGCCTTTATCACCCCGCTTGAGCGCGAGGATCTAGACCTGATGAGCTGCTCGCTCGACACCGTGCTCGATCGTATCGAGGGCGTCGTGCAGCGCGTCTACTTCACCAACATCCAGAGCATCCACCCCGATGCCATCGTCATCGCCCACAAGGTGACCGACGCCTGCCGCGCCATGAAGGACCTGATGGTCGAGCTGCCCAACTACCGCAAGTCCAAGACCCTGCGCGAGCTCGTCATCCAGATCAACACCATCGAGTCCGAGGCCGACGAGCTCTACATCAACGCCATGCGCAACCTGCACGTTAACGGCAAGGACCCGCTCGAGGTCATCGCTTGGCGTGACGTGTACGCCTTCCTGGAGTACTGCGCCGACTGCTGCGAGAATGTGGCCGATGTCGTGGATTCGATTGTCATGAAGAACAGTTAATTGGGGGTACGTATCCCACCGGTCGCGGGCCCGACCACTAATACCTTTTTCACTCCGGCTGCAAGCAGAGTCGTTCAAAAGGTATTAGTGGTCGGGCCCGCTCCCTTATGCACCACCATTGGGAACTTTGGCTGATAGGTTTAGCGCAATGGGGGTTTGGCTGAAGGGACCTTTGGTATCCGTTCGGACACTTTGGCCCTTGATGAGCGTTTGGCCGATTGCTGCTTTGGGTACTGTTTGGGTTACTTTGGGTTTGTTTGATTTTTAATTGTTGGAGGGCTTGTATGTCTTATTTGGATCTGGCTCGGTCTCGGTATTCTTGTCGCGAGTTTGAGAATCGTTCTGTTGAGCAAGCTGTGGTGGATGCCATTGTTGAGGCTGGGCGGATTGCTCCTTCTGCTTGCAATAATCACCCTTCTCATGTGATGGTGTTGGATACGCCTGAGCTTCTGGAGAAGGCTGCTGCTTGTCAGCCTCGGTTTGCTCGTGATGGGTCTATCTTTGGGGCTCCGCTTGTCTTCCTTATTTGCAGCGTTACCGATGACGCTTGGGTGCGCCCGTATGATCAGATGAATTCCAGCGAAATCGATACGTCCATCGTGTGTGATCAGATGATGATGGAGGCCACCGAGCAGGGCCTGGGAACGTGCTGGGTATGCCATTTTAAGCCTGAGGTGGCACAAGAACAGTTCAATCTGTCCAAGGGCGTCTATCCCTATCACATGCTCGTCTGTGGCTATCCTGCCGACCACATCGCCGATCCCGAGCATCGCGAGGCCCGCACCATTCCCCTCCCCGACTTCCTCCTCAAGTAGATTTTTGGGACATGCCTTAAAGCCTACCCTTGACCGTTCATCCGTTCGCCGAGTTCTGCGCCACTATGTGCAGGGCTTGGTTTTTATGTTACGCACCCCGGCACAGTCATAAAAAAGGACCCGCAAGCTGCGGGTCCTTTCTAGGCACTAAATTGTAGGCCGAATGTTAGTCCAGGTCGTCGGCAGCAAAGTTGTCGATCGGGGCAAAGGGATCGGCCACGGGGACAACCGGGTCAGCGACGGGCAGCGGCTCGGCGGGAACAGTCACTGCAGGAGAAGCGGCAGAACCGACCGGCGTGGAGGCCATGAGGTCGGCCGGGAAGGAGTTCTGGGCATCGTCCATGAAGTGCTGGATGAGCTTAAGATACTCGGCCTTGAACTCCTCACGGGAAGCCTTGAGACGATCGATCTCCTCGAGCTCGGCCTGCTTCTCAGTCAGAGCCTGGCGGATAACCTCGCGAGCCTTGGCGTCAGCCTCGTTGCGGATACGCTCAGCGTTCTCGTTGGCATCGTTAACGATGGTCTCAGCGGTCTGCTGGGCAGCGATCAGGGCAGCGGAAATCTGGCGCTCCTGAGCGGAGAAGTCAGGGGCGGGAGCAGCCACGGGGGCGGCAGGAACGGCCTGGGCGGTGGCATCCTGAGCCTGGGCAAGCTGAGCCTGCGCATCGGCAAGCTGCTGCTCGGTAGCAGTCAGACGACCCTTAAGGTCGACGATCTTAGCGAGCATAGCGTCGACCTCGGAGGACAGCGTCTCCAAGAAGACGTCGACCTCAGCAGGATCGTAGCCACGCTTGGCCTCAGAGAAAGTCTGAGCCTGGATGTCTGCAGGGGTAATAGCCATAACAAGTCTCCTTTTTCATCGCCTCGGCGCTACACGCCCGACGTAAGTTACTAAGTCAGTTCTACACGAGTATACCTATAAGAAGCTGCAGAACCAGCCTCTGCACCAACTGCAACGCAATAATCGCAACGACCGGCGAAAAATCGATACCGCCCATCGGCGGGATGAAACGACGGAACAGGTTGAGCCACGGACCGCACACGCTATCAAGCACCGCGGCAATATCCTGAAGCAAACCACCCTGCTTCATGGGAATCCACGTCATAAAGCAGTAGACGACAATGAGCGTGGAATAGAAGTTGAACAGCGTGTTGACCAGCTGGACGACAGTGTAGATGTTGATGGGAATCTCCTCGTCTTGTCTTTACTTAAGGTAGCCGTCGGCACGAAGCTTCTTAAGATCGGAATCTTTGACCTCGCAACCGGCGGGCAGCACCATGAACACGCGGTCGCCCACCTCCTTGACCGTGGCACCCAGACCGCAGGCAAAGCCGTAAGAGAAGTCCAAGACGCGCTTGGCAACTTCGGTGCGTACGCCCACAAAAATCAGTGCGACAGGCTGCTTGGTGCGAACGCGGCGCACCACGGTCTCCACGTCGTCATAGCTCTCGGGGCGCAGGACATAGGCCGGCAGCTGCGGTGTGGCGTTGATGATATTGCTCGCATAGGCCGAGGCATCGCTCGGTGCAGGCGCGGGCGCAGCGGCGGCACGGGCGCGGGTGTTCTCGGCGTAGCTCGACGGCGTGTCATAGGCACCAGGACGATAACCGCTCGCAACACTGTCCTGCGAGCGCGAAGGCGGGTTATACGTCGTGGCATGGCGAGAGTCATCGCCGACCAGCTGTCCGGAGCGTGTATACACGGCAACCGACTCAGCTTCACCACGGCGCGTCTGACCAAGCAGGCCGTTGCTCGGCTCGTCTTGGGTGTAGAAGCCCTCGCCCGAAGCACCGCTGTAGCCGTTGCCCTGATAGCCATCGTCATAGCCATCATCGTAGCCGTAGTCGTCGTCCTGGCCATAACCCTGGTCGTAACCCTGCTGGCCGCCCAGGTGCATCTTATTTTTAATCTCGTCAAGGAAGCCCATGGTTGTGTCCTCTCGCGGTTTAGTGCAGGCGCCCCGATAATCAGTGCGCACTTCAGAGCCTTATTTTACTGCAAACTCCGGGCTAAATACTACCCTGCCCAGGCGAACGAGCGTAGAGCCCTCCTCAAGGGCAGGCTCAAAGTCCTCGCTCATACCGCAGGAAAGCTCAGGCAGGTTCAAATCGGGATGCGCCGCCTCCAGCTCATCCCTCAGCTCACGAAGCCCCGCAAAGGTGCGGCGTGCCACATCCTTATTCCCCCGGGGCGCCATAGTCATAAGCCCCTGTACGCAAATTCCCTCAAGTTCCGCAAGCTCACCCGCGGCGGCGCGAATCTCATCGGGCGAAAAGCCTCCCTTCGACTCCTCACCACTCACATTGACCTCAATGAGCACACGCTGGGGGCCGGCGAGCTCGCCTGCCTCAATCTTGCGGACAGCACGGCTCGAGATCGCCTGCGCCAGATGCAGCGAACCCACCGAGTGAATCAGCTCGGCTGAGCCCAGCACCGCATTGATCTTATTGGTCTGCAGGTTGCCGATCATATCGAAGCGCACCTCGGGCAGCTCCGGATGCTCCGCCAGACCCGTGAGCTTGCGAACCAGCTCCTGCGGGCGGTTCTCGGCAAAATGGCGATACCCCGCCTGGATGGCGGCAACGGTCTCATCGACACCAACGGTCTTGGACACGGCAATGAGGCGCGCGGCGTCGTGGGGGCGGCCCGCGCGATCGAGCGCCGCATAAAAACGTTCCAGAATCTGCTCGCGGCGAGCGCGCATCAAGTCCAAATAGTTATCCATTGCTAATCGCCTCCGCTGACAGCCAAACAAGTAGTCCCATGCTAACGCAAGAGCGCGGCCCCGCATGTGCAAGGCCGCGCTCGCTTCGGTATTTACAATCTTTCGACGAACAGGATTACTTACTCCTCGTCGTCCTCGCCATCGTCCTCGTCCTCAAGATGATCGAACAGGTAGCGAAGACCCTCGCTGACCTCGTTAACGGGCACCTTGGCAACGTAGCGCGCGTCGACGGCGGGCCTCATGATAACACCCTCGCCCGAAGGCACACGCATGCTCTCGAGCTCATCCTCATCAGTGCGGGCGATATCGCCGGCATTCATGCGCTGACCAGTCAACAGGAAGGTCAGACGGCAAGCGGCATCGATGGAAATCGAAGCGATGCGATCGAGGTAGCGCGAAACCATGATAGCGCGGCGCAGGTCGTCATAGTTGCTGTCGTCGTCCATAAAGTCGCCCATATCCATACGGTTAAAGGTGCGGAAAAACTTCTCGTAGGCGGCGTGCACTGGCTCGTCCTCGACGGCCAAGTTGCAGATGATGGACATATCATTGGTGACGAGCGCAGAAAGCGAAGAGCCCAGCACCTGGTAGACGGCCTCAGCCTCGGCCTCGACCGTGCCGACAAGCTCCTTGGGCAGCGAGATGTCAGCCTTGATCATATGACGCGTGGCGCGGCAGATCTGACGGACCTTATCGGTCATGCGCTGCAGGTTAAAGTCGACGTAGATGATCGTCTGAAGCAGGCGGAAGTCGGAGGCGACCGGCGACTGCGTGGCAATCAGGTTGTAGCAGACGGCCTCTAGGTTGGCGCAGCGCGCGTCAATCGAAAGCGTGCGCTTCTTGGTCTTGGTGGCGAGCTTGCGGTCGTCGGTCACATAGGCCTTCACGGCATCGTGGAGGGCCAGATCGACGGCCTCGTAGATGCTCAGCATCTCGTGGCGGGCCTCGATGAGCTGACGGGAAAACAGTTTGCGCATGGTTCACTCCAATCAGTTGGGTGCGGTCATGCCGCCCGCACAGTGAATACGCACCGGTCCAGGTCCGATCGGCTTGGGACTAGTCGCACCGATCAGCCAAAGCGGCCGGTGATATAGTCTTCCGTCCGCGAGTCCACCGGGCTGGTGAAGATCGCGTCGGTTTGACCATACTCGATGAGTGTGGCGGGCTCGCCGGCAACTTCCTGTAAGAAGAATGCGGTGTAGTCGCTGATACGAGCTGCTTGCTGCATTGAATGCGTGACGATGATGATCGTCATCTCGGGCGCCAGCTCGGCCATCAAATCCTCGACCTTAGAGACGGACGTGGGGTCGATGGCGGAGCAGGGCTCGTCCATCAGAAGGACATCGGGTTGCACCGCAAGCACGCGCGCGATGCACAGACGCTGCTGCTGACCGCCCGAGAGCGCCAAACCATCCTTGTTGAGCTGATTGGATACCTCTTTCCAGAGGTTGGCGCGCTTGAGCGATTCTTCCACGATGTCATCGAGGTCGCTTTTGCTAGTCACGCCCTGCAGACGAGGGCCAAAGGCGACATTCTCGTAGATGGATTTGGGAAACGGGTTGGGCTGCTGAAAGATCATGCCCACGCGACGACGGAGATCGACCGGGTCGACACCCTCGGCATAGATATCGTTGCCGTCGAGCGTCATGGTGCCCTCGATGCGCGTGCCCTCGATTAGGTCGTTCATGCGGTTGATGCAGCGCAAAAACGTCGATTTGCCGCAGCCCGAAGGGCCAATAAACGAGGTGATGGCGTTTTTGGCGATGTTGAGGTCGAGCCCCGTCAGCGCATGAAAGTCACCGTACCAAAAGTTGAAATCCTTGGCCGTAATGGCCGCTTGCTCCAGCGTGGGAGCGGACTGATAAACGGACATGGGACTCCTTAACTAGCGACGCTTGCGCGACAGGAAGCGCGCAAACAGGTTGAAGGCCAGAATGATCACCATCAGCAAGAGCGCGGTGCCGTAGGCTGCGTTCATGTTGATGCCGTCGTTGGCAAGCAGGTACAGGTGAACCGTCATGGGGCGGCCGGAATCGAGCGGCGAAATAGGTAGATTGATGGCCTGCCCCATGGTGTAGAGCACCACCGCGGTCTCGCCAATGGCACGGCCGATGGCGAGGACGATGCCCGTGACAATACGGCCAAAGGCAGAAGGAAGCACGATCTTGGAGACAACCTGCCACTTGGTGGCGCCCAGACCGTACGCGCCCCAACGGATATAGCGCGGAACGGCGCGAATGGCCTCCTCGGTGGTGCGCATGACGATGGGAAGCATCAAGAGCGCGAGTGCCAGGGCGGCAGAGACCATCGAAAGGCCCAAGCCCATGGCTTCGACAAACAAGGCGTAGCCAAACAGACCCATAACGATGGAGGGCACCGAGGCCAAAGCGTCAGCAGCGTAGCGAATGAGCTCGACGACCTTGCCCTGCTTGGCGTACTCGGCCAGATAGACGGCTGCCAGCACAGCGATCGGCGTGCAGATAAGCATGGCGAGCGCCGTCACATAGACGGTCGAGACGATCGTGGGCCAAATACCGCCCTCAGCGTTGACGCCCTGGGGCCAACCGAAGATAAAGTCGAGCGAGATGTGTGGCAGGCCGTTGATGACCACGTAGACGATGATAGCGACCAGCACCAGCGTGGTGATGTAGGCAGCGGCACGGAACACGCCAAGCATGATCTTGTTGGACAGGTCCTTGTTGATGCGGCCCTTCTTGCCGTGGGAAAGGGCACGCTTGATGCGCTCGCGCGACGAGGTCGTATCGACCGTCGTGTCCACGGAATCGGACATAGCCTACCCCCTCTTCTTCTTGGAAATCAGACGGACGATGCCCACCAGCGTGGCGGAGATGATAAACAGGACCACACCCATGCCGAACAGCGCCGAGCGGTGCAGACCCGAGGAATAGCTCATGTCGAGCGCAATCTGGCTCGTGAGCGTCGAGATGGGGCTCGCAATGCTGTCGGGAATAACCGGGGCGTTACCTACGACCATGAGCACGGCCATGGTCTCGCCGATGGCACGGCCCATACCCAGCACGATGGCATCAACGATACCCAGCTTCGCGGCAGGTAGCACGACCTTATAGATGGTCTGCCACTTGGTGGCGCCCATGGCATACGATGCCTCGCGAATGCCCATGGGAATGGAATTGAGAGCATCGATGGTGAGCGTGGTGATGGTAGGGACGATCATGATGGCGAGCACAAACCACGCCGTCAGCGCACCAAAACCAAGGCCGCCGGTCAGTTGTGCGATAAACGGGCGGATGATGATCATGCCAAAGAAGCCGTAGATGATGGAGGGTATGCCCGCCAGCAGGTCAACGGCGGGGCTGATGAGCTTGCGCACGCGCTTGCTGGCAATCTCGACCAGGTAAACGGCCGTACCCACGCCCAGCGGCACGCCCATGGCGAGCGCACCGACGGTCACCAGACCCGAGCCGGCAAGCAGCGACAAGATGCCGTAGTGGCCCTCGGAAGGCGCCCACGTAAAGCTAAAGAAGTCCGCCAGACCGATGTCAGTAAAGACGGGCAGCGCCGAGTACGTGGTAAAGACAAAAATCAGGATGACGGTAACGACCGCCAAGAACGCGCAGGCAAAGAAGATCCACTGCAGCGCCTTCTCCTTGATATAGGTACTGTGCGATACGAGCGCCAGCTCGCGCTTCTTGGGCGTCTGAACATTCTGCTCAGTCTGGGAGTTTTCCTGTGCTTCCATGCTACTCACTCCCCTTCTCGTCGTTGGTGACGGGAATAAAGCCCGCCTCGCGAATCTGCTTGTCCATCTTTTCGGACGTCACATAGTCGATGTAATCCTGCGCCTGCTGCGAAGGCGCACCCTTCACAAAGAAGTAAAGGTCGCGTGAGATGGGATAGCCACCGCTCGCGACCGTCTTCTCGGACGCCTCAACATGATTGACCGAGACGGCCTTGACCGAGGTCTTGGCGTTGAGGCTATCGACGAAGCCCAGCGAAATGTAGCCAATGGCACCGCGCGAACGAGATACCACGTCGCGCACCTGGCCCGTGCCCGAAAGAACGGCCGAGCGGCGATCGAACGGGGTGCCGTCCATCACGATGGTGCGGAAGGCCTCACGCGTGCCGGACGCCTCATCTCGATTGATGACCTGGATCCTCAGGTCCTCGCCACCGACTTCTTTCCAGTTGGTGATCTTGCCGGCGTAAATATCGCGGAGCTGCTCGGTCGAGAGGTTATCGACCGGGTTATCGTCGTTCACGATGACCGCGATACCGTCGTGGGCAATGACGATGGGAGTCAGGCCCAGATCCTGTTCGTCGGCATTGAGTCCACGGGAGGAGCTGGCGATATCGGCTGTGCCGGCGCTGACGGCCTCGATGCCAGCGGAAGAACCCAAACCGGAAACGAGCACGTCGATGCCGGTCTCCTCCTTAAAGCCCTCGGCCGCAATCTCGGCGATAGGAAGGCAGGTCGTGGAGCCGGCGACGGTAATGGAAGAGGTAGAAGATCCCGAAGAACAGGCGCACAGCGTAAGCGTAAGCACAGCGGCGCTCAGGACCGATACGATCTTTCTCATAGCATCACGCCGATCGCAGCATGGCGCCCACAGGTGCCGTCCTCGTTACGGTAGGAATAAAAGCGGTCGTTCTGACGCACAGTCGAAAGCTGGGTATCCACGATATTATCCGCGTCGACACCGACATCTACCAGCGCCTCGCGAATGGCAGCGGAAAGATCGAGCATGCGAGAGGCACTCGCATCGATGCAAGAGAACTCGGCGGCAAAGCGATCCATGAGTTCCTGGGATACCTCATATTCGTCACCCAAGATATGGGGGCCGATATAGGCGGAAACGTTGCTCGCATCGCAGCCGGCAGCATCGCAAAGCGCCTGGCACGCCTTGGCAGAAATACGTGCAATCGTGCCCTTCCAACCGGAGTGCACCACGGCAAATCCGCCAGGGGCCACCAGCACCACGGGAACGCAGTCGGCAAAGCAGAGCAGCACGGGCACGTTATGCGCCGTGCAGACGATGGCATCACAGCCCTCGGCAATCTGCTCGCGAACGTCCTCAAGGTCATCGGCGCCGTTCGAGGTCACCGCAACGATATGATCACCATGGACCTGATTGGGAACGAGCAGGTTGTGCTCGCACTCGGCGGCACCCATAGCTTCGAGCGCACGACGACGATTTTCTTGAACAGCAAAGGGGTCATCGCCAACATGCGAGCCCAAGTTGAGTGAGGAGTACGCATCTTCGGAAACGCCACCGGCGCGCTCGGTGAAGGCAAAGCGAACATCGGATGTCGCGCCCTCCACCAACGTAACTCCATCATGGTCGACACGCGAAACGTTGTCCGCACGTGCTGCCATACTAAAGCCTCCTAATAACACAAGTACCGCGGCATCGCCGCTACAGCCCGCGTTTATACGGCTGTCATACTTCTCTAAAAGGATACCTGCTGCGCTGGAGGCAATCGTAAAGGGAACGTAAAGAGATTGGAGGTTCTAGTTTACAAAGTCGAAATAAAAAGGGCGCGTCCATACGGACACGCCCCTGTGCACAACAATGCAAAGAACGACTTAGAAGCTACCGCGCTTCAGGAAGTCGGGAAGCTCGAACTGATCGTTGCCGAAGTTAGGAAGCTCGGTGCCACCGACGTTGCGGGTCGGAGCGGCCTGAGCCGGGCTCGTGGCAGGAGCGGTGCGCTGCGGCTCAGCGGAGGCAGCGGCCTTGCTCTGAGACTGCTGAGCAGCAAAGAGCTCGTCCTGACGGTTGACGTTGGAGTCGGAGAAGCCCGTAGCGATGACGGTGATACGCACCTGATCGCCCAGGGACTCGTCGACAACGGTACCGAAGATGATGTTGGCCTCGGGGTCGACGGCGTTGGCGACAACGTCGGCGGCGTCGCTGATCTCCTGGATGCCCAGGTCCTTGGAACCGGCGATGGAGAGCAGCACGCGCGTGGCGCCATCGATGGAGCTCTCGAGCAGCGGGCTGGAGATGGCCTGCTGGGCAGCGTCGACGGCACGGGTATCCCCAGAAGAGGTACCGATACCCATCATGGCGGTACCGGCCTGCTTCATGATGGTCTTAACATCGGCGAAGTCCAAGTTGATGATACCGGGGACGGTGATGAGGTCGGTGATGCCCTGGGTGCCCTGGGAAAGGACGCCATCGGCAATCGCGAAGGCCTCGAGCATGGTGGTCTTCTTCTCGGCGATGTCGAGCAGCTTATCGTTAGGGATGACGATCATGGTGTCGACGCAATCGGAGAGGGTCTTAATGCCCTCCTCGGCGCTCTTCTTGCGCTTGCGGCCCTCGAAGGTGAAGGGCTTGGTCACGACGGCGACGGTCAGCGCACCGACCTCGTTCATCGCGATATCGGCAACGATGGGAGCAGCGCCGGTACCGGTGCCACCGCCCTCGCCGCAGGTGATGAACACCATGTCAGCGCCAGCGAGCGCCTCGGCAATGTCGTCGCGGGACTCATCGGCAGCCTTGCGGCCAACCTCGGGGTTGGCGCCGGCGCCCAGGCCGCGGGTAAGGTCGGTGCCGATGTGCACCTTGATATCGGCATCAGAGATCGCGAGTGCCTGAGCATCGGTGTTGATGGCAACAAACTCGACGCCGCGGATGCCCTCTTCGATCATTCGATTGACCGCGTTGGTACCGCCGCCGCCGACGCCGACCACCTTAATGACGGCAAGGTAGTTGTTGATCTCTGTCTCGTGCATGTCGGTCCTCCGAACAAAGGTTATAGCCATAGCATGGGTCGACCCCGCGCACATTAACCTTCAGGTTGAAAGTAAATGCAAAGGTAAACCGTATTATGGTTGCACATTATGAACGTATCAGTCAAATAATTGACCGTGAAAACCAAACAAACCAGATAAACGGCGTGGTATGACCCCTCAACAAAGCATCAACCAGCGCTACGAGGTCGGAGCGTTCCTAAATGTATAGTTACCCGGAGAGCGCACATTGATATACGTTACGCCCTCTACCTGCGAAAGCAGCTTGGTGACTACGCGCTCCTTCTTGACGATATCGTTCGAATCACCCAGCGACACCTCAATGCCGTTATTGAGGTTTGCCGAGATGGCTTCGACCGAAGGCGTGGAAATATCCTTGACTTGTCCCAAGAACTCGCTCGAAAAACCACGCACATAATCCAAGCCAGCCTTAACGGCCTTGGAGCTCACCGCCTGGCCGGAAACCGGAGCGACATCCGCCGAGACATCAGTCAACAACACCGCGCCATAGTGCTTAGCGAGCGCCAGCGCGGCATCAATGCCGGTCAGGGTATTTGAGCCCTGCCCCGTCGTGATGACGTTGCCCTGGTCATCCACTTCGACCGACGTCGACAGCGGGGCGATCCAGGTGTCATCATCCCCGATGGCCCAGGCAAGGTCATCGGAGCTGATATAGGCAATTGCGATGACCTTGCGCTCCATCGGCGTAATGATGAGCGTATGCGGGAACTGACGCTGGACATCCACGCCCAACACCCACGGGTTCTGCTTGAGGTCCTCGGTAATCTGGTCAGGATCGACGTTAAAAAGCGACGTTCCCTCGGGCAAATCGATCAGCTGGATAGCATCGTGCTTCGTCACATGCTCGCTGCCTTGAATCTGAATATCAGTGGCGGTAAACAATCCAGAGTTGATCACCACGACGGCAACGACGACGAGCACGGCCAAGACGGCCAGAACGCCGCCCACGATTTTGCCTTTGCCTGTAACGAGAGAAGCGGCGTCTGACGTTTTATTTGCCATCGCCCCAAGTGAAGACAACGGGTTGACGCCTTTTTTACCCGAAGGCTTCTTGGCGGTAGCCGGCACCGATGTCAGCGAGCGCGGTTTCGATGCGCCCAGCGTGCGACCCGGACGCGCCGCCTTAGTTCCCGTCGAGGGCTTAGGAGTTGCCATGGGACGGGCAGGTTTGGCGCCCATAACAGGCTTTGACGTCACCGAGGGACGCGAGGACTTTTTTGCGGCCGGACGATTACCGAGCTGCGAGCCGACAACCGGACGACTGGTCTGTCGAGCATGCCCGACAGACTTAGAGTGCGCGACGGTATTGCGTTGAGGTTTGGCAGGCGCGCCGGAACGCCCTCCGGCGCGGCGGAAGGTGGGTTTCGATGCTCTAGAAGCCGAGGAATTTAACTTCCGGTCTGAGCTCGATGCCATACGCCTCCCTCACCTTTCCGTGCACATGTCTGATAACCGCGGCAACGTCATCGGCCGAGGCAGTTCCGTTATTAACGATAAAATTAGCGTGAACGGGCGAAACTTCCGCGCCGCCAATCGAAAAACCCTTTAATCCACAATCCTCGATAAGCTTGCCCACGCTCGCATCGGGCGGATTGCGAAAGACCGACCCGCAGGATGCGCGACCCATGGGCTGTGTACGCTTGCGCCTCGTGAGGTACCGCTCCATGCGCTCGCGAATGTCGGCCTTGGGCGCCGGTTTAAGCTTGAGCACGCACTCGAGGATGATCTCATTGCGGGGAAGGCTACATTCGCGGTAGCCCCAAGTGATCTCGGACCCCGCATAATGCTTGATACCGGATGCCGGGTCAAACGTTACGACATCCTCAACCAGCGAGCCAATCCACTCGGTCCGTGTGCCGGCATTCATAGATATCGCACCGCCGACCGAACCAGGGATGCCAACGGCAAACTCAAGGCCCGAGAGGCTACGCGACAGGGCATCGTTGACCAAGCGCGCAAACATCACGCCCGCACCGACCGTCAGCGTACAACCGTCATCGGCAACAACCGTGCGCTGAAACTCACGTCCGAGCGAAATGACGGCACCGCGATAACCGCCATCGGCAACCAGCAGATTGGAGCCCTTGCCGATGATGACCCACGGCACCTGCTCGCGATCGAGCACCGCCACGGCACGGCGGAGGGCATGATAGCTATGGCACGTCACAAAGAGGTCGGCCTTGCCGCCGATACGATAGCTCGTATGACGCGCAAGGCGCTCGTCCTCGATCACATCCGTGTCGATCATGCCCGAGAGCGCCATGACGGCGTTAAACAGACCCATTAGACTTAAGCGTCTTTCTTGGCAGTCAGATACTCAATGAACTCGGGACCGACGGTCGTAACGTCACCAGCACCCATAGTGAGCAGCAGGTCGCCCTCGCCCACCATCTGCTCGAGCTCCTGATTAAGCTCAAGACGGCTGGAGCAGTACACGACCTCCTTGCCAGGATGCTTGGCGCGCACGGTATCGGCGAGCATCTTAGAGGTGACACCCGGAATGGGCATCTCGCCAGCCGAGAACACATCAATCAACAGCAGTTTATCGGCATTGGCAAATGCATCGGCAAAGTCGTCGCACAGGGCCTGCAGGCGCGAATAGCGGTGCGGCTGGAACACGACGTCGACATGCTTGTAGCCCAGCGACGAAGCGGCAGCAAGCGTCGCCTTGATCTCGGTGGGGTGATGGCCGTAATCATCGACCACGGTGATGCCATCGATATCGCCCACGTGGGTAAAGCGACGGCGGACGCCCTCAAAGCTCGAGAGCGCCTTGGCGGCGGAGTCGATGTCAAGGCCCAGGACATGGGCGACGGTGAGCACCGCCGTGGCGTTGAGCATGTTGTGGCGACCGGGATTGCTCTTGATCTCCACAGCATGCTCAGTGCCGTCCTCAAAGCGAACGATAAAGTCACTCTGGATGCCCTTGACATCCGGGTGCATGCAGACGATGTCGTTGCTCTCGGCAAAGCCGTAGGAAAGCACGTGACGGCCCGTCGACTTGGCGAGCTCGACCAGATGCGGGTCCTCACCGCAGACGATGACGGTGCCGTCCTCGCCCACCAGGCTCATGAATTTGGCGAAAGTTGTCTCGATCTCCTCGATACCCGAGTAGTGATCGAGGTGGTCGGCCTCGACGTTGGTCACAATGACCACGTTGGGGTTCAGGAACAGGAAGGAGCTGTCGGACTCGTCGGCCTCGGCGACAAAGTAGTCGCCCGAGCCGTTCTTGCCGTTCGTGTCATAGCCCTCGACAATGCCGCCGATCAAGAAGCTCGGATCCAGGCCCATGCGGTCGAGCATGGTGGCGCACATCGAAGACGTGGTGGTCTTGCCATGCGTGCCGGCAACAGCGACGGTGGTGTAGCCGTGGCCCAAAGCAGAGAGCATCTTGGCACGGGGCCACACGGGAATACCAAGCTCGCGAGCGCGCACGAGTTCAGGGTTGGACTCCGGAATAGCGGTAGAGACAACAACCACGTCGGGCTTGACCTCGTCGATCGTGGCGGCCTCATGGCCCACATGCACCTTCACACCAGCGCGGGTAAGCTGGCGGATATAACGTGACGTCTTAAGGTCGGAGCCGGTAACGGCATAACCGCGCTCGTGCAGAACGAGGGCGATGCCGCTCATGCCGGTGCCGCCGATACCGATAAAGTGGGCGCTCTTAAACTCGGGCGCGGAGGTTGCAGTCTGGGAATCAGCCATGTGCTCGTGTACTCCTTGCGTAAACACTGCCTGTAACCTGTTAACTGTACCGCACCAACCGCATCAGCGCGAGGGCGACCGACGATATCCCGTCTAACTAACGCAAACCCTCTACCGCATCCGCCAGAAGAGCGGCGGCCCTATCCTGAGCCAGACCACGCGCCGCCTGACGCATGGCGTCGCGCGCCGCCGCGTCATCGACCAGGTGCAGCAGCTCATCGGCAAAGGCAGAACCGTCGATATCGGCATCGGCGCAGAGCACGCCGGCCCCGGCGTCGACCAGATAACGGGCATTGGTGGTTTGGTGATCGGCCGTGGCGTGCGGGTACGGCACGAGCACCGAAGGCACGGCGAGTGCAGCGATCTCGGCCACGCTCGATGCGCCCGAACGCGAGAGCACCAAATCGGCAGCAGCCAGCATATCGCCCATGTTGTCGATGTAAGGCTGGACGCGGTAACGCTTCGCCTCCTCGGGCGTCAGCGCCAAAGCGCGCTCGGTCTCCTCAAAGCCGTCGGCACCCGTCGAATGCAACACATAGAGGTTCTTGCGCGAAAGCAGCTCGTTTTTGAGCGAAGCCACGCGCTCGTTGAGGTGCTGGGCGCCAAGTGAACCGCCAAAGACGAGCAGCAGCGTAGCGTCCTCGGGAACGCCAAGTGCCTTGCGGCCGCGAGCGCGATCGCCCTCGATTACCGAGCGACGTACGGGGTTGCCGGTCATGAGCACGTGGCCAGGGTCACCTTCGCGCTCAAAGACCGAACGCGCTGCCGGCACCGAGATGCACACGCGGGCGGCGTGGGAGTTCATCATCTTGTTGGCCAGGCCCGGAACAGAGTTCTGCTCATGCAGCAGATACGGGACGCCTGCGCCCTTGCACCACCCCAGCAGTGGAACCTCGACATAGGCACCAAAACCGATGGCGGCATCGGGCTTGCCGACCTTTGAGAAATGACTGGCGAGCGCACGCTTGGCCTTGTTGACACGCCACAGCGAGGTCAGCGCCGTCCAAGGACGGGAGCGGTCGAAGCCCGTGACCGTAATGGGCACAAAATCAAACCCAGCCTCGGGGACCAGACGACCCTCGAGCTTGCGCGACTGGCCCACGAACACAACGTGGTGGCCACGGTCACGCAGCTCTTCGGCCAAGGCGAGCGCGGGGTTGATGTGTCCTGCCGTGCCGCCGGCTGCAATAGCAACGGTCATTTTATCGGTCATGGTAGTCCCTTCGTACACGCGGTCCCTGGTCGTCGGTACGCAGACGCGCCGACGGGTCCGAGTTCAAATCGATTCGATTATATCCGCCGCCCGCATTGCGAGGAGTGGGGCGCTGAGGACGACCTTGCGGCACCGTTCGCTGACGCGGGCGGGCTGCGGGGTCGGTCGCAGAGCCATCCAGGACGGTAAAACCGTTACGCGAAGATCGCTCGCCGCGCACGTGGGGCAAGCCGGCGGTACTCTCATCCATAACGGCAAAGCTCTCACGGCGGCGGTCATACTCATCGCGGCGGGCGCTCTCGTACGAAACGCGCAGGATCAACCCGGCAAGCATGAGCGACACAATAATCGACGAACCGCCGTAGCTAATAAACGGCAACGGTTTGCCCGTCATGGGAAACACGTTGAGGATGCCCAGCGCGTTAATCAAAAACTGCACCGCGAGAATGACCGCGGAGCCAGACGCCATGAGCGCGCCCCGACGATCGGTCGCCTGCTCGGCAATGCGAAACGCCGAGTAGATCAGCATCGCAAACACCAAGAAGAACAGCACGGTTCCGACAAAACCGACTTCCTCGCCAATGATGGCCAAGATGTAGTCGTTGTGTGCCTCGGGCAGATACGAGTACTTCATGGTTGAGTTGCCGATGCCACGGCCGAACAGACCGCCCGAGGCAAAGGCCATGATGGCAAGCGTGGCCTGATAGCCGTCACCATACTCGTCGGCCCAAGGGTTCAAGGCAACCTGAATACGCACCATACGGTACGGCTCTGCGACAAGCGCAATCACGATCACGAGAATGCCGAAGATTAGCACGCCGATGATAAATCTGGGGTCGAGACCCGCAAACAACGCCATGCACATGAGGGTCAACAGGATGATCAGGACAGTACCGAAATCGGGCTGGATAAAAATCAGAAAGAGCGAAATGCCCAGGTAGATGCCCATCTTGCGAAGGAATTCGTTGATGTTGCCACCGGGCGAAAAGAAGCGATCAAGCATGATGGCCGAATACGCAATGGCAAATGGCTTTAAAAACTCGGAAGGCTGGAACTGAATACCGGCGATGTTGAGCCAGCGCGTGGCGCCGCGGCTGCCGCTGCCCACCAAGAACACCAGAAGCAGTAGCCCTATCATGCCGATAAGGAAGATCCTGAGCACATCCTCCCCAAACCAGCTGTCCGGCAAAACGCGCACGATGGCAATCAGCGCCAGAACACCGACCACGGCAAACGCGGCCTGTCGACCCAGAAAAAACGTCGCCGAGCCATTCTCGTGCAGCGCCTCGACCGAAGACGCCGAGTACACCATCAGCAGGCCAAAGCATACCAAGGTAAACAAGCAGGCCATGAATATCAAACGGGGGCGCATGATACGGGCGGGAACGCCGGCAATATAGCGTTCGCTAAACGACTGCCCGCCGCGGCTGGAACGCGGTGTGGTGCGACGTGAGGAAGCACGGTCCGAGTCGGGCCTCCTCATACCTTGTCGGGGGCTCTCCTCTCTCACCGCAACCCCTATTCCATTTGTGATTTCGCTGTAGCGGCAAGCTGAGCCACGTAGTCCTTAAACACGCGGCCGCGCTCCTCATAGCCCGAGAACTCATCGAACGAAGAGCAGGCAGGAGAAAGTAAGATCACGTCACCACGGCTCGAAAGCGAACGGGCAACGTCCACGGCGTCGCGCAGGTCATCCGCCTGGGCGATATCCACATCGCCATCGACATCGGCCTCGTCCATAGCGGCGGTGAAGCGCTCGCGCGCATCGCCAAAGCAGACGACCGAGCGCACGTTGTCCATAACGACGCGCGCGAAGTCCGTGAGCGGCGTGCCCTTATCGTGGCCGCCGAGCAGCAAGATCACGTCGTCATCGGGAAATGCCGTCAGTGCCTTCTCGACCGCATCGGTGTTGGTCGCCTTGGAATCGTTGACGTAGCGCACGCCGTCAATCTCGCCACACGGCTCCACGCGGTGCTCGAGCGGCTGGAACGAGGCAAGACCGCGGCAGACACCATCGACATCGGCACCGACTGCCAAGGCAGCCGTGGCAGCGCACAGGGCATTGATAACATTGTGATGGCCCGAGATCTTGAGCTCGGATGTAGCGATGAGCGGGGTCTCGACACCCTTCAGACGCACGATCATCTTGCCATCGCGCACAAAGGCGGCATCCTCGCCCTCAGGCTCGTCAAAGGCAACCTTGCAGATGCGACGACCCGGCGTGTAGATGTACTCATCGAACTCGTGAATGCCGGCGTCTTCGACGTCGACAACCACCAGATCGTCATCGACCATATTGTCAAACAGTTTGATCTTGGCAAGCGCATAGTTCTTATGGCTCTTATGCCAGCCCAAGTGGTCGGGAGTGATGTTGAGCAGCACCGCCACGCGGGGGTGGAGCTCGGTTGTCGTAGCAATCTGATAGCTCGAGAGCTCAGCCACAAACCACTCGTTGTGGGCTCGGCCGTCAATCTCGTTGACCGGCGGCTCGCCGATGTTGCCGACAGCAACGCTGGCCTCGCCGGCAGCCTTAAGCAGAAAATCAGTCAGCGACGTGGTGGTCGTCTTGCCGTTGGTGCCCGTGATGGCAATCCAGTTATCGGGCGACAGGCGATAGGCAAACTCGGGCTCACCCATAATCTGGGCGGCATGCTCGCGCCCGGCCTTAAAGAAGCCCGAGAACTCCGAGATGCCCGGGCACGTCACGCATACGTCATAGGCGCCCTCGACCTGTTCGGTCCCATAGACAAACGACGCACCAGCAGCCTCGAGCGCACGCGTGGCGTCATTGGGCTCAGAGGTACCGCCGCCATACACGGTAACGGCGCTTACGCGCTCGGGATGTGCCAGCGCCCAGCGGGCGACATCGAGACCGGATTTGCCCTGACCCAAAACGAGCAGGCTAAAGACATCAGCAAGAGGCATGAAAGACCACTATCCCAACTGGAAGAACAGGGCAAGGCCAACGGCACCAAAGGCCGCAGCGATAATCCAAAAACGGATGACGACCTTGGTCTCGGCCCAGCCCTTCTTTTCGAAATGATGATGGATGGGCGCCATAAGGAAGACGCGCTTGTGCGTAAAGTGGAAGTAGACAACCTGAATCATGACCGACAGGGTCTCAACGATAAACAGGCCGCCGATGATGAGGGAGACGACCTCGGTGTTGGTCATGATGGACGTGCAGGCAAACGCGGCGCCCAGGGCAAGCGAGCCGGTATCGCCCATAAAGATGCTCGCCGGATAGCAGTTGAACCACAGAAAGCCCAAGCAGGCACCGGCACACGCGGTGCAGAAGATGGACAGGTTCACGTCTCCGTGCAAAAACGCCATGGCAGCCATGGCGAGCATGGCAATCATGGAGGTGCCGCCGGCAAGACCGTCAAGGCCATCGGTCAGGTTCACGGCATTAGAAAGACCGGCGATCATCAGCCAGCAAAAGACAATGTAGAGCCACGGGAACGAAAGGCCGCAGATGGTGGTCGAAAGCACGCCAAGGTCAATCGTCAGGCCGCCGGGAAAACGAATCTCGGGGGCGACGCCGCACCAGTTGACGGCAAGTACCGTAAAGGTGACACAGATAATGGTTAGGCCGATCATCTTGGCATGAGGCGTCAGACCGAGCGAGCGCCCATGCGTAACGGAGGTCAGGTCGTCGATCAGGCCCAGAACGCCGGTGGCCAGCGTGGCAAGCAGCACGAGCACGAGCTCGGTGGTGAGTTTGCCCATCAGCAGGCAGGTCAGCGAGATCGCGACAAGGATGATGACACCGCCCATGGTCGGCGTACCCTGTTTAATCAAATGACGCTTGGGGCCGTCGGCTCGGACCTGCTGGCCGATACCCTCGACCTTCAGCAGCTTGATCCACCACGGCATAAGCAGCAACGCAATGGCGGCCGCAATGCCAAGTCCCAAAAAGGCCTGATACGTAGGATACGAGGGATTGCCGAACATGGGCTAGCACACACCTTCCACAAAGCGGTCGAGCTCAACAAAACGGGAACCCTTGACCAGTACAACATCATGATTTTCAAGCGCGCCGCCCATGCGGTCGAGCACCTGCTGATAATCGGAGAACACCTGGATGCGGTCCTCATCCATACCCATCATACGTGCGGCATCGGCCATGAGCTGAGCCAGCTCGCCGCCGACGCACGCGAGCATGTCGAGCTTCTTGGCAGCGGCATAGGCGCCCACGAGCTCATGCATGCGGGGAGCCTCGTCGCCCATCTCGCCCATCTCGCCCAGGATCGCCATGCGCGAACCGTCACAGATGAGCGAGCACAGCAAATCGAGGCCGGCAGCCATAGACTCGGCACTGGCGTTATAGGAGTCGTCGATGATGCGTGCTCCGCTCTTGGCGCGCTTGATCTCCTGACGGTGGCCGGTGATCGTAAGACCCCTAAAGGCAGCATCGATCTGCTCGGGCGTCACGCCCAGACGATAGGCGACCGCGGCGGCCTTGACGGCATTGGGCACGGACTGCACGCCGGGAATGGCCAGCATGGTATCGACCGTGTCGCCCTGACCAAAGTCGAGCGTAAAGACCGGATGGCCCTCGTCGTCGACGCGAATGTCGCGTGCGCGGACCTCGTCGTCGTCCGAGACACCGGCCAGCATCACGTCAATACCCGCAGGCTGGGCGAACGTATCGCGAATGAACGGCGTAAAGTCGTCCTCGCCGCCCAACACCAGCAACGGCGAGAAGTCGCCGGCGGCGCACATGCCCTGGACAATCTCGGACTTGGCGCGGGCGATGTTCTCGCGGCTGCCCAGAATACCGATATGGGAGGTTCCGATCTTGCTCACGATGGCAAGATTGGGGTTGGCAGACTGGGACAGGCGCTCAATCTCATGAAAATGGTTCATGCCCATCTCGAGCACCAGAACCTCGGTATCGGCCGGAGCGGAAAGCACCGTGAGCGGCATGCCGATCAGGTTGTTGAAATTGCCCTTCGTGGCCCAGACGCGATAACGCTTGGCGAGCACGGCGGCGAGCACGTCCTTGGTCGTCGTCTTGCCAATCGAACCGGTAATGCCGACGACCAGGCAGCCAAGCTCCAAGCGATATACATGCGCCAGGCGCAGCAAGAACTCCTCGGGGTCGTCGGTCAGCAAGATGGCGCATCCCTTGTCCTGCGCCAGCGAAACCAGCTCGGCATCGGGTTCGCGCGTCATCACGACGGCACCGGCACCCGACTCAATGGCACGGGAGGCAAAATCATTGCCGTCGACCTTTTCGCCGGGGAAGGCGACAAAGATCGTCCCCTCCTCGACCTGACGCGAGTCGATAACGCACCCGCGGCATACCCGATCGACTTCTTCCGTCACGGTTCGGGCCCCCGTCGAGGCCGCGAGGTTGTTGACGGCGATCTCTATCATTGCAGCTCCCCTGTAAACCTAATAATGCTATCGGCGTATTGTATCCCAGTGCCATGCGCGCGTGGTGCAGGGCATGTGAACACCCTTCAGATCAAACGGCAGACCACGCTCAAGATTGTAACCCCCTACTTCGTGCGCGGGATACCCAGCACGTCGAGCGCGTTGGCCATAATGGACTGGAATGGCACCGCGGCGGCATCCGAGCCGCTCGGCGTTCCATCGAGTGTGATATAGCACAGCACCTTGGGCGATTGTGCCGGCGCAAAGCCCATAAAGGACGACATGTAGTTCTCCTTGAGGTAACCGCCGTTCTCGTCAGCACGCTCGGCCGTACCGGTCTTGCCCGCCACGTCATAGCCATCGACCGCACCGCCAACGCCCGTGCCTTCGGACACGACCGTCTGCATGCACGATGTCACCTGGGCGGCAGCGTCCTCCGAAATCGCACGCTCGCCTTCGCCCCAGTCCTTCTCATCGCCCTTGCTGGACTTATAGAAGTGCGGCGTCATCATCACGCCGCCGTTCGCGATGCCGCCCACGGCACGTGCGACCTCAATCGGCGAGACGGACAGCGCCTGGCCAAAGCTCATCGAGCCCAGCGTGGCGCCGTCGTACTGGTCGCGCTCCTTGACGATGCCCAGACTCTCACCCGGAAAATCGACACCGGAGCTATGGCCGATACCCCACTTGTCCACATAGGTGGCAAAATCATCGGCACCGATCTTGCGTCCCACCAGGACAAAGCCCACATTGGACGAACGGCGCATCATCTCGCGCACGTCCATGGTCATGGTGTAGTCGCGCTTGTCGGCGTCGGTAACGGTGTCGTCGCCAACCTTAATGCTCGCCGGCACCTCAAACGACGTGCTCGAACGCACGGCGCCCAAGTCGAAGCCGGCACCGGCCACGAGCGTCTTAAAGACCGAGCCGGGCTCATAGGCATCGGTAACCAGGCGCAAGTTCATGTCCTCGGTCTTGGCGTTTTCCAGATCGGCCTGGTCATATGTCGGATACGAGCATGCCGCCAGAATCTCGCCCGTCGTGGGATCGGTGACCAGGGCCGAGCCATTCTTGGCCTTGGTCTTTTCGACCGCCTCGGCCAGGGCGTCCTCGGCGGCACGCTGGATATTGACATCGAGCGTCGTCACGATGTCCACGCCGTCCACCGCGGCAACCTTCTTATAGGCGCCGCCCGCGATATAGCTACCGTCCCTCGCCCGCTCGCGCACCAGCGAACCGTTCGTTCCGGTCAAAAGCTTGTTGTACTGTTTTTCGAGGCCCGTCAGACCGTCGTTGTCCACGTTTACCACGCCAAGCACCTGCGATGCCAGGTTGCCGTAGGGGTACACGCGCTTCATGGCCTGCTCAAAGAGCACGCCTGGCAGGTTCTTCTTCTCCAGCGCCGCGACATCATCCTCGTCCACCTGACGTTTGATATACACCCAGGTGCCATCCGACTCAACGAGCTCGCGACAGGTCTTTTTATCGATGCCCGTAGCTTTGACCAGCGCCGATACCGTTTTGTCAACGTCCTCGATAAGCTGCGGATTCACGGCGATGTTACGACATTCGACCGACGACGTCAGCACGTTGCCGTTACGGTCGTAGATGGTACCGCGCTTGGCATACAGCGTCTGCGCAAGCAAGCGACGTGCATCGGCGCGGTCGCGTAACTTATCGGCTTCCACGATTTGATAGTCGGCAAGGCGAAGGACGCCCAAACCCAAGCCAAACCCGATGAAGCCCATGACGGCTTTGCGACGGGGCAGCGGCGTGCCCGTGAGCCATTCGGTCGACGAGCTCTTGCGCGGTCTGGTGTTATGCATTTGAGGACCATTCGAGCCACGGAGACGCGACGCGGGGTCGTTGCCATAGGACGGCCTCGCGTTGTAAGATGGCCGACCCGTTCCTTGATAACCAGAACGTCCCCGCGATGAGGGACGTCCAGAACCGCGACCCCCGTCGGAGCCGCGGCGATAGTCATTTGTCATACTCAGCTACCGTCTTGTTACTGAGCGGTCGCGGTCGAGCTAGCGCCCGCGGCTGCATCCTGCGAAAAATCAAGTGTAACGCTCTCGCTGGGCTCCACCATGCCATAAGCGCCCGCAAGGTCGCGAATGCGCGTGTCGGCACCATAGACCGAATGCATGACCTCCAGGTCGGAGCTCTCATCGGTCGCCTTCTCGAGCGTGTTGGTAAGCGCGGCGTTGCTGTTGAGCACCTGGGCCGTAACGCCGGCGAGCGCCACACGGGCGACACCGATCGTCATGAAGATGGCCGCAATGATGCAAAACGTTTTAAGAACGCTCATGAAAACCGGGCTTACCGCCTGGTTTGCCTGACGGCCCGCGCCCGTGTAGACATCAAAGCGCGGCGTGCGCTGCTCGCGGGGAGCAACGGGGGCCTGCGGTGCCTCACGATAGGCGGGCATGGCGTTCATATCATAGGCGAGTGCTGCGTTTGAAGTGTTGTAGCCCATGATATGCCGCCTCCCATCCCGAGTACGTTGGTAGTGTGTTTAAGCTTCGTTTGTGGTACGAGCGGGAGGTCCAATATCGCGCGGTCGCGTCTACAGACGCTGCGCCACGCGGATCTTGGCTGATCTCGCCCGAGGGTTGCGCGCAACCTCATCGGGTTGGGCAACCAGGGGTTTGCGGGTGATGACCTTGAGTATCGGCACGTTGCCGCACACGCACACCGGAATCTCCGGCGGACACGTGCACCCCTGGCTCATCTCCTTAAAGTGGTTCTTTACGATACGGTCCTCGAGCGAGTGATACGAGATGACGCAGATGCGTCCACCCGGGTTGAGCCACCTTGTGGCGGCGTCAAGCCCTCGCTCGAGCACATCGAGTTCGTGATTGACCTCGATGCGAATGGCCTGAAAACTCTTCTTGGCTGGGTGTCCGCCATGCCGACGAGCGGCAGCGGGGATACCAGCCTTGATGATCTCGACAAACTGGCCGGTGGTTTCAATCGGCTCATGCTCGCGGCGGCGCACGATCTCACGCGCGATCTGCGAGGCAAACTTCTCTTCGCCGTAGACGCGTAGAATCCGGGCGAGGTCGTGTTCGTTATAGGTGTTGATGACCTCAGCTGCGTTTAAGGTGTTGTTACCCGGATCCATCCGCATGTCCAATGGGGCGTCCTCATTGTACGAAAAGCCCCTGCCAGGGATATCGAGTTGCGGCGACGAAACGCCCAAGTCGAACAGGAAGCCATCGACCCCGGGCACCTCGGCCGAGCAAAGCAGCTCGTCCAAGTCGCCGAAGTTGCCCTTCAGCAGCTGGTGCGGTACGCCGGGAACCTCGCGGTCCAGACGGGCGCCAGCGGCCTCGAGGGCCATGTCGTCCTGATCGACGCCGAGCAAAAGGCCGGTCTCCCCCACCTGCGCGGCCATCTTTACCGAATGGCCGGCACCGCCAAGGGTGCAGTCGCAGACGACGGAGCCGCTCTTTAGCTGCAGCGACTCAAGCACTTCGCCGAGCATGACAGGTTCATGCCGATATTCTTGTGTCAAGATCCCACGCTCCATCCGTTACTCGTGCCTTGCCCTTACGAGAAGAAGAGGTCCAGCAGGGCCTCGTCGTCATCGTCCTCATCGGCCGTAGCGCGGTCCCAAACCTCAAGGTGGTCGTAGTTGCCCACAACCGTGACCTCGCGGTCGAGGTTCGCCTGCTTGCGGAGAGACTCAGAAAGACCGATACGACCCGCGCTGTCCACATCCATCGACGTGGTGCGCTTGTTAATCGCCCTCATGAGCTTCTGGTCGTTGATGTCACGCGGGTTAAAACCCTCGTGGCCCTCACGACCCGCGAAGAGTCCTTCGACCCACTTATCGAAGGCCTCGGCAGAGAACACGTACAGAGCATCGACATCCAGGGCTTTGAACACGCGAACGTGCTCTCCAAGCTCCTCGCGAAGGGGTGCAGGCAGGGATAGACGACCTTTTGCATCGAGATTGCGCTCGTATGCACCCGTCATTCCCATGTGCGCCCTCCCCTCGGTTACTCAGATGGCACGTACGCGGGGAACCACCCCGCCTGTCGACGTCATCAATAATATGGGGAACCGCCCCATTTTTCAACACCTTTCCCCACCCCTTCCCCCACCCCGCCCCACCACTCCACCCCTAATATGTTGTAAAACACCCCCGAGCATATGTTCGAAAACACAATATATTGTGTTTGCAGCAAAGGCGGGATGCCACCTGTAGAACCACGCCCGCGAACCTCAACCTTCAAGTTGACCTTGAGGCGATTTTTACGTCCCTTTACACGCCGTTCACATCGCCCCCAAACTCCCCCACCCACGACACACACGGCCCACCGCCGCGCCGGTGTCTGGCGAAAAATGGGGCGGGCCCCAGATTGCCCATGCGCGCAAAAGTGCGTCTCGGCAATCTGGGGCCCGTCCCCCTTAATATTTATAAATATGCAGGTCAGCGAGGTACTAGCGATGTGCCAGCGGATGCGCCGCCAGATAGACCTCGGTCAGTTGCGTGCGGTCGACATGCGTGTAGACCTGTGTGGTCGAGATATCGGCATGGCCCAAAATCTCCTGCAGCACACGCAGGTCGGCACCGCCCGCGAGCATGTGGGTGGCAAAGGAGTGGCGCAAGGTATGGGGATGGAGCCCCACCAGCCCCACCTGGCGCCCATACCGCTCGCATATCGCATGCACAGCCTGGCGCGACAGGCGACATCCGTTCTTATTTAAAAAGACCGCCAAGGTCTCCGTCCCGTGAGCATGGGCGGCCAGGAGAGCGCGCCCGTCACCTATATAGTGTGTCAGGGCTCGCGCCGCGCTTCCCACCAACGGGGCCAGACGCTCCTTGGAGCCCTTACCGCGCACCAGGACAAACCCGTCATCGATATGGATATCGCCCACATCGAGCCCAACCAGCTCGCTCACGCGCAAGCCGCAACCGTAAAGCACTTCCAAGATGGCATGATCGCGCAGCCCCATCTCGCCCTCGGGAAAGTCTTGATCGAGCAGTGCCGAGACATCCTCCACCGAAAGGTATTCCGGCAGGCGATCTGCCTTTTTGGGCAGGCGCAACGCCGCCGTCGGGTTTTGGGCCACGGCCCCATCGCGCACCAAAAAGGCATGCAGACCCTTCACGGCAGCAAGCGCGCGCTCCACCGAGGCGTCGGAATAGCCTCCGTCGCGGCGATCGGCAACAAAGCCCTCCACGACCTGACGGCTCACATCTTCAAAAGACGCAATGTCAGCCCGCTCCAGATAGGCGCAGTACGTCGTCAGGTCACGACGGTAGGCCGCAATCGTATTGCGCGCCAAACCCCGCTCGACCGCAAGGTAATCGAGATACTCCCCCGCCACCACAGCGAGCGACGAGGGAGTAGCTTCGGTATGTTCTTGGTTCTCCGGCACCCTTAGTCCGTAGCGAGGTTCATGGGCGTCACCTGCAGACGGTCGACACCCTCGTGCTGGCCGATCGAAGCGCGCACGAACTCGCGGAACAGCGGCTGCGGGTTGGTCGGGCGACTCTTGAACTCGGGATGAGCCTGGGTTGCCACATACCACGGATGCACGTCGCGCGGCAGCTCGACCATCTCAACCAGACGCTCGTCGGGCGAAAGACCCGAGATAACCAGACCGGCGTCCTCGAGCTGGTCACGGAAGGCGTTGTTGAACTCAAAACGGTGACGGTGACGCTCGTAGACGAGCTCCTCGCCATAGGCCTCGCGCGCGAGGGAATCGGCAGCAAGCTTGCACGGATAGGCACCCAGACGCATGGTGCCGCCCTTCTCGGTCACGTCCTCCTGCGAGCTCATCAGGTCGATGACACTATACGGGCCATCCGGATCGAACTCGGAAGAGCTGGCGCCGGCAAGGCCGACGACGTTGCGGGCAAATTCGCACACGGCCACCTGCATACCCAGGCAAATGCCCAGATACGGAATCTTGTGCTCGCGGGCGAACTCGGCCGCGAGGATCTTGCCCTCCAGGGCGCGCTTGCCAAAGCCGCCAGGGACCAAGATGCCCGAGGCGTCACCCAGGACCTCGGAGACATTCTGCTCGTCGAGGCTCTCGCCATCGACCAGCTGCACGTCAACGTGGCGATCGTAGAACACACCAGCGTGGTGCAGGGCCTCGATAACCGACAGGTAGGCATCGGGCAGCTGCGTATACTTGCCCACGACGGCGATCTTCACCTTGTCGGCGTGCTGGTTGGCATGGTTCTGCTTGCGCAGGAACTCGTTCCACTGACTCATGTCGCGCTCACGCGGGTCCAGACCCAGACGCTCGCAAATGCGCAGGTCAAAGTCCTGCTCGGCGAGCAGCTGCGGAACATCGTAGATGCTCGCACAGTCCTCGTTGGTAAAGACGCAGTCGGTGTCGACGTCGCAGAAGCTTGCGATCTTGCCGCGGATGGCATCGTCGATATGGTGATCGGAGCGCAGAACGATAATATCGGGCTGGATACCAAAGCTGCGGAGCTCCTTGACGGAGTGCTGCGTCGGCTTGGTCTTGACCTCGTGGGCGGCGGCGATATAGGGAACGAGCGACACGTGGATGTAGCAGACGTTCTCGGGGCCGGCCTCCTTGCGATACTGGCGGATGGCCTCGACAAACGGCTGCGACTCGATGTCACCGATGGTGCCGCCCAACTCAGTGATGACCACGTCGGAGCCGGTCTGCTCCTCAATACGACGGAACTTATCCTTAATGGCGTTCGTGACGTGCGGAATCACCTGCACGGTGCCGCCCAAAAAGTCACCGCGACGTTCACGGGCGATCAGGCTCTTATAGATGGCACCAGTCGTAAAGTTGGAATCGCGGGTCAGGTTCTCATCAATAAAGCGCTCGTAGTGGCCCAGGTCCAGATCGGACTCGTAGCCGTCCTCGGTCACAAAGACCTCGCCATGCTGGAACGGGCTCATGGTGCCGGGGTCGACGTTCAGATACGGGTCGGCCTTTTGCATCGTTACCTTGTAGCCGCGCGACTTGAGCAGACGGCCCAGCGAGGCCGCGGTAATACCCTTGCCCAGAGACGAAACCACGCCGCCGGTCACGAACACATGCTTGGTCATATTGAGTTACCTGCGCTTCCCGTAGAAGTTGTCCATACACATCTTACGGGTCTTCATTGTAATACTCGCGACGCGCGCCGCACACAATTTTTCTTACGCGCAATCGCATTTCTCCATCTCGAAACAAAACGCCGCCCAGTTGCCCAGGCGGCGTCGTTTCCACTATGAATGCGCGCCGTTATCGATCGGCGACTTCGTCCTTGATCAAGTCCTGCACGAGCATACCGGCACGGATGCCCTCTAGATACCATTCGCCACGCTCCGTAAGACAAATACCATTTGCGAGCTGGCCGCCGTCGTCGCTGTAGCGCGAGACGACCTCAATGATGTCTTCGGATTCCAAGCGTTCAATTGCCGCGCGGGCGCGATACGGAGACACCCCCACACGCTCGGCAAGCGTCTTTCGCGAAAAGCCATAAAATCCGCCGTTGTCTTCGGACTGCTGTGCAATCTCCATCAGCACCTGCACCTCGACACGCTTCATATCGTTGACACTCGCACGACCCTTGCCAGCCATGGCAGCCTCCTCAAACCGAGCACGGGCATCACTTGCACCGTGCGCGACCGGCACACCCCATGATGGCCGGCAACATCCATCATGCGGCATCCCCGCAAAAGGATGAAACAATTAGGGTTATTGTATACCGCTCAAATCGCTTATAGGCAGGTAAACGGGCTAATTTTAGGTTAAACGGTAGCTTTGTTGATAAAAGGGACACACCGAATGTATATTCGATGCGCCCCTTTCAGACCAATTTATCCAGGCTTAGCGGTGGAAGAAACCACGGCGCTCGAACTTGGGCTCGCAGCACACGTTGATGCCCAGCTTGCGCAGCACCGTCTCGTCCGTCGGCGAGATGATCACGCTAAAGAAGGCATCGCAGCCACGCAGCTGCTCCAGGCCCGAAAGGACGCGGGCCGCCGTCTCGCTCGTTGCCGAGGTGATCGAGAGCGCCATAAGCGTCTCGTCGGTGTGCAGGCGCGGGTTCTTGCTACCCAGGAAATGCGTCTTGAGCTTGCTGATAGGCTCGATCGCCTCATCGCTAATGACCTCGAGCTCAAGGTCAACGCCCGAGACATGCTTAAGTGCATTCATGATGAGCGAGCTCGCGGCGCCCAAGCGCGTGGAAGTCTTGCCGGTCACCACGGAGCCATCGGGCATGACCATGGCGCCTACGGGGCCACCCGTCAGCTGCTCCCTGGTAAGAGCGGCCGAGCGTGCCGGCGAGTAGTTCTTGTCGATACCGGCCTTCTTCATAATGATCTTGAGACGATCAACCTGCTCATCGCCCACGCCGGTACGGCGCACATTTTCGACCGCGGTAAAGTAGCGGCGGACGATCTCCATCTTGGAAGCGTCGCGGCAGGCATCGTCATCGGTAATGGCAAAACCGACCATATTGACGCCCATGTCCGTGGGGCTCTGGTAGGGGCTCTTGCCCAGGATCTTTTCCATCAGAGCACGGACCACCGGGAAGGCCTCGACGTCACGGTTGTAGTTGACCGTGGTCTTGTTGTAGGCCTCCAAGTGGAAGGAGTCGATGATATTGGCATCGTCAAGGTCGGCCGTGGCGGCCTCATAGGCGATGTTGACCGGATGCGTGAGGGGCAGATTCCAGACCGGGAAAGTCTCGAACTTGGCATAGCCGGCGGCGGTGCCGTGCTTGTGCTCGTGATAGAGCTGAGACAGGCAGGTGGCGAGCTTGCCCGAGCCAGGGCCGGGAGCGGTGACCACAACGAGCGGACGAGTGGTCTCGACAAACTCGTTCTTGCCATAGCCGTCGTCAGACACGATCAGGTCGACGTCGTGCGGATAGCCCTCGATGGGATAGTGCAGCTTGGCAGGAATGCCGAGCGCGTTCAGGCGATTGCGGAACACATCGGCGGCGGGCTGGCCGGCGTACTGGGTGATAACCACGGCCGCGACAGCAAAACCGTTGCCGCGGAACAGGTCGACCAGGCGCAAAACGTCCTCGTCATAGGTAATACCCAGGTCACCGCGAGCCTTGTTCTTCTCGATGTGGTTCGCGTTAATGGCGATGATGACCTCGACGTCGTCGGCAATGCTCTTAAGCATGCGAAACTTGCTGTCCGGCTCAAAACCCGGCAGCACGCGGCTCGCGTGATAGTCGTCAAACAGCTTGCCGCCAAACTCCAAATACAGCTTGCCGCCAAACTGCGAGATGCGCTCCTTAATATGAGCGGCCTGCAGCTCGATATACTTCGCGTTGTCGAAACCCTGACGCATATATGGCTCCCGTCCCGTTTCCATTTAATGTTCTAGGCGATTATAACGGAGCCCGCCCTCCCCGATACCCAGACCATCAACAGGCACCAACCAAACACGCCCACCGCAACTTCCCCTTTTTGGTTCAAACAAACCTGGCCTTTGTATCAATAATGGAAACGTCACAGGTGGAGCATAAGTCAGCGAAAGCCCGCCAGAGCGAGCAAGGTGACGTGAAAGAGGAGGGCATAGGCCTTTTGGCCATGCCCGACGATTGAACGTCAGATTGCCGCTCTGGCGGGCTTGCAGCGTCGAGTGGTTCCGGCGTTTGGTAAAACGCCGGAACACAAGAGCGCCCCCTCCCGCGCACGGAACGGGAGGGGGCTAAAGGTAGGAGTCTACCGGTGGGTTGACCCCACCGGACAGACGATGACCAGATGATCCTTTACAGGATCGTCAAGGTTTCCGTGGGGTACCCGTTGGGTACTTAGATCAACACGCAAGCGACGGTCAGGATGATGGCGCAGACGACGGAGAGCGCGACGATGAGCTTAAGGGCAAACTTGAGCCAGGTCGTCCACTCGATCTTGGCCAGGGCGAGACCGCCCATGATGGCGCCGGAGGTCGGGGTGAACAGGTTCACGACACCGATGGCGGCGGAGAAGATCATGACCATGACCTCAGGCGAGAAGCCAAGCTTAACAGCCAGCGGTCCCATGATGGGCATGGAGACGGTGGCCATACCGGAGGTCGAGGGGATCAGGAAGGACAGGCCGAAGTAGACCAGGAAGCTCATGGGAGCGAAGATCACGCCGGACAGGCCAGCCAGGGCATTGGCGGCAGCGTCGAGGACGAAGACGTCGAGGCCGGTGTTAGCCATGAGGACGGAGATACCACGGGCGAGGGCGATGACGAGAACAACGGACATCATGTCGGCAGCGCCGGTGATGAAGGTGTTAACGATCTGCTTCTCGGACAGGCCACCGATGATACCGATCAGGACGGCCATGAGGAAGAACCAGGTGGAAGCCTCGTCGAAGTACCACTGGCCAATGGGCAGGCCGGTGATCAGGGCAGACCAGCCCTGGACGACGGCATTACCGTCGGCGTCGTAGACAGCGCCAGCGTCGAAGAAGTTAGCGACGCCCTCGTTGAGGTCGGCCAGCGGAATGAAGCCGACGATCATGACGACGAAGGTGAAGGCGAAGGCGATCAGAACACCCTTCTGACGACCGGTGAGCTTGACCTCCTTGTGGACCTCGGAAGCAGCCTTGCCGTGAGCCTCTTCGGCGTCCTTGAGCTCCTGCATCGACAGGATGGTGGAACCCTTGTCAGCCTTGACCTTCTTGGCATAGTTCATCACGAAGACAATGGACATAGCGGTAGTGACAATCCACAGGACGGCACCAAGGCCGATGATGATGGACTGGTTGACCTCAATGCCAACGCCGGTCAGAGCGTCGACGGCAGCGCCGACGGCGAACGGGTTAACCGTGGAGCCCAGGCAGCCGCAGCCAGCGCCGAGCAGGACGGTAGCGGCGCCGACCATGGGGTCGAAGCCAGCGGCCATCATGGTAGCGGCGAGCAGGGCGTAGAAGGGAACGGTCTCCTCGCACATACCATAGGTGGTACCACCGAGGGAGAAGATGAGCATAAGGACAGGAATGAGCATAATCTCGTTGCCCTTAAGCTTCTGCACCAGAACGGCGATGCCGTTGTCCAGGGCGCCGGTCTCGGTCATCATACCGAGGAAGCCGCCCAGGATCATAACGAAGAGGCAGACGGGCAGAGCGTCAGCGAAGCCCTTAATCGGAGCGGTGCAGAAATCGCTCAGACGGGCGGCAGTAACCGCGCCGCCGGACGTGCCGGAGACGATAACGGTAATCACTGCGACAATTGCCAGCAGAGCTAGAAGAATGGTGAACGATGAAGGCATGCCGCGCTTTTTCTTAGCGGTCTCAGTCATGGTTCTCATCCCCCCTTCATAAATCATTTAACTTTCTCGTGCGAAGCGGATCTTCCGTGCCGTGCCCACCGCCCGACGCGAGATATTTACCAGACAAAGCCGCTCGGGGTGTGCAGCAATACACCCCGAGCGAGATGCTAGATGCTCTTACTTGAGCGTGGCGTACATGACAGCCTTGATGGTGTGCATGCGGTTCTCGGCCTCGTCGAAGACCTTGGAAGCGGGGCTCTCGAAGACCTCGTCGGTGACCTCCTGCTCGGTGATGCCGAACTGCTCGCACTTCTCGGCGCCAATCGTGGTGTTGGTGTCGTGGAAGCTGGGCAGGCAGTGCAGGAAGATGGCACCCGGGTTGGCCATAGCCATGACCTCGGAGGTAACGCGATACGGGGTGAGCTGAGCGATGCGCTCGGCCCAGACCTCGTCGGGCTCGCCCATGGAGACCCACACGTCGGTGTAGATAACGTCAGCACCGGTGACGCCGTCCTTGACGTCGGTGGTCAGCTTGATGGTGCAGCCGTTAGCCTCGGCGATGGGCTTGCAGGCCTCGATGACGTCGTCAGCGGGCATGCACTCCTCGGGGCCGCAGGCCACGAAGTTCATGCCGAGCTTGGAGCAGACAACCATGAGGGAGCGAGCGACATTGTTCTTGCAGTCGCCCATGAAGACGAGGGTCTTGCCCTTGATGTCGTAGTTGAAGTTCTCCTGGACGGTCAGGATGTCGGCGAGCATCTGGGTGGGGTGCCACTCGGTGGTCAGGCCGTTCCACACGGGGACGCCGGACTTGGCAGCGAGCTCCTCGACGTCGTCCTGGGCAAAGCCACGGAACTCGATGCCGTCATACATGCGGCCGAGAACGCGAGCGGTGTCCTCGATGGACTCCTTCTTGCCCATCTGCGACGAACCGGGATCGAGGTAGGTGACGCCCATGCCCAAATCCATGCCGCCGACCTCGAAGGCGCAGCGGGTACGAGTGGAGGTCTTCTGGAAGAGTAGAACGATGTTCTTGCCCTCGAGATAGCGGTGCGGAACGCCAGCGCGCTTCATGTCCTTGAAGTTCTTGGAAAGCTTGAGCAAGTACTCGATCTCCTCGGTGGAGAGGTCGAGGAGCTTGAGGAAGCTACGGCCGGAGAGGTTAACACCCATGGTTCGTTTCCTTTCGAAAAAATGAATTACGTAAGTATTAGTGTTGCCCGTTTGACGGGCGAAACCGGTGCGGTTGTAGGGGGACCGCACCGGAAACGGAAAGACTTAGAGGTCCTCGCGCCAGAAGGGCATGCTCATGCAGCGCGGGCCGCCGCGGCCGCGGGAGAGCTCGGCGGAGGGCACGACGAGAAGGTCCAGGCCCTCCTTGTACAGCACGTCGTTGGTGACGGTGTTGCGGGCGTAGACGCAGATCTTGCCGGGCTCGACGCACAGGGTGTTGGAGCCGTCGTTCCACTGCTCGCGGGAGGCCGCGATCGGGTCGCCGCCGCCGCAGGGGATCAGCTTGACCTGGTCGACGCCGGTGGCGTCCTCCAGGACGTGCTCGAGGGTGTCCTCGATCAGGCGGATGTTCACGTCGCCCGGGTTCTTGCCGGCGGTCAGCTCGTAGACGCGCAGGGTGCCCATGATGGCGGGGTGGATCGTGAACTTATCGACGTCGATCTGGGTGAAGACCGTGTCGAGGTGCATGAAGGCGCGCGAGACCGGGATGTCGAAGGCCAGGATGCGCTCGACCTTGGAGTCGGAGTTCCAGAAGATGTTCTGGGCCATGACGTCGATAGCGGCGGCCTGGGTGCGCTGGGAGATGCCGACGGCGAGGGTCTTCTCGTTGATGTTCAGCACGTCGCCGCCCTCGGTGTGGAACTGGCAGTCGCGGCGGAAGTACAGGGAGACGTCCTTGTAGTCGGGGTGGTACTTGAAGACGTACTTGCCGTACAGGGTCTCGCGGTTGCGGGTGACCGAGTACATGCGGTTGAGGTTGACGCCCTCGCCGACGACCGCGAACGGGTCGCGGGTGAAGTAGAGGTTGGGCATCGGGTCGATGATCAGGTCGGACTCGGACTCGGAGTTGACCAGGGAGTCGAGGGTCGTGGACGCCGTGAGGGGCATGTCGATCTCGGACTTGGTCATGCCGGCCATGGTCTTCTTGACGAACTCGAGGTTGTCCTCGATGGAGTCCAGCTTCTCGCGGACGATCTGCGGCATGTGCTGGCCGCGGATGCCGGCCTCGGCGATGTACTGGTCGGTGAACTCGGCGCGGGCGCCGGGGACCTGGTCGAACACCTCGGCGACGAGGTTCTCGAGATAGAGGACCTCCACGCCCTGGTCCCTCAGGATCTGGGCGAAGGTGTCGTGCTCCTGCTGCGCGACCTCCAGGAACGGGACGTCGTCGAACAGGAGTCGCTCGAGCTCGTCGGGCGGCAGGTTGAGGAGCTCGTCGCCGGGACGGTGCAGGCAGACCTTCCTGAGCTTGCCGATCTCGGAAGGCACGTGCAGACCTTTCGTCATGGCCTCCTACCTTTCTTTCGGGCCCCTGTCAGGGCCGATTCGTTAGCGCCCCTCCGTGTGAGGCGTTATTGCTGACGACATATTTATATCCAAAATTAGTTCATACTTCCACCTCGCCCCCGAACGGTTTTATATGAGGGGTGAACGGCATACACATATACTTCACGCATGGCACACTTTGATTTAATAAAGTGTATTTACGTGCTTAAATGCCTTATTAACCGAAAAATCAATTGAAACTAATCTTTGCTAAACCACCCTCAAATTGCATATTTCGTGCAACGATATGAATAGAATTCGCAATTCTCGCTGCGTCTCAACCATTTTGATTTTTATTCAGAAAGAAGTTAGTCCTATTCATTTTTGGCAAACAGATTACCGTTTACCAGACGCTGGATACCGTTCACCGGAAGCTCAGTATAAGGCCCAGCGGATACTGGCTCGCTTTACGGCCCCATTTGTAACAACTTGACTTCTCGGTATAGAAAAACAGGCCCGCTCCCCTCATGGGAAACGGGCCTGTTATCGATAATCGTAGGCAGATTTGAGCGGCCTCGAGAGCCGTCGGGGCCCTAGCGATCGAACTCCGCCAGGGCCTCGCCCAGAAGCCTCAGGCCCTCGCGAAGAACTTCCTCGCTCGCACAGTAGCCCAGGCGCGCGCCGCAGGGAAGCTCAAAGCGGCTACCGGGAACCAACAGCACTCCCCTCTCGGCCAGCAGGCGCTTGCAGAACTCCTCGTCGTCCTCGGGAATATCCAGCTTGATAAACGAGGTGGACACGCCCTGCGGCGCCGTCCAGGAAACGCGGTGCTGCGTGTCGATCCAAGCCTGCGCGATATCGCGGTTTCCAAACACGATCTTGCGGTTGCGCTTGAGGATCTTGTCCTTGTGCTTGATCACATAGGTCGCCAGGGCGTCGTTGAACACGCCGCCGCAAATCATGGTGTAGTCGCGGTACGTGCGGATGCGGTTAGATACCTCTTCGTCTGCCACAACCCAGCCCACGCGGGCCGCAGGCGTCGAATAGGTCTTGGACACCGAGTTGGTGACGATGGCTTTCTCGTACACATCGGCCATCGACATAAAGTCCTCGGTGTTCTCAAGCGGCAGGTACACCTCGTCGCACAGCACATAGGCGCCCACCGAGCGGGCAATCTCGGCAATCTGGCCGAGCATATCGACATCAAGCACCGTACCGATGGGGTTCGATGCGTTATTGATGCAGATAAGCTTCGTGTTGGGGCGCACCAAGCGCTTGAGTTCCTCGATATCGGGCTTCCAGCCGAGCTCCTCGCGAAGCTCCCAATACTCGACCTCGGCACCGAGCGTACGCGGGATCTCATAGAGCGGCGCATAGGTAGGCCACTCGGCGATAACGTGGTCGCCGGGCTCGACTACAGCCATGATGGCGTTGAGGTTAGCGCCCGTGCAGCCATTGGTCTGCAGAATGTGATCGGGATTGACCTCCCGACGATACAGCTTGGCAACCTCGGCCTTAAACTCCGGCGAGCCCTCGATCCAGCCGTAGTTCATCTTCTCGCGGTCCAGGCGCTCGTAGAACGTGGCGCCGTCCTGTTCATCGAGCGCGCGCAGCTCGCCCATGGTGAGCGACGAGATCGTCGACTGGGCGATGTCCCACGTGGCGCTCTTCTCCCAAACGTTGAGCCATTCCTCAACGCCAATCGTCTTGATGTCCATGGCCAAGCTCCTTACAAAAGCAGTCATCTAATCGTGTTGACGTTCCTCATACAAGATTGGGGCGGTGCGAAAACCCGCACCGCCCCAATGGGAGACATCTAATGGCAGCTAGATGTATGTATTATGACCTGTACGGGTCCTTGAAGACCTTAGAGGTCCTCGCGCCAGAAGGGCATGCTCATGCAGCGCGGGCCGCCGCGGCCGCGGGAGAGCTCGGCGGAGGGCACGACGAGAAGGTCCAGGCCCTCCTTGTACAGCACGTCGTTGGTGACGGTGTTGCGGGCGTAGACGCAGATCTTGCCGGGCTCGACGCACAGGGTGTTGGAGCCGTCGTTCCACTGCTCGCGGGAGGCCGCGATCGGGTCGCCGCCGCCGCAGGGGATCAGCTTGACCTGGTCGACGCCGGTGGCGTCCTCCAGGACGTGCTCGAGGGTGTCCTCGATCAGGCGGATGTTCACGTCGCCCGGGTTCTTGCCGGCGGTCAGCTCGTAGACGCGCAGGGTGCCCATGATGGCGGGGTGGATCGTGAACTTATCGACGTCGATCTGGGTGAAGACCGTGTCGAGGTGCATGAAGGCGCGCGAGACCGGGATGTCGAAGGCCAGGATGCGCTCGACCTTGGAGTCGGAGTTCCAGAAGATGTTCTGGGCCATGACGTCGATAGCGGCGGCCTGGGTGCGCTGGGAGATGCCGACGGCGAGGGTCTTCTCGTTGATGTTCAGCACGTCGCCGCCCTCGGTGTGGAACTGGCAGTCGCGGCGGAAGTACAGGGAGACGTCCTTGTAGTCGGGGTGGTACTTGAAGACGTACTTGCCGTACAGGGTCTCGCGGTTGCGGGTGACCGAGTACATGCGGTTGAGGTTGACGCCCTCGCCGACGACCGCGAACGGGTCGCGGGTGAAGTAGAGGTTGGGCATCGGGTCGATGATCAGGTCGGACTCGGACTCGGAGTTGACCAGGGAGTCGAGGGTCGTGGACGCCGTGAGGGGCATGTCGATCTCGGACTTGGTCATGCCGGCCATGGTCTTCTTGACGAACTCGAGGTTGTCCTCGATGGAGTCCAGCTTCTCGCGGACGATCTGCGGCATGTGCTGGCCGCGGATGCCGGCCTCGGCGATGTACTGGTCGGTGAACTCGGCGCGGGCGCCGGGGACCTGGTCGAACACCTCGGCGACGAGGTTCTCGAGATAGAGGACCTCCACGCCCTGGTCCCTCAGGATCTGGGCGAAGGTGTCGTGCTCCTGCTGCGCGACCTCCAGGAACGGGACGTCGTCGAACAGGAGTCGCTCGAGCTCGTCGGGCGGCAGGTTGAGGAGCTCGTCGCCGGGACGGTGCAGGCAGACCTTCCTGAGCTTGCCGATCTCGGAAGGCACGTGCAGACCTTTCGTCATGGCCTCCTACCTTTCTTTCGGGCCTTTCGGCCGAATCTCTCAGCGCCCTTCCATAGCGGACGCTGCTTGCTGACAGCTCTAGTTATATCCAAATTCCACCCGCAATTCCACCTCGCCCCCGAACGGTCAACAAAGTGCGATGAACGGTATATCGCATATGATTTCCCATGATGCACTTCAGTTTCGTAAAGCAGATTTTCCTAGGTAAACGTTATTTTTCTAGGAAATCAAGATTGAACACTCAAAGTTATCCATGATTCAATTTGCATAACAAAAACGGTTTTCTGCATATAAATGACGCTTGCCCTCGATTCGACCTACATTCAATTATATTCAGCTTGTTATCATTCTTATTCATATAATCTCACCAGTTGAGTGAGGATATAGATCGCTTGCTCAATGCACCGGACGTTAGTGCTTCGGTTCGTCAGCGTAAGAAGTAGGTTAAGATACCGTTCGCACAATACGTCCGTGCCACAAGTCGACTAAATTGAGAGAATAGTAAATAGTGTTAGGCTACCGTCCCCTGCGGGGACTGAACGGACAGATGCATATGCCGAGCAAAATCGAAAAAAAGCAAGCCGCCGCAAAGCTGCGCAAACCGCCGCGCGACTTCTCGTACACGCAGAACCGAGAGCTCAGCTGGCTACGCTTTGACAACCGTGTGCTCGACGAGGCTTTTGATGAGTCTGTGCCGCTGTTCGAGCGTCTTAAGTTCGTCTCGATCTTCGAGTCAAACCTCGATGAGTTCCTCATGGTGCGCGTGGGTGGCCTGTCCGACCTTGCCGAGCTCAAAAAGCAACCTGTCGACAACAAGAGCAATATGACCGCCTCAGAGCAGGTCGATGCTGTCATGGCAGAGCTGCCCGGACTCCTTACCCGTTGGGAGTCCATCTTTAAGAACATCGAGGGCAAGCTCGACACCCTGGGCGTTCACCGCGCCCGCATCGATTCGCTTACGCCCGAGGAGCGCACCTTTGTCACCCGTTACTTCCAGGCCTACGTGTCGCCGGTCATCTCACCGCTGGTGATCGACCCACGCCATCCCTTCCCCAACCTGCGCAACGGTGCGCTCTACCTGGCCTGCGGCCTGGACGGAGTCACCGACGAGGAAAGTCTGCTGGGCCTGATTGAGATTCCCGCTTCGATGAACCGCGTGGTCGAGATCCCCTCGCCCACCGGCACCTACTCCTACATTCTGCTCGAGGACGTCATCCTCGCCTGCCTGGACAGCTGCTTTGGCTCCTATAAGCCGCTCGACCGCGCGCTGATCCGCGTCACTCGCAATGCCGATATCGACCCGGACGGCGAGGGCGTCGAGGAGGAAGAGGATTACCGCCAGCACATGAAGCGCATCCTCAAGAAGCGCCTGCGTCTGCAGCCGGTGGTACTTGCCGTATCGGGCTCACTCGAAAAACCAACGCTCAAGACCATCCGCAAGGCGCTCGAGCTTTCGCGCCGCTCGGTCTTTACCTGCGATATCCCCCTTGACCTGGGCTATGTCTTTGGCATCGAGGGCAAGATTCCCGAGCATCTACGCAACGAGCTACTCTTTACGCCGTTTAAGCCGCAGCCCAACCCCACCATCGATATGACCCGCTCCATCCGCGAGCAGGTGCTGCAGCACGACAAGCTGCTCTTTTACCCTTACGAGGCCATGAACCCGTTCTTGGACCTGGTACACGAAGCAGCCTACGACCCCGAGTGCATCTCACTGCGCATCACGCTCTACCGCGTGGCCAAGCAGAGCCGCCTGTGCGAGTCGCTGATCGATGCCGCCGAGAACGGCAAAGAGGTCACGGTGCTCATGGAGCTCCGCGCCCGCTTTGACGAGCAGAACAACATCGAGTGGGCCGAGCGTCTGGAAGAGGCAGGCTGCACCGTCATCTACGGCTCCGAGGGCTTTAAGTGCCACTCCAAGATCTGCCAGCTCACCTATCGCGAGGGCATGGCGCTTACCCGTCTGACGCTTTTGGGCACCGGCAACTTTAACGAGAAGACGGCCAAGCTCTACAGCGACTTTATGCTCATGACTGCGCATCCCGGCATCGGTGAGGACGCCAACCTGTTCTTCCGCAACCTGTCGCTGGGCAACCTGCGCGGCGACTACCGCTTCCTGGGCGTGGCGCCGGTCGGCCTCAAACCGCTCATCATGCGCGGCCTGGACCGCGAGATTCAGCGCGCCCTTGTCGGCGAGCCCGCCCGCGTGTTCTTTAAGCTCAACTCGCTCACCGACCGCGAGGTCATCGACAAGATCGCCGAGGCATCGTGTGCAGGAGTCCGCGTGGACATGATCATCCGCGGCATCTCGTGCCTCAAGCCCGGTGTTCCGGGCAAGACCGAGAACGTGCACGTGCGCTCCATCGTCGGGCGTTTTTTGGAGCATGCGCGCGTCTATGCCTTTGGCGTGGACTCGGACATGATCTACCTGAGCTCGGCAGACATGATGACGCGCAACACCGAGCACCGCGTGGAGATCGCCTTCCCCGTGCTCGACCCCACCTGCCGCGCCCTGGTGCACGAGTACATGGGCATGCAGCTGCGCGACAACGTGAAGGCACGCAGCCTGACGAGTGACGGCACCTGGGTTCCGGTGGAGCGCCGCGAGGGCGAGAAACCCTTCAACTCACAGGAAGCCCTGCTGGAGCGCGCCTATCGCAACGCCGAGTCCGCCGCGCAGCAGCGCGCACAGGAAAAGGAGCGCGCGGCCGAGGAAGCTATTCGGGCCGAGGTTGAGCGCGAGGCAGTTGTCGAGCCCATTGCCGAGCCGGAAGCAGTTGCCAAGGCAGAACCCGCGCTCGCATCCCAGCCCGAGCCCGAACCGCAGCCGGCCGCACCCGAGGTCCAGAAGGTTCAGGCAACCGTCATAGAGCCTGAGCCCGAGCCTGCCCCTCGGCCCCAACCGCAGGCGTCCAAGCCCGCGTCCGAGAAGAGCGCCCGCCGCGAGAAGCCCGCTGGCAAGACCAAGGCCATCGAGCGCCATCGTCCCGGTCGCGTGCGCATGGGCCTGGGCCTGATCGGCCTAGGTCTTAAGACGCTCATTACCGGCAAGACGAAATAGTCGTTTGTAGAAGCGCCCCGTATTTGAGGAAAGCCTCAGATGCGGGGCGCTTTTCCCTGCTACCATGGTTGCAGACAACACCCCAAATGACAGGCAGGGATATGAAGCTCACTATAGAATCGATGACCTACGGCGCCGACGGGCTGGCGCACGCCGACAACGGCAAGGCCGTCTTTGTGCAGGGCGCCGTGGCAGGCGACACCGTCGAGGCCGAGGTCGTACAGGACGGCAAGTCGTTCATGCGCGCCCGCACCACCGAGATTCTGGAGCCAAGCCCCGATCGCATTCAGCCTCCCTGCCCCTTCGTGGACATCTGCGGCGGCTGCTCGTGGGGCAATCTCTCACGCACGGCACAGCTCGCCGCCAAGGAGCAAAACCTGCGCTCCACGCTCGAGCGCATCGGCAAGTTCGCGCCTGAGCAGGTCGATGAGTCGGTACAGCCCATCTGCCACACCAAGGACGACTGGGGCTACCGCAATAAAATCGAGCTCGAACCGACCGTCGTCAACGGTCGCGTGCGCCTTGGCATGCATGGTGTCGACCCCAGCAAAATCGTGACCGTCGATACGTGCCCGCTGTTCGATAAGCGCTTCCCGAAGGCGCTCAAATCGGTCGTCGGCGCACTCAACTATCTAAGCGGCAGCCATGACTTGGGGCTCGAACGCGTGGGCATTCGCGCATCGCGCCGCACCAAGGCACTCGAGGTCGCACTCTGGACGCCCACAGGCTCTTTTCCGCGCTCGCAGGTCTCCCGCGTGCTGGCGGACGCCGCTCATCCCACGAGCATCGTGCGCGTGATGAGCAAGGGCGAAAAGAAGGCCCGCCGTGTCTCCAAGGTCGAAATGCTCGCCGGAGAGGGCTCATGGACCGAGAATATCGCCGAGGGTCAGATGCGCTTGTCTGCCCCGTCTTTTTTCCAGGTCAACACCAAGGGTGCCGAGATTTTGATCGAGCTTGTCATGGAAGCGCTCGACCCGCAGGAAGACGAGCTTGCCGTGGACCTGTACTGCGGTGCCGGCACCTTTACCCTGCCGCTCGCCCGCCGCTGCGACTTTGTCGCTGCCGTCGAGGCCTACGGCCCCGCCGTGCGCGATCTACGCCGTAACCTGGAAATCAACAAGCTTGATAACGTCGACGTCATTGGCGGAGACGCGGTGCGCGAGTTCCCCGATCAGGACGCCGATGTCCTGGTAGTCGATCCGCCGCGCGCAGGATTGGCGCCCGAGGCCATCGACCTCATCGCGAGTACGAGTGCCCGAGATGTTGCCTACGTGAGCTGCGACCCGGCAACTTTGGCCCGCGACCTCAAACGCTTTGTCGAGGAGGGCACCTTCTCTCCCATCAAGATCACGCCGGTCGACCTATTCCCGCAAACCTTCCACTGCGAAACCGTCGTCCACCTCAAGCGCAACTAGACACATGATCATTGCTCAGAAAAATCATTGGGAAATCGAGCGTGGCAAGCGGAGGTCTTCGGGGTATAAGACGGCTAATTGTATGCCGCCTATGAAAGGAACCCTCATGCCCAGCGTTGCCGTTCTCGCCGCCGATGGCTTTGAAACTATTGAATGCTTGACCATGGTCGATGTCATGCGTCGCGGCGGCGTGCGTGCCACGCTCGTCTCGATTATGCCCACGCGTGAGGTCGTAAGCTCGCTGCAGATCCCCGTGACCTGCGATGCGCTCTTTGATGAGATCAACTTTGACGAGTACGACTGCGTCGTGCTGCCCGGCGGCCTGCCCGGTGCCACCAACCTGCGCGCAGATCAGCGCGTCTGCGACGTAGTCTGCGAGTTCGCCGCAACCAAGCACGTCGCCGCCATCTGCGCCGCCCCGTTTATCCTGGGCGAGCTCGACCTGCTCGAGGGGCGCCATGCCACGTGCTTCCCTGGCTTTGAGAAAAGCTTCCCCGAAGGCGCCTATACCGGCGAGAAGGTCACGCAAGACGGCAACATCATCACTGCCAGCGGCATGGCACAGTCACTCCCCTTTGCATTGGAGCTGCTGCGCACGCTCGCCGGCGACAAAGCCGTCGAGAAGGTCGCCGAGGGCATCCAACTATGATTTTGGCTTCGCAATCGCCGCGCCGCATAGAGCTGATGCGCGAGGCAGGCTACAACATTCGCGTGATTCCCGCGGATATCGACGAAACGCCCTTTGATGGCGAGGCCCCGCTCACGCTTGTCGAGCGCTTGGCACGCGCCAAGGCGGCTGCCGTTGCTGCCGAGTATGCCGAGCCCAATGAGCTGACGGTCGCGGCCGACACCATCGTCACCTTTGACGGCAAGATTCTGGGCAAGCCGGCAACCGAGGACGAGGCGCGCACCATGCTCCGTGAGCTTTCGGGCCGCACGCACCAGGTCGCAACCGGCGTCTGCATCGTTAAGGCAGGCGATACGGCCGCCCCGCATGCCGCCGAAAGCCTGTCCTTTGTCGATGTGACCGACGTGACGTTCTACGAGCTCACCGACGAGCAGATCCAGCACTATGTCGCCTCGGGTGAGCCCATGGACAAGGCCGGCGCCTACGGCATTCAGGGCACAGGAGGACGCATGCTCGTGCACGATATTTCGGGCGACTTCTATAACGTGGTGGGCCTACCCATCGCCCGCGTCGCGCGCGCGATTCAAAAACTCTCGTAATTGCATCTGGCGCTGGGTATCCCCCGGCGCCTACAATTTTGGCGTACCGTACGGATCCCGACCGGGCACAAGGCGCGGCGGAAAACCGATAGGAGTTAAACATGGATACACTGCTCAAGGCCATTGACGTCTGCGATGTCGATGGCTTTTGCTATGGCAACTATACGGACGAGGAGGCCGGCACCGGTTGCACCGTAATCGTGGCACCCGAGGGCGCCACCGGCGGCGTTGACGTTCGCGGCGGTGCTCCAGCATCGCGCGAAACCGACCTGCTGCGACCTGAGAACACCGTCGACAAGGTCCACGCCGTCTGCCTTTCGGGCGGATCGGCCTTTGGCCTCGAAGCTGCAAGCGGCGTCGCTCGCGAGCTTGAGAGCCGCGGCATCGGCCTTCCCGTCGGCCCCACGCAGGTGCCTATCGTGTGCTCCAGCTGTATCTTCGACCTTGCCTTTGGCGACCCCACCGTGCGCCCCGACATTGAGGCCGGCATCGCCGCCGTGCGCGAAGCACTCGACCACACCCCCACCAAGCTCGAACAGGGCAACGTAGGCGCCGGCACGGGCGCCACCGTGGGTAAGCTCATGGGGCCCGCCACCTGCATGAAGGCCGGCCTTGGAGCTGCCGCCGTGGCACTCGGCCCCATCAAGGTGGGCGCCGTGGTCTCGGTCAACGCCTGCGGCAACGTTGTCGACCCCTTCACCGGCGAGTGGGTCGCCGGCATGCGCGCCGCAGCCGATAGCGACCAGATCGTCGACATGGAACTCGCAGCCTTTGCCGCCGCCGGATCCATGCAGATGCCGCTCGACCGCACCAACACCACCATCAGCTGCATCGTCACCAACGTGGAACTCACTAAGGCACAAGCCACCAAGGTCTCCCAGATGGCCGCAGACGCCTACGCACACGCCATCCGTCCCACGCACACCACCAACGACGGCGACACCATCTACACCCTCGCCAGCGGCAAACTGGGCGCCCAGGCAAGCGCCGCCATTCCCCTAGACCTACTGGGCATGCTCGCAGTAAGGGCCCTACAGACCGCCATCGTAAACGGAGCCAAAACCGCCAAAACCTCCCACGGCATCCCCGGCGCCGCGAAGTAGTCCACTCGACCGTCGGTCGGAGACGGGCGGGCGTTACGTTTGCTGCTCTACAGTCCTATGCAAGACGAAGGCCACATTAAGTGGCCTTCTTTGCATGCGGAACTCGCGACAAACGTAATGCCCGCCCGCCTCCGACCGACTTCCAACCTAATTCTTTTCAGCCCAGGCCCCTGTGTACCGCGCTTCGAAGATCTTCAAATTCAAATAACCTGACAATCGATTCTTATAGCAGAGGCCCCTTGGCCTTTAGTTTGATACAAGTTCCGCACGAGCCGGAAAGCACTTAATGTGCTTTCCGTGCGAGCAGGACTGTTTGCAGTAGCAAACTAAAGGCCAAGGGGCCCAGTCAACCTATCAGCAGCGATTACTCAGCAGCTAGTTGAATTTGAAGATCTTTGAGGCAAGACGGTATAGGCCAAGTGTGGTTTTGTCTCCGGCCCGTCCGCGCAGATTGGTGAAGAACCCGACCACGCCGTAGCGGGCACGACGATACATGCGCTCGTCGTAGGCCTTCAAATCATTCCACAGCGTCTTTAGGCGCTCGTCGGCGCAATCTTCCTCGGAAAGCTTGGTGAGCACCGAGCAAATCGCCATCATCATGGTGAAGTACCCCATCATGTACGAACGCAGGCGCGACGACTCAACATCGCCGTACAGATGGTACGACTCCATCATGATACGTGTAACACGGAACTGCTGGTCCAGACGCTTGACCATCGTTGCCTCGTTGACGCTCTGGCCTTCGCGACCGATAAAGTAGCGGTAGAGGTCGATGTCGGCGTAGTACATGGTCTTGCAACGCGGTAGCGGCACGTAGGCGTAGATGTTGTCCACATAGAACGTGTGCGGCGGCATGGGAAGGTTGGACTCGCGCAGCACATCCGTGCGATAGCACAGGCTGTGCATGAGTAGGTTCTGGTCCAGGCGGAAATGACCGATCTGATCCCAGGAAAAGATCTTTTTGCGCGGCAGGGCAAATTTGTAGCCAATAGCGGTATGCGTGCCCTCGTAAACCTTCTCGTACACGTAGTTCGAGATAAACAGGTCAACGCGCTGGTCACGCTCTTCAAAGCCACGCAGAATCGACAGCATAGTCGAAAGAGCCGCAGCATCGAGCCAGTCATCCGAGTCGACGACCTTGTAGTAGGTGCCCTGTGCCTCGCGCAGACCCGAAAGGACGGCAATACCGTGGCCGCCGTTCTCCTGGTGCACCGCGCGAATGATACCGGGATAACGTGCCTCCCACTCGTCGGCCTTATCGGCCGTCTCGTCCTTGGAGCCGTCGTCCACTACGATAATCTCGATATCGGTGGCGTAATTGCTCCCCTCCAAGATGGAGGTGATGCAATGGTCCATGTCCTTGGCGGCGTTATACGAGGGAATACCGAATGTTATGACTTTATGCATGGCAGGCGATAATCTCATCCGAAAGATCGAGGGCGGAATTGGTCACAGCGTCCATATCGTAGTAACGATACTCGGCCAGACGACCCACCGGGTGGAAGTTCGTCAGGTTCTGGACGCGCTCAAGATAGCGCTCATAGAGCTCACGGTTCTCGGGCTCAAGAATGGCGTAGTACGGCGTCTCGCCCGAGCCGGGCGTATAGGCCTTGGAATACTCCTTCATGATGGTGGTCTTGCCGGGCAGGATCTGACCGGTCATGTTCTTGAACTCGGTAATGCGCGTGTAGTCCTCGCTCGTGGTGTAGTTGACGGTGCCCACGGGCTGGAACTGGTCCATATCGAGCGTCTCGAACTTCATGTCGAGCGTGCGGTACGGTAGCGCGCCCAGATCGAGATTGAACAGCTCATCGAGCGGACCGGTGTAGACGATCTCGCCACCATAGACCTTGCCGTCGATCTTGACGGTAGTCTCGTCGATTTCAAAGAGGTCACGGGCGTCCACGTCGCAGAACACGTCGATCAGGTCGTGGTCGAGCATGTGCTCAAAGAGCGCCGTGTAGCCCTCCTGCGGCATGCCCTGGAAGGGAGCTTGCGGGAAGTAGCGGTCATCATCGCCCACAAAGACGGGAACGCGGCCGGTGATCGAGGGATCGATCTGATCGGGCGTCTGGCCCCACTGCTTCATGGTGTAATGCAAAAAGACGTTCTCGTAGACGTAATCGGCGACCTCGGCAAGATCCGGGTCGTTCTTCTTACGCAGCTCCATAATGGGCACCTTGACATCCTTGCCAAAGGTCTCCACGAGCTTCTGATACAGCTCCTCGCCGCGCTCGTCACCAAAGGCGAGCTTGAGACTCGCATGGTTGAAGGGCACGGGCATAAGGGTACCGTTGATGTTGGCGAGCACCTTGTGCTGATAATCCGTCCACTTGGTAAAGCGCGACAGGAAATTGTGCACGCGCTCGTTAAAAGTGTGATAGATATGCGGACCGTACTCGTGGATCAGGATTCCGGCCTCGTCAGTGCAGTCATAGGCATTGCCCGCAATGTGGCTACGGCGCTCCAAAACGGCAACACGATAGCCGATGGTCTCGGCAAGACGGCGGGCGCAAACGGCACCGGCATATCCAGCACCGACGACAATCATGTCGTACGCGCCGGCGTTAAAGCCTTCAGGCAGGCCTGAGGTAATCTGCATCGATACTCCTTGTCAAAAGCCACGGGCTCGTTAGCTGGGCTTTTCTCGAACATTCTTCGAGACATATTTATCAGAGCGATTATAGCGCTAATGCGTCCTATAATGAGCTTGCCACACAAGGAAAGCTCAAGCACCGCGGCGTACATAATTGAAAGGTAAACCCGCTAGCAGCGGGTTTATTCGTGAACAGCCGGGTGCCTGGAGCTTAGCGAAACGCTTGTAAGGAGTAACATGAGCGATTTCCTAAACCGTATGAAGTCTGCCGCCAAGGCCGACCTTAAGACGATCGTCCTGCCCGAGGGCGAGGATCCGCGCACTATCGTCGCGGCCACCAAAATCATCGAGGAGGGCCTGGCAAAGATCGTCATCCTGGGCAACCCCGACGAGATCAACGTTCCCGGCGCTACCGTCATCGACCCGCGCAATGCCGAGAAGCACGAGGAGTACGCGCAGAAGTTTGCCGAGCTCCGCGCCAAGAAGGGCGTTACCATCGAGCAGGCTCGCGCCCAGGTGATGGACGCCACCTACTTTGGCACCATGATGGTCAAGATGGGCGATGCCGACGGCCTGGTCTCCGGCGCCTGCCACTCCACCGCCGACACCCTGCGCCCCGCGCTTCAGATCCTCAAGACCGCCCCGGGCACCAAGCTGGTCTCGGCCTTCTTCGTGATGTGCACCGACACCCCGCAGTTCGGCACTGACGGCACGCTGATCTTCGCCGACTGCGGCCTCAACATCAACCCGTCCTCCGACGAGCTCTCCGAGATCGCCATCGCCTCCGCTCACTCCTGGTCCACCTTCATGGGCAACGTTGAGCCGCACGTGGCCATGCTCTCCTACTCCACCATGGGCTCCGCTGGCGGCGAGGTCGCCAAGAAGGTCCAGGAGGCTGTGAAGTTCTGCACGGAGAAGGCTCCCGAGCTCGCCATCGACGGCGACCTGCAGCTCGATGCCGCTATTGTCCCCACCGTCGCCCAGCTCAAGGCTCCCGGCTCCTCCGTTGCCGGCAAGGCCAACGTGCTCGTGTTCCCCGACCTCGAGGCCGGCAACATCGGCTACAAGCTGGTCCAGCGCTTCGCCGGCGCCGACGCCTACGGCCCCATCCTGCAGGGCATCGCCAAGCCGGTCAACGATCTGTCGCGCGGCTGCTCTGCTGACGACATCGTGGGTGTCGTGGCCATCACCGCCGTCCAGGCTCAGATGGCTGAGTAGCGGACATATCCCCTCGGGGCCCTACAGGGTAAAGCTCTGAAAACGTCCTCGGACATGCATGAAACCCCCGCTGCGCACTTCGTGCGGCGGGGGTTTCATGCGTCCTGCGGAATATTTTCAGAGCTTTACCCTGTAGGGTCCCTGCCGCCACGTAGCAATCAGGGAATCCGGGGTGGACGGCGGCTTGGCTACGAGCTGGGGCTGAAAAACTGAATGGATGGGTGCCGTTGCTGGGAGCGCAGGCGTTGCTGATGATGATCACTTTGGAGATTGAAAGGCCGATGGGCTTCGGCGGTTGTTGTGCCGGAAACTACATCCCAGTATTTGCGCGGGAAATGGGATGGGGTTTCCGCCGTCCACCTGCTAGTAAAAAGGCCTCCGGAGCTGTTGCTCTGGAGGCCTTTCGTTTACTTGCAAATGCGCGCGTTAGTTGTTCTTGGTCAGGCGCTCGACGTCGTGGGCGATCATGTATTCCTCGTCGGTGGGGATGACCATAACCGTGACGGAAGAGCCGGCGGCGCTGATGACCTGTGGGCCGTTGCCCACGGCCTCGCGGTTCTTGTTGTTGTCGATGCGCACGCCCAGCCACTCGAAGCAGTCGCAGAAAGCCTTGCGGATCGACCAGTCGTTCTCGCCAATGCCGGCGGTAAAGGTAATGGTGTCCACGCCCGCCATGGAAGCGATCATGGAACCGGCCTGCTGCATGGCCTTATAGGCGAACATATCGAAGGCGAGAAGGCAGCGCTCGTCGCCCTCGGAGGCGCGCGTGCGGATGTCGCGGGCGTCGTTGGAGATACCCGAAATGGCAAGCAGGCCGGACTGCTTGTTCATCATGTCGTCGACTTCCTGGTAGCTGTAGCCGCCCTCGCGCTGCAGGTAGCACACGGTAGCCGGGTCAATGGAACCGCAGCGGGTACCCATCATCAGACCGTCAAGCGGCGTGAGGCCCATCGTGGTGTCGCGGCACACGCCGTCCTCAATGGCGGCAAGCGAAGCACCGTTACCCAAATGGCACGAAAGCAGACGGTGGCAGCGCGAACCCAGGATCTCCTTGGCCATCATCCACTCATAGCGGTGGCTCGTGCCGTGGGCGCCGTACTTGCGCACGTGGTACTTGTCGCACACGTCCTTGGGCAGCGCGTAGGTATAGGCGACCTCGGGCATGGTCATGTGGAACGAGGTATCGAAGACGGCGACGTTGGGCAGCTCCGGATACTTCTCGCGGCAATACTCGATTGCTGCGGCCTCGCCGTAATTGTGCAGCGGGGCGAGCGGGGCCACCTCGAGAATCTTAGTCATGACCTCGTCGTCGACGACCGCGGAATCATCGAAGTGCCAGCCGCCCTGAACGATGCGATGCCCAATGCCATCAATCGTAAAGTCGGTCTTCTCGAGCTCCTCGAGCACGCGAGCGATAGCAGAGCGATGATCGGGGAAAGGGACCTCCTCGGTTTGCTTGGCGCCACCGTTCTCGGAGTGACCAAAGATGCCCATGTCCGATCCGATACGCTCGCAGTTGCCCTTGGCGAAAACCTTGCGGGTATCGGTATCCAAAAGCTGATATTTAAGGCTTGAGCTGCCGGCGTTGACAACAAGTACGTTCATGAGACTCCTTCGCAGTGCAATACGGTCGACGCAGGCCCCTTAAGGCGGCCGCATTTTAATAAGAAGTTATCATATCTTGATAAATAGATATCAGCATATCGCCCAACGAGCGCAAAAGAGGGGCCGAACGGCGCTCGGTCGTCCAGCCCCTCCCCTCTTGCAATTACTTGCCGTTGACGATGCGCTCGACGTCGGAAGCGATCATGAACTCCTCGTCCGTGGGGATGACGAAAATCTTGACCTTGGAATCCTTGGCAGACAGGCACCAAGCGCCGTCACCACGCAGGGCGTTGCGGGCATGATCCATCTTGACGCCCATAAAGGCCAGACGGTCGGCAACGCCGGCGCGAACAGCCGGAGCGTGCTCGCCGATACCGGCAGTAAAGACCAGGGTGTCCATACCGCACATAGAAGTAGCCATCTCGGCAGCCTTGGCGGCAATCTTGTAGACAAACATGTCGAAGGCAAGCTGAGCATCGGGGTCACCAGCGGCGGCGAGCTCCTCGACGTTGCGGCAGTCGTTGGTCTTGCCGCCGGTCACAGCCAAAAGGCCGGACTTCTTGTTCATCATCTCGTCGACCTCGTCGAAGGTGTAGCCGCCCTCGCGCTGCAGGTAGCACACGGTAGCCGGGTCGATGGAGCCGCAGCGGGTGCCCATCATGACGCCGTCGAGCGGGGTGAGGCCCATGGTGGTGTCCATGCACTTGCCGTCCTCGATGGCGCACAGGGAAGCGCCGGAGCCGATATGGCACACGACGACCTTGCGGGCCTCGCCGTTGGTCATCTCGGCGACCTTCTTGGAGATGTAACGGTAGCTGGTGCCGTGAGCGCCGTACTTACGGATGTGCAGCTTGTCGCAGACGTCCTTGGGCAGGGCGTAAGTCTTGGCGACCTCGGGCATGTTGAAGTGGAAAGCGGTGTCGTAGACCGTGACGTTGGGCAGGTCGGGATACTGCTCGAGGCAGTACTCGATAACGTTGGCCTCGGGGTTGTTGTGCAGCGGCGCCAGCGGGGCGACCTCACGGATCTTGGCGAGAACGTCCTCGTCGACGAGGGAGGAGTCGCCAAAGTACCAACCGCCCTGAACGATGCGATGGCCGATGCCCTCGATCTTGACGCCGTTGGCCTCGAGGTCCTTCAGGACGACCTCGATGGCGACCTTGTGGTCGGGGAACTCGATGTTCTCGGTCACCTTCTTGGAACCGTTGGCAGCGTGGGTGAAGGTACCGCCGGTAAAGCAGACGCGCTCGCAGGAGCCCTTTGCGGACACCTTGTGGGACTTGGTATCGATGACCTGATACTTAAGGGTCGAAGATCCCGCGTTGACGACCAGAACGTTCATGTGTCTCCCTACTAACAGGCGGTGTGGCGCCGCCAGGTTACATACGCTTCAATAATAAACCCAAACGCCCTCGCGCTCGGGTTTATTGCGTTGATATATAAGTTATCGGTGTCCAAATACTCACGGCCTTTGACTTGTAAGACGAAAGAGCGCGGGGATATACACCAAGGAAGAAATCCCGAGCGCAACAAGCAATACGACTCGAATGCCTGCAACGCTACTCAACACAGCGTTGAGCAGATAGAAAAGAACGGCACCCACCGCCACCATCTGGCTTTGAACCGAAATCAGTGAACAGCGCATCGAAGAATCGGCAGCATTTTGAAAAACTGAGTATTTGATTGGGGCAAACAACGAGTACGCAACCGTCTGCAGCACATAGAACACGGGCAGCAAATTAGCCGGAGTAAGGGGAATCAAAAACAAAGCTGTCAATACTAAGCGAATGATGCCGCATATACACGCAAAACGGCCCTTGTCGACACGAGTAATCGCACTGGGCACAATAAACCCTATGGAGGCCGAGGCAAGGAGCTGGACCGCAATGGTCACACCCGAAGCAACGGCATTCATTCCGCGACCCGCAAGCAGCAGTGAGAAAAAGTCTTCCAGGGCGACAAAAGCAAATGCCTGAGAGCAGTCCATGATGAACGCTGAACGAAGAATGCCGTTACGCGCAATAGCGGCACCGATCATCTTCGGGCTAATTCCACGCTTAGGTGTCGCTGTAGTGTCCCCTCTTCGCATCTCAGGAATGCAGACAACGACAACCAACGTCAACACCATTGCGATGATATCTGCCAAAAGACCAATGAGATACGCGCCAGCGGACGAAATGAAACCGCCCACACAAGCGGAGAGGGCATAAGAGGCATAGAAAACAAATCGCTCAACGACATTAAGCCTTACGAGCTGGTCCAGAGAGACGCTGTCAATGTAAATCGCTTCCATGGACCCGCTCATACATGCAGCGGCAAAACCTTTGAGAGCAAACGCGCCGATTAAAAGCAGAGGAGAACGGACGAGAAGCAGGGCGGCGTAGTATCCAAGCATCCCCACGACGCCAACGAGACCACTTGTCTTTCGTCCAAACCTATCGGCAATATAGCCAGTGGGAACTTCAAGGATGAACTTGCTCACTTGATATGCAATCATCATGCTAGAAATCGCCACCATCGAGAATCCGACGAATTCAAGGTAAACCGTCAGAAAATACAAAATGGTGCTGAAGTTCGACAGAAAAACAAACGTCATATAAAGCAAAACCGTACGGTTTTTCATGCTCCGCCCTCCAAGAGTCAACAATCTAAATCGGAATCTTGGAAAAGCATGAGGGCAAAGCCGTCAGTCATGTGTTACAAGGCGTCAACATTCACTTGACGACACGAGGCCAAATGGCCTCACGAAGCAAGATGACGCAATAGGTGAAGAAATACCGTCTGGTGTCGATCGGTCCAGGCATTTTGTCGATAGCAAAAGTAGATGGGCAAGGCTACGTCATGCGAACCTTCAATAGAGTACTCGCTCACTTCCGACCCATCTGATGCGAGAGAAGAGCCAGAAAAGCTCAATATCAATCCCCCGGCTTGAAGAAACTCAGTCTGCGCCCTGTTTCCGTATTCGACATCGCGAAAGCGGAAATTAACCAGCTGGGCTTCGGGGCATTGATTGATTGCATTGAGACAGGGTGACAAATTAATTGGAACAGCGAGCCTGCCGCCTAGTAACTCACGAACGGTCATAGCATCCACAGATTGATGACCCGCTGGGCACGAAAGAACCTTGAGCTCCTTTTCACCCAAGTATTTCGAAGAAAGGACGCTGTCCCTTGGTTCCTCAAATGAGATGGCCGCATCCGAAATGCCAAGCACAAGTGATTCAAAGCATGTGGCCGTTGGCTGATGCCAAACATCAAGGTGAATCTGAGGGTGCGAGCTTTCAAACGAGTCGTACCAGTTTTCGGAAAAAAGACGCCCTCGCCCGTGAAGACAGGGGGCGTAAAGACGAAAGTGACCGTCGGGCGAAACGCCGCCGTTCCCCGATTGGGTGTACTTTTTGAGATCGTCGACTTGTGCCAGGATCACGCGTGCACGACGCGCAAATTCTCTGCCCGCCGGAGACAAAACAGCCTCCCCCGCCGATCGGTCGAGCAAAACAATCTGATACTCAGATTCCAACTTTTTGATTGCCGACGAAACGGCCTGTGGGCTTACGTGAACGGCGCGAGCCGCTTTGCGCACGCCGCCGTAGTTCGCTACCGCTTGAAGGTATTCGAGTTGAGAAAGCTGCATAGGTTACTCCAAAGGCAGCCAAGGCGACGGGCTGTGCGTCCTCAGATGAGGTTCTCGCCCAGGTTCTTGCCACCGAGAACGTGCATGTGGAAGTGCATGACGGTCTGGCCGGCGTTGACGCCCTTGTTGGAGATGACCCGGAAACCGTCCTCCAAGCCCTTGACCTTAGCGACCTCCTGGATGGCGTGAGCCATGGCGCCCATGGTCTCGGCAGGTACGTTGTCGGCGATGTCACTGTAGTGCTTCTTGGGGATCACGAGCGTATGGACCGGCGCCTGGGGATTGAGGTCGTCGAAGGCGATGACCTGGTCGTCCTCATAGACAACGGTCGAGGGGATCTCGTGGTTGGCAATTTTGCAGAAGATGCAATCGCACATGGTTGGTTCCTTTCTCACAGACCAAGGCAATTATATTTGGTCGGGATGGTTAGAACGAGAGGTTGTCGTCCGTGTTGGCGGCTTCGCCGTCGGCGAGCACGTCGTTGCCGTCAACGTCCTTAAGAAGCACCGAGACCTTCTGCTCGGCATCGGACAGGCGGGTGCGCAGGCTCTTGAGGAGCTCGACGCCGCGGGTATAGCTCTCGAGCGATTCCTCGAGCTCCATATCGCCCGACTCCAAGCTGCGAATGATGAGCTCCAACTCCTGCGAAGCCTGCTTGTACGTAAGCTGCTCGACCGGGGTCTTCTCTGCCATAGCTGTTTCCTTTCCCAAAGGTTTATCACTGTAAAACGCGGTCTATTCGACCGTATTGACCGTTGCTGCCACGTTGCCGTCTGCCATGCGCACGCGAATGGCGTCGCCCGGCTTAAAGGTCTTGGCACTTGTAGCCACGCCGTCAACGCTGTACGCGATGGAATAGCCGCGGGCAAGCACCTTGAGCGGCGACAGGGCATCGAGCGAAGCCGCTGCACGGCCCAGGTCGGACGCTGGCTTGCTGAGCATCGTGCGCCCCTGATGCTCCAGGCGGGAGCTTGCGAGCGTGAGCGCATGGCGCTTGCCATCGAGTCCCGAGGTGCTTGCAACCAGACGCTCGGGCAGGCGCTCAAAGTTGGAGCGGAATGTCCCGAGCGAGCGTGCTATGGCGCCCGACAGGCGATCGGCAGTCAGCGCAAGCTCCGATTCGCGACGCTCGACCATAAATGTTGGGTCGTTGAGACACGGGCGGCATGCGGCCGCATCGAGCGCGTCGCCCAAGCGAGCCGTATAGGTATCCCAGGAACGACGGCCACGCTGATCGAGCATTTCCAGATCGACCTGGGCCGACCCGATCATCGATGCCATCGCGGCACCCAGACGCTGATGGCGCGCCTCGAGCACATCGGCCAACTCCGTCATGGCCGGCGCCACCGATTCGGCCGCCGCCGTGGGCGTGGAGGCGCGGCGGTCGCTCACCATGTCGCAAATCGAGGTATCGGGCTCATGGCCAATGCCGGTCACCACGGGCACAGGGCAAGCCGCCACCGCGCGGGCAAGCTCCTCGTCGTTAAAGGTCATGAGGTCCTCGAAGGAACCGCCACCACGCACGAGCAAAATACAGTCGGGCGCTGGCGTAATGGCAGCGGCGCGGCGCAAGCCTTCAATAAGCTCTGTCGGCGCACCCTCGCCCTGGACCTTTGCGCCCACGCAGACGAGCTCGACGAGCGGGTTGCGTCGGCGCAGCGTACGCTTGACGTCGTCGATTACCGCACCGGAAAGCGAGGTGACAACCGCCACGCGTGAGCAGAACACCGGGATGCGGCGTTTGCGCGCTTCGTCCATCAGGCCCTCGCGGCGTAGCTTTTCGGCCAGTTGCGCCACTTGTTGACGCAGCAGACCCTCCCCCGCCAGCGAAAACGAGCGAGCGACAAAGCTCATACGACCCGTGGGCTTATAGAGGTTGAAGCTGCCCTTAAAGCTCACCTGCATGCCGTCACGCAGATCGAAGGTACGCTTGAGATAGGCGCCCTTCCAGATGATGCAGTCGACGGCGGCCGAGTCGTCTTTAATCTGGAAGTAGCAGTGGCCGCTTCGGGCGTTGGGACCACGGAAACCCGTGACCTCGCCCAGGACACTCAGCTGCGGAATGGCATCGAGCGCACCAGCGGCGATCTCCACCGCCTGGCTCACGCTGAGCTCCTTGCGCTCCTGCTCATCCGAACCGTCAAACTCGGCGGAAACGGCATTGCCGGTTAGATTCCAGCCTGCCACGCAGCCTCCTTTCGTCATCGTGCACAAGGGCTTCGGCCCTGCGCAAATTCAAGTCCAACACATAGTACAGCGCCGCGGGGACACGAATCCCCGCGGCGCCCAGCGACCCAATTTGTTATCGGTTGGAGTTTCTGTTGTAGCGAGCCATCAGGTAGAGCAGTTGAATGATCGAGGTGAGCGCCGCCGCCACGTAGGTGAGCGCGGCTGCCGTCAGCACCTTCTTGGCACCGTTAACCTGCTTGGAACTCATGCCCGATTGCTCGATATACGCCACGGCGCGGCGACTGGCATCAATCTCGACCGGCAGCGTAACCAGCTGGAACAGCACGCTAAACGAGAAGAAGACCAGCGCGAGGGTCGTGAGCCCCGCGATGTTCATGAACAGGCCCATGAGCAGCACGATGGTCCAAGTGTTCTGGGTAAAGTTGACGATGGGGACCAGGGCGGTGCGCACCTTCATCATGGCATAACCACTTTGACGCTGGGCGGCATGGCCCGCCTCGTGGCAGGCGACGGCAACGCTTGCGACCGACCCTCCCGAACGGTTGGCATCCGACAGATACAGGTTGTTGTCCTGCGGGTTGTAATGATCGGTGAGCTCACCGGCGACACCCTTGATACCCACGGCATTGCAACCGTTGGCATCGAGCATGCGGCGAGCAACCGTGGCGCCCGTGTCGCCGTCCGAGCGAACCTTGGACCAGGTCTTGTACGTCGAATTGATATAGCTCTGCGCAGCAAGGCCAAGCACCGTGCAGACAAGAACAACCAGCAGGTACAGCGGGTCGATGCCAAAGCCGTAACCATAGTAATAAGGCATGCGAATTCCTCCGAATCGAGTTACACGTCGGAGGCATTCTACCCACTCAACCGGCTAGGCTTCCCTACAGGAGCTCGATTTTGCCGTCCTTCACCGTCAACCCCATATTGCCGGAAAGCAGATCGTCCAGGCGCGAGCCCACAAGCTCAAAGCGCCAGCCTTCGCGCAAGGGGCTCTGCTCGGGATGCTCAATATAGTCGGCCAGGTCATCGCGCGAGGCGATGACCGAGGTCGCCACGCCAGAGCGCTCGGCAACCAGGCGAATGAGCGCATACATCAGGTCCGTCACGCTCTCCAACTCCGGCGAAATCTGGCGATGCCCGCGCACCATGAGCGGCAGGCGATCGTGCGGGCAGCTCGCGCCGCGCTTGATGGCCATGAGCGCACCGTCCACGTCGCGCTCCCCCAACTGATCGGTACCGCGAATGCTACGGAACTCCTCAACGCGCACAGGATTGCGCTTAACGAGCGCAAGCAGCGTGTCGTCGGACATGACCCACTTGCGCGGGATGTTACGGCGCTCGGCGCGGTCCTCGCGCCAGGCGGCGAGCTCGCGCGCGATGCCCAACTGGTGACGGCTGCACGAATTGATGCGCTTGACCTTGCGGAACGCCTCGTGGCGATCGGCGCGATAGTGCGACTCGTCAGCTAGCGGGCGCAGCTCGTCGAGCACCCAGCCCACACGGCCCAGCTCGCGCAGGCGGCTCATCATCTCGGTATAGGCGACGATCAGGTACTTGACGTCATCGATCGCATACTCAATCTGCTTATCGGTCAGCGGGCGGCGCGACCAGTCGGTCAGCGACTCGGTCTTGGGCAGCGATACGCCGCAGAACGTCTGAACAAGCGCGCCATACGAAATCTGCTGGCGCTCGCCCAAAAAGGCGGCGGCGACCTGCGTATCGAAAATCGGTCGTGGCAGCACGCCCACGGTATGGAGCATGACCTCCATATCCTGCGAGCACGCGTGGAAGACCTTGGTCACGCTCTCGTCGGCCATAAGCTCGGCCAGCGGCGAGAGGTCGTCGATCACCAGAGGGTCGACCGCTACGCTCTCGGCAGGGGTGGCAATCTGAACCAAGCACAGGCGCGGGTGGAATGTGCGCTCGCGCAAAAACTCGGTATCGACGGCAATCGCGTCGAACTCACGGGCGCGCTGGCAAAAGTCGAGTAGAGCCTGATGTGTGGAAATGTACATATCAACCCATCGAATAAGGTTAGGCCCGAAAAACACGGGTAGGATATCGGCATTGCCTTACAACTATACTCGGTTAGTCACAGAACGGGAACGTAAGTATGCGCTGCCTTATCATCCACAACCCGGCATCGGGCCCCAGCTCAGATGAAATCTACGCATTCACGCACGCCCTCGCGCAGGGCGGCGACGAGGTCGTGATGCGTTTTATCGGCGATGGCATGGAGCCCGAGGACGCCGTGGCAGACGTGCGCGAGTTTGATCGCGTGGTCGTTTCGGGCGGCGACGGCACCGTCTCCAACGTGCTCGATCAGATGCGCGGATGCGGTGTCCCCACGCTCGTCTTCCCCTCCGGTACGGCCTGCCTGTTCTTCAACAACATCGGCAATGCCCCTGAGGCGGCGGCGCTCGCCAAGGCCTGCCGTGCCGGTCGCACGGTCAAAGTCGACATGGGCGAGCTCTTTTGGCTCGACGAGAACGGCAACGAGAAGCGCCACGGCTTCATCATCATCGCCGGCTCGGGCTTCGACGCCGAGATCATGATGAAGGCCGCCCCCACCAAAAACGACATCGGCGAGATCGCCTACTTCCTCTCTGCGCTCGCCACGCCCAACCCTACGGTAGCGCACTTTACGATTGAGCATGACGGCATTGTCGAGGAGCTCGACGGCATCTGCTGCATGGCCGGCAACACCTCGGTCATCCAAAACGACATCAACCTGTTCCCCGACTGCCGCATGAACGATGGCATGGTCGACATTGCGGTCATCGAACCCGTGCGCACCGTGCAGCTGCTGCCTACCGTGATCACCGCTGCGCTTGACCCCGCCGGCAAGGTACTCGGGCGCCCGCAGTTCAAGATCATCCAGACCAAGGAAGCCAAGATCACCTGCACCCCGTCGCTGGGCATGCAGTTCGATGGCGAGATCATCTCCAGCAACTCGGGCGTCTTTGGTGCCCGCGCACTTCCGCAATGCCTCGACCTCATCGTCGACGAATTCTCACCGCTCGGAAAATAGGAGGACCTCATGAACGACAATCCCCTGCTCGGCTTTATCGTCATCGTTTTGGCCATGCTCGTCGGCTATGCGATCAACGTGATCCACCGCCGGAAGAAGTAATTCCACATTGGTATGATATTCATCCAATTATCGTCTCCCCTGCTGTTTATGCATTTGCCAAACAGCGGGGGATTTTCATTTCGAGCATTCCAGCTACTTTATTCGGCTACAGTAATTACAGGGCGTCTTTATTAAAGTAAAGCTACAAACTGAGTATAATTAACCGCTCATCGCATATTTCATTACGCTTATTGAGTAAGTTTCTTTCATAGATGAATATTGTTTCCAGTTCGTTACGCTAATGGGGTGTCTTTATTGGCTGAAGCCCTCTGGCAACGGAGGGCTTTCGCACGCTGGGAGGGAAAATGAGGAAAACTCACCCCGTCAACGCGCTCAAAAAGCTTGGCATAGGCCTCGCCTTTGGAGCTGCAACCATCATGTCTATGCCGACGTCTGCGCTCGCCTGCATGCAGATGTACATGGGCAAAGATCTAACAGCCGACGGCAACACGTACTACGGCCGCGCCGAGGACTTTGGCAAGCGCTATCTTAAGCACTACGGCATCGAACCTGCCCACGAACCTGGCTTTAAGTACAGCTCGATTGAATCTGCTTTTGAATACACTTCGAACAAGCCTACCTATCGCTACAGCTATGTACGCGACCACCCCTCCAACTGGATGGGTCGCACCGACGCCTACTCCGAGGCCGGCATCAACGAGAAGGGCGTCTCCTGCTCCGCCACGCTAAGCACCTCCTATAACGAGGAGGCCGCTGCAGCAGACCTCATCGATGAGGAAGTGGGTCTGGGCGAGTACAGTTACGGCAGCATCATCCTGGGCGAGAGCGCCACGGCCCGCGACGGCGTCGAGCTTCTCGGCAGCCTGATCGATGATCAAGGCGTCTGCACCAACGACCAGATCATCATCGCCGACAACAACGAGACCTGGCTGTTCGCCACACTTTCCGCCCATCAGTGGATCGCCATGAAGCTCGCTGACGACGTCGTGTCGCTCAACCCTAATATCGGGAGCCTCAACTACGATGTCGACCTCAATGACACCGAGAATTGCCTCCACTCTGAAAAGATCCAATCCATGCCCGAAGAAAAGGGTTTCGCCAAATACTCCGCTGACGGCAAATTCGATGTCGCCCAAACGTATGGCGAAAGCCTCGCCGATTCCGGCGTAAACCAGTGGTCCCGCTATGTGCAAGGCCGCGATTATTTTGGTAGTCAGCTGACCGAAGGCACAGATTACGACATTATCACAGTAAAGGAGAAAGGAAAACCTGACCAAAAGGGAGCCATGGTCAGCGAAATCCAGCCCCTGTTCTTCAAGCCTGGCAAGTCTGGTTGGAGCACTTTCGAGTTGATTCGCGCCTTCGGCAACCGCGGCGAGAACGTCCCTGGCCTCAACGCGAACACTGATGGTGTTTATTGCATCGGCAGCGAGCGCAACACCGAGATCAACCTCTTCCAGATTCGTCGCGGGTATGACCCCGAAGTCGCTACCATCCAGTGGGAAATGCTCTCCCGCGCCGCGTACTCCGTCGCCATCCCGTTGTACTCCGCTCTGATAACTGAGGTCAGCCCGTACTTCAGCGATCAGACCGTCTCCTTCGATCACTGCAAACAGACTGACGTCGTGTACAACGAGGAGCCCGAGAACTCAATCAACTACGTCCTCATGGACATCAGCTCGCTCTGCTTTGAGAACCCTGACACCCTTGGTATCAGCGTCCGTGCCTACCTCGATGCGCTCCAGAACGAGCTCATCGAGCAGAACAAGGAAGTTGACGCCGCCATGCTAGCCGAGACGACCACCGAGGGCCGCACTGCCCTGGCCAACAAGGCCGGCAAGGCTGCTACCGAGAACACCTACAAGAAGTGCAAGGCCCTGCTCCAGGAAATGCGCGCCTATCAGAAGGCCGAAAACTTCGACCAGCCCTTCACCCCGAGCGACCTGAACACCGAGACCAACGGCCTCAAGGTGTCCATCACCTACGCCAAGGACGCTCTTGCCACCGACCCGGTAACCCCGGATCAGCCTGGCACTCCCGAGCAGCCTGGTACTCCTGAGCAGCCCGGTACCCCCGAGCAGCCCGCTAAGCCCGAGCAGCCCACCACCAAGCCCGAGAAGCCTGGCAAGTCGGACACCACGACCACGGTAACCACCAACAAGACGAACACCAAGGGCGGCCTGCCCACCACCGGTGATCGTTTTGATGGCCGCATGGTGGCCGCATTCGCCATCGCTGGCGTTGCCGTCATCTCCGCGGGCGGTTACTTCCTCTACCGTCGCAATAAGGAGTAACGTCTTAGCTGAGCGGGCGAGGCAGCAATGGCAGCCTCGCCCGCTTAACCCGCCTTTTTGACCGACGGGAAACCCGCCTGAAATCTTTTCAAAAAAGATTTCCCCGCACACACTTCGCTGTGCTATAGTGCAGCGCAACAGCAACTTGGTGCGACCGCGCCACGGCATCACGAAAGGAGCCACCAACATGAAGAACACGATGAAGTCTCTCAACAACTGGTGGTGGCGTGATGCGAATACGATCGGTCGACAGTGAGTCCCTCACGCCTGTTTTTGCGCTCTAGGTGATTGAAAGGCCTCCGGTTTCGACCGGGGGCCTTTTTCTATCTCGAGCCCGATCGCATTCGCATCACGCGCCTCCGCTTTTCTCTTGCACTCCCATTCCGAAAGGATTTTCACCATGTCTCAGAACACCACCGCCGCCCAGCCCCGCACCGTCCAGACCGCTGACCGCGGCAAACTCGATGTCCGCGCCCTCGTCCTGCTCGCCATCCTGCTCGCCGCCGGCTTCATCCTCAACTTCACCGTCGGCAAGGCCATCTCGGGCATCTCGGGCGGCATGATCAGCCCCGAGTTCATCATCTCGGCCTTCTGCCTCACCATCCTGGTCGTTCGTCCCAACATCGGCCAGGCGCTCGTCATTGGCCTCATCTCGGCTGCCGTGATCCAGATCACCACCACTTCGCCGTTCGTCGATTTTGCCGCCGAGGGCATCGCCGCCATGCTCATGGCCGGCATCGTCAACGCCGCCGGCAAGAACGGTCAGGTCAAGCCCGCCATCGCTATTGTCGCAACCTTCCTGACCACCTTTGTCTCCGGCGTCATCTTCATGGTCATCAAGATGGCCATGCTCGGCGTGGTAGGCGAGCTCGCCGCCGCCATGCTGCCCGTCGTTGCCATGACCGCCGTCTTTAACGCCATTCTGGTCGGCGCCCTCTACTTGCCCATCCAGAAGGCCCTGAGGCTCAACTAACCCACAGTGCCCCATCGGTAAAGACTGTCCCAAACGGCTAGCTTTTGGGGACGTTCTTAAACGACTAGTCATTAAAGAACGTCCCCAATGACTATGAAAGGTATCCATGGAAACGATCATCAACGTCGACGATGTCTCGTTCTCCTATGGCACGCAGACCGAGCAGGCGCTCAGCCACATCTCGCTCAGCGTAAACAAGGGAGATTTCATCGGCATCATCGGGCCCTCGGGCGCCGGCAAGTCCACGCTTGCCGCCTGTCTGTCGGGTGCCGTGCCCCACCACTACACCGGCACGTTCTTTGGGTCCGTCATGGTCGACGGCCACGACACCTGCGAAGTCTCGCTCACCGACGTGTCGCAAATCGTCGGCAGTGTGCTGCAGGATATCGACACGCAGATGGTCGCTTCGGTCGTCGAGGACGAGATGCTCTTTGGCCTCGAGAACTTTGGCGTTCCCCACGACCAGATCGAGCAGCGCGTGAGCGAAACGCTCGAGACCGTCGGCATCAGCGACCTGCGCGACCGCGAGATCGCCACGCTCTCGGGCGGACAGAAGCAAAAGGTAGCCATCGCCGCCATCCTCGCCATGCGCCCGCACGTCTTGGTTCTCGACGAGCCCACCGCGGCACTCGACCCCGCCAGCTCCACGTTGGTCTTCGAGACGCTGCGTGAGGCAAACCGCGCACTTGGAATCACCATCGTCGTCGTTGAGCAAAAGGTCGCCCTGCTCTCGGAGTACTGCAACCGCGTGCTCGTGCTCAACCATGGCGAAATTGCGCTGCAGGGCGAGCCACACGAGGTCTTCGCGCATACCGACGAGCTCCGTGCCATCGGCGTCGACTGCCCTCGCGTCACGCGTATCTTCAATAGCCTCGAGGCCGATGGCATGGTAAGCGGTACCCCCTGCTTGGATGTCGATGAGGCCGAGCGCCTGATTTCGGGCATCGTCGACCCCGCACGCGCGGCTATCGAAGCCCAGGCGCCCGCCGGTTCCCCGCATGCACCGTCGTTGCGCCCTCATGCCAAGGACGCCGAACCCGTACTCACCTTCGACCATGTTGAGTTTGCCTATCCCAATGGCGGCGCCGCCGTACACGACCTTAGCCTGACGCTCTATCCTGGCGAGCTCGTGGGCATCGTCGGCCAAAACGGCGCCGGCAAGACCACGCTCACCAAACTGCTCACAGGCCTGCTTAAGCCCGCCTCGGGCAGCGTGCGCGTCACGGGACTGGATACCGCAGCCGTTCCCACGAGCCGCATCGCTCGCGAGGTCGCGACCCTCTTCCAAAACCCCGACCGCCAGATCTGCAAGGACACCGTGCTCGACGAGGTCGCCTTTGGCCTGGAGCTTACCGGCATCGACCGTGCCGAGGCGCTGCGTCGCGCCCAGCTCGTCATCGACCGCTTTGGCTTGCCGGCCGACGAGGCGCCCTTCTCGCTCTCGCGCGGTCAGCGACAAATGGTGGCGCTTGCCTCCGTCGTAGTGGTTGAGCCCAAGATCGTCGTGCTCGACGAGCCCACGAGCGGCCTTGATTACCGCGAGTGCATGACCGTCATGGAAACGGTGCGCACCATGGCCGAGCGCGGTTGCGCCGTTATCATGGTCTGCCACGATATGGAAGTCGTCTCGGATTTTGCCGAGCGCATTGTGGTAATGGCCGACGGTCGCATCCTCGACCGCGGCCGCACGCACGAGCTATTCTCGAACATCGATCTCATGCGGCGTGCCTACGTGGAGCCTCCCCAGGTTATTGAACTCTCGCGCCGTCTGGCATCTTCCGTCTCGCCCGCTTTTGCGCAGGTGAGCGAGGTCACCGATGTCGTTCGAATTACCAAGGAGATGGTCCACCGTGGTTAACGTCATCGACTACATGCCGGGCGATACGCTGCTGCATCGCCTGAATCCCGTCGTCAAACTGGGCCTCGCTGCCGCCATCATCGTCGGCATCTTCTTGTCCGACACCTACGTGGCGCTGCCGGGCTTTTTGGCACTCACCCTTGCGCTGGGTGCCTATGCCGGCGTCGTCGACCGTCTGTTCTCGCTGCTCAAGTTGCTGATTCCGCTCGCGCTTATCATGCTGGTGCTCCAGCTGGCCTTTATGCGCGATGGCAACGTGGTATGGGGTTTTATCACCGACACGGGCCTCATCACAGGATCGAAGGCCTGCCTGCGCCTGCTGGGTGTGGCGTTACCACTCATCCTCATGCTCATGGTGACCAAGCTCAACGACCTTGCCAACGCCTGCGTCGAGGTGCTGCACGTACCGTATCGCTATGCCTTCACCTTTACCACGGCGCTGCGCTTTGTGCCGGTATTTGGTCAGGAGATGAACGCCATCATGGAGGCGCAGACCGCACGCGGCGTCGAGTACGACACCAAGAACCCCATCAAGAAGCTTAAGCTCATGTTGCCACTGTGCGTGCCGCTGCTCATCTCGAGCGTGGGCAAGACCGATGCCACAGCCTTGGCGGCAGAACAGCGCGGCTTCTATCTGCGTACGCGCGCCAGCTCGTACAAGCGCTACCCCATCAAGGGCCTGGACATCGCCGTGCTCATCGTCAGCATCGTCCTCATCGCCATCGGCTTCCTGTTCTAGTTCACCACCGACAGCAACCGCCCAACGCAAAAGGCCTCGGCTCGCACCAAACGAGCCGAGGCCTTTACTGTTTCACCAGATAAAACCTACCAAAATTAACCTGTCCCTTTTTGGCAGGTCGGAAGCTAGAGGCGATAGAGAGCGCCGCTGCGGATGATGGATTCGCGCACCAGGACATCCATGGCGTCGAGGGTGATCTCGGGCATCTCTCGGTACTTCTGCAGCACCGATAGCTCGGTGCAGGCCAGAATGACACGGTCGCAGCCGCTACGGGCGAACTCCCACATCACGCGGTCGAACTTATCCATATCGGGCTCACGTCCGGCCTTCACATCATCGTAGATAAGCGACATCACATCGTTCTGACGTTTCTCGCTGGGATAGACAACCTCAACACCCGCAGCCTTACATTCGCGGCCGTAGACGCCCGCGCCCACGGTTCCGTCGGTGCCCATGATGCCAATCTTGTGCACTGGCTCGGCCGGCATACTCAGGTTGGGGTCGAACTCGCACTCCCCCATCACCGCACCGGCCAGAGCATAGCGCACCGACTCACGCGGCATATGGATAATCGGCACCTTCGTAAACGACTGGATCTGGTCGTAGAAGTAGTGCGACGTGTTGCAGGGAATGGCAATGTGCGCACAGCCCAGCGACTCGAGTGCCTGGGCACACTCTTTCATGGTCGCCAGCAGCTTGGCATGCTCGCCGGTCTTAATGGCCAACGTGCGGTCGGGCATGGTCGACTTGGAGAGCACCACCATGTCGATATGTTCCTGATCGCAGGCAGCAGCCGTATGACGCACCACCTGGTCGTAGTAATACGACGTGGCCTCGGCGCCCATGCCGCCGATAACTCCCAGCTTTTCCATCGCCGCCTCCTTGGTGACGCTTGCGCAATTGCGCGTATCATACCCGCGCCCGCCCGATGCAAACCGGACGGGCGCCGCGCTCATCTACTTGTAATACGTCTTGAACAGCTTAAAGTGGCGCAGCTTGGTGTGCCACATGCGCAGCCAGCGGTTAAAGACAAAGTCGCCCTTCATAAACGAAGGGTCGGCGCCCTTACCTTCCCTGTCCAGGCGATGCACCTTCGCACGCAACTCGGGATCCTTGACGTACTTGTCGACGACGCCCATGGGGACGACCATCCACAGGGCCTCGTCCTGAGCCGTCACAAACTCCGGCTCAAACGGACGGTTGAACACATACTCGTCCACCACATACTTGGCAACGTTAAAGCCGCTGTTGGTAACGTAGTAGTTGCTGCGGCCCTGGCGCGTGTTGAAATCGAAGAACTTAAACGAGCCGTCGCGCTCGTCGTACTTAACGTCAAAGTTGGAATAGCCCACAAAGTGAAGGTCCTCGAGCAACTTGCGCACGCCGCCCATGAGCTCGTCGTTGGGCTCGGTAATGATACAGGCATGGTTGCCAACACCGTGGGGCTGATGCTCCTCGAGCAGCACATGGCCCAGGCACATCATGCGCACCTTGCCGTTGCGGTCGGAATAGCTGGTGAGCACGCGCATGTACTCGTCGTTGCCGGGCACGCGGTCCTGCAAGATCAGATCGTCGGTGTAGCCGCTGGCATACGAATCGCGAATGACCTGTTCCAGCTCGGCGCGGTCGGCAATCTCATAGGCCTTCTTCTGACCCTCGAACTCATGCTGCCACCACATGATGCCGTCAGAAGGCTTCAGAATCATCGGGTAAGGAAAATCGATCTGGTCGAGCACTTCGGCAGGCGCCTCACCCTGGGCATTAAGCATCGCCTTGGTAAAGGTAGACGTGTGCGGATAGGGCACACCATGCTTCTCGCACAGCTCGTAGAAGATCTCCTTCTTCTGGCACTGCTCGAGCATGCTGTAGGGCGCGTAGGGAGCGACGATGTTATCCGCCAGCTCATGAGCATCTTTGGCTTGAGCCACGAGAGCGACATAGTTGTCGCCACAACCCACAAGGACAATCGTCTTGTCGGCATGCGCTTGGGCAATGCCGTTGACGGTTTTGAGCATCACGGGCATGGTGTCGATATCCACGTTGGGCGTGTAGTCGATAATCTGGCTGCGGTACGCGGGACCCGTCTGATACTTGCCAAAGACCAGACTCTTGACCTGGTACTCCTCGTAGAAGGCGCGCGCCACCGAATAGGCGTTGATGTCGCCACCAAGCAGCACGGGAATGAACTCGCGCTCTGTAAATTGCAATGCCATGGAAACTTCCTATCATGAACTGCCCACACAACGGGCGGTCTTTGCGCAACTGATTTATTCTAGCGTGCCAAGCCGCCGGCGCCCAAAGCTCCACCGTATCTATGGCAATCGACGTAATCGTCCAGCACGAAGACGGCGCTCACCGTTGTATGACAATGGGCAATGAACCTACCATTGTTGTAGGATTCAGCGTATTGACATCCTCAAACGAAAGGCGCACACGTGCCCCAAGACCATCCGACCGATAATCCTATCCTCAATGCCGCGAAGCGCGAGCTGGCGGAACGTGCGAAAGCGACCGCTCCCCTGTGCACGGCAAACGACGCCTACAACGGACCCGCCCGCATCGTCTCGATCAACACGTCGACACACAAGGGCACGCGCAAGTCGCCCGTCGCCGATGGACACGACACCGTTATAGAGCAATTTGGCCTCGCCTCCGACGCACACGCCGGGCATTGGCACCGTCAGGTTTCCTTTTTGGCCGCAGAGTCCATCCAGACGGCGCAGGCCCGCGGACTCGATGTGCGCAAGGGTGACTTCGGAGAGAACTTCACAACCCGGGGCATCAACCTGCTCTCGCTCCCCTTGGGCACACAGCTCAAGCTTGGCAGCGAGGTGCTTGTCGAAATCAGCCAAATCGGCAAGGTCTGCCACACACGCTGTGCCATCTACTATCTCGCCGGCGACTGCATCTTTCCCCACGAGGGCGTTTTTGGCGTGGTACTAAAGGGCGGAGAGGTCTACGCCGGCGACGATATCCGGGTAGTCAAACTCGGCGACGGCATCTGTTCGTTCACCCCCGCCGAGGCCCTCGAAGAGATTGAGCAGGCTCGCCAGAAGGGCGCGCTGTAGCTGTAAAACCCCACGTTGAGATGGCTTTTACAGCCCAAAACTCCTCTCAAACAGAGCTCCGTAACGTTAAAGTTGAACTCTATGGTTTCTCAACAATTCATCATAACTGCAGGTCAAAGCCAAAGCCTCAAGTTCAACTTGACCCTTTGGGACCTTTAAGGTTCAAGTTGAGGTCGAAAGCAGTAGTAGAATACCGTTCGAACCATAACCTACGATTGATTGCAGAGGGACTGGATGCAGCATTCGAATCATCGCACCGCAGCGCTCATTGCGTCGAAGCCGGCTCGTATCATCACGAGCGCCGTGCTCGCCGTTGCGCTGACGGCCACGCCGATGCTCTCCCCCGTTGCGGCGTATGCCGCCTCGCAGGCAACGCAGGACCAGCTTTCCGCAGCCCAGCAGAAGATCGAAGCCGCCACGAGCGCCTACAACGACGCCCGCACCAAACTCGATGACCTGCAAAAGCAGATTGACTCCAATGAGGCAAGCATCGAGGAAATCGAGGCTAAGCTTCCCGAGCAGCAGGCCAAGGCAAGCTCTGCCATGCGCGATCTGTACAAGTATCAGAAGGGCACCAATCCCATCGTGAGCTTTCTGGTCAACGCACAGAGCCTGGGTGAGTTCATCACGACCTGCAAATACACCAACCAGATCACGAGCTCGAGCGTCGACGAGATCGAAGAGCTCAATAACATGCAAACCGAACTCGAGCAGAACAAGGCTGAGCTCCAGCAGGCCAAGTCTCAGCTTGAGGCAGAGCAGAAAAACGCCGAGGATGCGCTGGCGCAGGCCCAGCAGCTCCGCAGCGAGGCACAGGCAAAAGCCGAGCAGGAAAATGCCGCCGAGCTTGCCAAGCTTGAGGCCGATAAGGCCGCTGCCGCCGAGAAGCTCTCGGGCGAGGGCGTAAGCGGCAGCAATTCCAGCAGCCAGGCCACCAACACCAACACCACCATCGACACCACGGTGAACAACGCCAATACCGGTAGTTCCGATTACGATTCGTTCATTAATGAGTGGACGAGCCGCATCGACAATTATCTCGCCGGCTCCCCCATGGCAGGCCAGGGCTATAACTTTGCCGTCGCCGCTTGGAATACCGGTGTCGACCCCCGTTGGTCCCCCGCCATCGCCTGCATCGAGAGCACCAAGGGTGCTTATTGCGCCAATTCTTACAACGCCTGGGGCTGGAGTGCCCGCGGCGGCGGTTGGCGCAGCTTTGGCAGCTGGAGCGAGGGCATCTCCGCTCACGTTGCCTATCTGGGCGCCAACTACGGCTCCACCCTTACCCCGGCAGCGGCCAAAAAGTACTGCCCGCCCACGTGGCAGGACTGGTACAACAAAGTCGCCGCTCAGATGAACCGCATCTAAGTGCAACTGCAAAGGGCCCCAATGGGGCCCTTTTCTTTTAGGTGGCGGAAGTATCGACGACGCCGGTCGCATTGGCAACCGCGACTATGACGATCATGCATAGGAGCAGCACACCCAATGCCTTGAGCCAGAGTTTTGCGAGTTTCATGCCGCGATAGCTGTCGAGCAGTGCGAATCGCCGACGAAGACGGCGCTTATCGAGCAGCGCAAAATGCATAAGCACCATAAGACCATCGACAAAGAAAAAATACTCGATTATGAGAAGCCACGTCGGGTAGCTTTGGTTTGCTCCGGTGGGGTGAAAGACGGCAAAGTGACTTCCGGCAAAGAACACAAGCAGCGAGAAGCAGATGAGCGTATTCCAAATGCGCCCCAGAGACTCCGGAACGCGAGAGAGCAGACCGCATGCAGCGGAGGCGGCAGGCCTAGGAAGCCCTGCGGGGTTCTGGAGCCCTTGGGACGCCAACACCGTCTCCGAGGCCGGAGTACGGACAGGCGCAGGAGGCCGCACGGGGCGACTCAGATCGTATGCCGCGCGCGTCGCCCGTCCCAACGCTTCCGCGCTCGCAAAACGTTTGGTCGGGTCAAGCGCCATCGACATGCAGATGACATCGGCAAGTGGAGTGGGAATGCCGCGCGCCTCGCATTGCTCGCGCATGTCGAGCCCTGGTTTAGGGTCGACTCCCGTCAAGCAGAAGAACAACAGAGCGCCAAGTGCGTAGACGTCGCTGCGCACACTCGTCTGCCCAAACCCATACTGTTCGGGCGGCGCATAGGGTCGCGTGCCAAACTTGACGGTGTCGGCATCGGCGCCATCGCGCCATACGCGCGCGATCCCCAAGTCGATAATCACCAGCGATGAAAATGTCAGGCCGTCATCAGGCGTATAGTTGGCACCCGTCACGATGATATTCGACGGCTTGAGGTCGCGATGGATCACCGACGCCGACGTCTCCCCCGCCATTGCAAAACCGACATGGAGCTCGCCCACGGCATCGCATAGGACAGGATACATTTCGTGCGCATAATCGGGGGTGGCTCCCAGACGGTCCACCAGCGCCCCGAGCGTCTCACCTTCGATGTATTCCATAACCACGTTGAGATCGTCGCCCACACGACGACAATCGACGATTCTGGGCAGGTGCTCAAAACGTCTGCCCGCCCGTTGAGCGGCAAACAGACGCTCGTATGCCCCGCCGATTTGAGCCGAAGCATCGATGCGTTTACGGACAAAGGGGCCGAGCGAACCACCGCCGGTTCCTTCAAAGTACACGAGCTCGGTTGTTTCAACGGACGAGCGCTTAAGTACACGCTCCACGCGATAGCTGTCGTCGCGATCGAGCGACGCCAGGTGCTCGGCAAGCGCTGCGGTCAGCTCGTCATCGGAATATGTTGGGCTCTGAGTATCCATAGCCTCCATCATAGCGCAGGGCGCAGACACCCCATGGCATCTGCGCCCCGTTCGTTTGCATCGTTGTTCGGCAGCTCCGCCGGCTCAGATATCAGCCGCTAACTCACCGTCTCCTCGCCAAAGCGATACAGCTCCTCGTTGACCTTTTGGAGGCTGCACCCGCGATCGATGCAAAAAATGATAATCGCATCGCGGCGGTCCTTGCAGTTAAGGACGCTTACCCCGGCAGCCGTCAGCGCACGGTTGGTCTCTTTGAGCGTCAGCGCCATCGCAAAGGCAATCTGCAGCACCTTATTGCGACTAGGATGACGCGCCCCGGTAAAGATCTGATAGCCAAAGGTCTCATTGAGATCGGGCATACGACTTCACCTCCCATACGGCGCAACGGTAGCGACATGCTAGGCCAACACCCAGCTTGCAGTGGCAGACTTATCAAACATGTTGGCAAAATACAGTGCCTTCTTGATATTGCCATCAAAGTAGATATTGCCCGCCACAGAGCCACCAGCGGCAAGGGTACCAGACTGCAGTTCATCGGAGCCCTCGCTGTAGTAGCCCTGATTCTGCTGAGCGCCGTTGGCGTCCTCGCCCTTCCAGTCGTAGATGTTGTAATCTGCGCCCTCATCACCATTGTTGACGTACGTGACGTGAATGCCCGTCATGGTCGAACCGTCATAATTTGTGAGGCCGGGCTGGACGGAATCGACAACGACGGAAAGACCGGCAGCCGTGGTCACCGTCGCACCAACCGCCAGGTCAGTCGTAGACTGCTCTTCCTTCTTCGCCTCTTCCTTCTTGTCGCCATCGCCAGCGTCCTCGGTGACGGTCGCCTTATCGCTACCACAACCGGCAAGAAGACCGGCAGTCCCCAAGGCGACGGTGGCGAATGCGCCCAGTGCAGCGCGACGGCTCAGCAGCACTTCGTTTTCAAGCTTTTTCATCATGCATCCTTCCTACGATCCGGCTACCGTGCCGGCACACAGCACATATGCTATATTGACCGGCACGATCGCCCTTCAAAGCTTCCAGGCGGTTGCCCGGTGGAACGCGAAGATCATCAAGCGAAGCACAAACCTGCAGTTGGCGAATCTTCCTCAACGCAACACGCTCAAAGGGCACGAACCTCCTGACCCGCACACCCATGGCAAAGCGTTCGGTATCCTCATCTTTATACGATGCAATCGTAGTATCGCCTTACGTTAGTAACGTCAAACGTTTCTATAGACTTACATCTCTATTATATCGTACGTTTGTTCGTGTTTTCTAGAACAAATAGTCCTTTGCGCCTTAGTCAAGCAAAAGCAATCGTTTGTAGACATCGAGGCCTTTGAGTAGGATTTCCTCGTCAAAGAGCATGCTATCGGTATGCAGAGCACTTGTGGCATAGGCGGGGCAGCCATCCGAATCACTCGGGTTGTCTTGGTCCTCTGGCATACCCGTGCCCAGCAGGAAAAACACGCCCGGCAGATGGCGTTGATAGAACGCGAAATCCTCGGCGATCAGCAGCGGCTCGTCCACAAGTTGCAGCTCGGACAAGGCAAGCGCAATGCAGGCAAACAGCTCGGGGTCGTTATCGACTGGCGGATAGCCCTCGGCAAAGTCGAGATCGTACGTACAGCCTGTTGCGGCACAGGCATCGTCCAGCACGCGGCGCACGCCTTCGCGCGCCCGGTCGAACATGTCGCCCGTAAACACACGCAGGCTGCCGGCAACATGGGCCTCCCCCGCCACCGCATTGCAGACGGTACCGGCCTGCAGCAGACCAAACTTGCCGATACAGGGCTCGTCGGTGCCCAGCTCGTCCATCAGTTCGCGCTCGGCAACCAAGAACTTGGCAGCCGCCAGCGCCGCATCGTGCGACTCCTCGACCGAAACGCCATAGGTCTTAGCGATATGGATGCTCGTCCCGTGAATATGAATGTGTGTCTCACTCGAACGCGCCAGCAGCGGGCCGGAACAGCTCGCCAACGTGCCGGCGGGCAGATCGGGCCACACATGGAAGCCAAAAATGCGGTCGACCCCGTAGCATTCGAACACACCGCTCTCACATACCGTCTTGGCACCACCGGTCGTTTCCTCGGCCGGCTGGAACACAAAGAGAACGTTGCGCCTAATGACGCCCGGCTGCTCGCGAATCGTACGGTCGACATACGTCGCGGCGGCAAGTGCCATGGCCATGTGTCCATCATGTCCGCAAGCGTGCATCTTGCCGGGATGGGTCGAGGCAAAGGCCGCTCCCGTCGCCTCCGCGATGGGCAGCGCATCCATATCGGCGCGAATCGCTGTGGCATGCGTGGCACCAACGCCGGCGTCGAAGAAAGCGCAGACGCAGCTGGGGCACGGATGGGTCACCTCGCAAGCGAGCGGTGCCAACACGCCCTCGATATAGGCAATGGTTTGCGGAAGATCGAAATCGAGCTCCGGAATGCGATGGAGATCGCGGCGATAGCGACGGAGTTCTTGGAGCTCGGTCATAGAGAATCCCTTCGTAAGGCACATCTGTTGCAACTTATTGTGATACAGGATTGTGGCACACATGTTTCCAGCATATTGCTGCATTTTTTAAACGTTATATACAAATACTCTTGTTTGGTAAAGTGCAACGTGATAGGGTCTTTACCACTTGATAGAGGCGCGGGCACGAAGAACCGCGGGCGAGCCAGCAGGCTTTGACCCCGTGGGGAGGCGAAACCCGCCGAACTGGGTTTTCGGGCACGAACAACCTGGTGGGCCTGTGGGAAACACCCACAGGACTGTCTGCAGCAATGCGGGAGCGCTATCCGGACATTGGGTCCACGCTATGCGGATTCGATGCGCAGATGGCGCCGTCTGGATAGCGAGGTTTACGGGACATGGCATTGACCCCCAACGAGGCATATGCGGCCAAGCAGCCGTTTGTGGACAAGGAGACACTCGAGCATATCGTCGAGCAGTTCCCCACGCCGTTTCATCTATACGACGAGGCAGGCATCCGCCGCAACATGCAAGAAGTGCGCGACGCCTTTGCATGGAACCCGGGCTTTAAGGAATACTTTGCCGTCAAGGCCAACCCCAACCCGGCGCTCATCTCCATTCTCAACGAATACGGCTGCGGCTGCGATTGCTCGAGCTATACCGAGCTCATGATCGCCCGCTCGCTGGGCATCACGGGACACGACATCATGTTCTCTTCCAACGACACGCCGGCTGCCGACTTTGAGCTCGCCAACAAGCTGGGTGCCATCGTCAACTTTGACGACATCAGCCACATCGAGTTCTTTGAGCGTGTTGCGGGGCCCATCCCCAAAACGGTCAGCTGCCGCTTTAATCCAGGCGGCCTGTTCCAACTCTCCAACGGCATCATGGACAACCCGGGCGACTCCAAATATGGCATGACCACCGAGCAGCTCTTTGAGGCCTTCCGCATGCTCAAGGCCAAGGGCGCCGAGAATTTTGGCATCCATGCCTTCCTTGCCAGCAACACCGTCACTAACGACTACTATCCCAAGCTCGCACGCATCCTCTTTAAACTTGCCGTGCGCCTGGAGCGCGAGACCGGCGCACATGTCGCCTTTATCAATCTGTCCGGCGGTGTGGGTATCCCCTACCTGCCCGAGCAGCAGGCCAACGACATTCACGCCATCGGTGAGGGCGTACACGCAGCCTACGACGAGATTCTGGTCCCCGCCGGCATGGGCGATGTGGCGATCTGCACCGAGATGGGTCGCTTTATGATGGGCCCCTACGGCTGCCTGGTCACCAAGGCCATCCACGAGAAGCAGATCTACAAGGACTATATCGGCGTGGACGCAAGCGCCGTCGATCTGATTCGTCCTGCCATGTATGGCGCTTACCACCACATTACGGTGATGGGCCAGCCGGGTGGCGACGACAAGACCACAGCGCCCGTCACGGACACCTACGACATCACGGGCAATCTGTGCGAGAACAATGACAAGTTCGCCATCGACCGCGAGCTTCCGCATATCGACATGGGCGACCTGCTCGTGATTCACGACACCGGCGCGCATGGCCACTCTATGGGCTACAACTACAACGGCCGCCTGCGCTCCGCCGAGGTCCTGCTGCGCCCCGATGGCTCGGCCGACCTCATCCGACGCGCCGAGCGCCCGGGCGATTACTTTGCCACGCTCGACGTGCTGCCGTGCGGCCGCGAGCTGCTGGCCAAATCGCGCGCCGAAAGCGCCCGCCGTCGCGCTCAGGACGAGCGCCTGGCCGTCGCCGCCCAATGGAACAAACGCATCCAGATCGCGGAAGCGAAGGAGAAGAACATGGATATCCGCAACCTCGAGGGCTCGATCGTCGCCCTCGTCACGCCGTTTAAAAAGGACGGCAGCGTCGACTTTGACGCGCTCGAGCGCCTTATCGATTTCCACTTGCAAAATGGCACCGACGCCATCCTCACCCTGGGCACCACCGGTGAGAGTGCCACGATGACCGATGATGAGGACAACTCCGTCGTCGCCGCCGTGGTCAAGCATGTTGCAGGACGCGTCCCCGTCATCGCCGGCTCGGGCTCCAACTCCACGCAGACCATGCTCACCAAGTCGCTCACCTATCAGGGCCTGGGCGCCGACGGTCTGCTGCTCATCACCCCCTACTACAACAAGTCCAATGAAGAGGGTATCTATCAGCACTTTAAGACCGTCGCCGATGCCGTGGACATCCCCTGCATCCTGTACAACATCCCCGGCCGCTGTGACTGCGGCATCAGCGAGCGCAACGTAGAGCGCCTGGCCGCACATCCCAACATCATGGGTATTAAGGAAGCCTCTGGCAACGTCGCCTACGCGGCCAAGATCGCCCACCTGCTGTCCGACGACTTCCGCATGTACTCGGGCGAGGACGCGCTTACCGTGCCGCTCATGAGCCTGGGCGCCTCGGGCACCATCAGCGTGTGGGCCGACGTGCAGCCGCAGCTCGTGCACGACATGTGCCGCGCCTATCTGGACGGTGACGTGGCACGCGCCCGCGATATCCAGATTGCCGGCCAGCCGCTCATCAATGCCCTCTTTAGTGAGGTCAACCCCATCCCCGTCAAAGAGGCGCTCGCCCAGATGGGTATGATCGAGGCAAACTACCGTATGCCGCTGTGCCCCATGGCAGACGACACGCGCGCTGCACTTACCGATGCTCTGAAGGGAGCTGGTCTGCTTGATTAAGACCGTCATTATGGGAACGGGCCGCATGGGCTCGCTCATCCGCACTACCGCCGAAGGCATTGTCGACGCCGGCGGGCAGCCCGTTTTTGATATCGTCGCCCAGATCGGTTTTGATCTGTCCGAGCTCGAGAGCGCCCCGGCGGCCGACGTTATCATCGACTTCTCGAACGTCGTGACCTTCGAAGCCGTCGTCGCCTATGTCGAGCGCACGGGCGCGGCGTTGGTCTCGGGCACCACAGGCTACACCCCCGAGCAGATGGACCGCCTGCGTGAGCTGGGCCAGAACACCCGCGTTATGCACTCGGGCAATTACTCCATCGGCATCGCAGCCCTGCGTCATCTAGTGGCCCAGGCCACGCGTGAGCTGCCCGGCTTTGACTGCGAGATTGTCGAGACTCACCACAACCAAAAGGTCGACGCCCCCAGCGGCACCGCCAAGCTGCTGCTCGACGCCGTAGTCGAGGCCGAGCCCGAAGCAGGCTACCACCCCGTCTACGGTCGCGAGGGCATGTGCGGCGCGCGCGACTCCAAGGAGATCGGTATGCACTCGCTGCGCGGCGGCACCGTCGCCGGCGTGCACGAGGTGGGTTTCTTTGGCCAGGACGAGGAGGTCACGCTCACGCACCGCGCCACGAGCCGTCAGATCTTTGTCAACGGCGCCCTGGCAGCCGCGCAGAAGCTCGTCGCCCGCGAACCCGGCTTCTATACGTTCGACCAGGTCATGTTTGCCTAACCAGGTATCAACCGAACCCGCCCAAAGGAGAGATAGCAAATGAGCAACGCAGCCGAGATGGATGCACAGGAGATTATCAACTACATCGCCACCGCGCCCAAAAAGACGCCCGTCAAGTTGTACGTGCGCGAGAAGCCGGGCATGAAGGTTGCTTGGGGCGACGCACATGTCTACGGCGGTCGTCGCGGCAAGACCGTCTTTGGCGACTGGGATGAGCTTAAGGCCATCCTGGACGCCAACGCCGATTCCATCGATTACTACGACGTGGAGAACGATTGCCGCAACTCCGCCGTGCCCATGCTCGACCTTAAGGGCATCAACGCCCGCATCGAGCCGGGCGCGATCATCCGCGACCGCGTCGAGATTGGCGACCGTGCCGTCATCATGATGGGTGCCATCATCAACATCGGCTCCGTTATCGGCGAGGGTTCCATGATCGATATGGGCGCCGTGCTAGGCGGCCGCGCCACCGTGGGCAAGAACTGCCACATCGGCGCTGGAACCGTGTTGGCAGGCGTCGTTGAGCCCGCAAGCGCCACGCCCGTCATCATCGAAGACGACGTCATGATCGGCGCCAACGCCGTGGTCCTGGAGGGCGTACGCGTGGGCAAGGGCGCTGTTGTTGCCGCCGGCGCCGTGTGCGTCGAGGATGTCCCCGCCGGTGCCGTCGTGGCCGGTGTCCCCGCCCGCGTCATCAAGATGCGCGACGAGAAGACCGACAGCAAGACCGGCCTGGAAGAGGGCCTGCGCCAGCTTTAATAGTTACGGCGTTTTACCAAACGCCGTAACGACCCGACGCTGCAAACGCCCCTAGGCGGCAATCTGACGTTCAATCGTCGGGCATGACCAGAAGGTCAATGCCCTCCTCTTTCGCGTCACCTTGCTCGCCTAGGGGCGTTTTCGCTGACGTGTGCTCAACCTGCGGGGTAATGTCAGCAACCAAGCCGAAAACAAAAAAGGCCGAAGTCCCGAAGGGCTTCGGCCTTTGCTTTCTCGCTGTAGGCGCAACGCAACTTATCGATTCTCGATGCTACCGATATTTTTGAGCTCGATGGAGATGAGGCCGTTAGGCTCATTGACGAACTCGATGTACTCGGAGTTGGAACCCATCTCGGCCGGGAAGCTGATCTCGATACCCGTGTCGGTACGGATCTTATGATTGCGCACCGCCGCGCGTTCGACCTGCTTGCGCTCCACGGGCACACGCTCAGGCACCTTCTCCTCGGTCAGTGCCGCGCGCACGCTCTCCTTGATGACCGGCTCGTCCTCAAAGACCTCGTCGACGATATCCCAAGGCGGCAGCTCCTCGTCATCCTCGACCTTCTCGGCAACAGCAGCCTTAACCTTGGCGAGCGCTACGGCCGTATTGGCACCGTGCTCCTCGGCGACTTCCTCGACCACACGCGTCACGGTGTCGATGACCTCCTTGCCCGATACGCCCGTGTCGCACTGCAGCAGGCCATCGGGGATAAGCATACGGTCCTCGCCGGCGATCTTGCGTTTCTTGTCCACATAGCCGATCTCCATGGTGCTTGCACGCACGATTGCATAGCTCGGCACCTTTTGCGAGGGATTCGGCAGAATGGCGTAGTGGCGCGCAATGTCGTTGCGCACCTCGCCCTCTTCGCGACCTACCTCGTGCATAAAAGCCTGCTTGGAGCCCAGCAGCATCACGGCAAACCAGCGGGCATCCTCATCGTCATCAAAGTCCGCCACAAGCACGTCAGTGGACTCGGCTTTCTCGGCCTTGGTAAGTTCGGAAGAGATGAACTCCGCAATCTGCTGAGACAGGTCCACGAACTCACGCTCACCAAAGAAATAGCCCTTGAGCTCGCCGCCGAATGCGGAGTTCTCGGCAAACGTGGCGCGTTTATTGTCGGCCGAGGTGCGTGCGCGGCGCAGATGCGTGGTCACGAAGTTGCGCACGGTACGGCTCTCGATATCGAGCTCTCGCTGGCTCATGACGTTGACGGCAGAGTCAAAGTCTAGGATATGCAGAATCGCGTGATTGATTTTCATATACGGCATTCCGTTCTAGATCGATTTCGGCACGAACCAGTATAGCGGTCGAGCCCGCCCCAGGCGCATCGAAGATTGGCGCATCGGGGACAGGTTGCTTTGTATCAATGGCTAGCGCAGGAGCTCGGACTGCCAAGCCTCGAGCTGTTCTGCCAAACTCTTGCCGGCAGCGGGCATGTCGATCTGGGGACGTTTGGGCAGAAGCGCACACTTAAGAATCGCAACGATAGTCTGCGAGACAAAGCGTCGCGTATCCTTGTCAAAGCCTTGCGCAGCCTGGAGCATCACGGGCAGGCTCTCGCGCAGATTCCCAGCGATATCCGCAAACCGCTCAGCACCCGTAGCCTCAAGCACGGAGAACAACGCATCTACAAAACGCTCGCGCTCGTTAGGCGACACCGCAAGCAGCATCTCGCGAATGGAGCCATCAACGTATCGAGCACCGGCGGACAGGCGCTCACAGTACACGAAGTCGCGACCATCAACCACCCAGCTAAAGGGATTATGCTGAAGCAGGCTGAACTCGGTGCTCTCAACGATGGCATAGTCCTCCTGTGTCTCGAACATCATGCCAAAGATCGACGACCGAGGTAGCGTCTTGTCGATTCGACCGGATAGATCGGCGAAGGCGTTGCCGCTCAGAAACTCCTCGACGAAGCCCGGACCATCATGGGAATACGCCCGTTCGATTCGCTCACGGGCGACATCGGAGCACATCGCCGCACCGTACACCGCAAGGTTTCCGCCCTTGGAATGACCTCCGCACAAAAGCGGCCCGTCGATCGCATCCGCCGCCTCGTCCACATAACGCGCCGCGGATTCCTGGGCCGGTACAGGACACCGGAACGCCATGTTAAAGTCCTCTTTCCAGCCCACAATCGTGCTGTCGGTCCCCCGGAAGGAAAGATAGCTAAACCCCGCCGGAAACCGGAACGCCATGGCTGCAAACTGCTCCGTCGCCACCACATCGCTCACGGCACGATAGCCGCAAACGTGCACGCCGCGGTATCTGGGATTTGCTGCCACGGCCTCCAACAAGGCCCTGCTTCCCTCTGGGTCCCACAAGTCGTCAATCATGTCCCGGTAGCACTCGGCACGCAGCAGTTCGCGTACGTCTAGGCCCTGCCAGTTCGTCAGCCCCGCCATATCACCCGGCAAGCGCAAATAGGACAACCACGCAAAGACCAGGCTATCCACCGCGCAGAACGGCCGCTCCTCAAAGGGATCAAACGCCGTCTGGACATAGGTCAAAAAATTAGGCGAATCCGACATGGCCCTCCCATCAACTATGGTGCATTGGAGTCAGGTTACTTTGCACCAAAAAGGCGCCCGGGCCGTGTGGACCCGGACGCCTTCATTGTAGCTTTTCGCTCTAGCGAGCTTGATTTAGCAGGAGAAGTCGACGCTGTCGATGATGTCCTTGAGGGCCTTGGCGGAGACGGTGAGCTCATGCTGCTCGTCGTCGTTCAGCGGCACGGGGACGCGGCAGACAACGCCGTCGCGGCCAACGACGGTCGGCATGGAGATGGCAAGATCGGACAGGCCATACTCGCCCACCATGAGCGAGGAGACAGGCAGAACGGTCTGCTCATCGCGCATAACGGCGGTGCAGATGCGCTTGACGGCCATGGCGACACCATAGTAGGTGGCGTGCTTCTTCTCGATGATGGTGTAGGCGGAGTTCTTGACGTCCTCGGCGATGCGCTTCTCGGCAGCCTCATGCTCCAAGTGGCCGTGAAGCTCACAGAAGGTGTTCAGCGGAACGCCGGCAACCTGAGCGCTGGACCAAGCGACAAACTCGGAGTCGCCGTGCTCGCCCATGACATAGGCCTGGACATCGCGCGGGTCAACCTCGACGTGGGCACCAAGCATCTGCTGCAGGCGGCCGGTGTCGAGCACGGTGCCGGAGCCGATGACATGGCCCTCGGGCAGGCCAGACATCTTGATGGCAGCATAGGTCAGAACATCAACCGGGTTGGAGACGATTAGCAGAATGCCGTCGAAGCCGGACTTCTTAATCTCGGGAATAATGGACTTGAAGATGCTGACGTTCTTGTTGACCAGGTCCAGGCGGGTCTCACCGGGCTTCTGGGCAGCGCCAGCAGTGACGACGATCATGGCGGCGTCGGCGACATCGGAATAATCGCCGGCGTAGATCTTCATCGGCTCGGCAAACGTCATGCCGTGCGCGATATCCAGGGCCTCACCCTCGGCACGGTTCTTGTCCACGTCGATGAGGACCATCTCGGAGAACAGACCACTCTGCATCAGTGCGAACGCCGAAGACGAACCGACGAAACCGCAGCCGACAATAGCGACCTTCTTCTCGTTAACCATTAGAAACTCCCATCTCTCTCCACAAACAAGCCGCCCGGGAACGACCCGAGCGGCTTGTCGTAATCCCAATACATCCAATCGGGACTTTGATTATGCCCCTATTCGCAGCCAAAAATCGACCGTTTACCGAAATTGTTTGCAGTATTCGTAAAATAACTGCGCGAAATCGGTTTCGAGCTATTGACGAGTCGAAATAGGTTTCTAATACAGGCCCGCCTCGCGAATGGCCTCGACAGCCAAAGCGATCTGATCGGGCGGTAGGACCAGCGCCATGCGCACGTGTCCCTCGCCCGAAGGACCAAAACTCGCGCCCGGCGTCACCACAACGCCGGCCTTCTCCATGAGCTCCTCGCAAAACGCCATGGAATCGGTGCGACCACCGGGAAGCTTGGCCCACACAAACATAGAGCCATGCGCGTTGGGACGCTCCCAGCCCAGACCCTCAAGACCATCGCACAGGGCATCGCGGCGCTCCTGGTACTTCAGACGCTGCGCCTCGACCTCATCGCGCGGGCCATTAAGGCACGCGATGGCGGCCTTCTGGATCGGGAAGAACATACCGAAGTCGATCTGGCCGCGCAGCTTGGCAAAGGCCGAGACCACATCCTCGCGACCGACCAAAAAGCCGATGCGGGCACCGGTGACGTTAAACGACTTGGAAAGCGAGAAGAACTCCACGCCTACCTCGAGCGCACCGGGATACTGCAGGAAGCTGCCGCCCGGCTCGCCGTCGAACACGATGTCGGAGTATGCGTTGTCGTGAACGATCAGCAGGTCGTGCTCGCGGGCAAAAGCGATGATTTCCTCGTAGACCTCGGGCGTGCCCACCGAGCCGACCGGGTTCGCGGGCAGCGACACGATCATATACTTGGCACGATCGGCCACCTCGGGATCGATGCCCGCCACATAGGGCAGGTAATTGTGCTCGGCAACCAGCGGATAGTATTCGAGCTTGGCATCGGCGATCTTGGCACCCGCCTCAAAGACCGGGTAGCACGGATCGGGAACCAAAATGGTGTCGCCCGGATCGAGCAGGGCCAGGCCCAAATGGCCCACGCCCTCCTGCGTGCCGTTGCACGACTGCACCATAGACGGCGTAATGCCGGAGACACCAAAGCGACGCTCGTAGTAATCGCACACGGACTGCTTGAGTTCGGGCAGGTCGCGCAGGGCATACTTCCACATCTCGGGATCTTGGGCTGCCTGCGTGAGCGCCTCGACCACGTGGTCGTACGGCTTAAAGTCGGGCGTGCCCACGCTCATGTTGTAAATGGTCTTGCCCTGAGCCTTCAGCACGAGAAGCTTGTTGTTGAGCGAGGCGAAGACCTCCGCGCCAAAGCGGTCGAGACGCTGCGATGCCTGCATGGTGCCACCTTTCGATATAAAAAAGCGGCGCTCCGACAAGAGCGCCGCGCGATACGGGCCATCAGATTGCAAAAGTGTAACGCTTGCAACCCCCGTATTGGTTCAATTTAGCCAACCTTAGTCAACTGGATTGAGCGCGTCGATCTGCGCAAGCCACAGACGCGAGCTGGCGTCACTCGGCATGCGCCAATCGCCGCGCGGGCTGAGCGTCACCGAGCCCACCTTGGGACCATCGGGCAGGCAGCTGCGCTTAAACTGCTGGGCAAAGAAGCGACGGTAGAACGTACGTAGCCACGTGTGGACGGTCTTGGCGTCGTAGACGCCCTCGAAGCTCTTGAGCGCCATGCGGTAGATCTTGCCCGGCTCAAAGCCAAAACGCAGCAGGTAGTAGAGGAAGTAGTCGTGCAGCTCGTACGGGCCCACCAAATCCTCGGTCTTCTGCGCAATCTCGCCGTCGCCCGTGGGCGGCAGAAGCTCGGGGGACACCGGCGTATCGAGGATATCGAGCAAGACCTCGGCAATGCGCCCGCCAAAGACATCGGCAGCATAGCGTACCAGATGGCGCACAAGCGTCTTGGGCACGCTCGCGTTGACGGCGTACATGCTCATGTGGTCGCCGTTATAGGTAGCCCAGCCGAGCGCCAGCTCCGACAGGTCGCCCGTGCCAATGACAAAACCGCCGGCTTGGTTGGCCAAATCCATGAGAATCTGCGTGCGCTCGCGCGCCTGGCTGTTCTCGTAGGTCACGTCCTGGACGGTCGGGTCGTGCTCGATGTCCTTGAAGTGCTGCTCCACAGCCGCGTGGATCGAAACCTCGCGGAAGCTCACACCCAGGTCGCGAGCGAGCGACTCGGCATTCGACTTGGTGCGATGCGTCGTGCCGAAGCCGGGCATGGACACGGCTGTGATACCAGTGCGCGGCAGCCCCAGTGCATCGAAGGCACGCACGGTCACAAGCAGCGCTAGCGTGGAGTCCAAGCCGCCCGAAAGGCCGATAACCGCAGCCTTGGTACCCGTGTGGGCAAGGCGGGTCTTGAGGCCCGCAGTCTGCAGATCGAGGATCGTCTCGCAGCGCTCGGCCAAGTCGCCGTGGTCGGCCGGCACAAAGGGCGCGCGCGGGAAAACGCGGTCGATATCGCAGGCATCGCGCAGGACAGGTTCTTCGGCCAGCACGCCCTCAAACGAAAACCCAACGGTCGTGGCCTCCGGCGCATCGTCGGTGCGCGCCCACGTCGTCGAGCGACGGCGCTCGGCAACCAGGCGGTCAAGGTCAACGTCGGCGATGGCCATATCGCAGGTAAGCAGTTTGGTGGCGGCGAGCTTGGAGCCATTTTCGTAGATAAGGTTCTCGCCCGCAAAGACCATGTCGGTCGTGGACTCGCCCTCGCTCGCGTCCGCGTAGGCATAGGCGCAGTACAGGCGTGCGCTCTGGTTAGAGATGAGGCTGCGGCGATAGTCTGCCTTACCGATGATTTCGTCCGAAGCCGACGGGTTGAGAATCACCGTCGCACCGGCAAGCGCCATCTCGGTCGAAGGCGGCGCCGGCACCCACAGGTCCTCACAGACCTCAACGCCCAGCACCATATCCTCGGCACCCTCATCACAGCAACGGTAGATAAGCCCCGAGCCCAGCGGAACCGGACCCTGACCGGCAAATTCAACCCACACGGGATCCGCAGGCGCCGGAGCAAACCAGCGACGCTCATAGAACTCGCCATAGTTGGGCAGATACTTCTTGGCCGTGAGGCCCAAAAGCTCGCCCGCGCAGCACACGGCGGCGCAGTTGTAGATATTCTCGGCAACTGCAACGGGAAGACCAATGGTAAAGACAATCGGCAACTCACGAGTCTCGTCGAGGATATGCACCAGAGCAGCCTCGCAGGCATGCAGCAGCGTGCGGTTATGGAACAGGTCGGCCGCGGTATAGCCGGTCAGGTTAAGCTCGGGCAGCACCAGCGCGCGAACGCCGCGCTCGGTAGCCTCGCGAACAGCCGCCAGCGCAACCTCGGCATTGCCCTCGACATCGGCCACGCGAATCCGCGGCGAGGCCGCCGCCACACGCAAAAAGCCATCAGACTGAGAAAGGTGAAGATTCATAAGAATGCTCCCGTGCGTAGACGCCATTCACAACAATTAGCAAGTCCTATTGTAGTTCAACCGCCGGGTGGAACCGCATCCCACCAACTTGGTGAGCAATTGATGAGTTGATGGTATCTGTTAAATGTCACGTACGATTCACATCTGGTGGGTACCCTGATGGCTACACGAAACGAAGCAGATTTACACCGGGAGGACCCCGTATGACAACCAAGTACACCGACGCGCCGCGCACGCGCGTCATGACGCCGGCATCGCTCAACAACGGCGTGCACGAGAACCATTCCATTGGACAGACCATGGCCATCGCGCCCAAAAAGGGCCTGTTCGACGACATTTCCATTCCCCAGATCATCGCCGGCGCCGCAGCTGCCGCCACGAGCGTGGCGCTTGCTTCAAAGATCGGCATTGCCGGCTCGGTGATTGGTGCCGCTGTGAGCTCAGTCATCACTGTTGTGTCCTCGCAGGTCTATCGCCACTTTATCTCCGCCAGCGCCGAAGCAATCAAGGGCACGCACGCCGACGTCGACTACCCCGCCGGCGCCTATGAGCCCGTTGAGCCCAATGTCGAGGAGCACCTAGGTGGCGCCGCGACCACGCAGGAGATGCGCCAGGTTGCGGGACGCGCGACCACGGCGCGCGTCGCCCCCAACAGCCTGCGCGCCAAGGCGGCGGCAGAGCGCAGCCAGACACAAAAGAAGGTCATCGTCTTCTCGATCGCCATCGCCATCGTCGCGGTCATCGCCTGCGCCGGCGCCATCCTTATCACCACTGCCGGTGAGGGTCTGGGCGAGCGTCCCGAGCCAATCCTGTCGTCGCGCACGACCGAGAGCGATGCAAATGGCGACACCCAGTCGCAAGATCAGCAGGCACAGGCGGACGACACGCAAGACAGTTCCACCTCTGCCAATTCGTCCTCGAACACCCAAAACCAATCGCAGGGCACCGATTCCTCCACGGCCAACAGTGGCACGCCGTCCGGCACGACCGACTCAAGCCAAACGACTGACGGCTCTCAGCCGAGCACGGGCGACCAGACGAGCGACACCACGTCGGGAACGGGTGCAGCAGACAGTAGCAACACCAACAGCTCGAGCGGAACTGCGTCCGGCACGGCATCTGACAACTCGAGTCAAGGCACGGCATCGGGCAACTAAGCACATTTGCCTCTCATAGATAACCGACCTGTACAACGGGCGCGAATCGAAAGCGGTTCGCGCCCGTTTGCCTTGGGCGCCGCCATGGCGAACGCCATGCGATGGTAAGATGCCTTACATGTGTAAAGAGGAGATTTGCCATGAGCAAGACAATAGTTAGGCCCACGCTTTCGCTGGGCAACCACATCTATCTGTATCGCCTGCTGCGCGATGCGATTGGATGCGGCAAGCAAACGTTTATGACGCAGGTCGAGGAGGCGCTCGCCGCTGGCGACATGACCGCTTATGAACTGGGCTTCGAGTCCACGCGCGAGCTGCTCGAGGAGCTCGACGACTGCATTAAACTGACCGTCTTTAAGGGCGGCCGCCTGTACGCCACCGTCATCGCCAACGAGGCATGGGACGCAGCGCTTGCCAAGGGCGAGGACAAGCCCAAGGCCACCAAGGGCGCCAAGCAGTCCTACAAAAAGAAGAAGCGTGGCGAGAAGGAACTCAAGGCGGTGCGCCCCAAGCACGTTAAGCGTCCCGAACCCAAACCCGTGGTTGAAGCTGTGCCGGAGCCCGAGCCCGAGACAGAGATCGAAGTCGCTATTGAGGTAACGGCAGAAGCCGAAACCGATATCGCCGCCACGACCGATCCCGAAGTCATATCCGAGCAGGAAGCCACTGTGGAGCTCAACGAGGCGCCCAAGTCGACAACCGAAGAAGCCGTTGACCAACCCGAGCCGTCTGCGTTCCAAAACAGCGATGTCTTTGGCGACGAGGCCGAGGACGATCAGTCCGACGAGCCCGCAGATCAAGACGCTACCGAGTCGACACCGGAGCCCGAGACGCCGCAGCCCGCCATCTCGCTCACGGTCGTCTATGACCCCGAGAACGCCAACGCCGGCATCACCACCATGGCATCCACGCCCATCGAAGCAAAGTCGAGCGTCGAGAACGAGGACGCGACGCAGGTTGAGGTTGAAACCGCAGCTGCAGACGCGCCCGTCACCGTGGAGCCCGCAGATTCCACGATCAAGCCGGAAGCGACGCCGGAGCCCGCACCCGTCATCGAATCCGTGCCCACCTCTGCTTGCGGCCAAATTCCCGCACCGGCACCGGCTTCGGCACCCGCAGCGGCCCCAACCCCCGCACCCGCAGCACCGACCATCCCCGAGGACTTCCCCATCGATTTCGCAACCGAGGTCTTCTGCCCCGGCCCGCTTCTGCACCAGCTGTCGACCTATCTCCCCTACGGCGCCGATACCCTCGGCATTGTCGGCGAGTACTACTGGATCGCCCGCGAGCGCGGTACCATCGAGGCCGCGCGAAACCGCGCAAGCTTCCCCCTGCGCTACACGCAGGCCGGCGAGCGCCGCGAGGTTGCCGTGCGCATCCGCCGCAATACCACCGGTGGCCTCGGATCCACCTGGGCCATCGATAAAGTCGAGCCTTCTACCAAGTAACAGAAAGGGACGATAACCCCAAGGTTATCGTCCCTTTCTCGTTAGGTCACCTGAGCTCGACTAATCGCGCGTCAGCTTACGGTGGATACGATGCGGCTGGGCTGCGTCCTCGCCCAGGCGCTCGATGCGGTTGGCCTGATAGGCCTCAAAGTTGCCCTCGAACCAATACCAGTTGCCCGGATTCTCGTCGGTGCCCTCCCACGCCAGAATGTGCGTGGCGACGCGGTCCAGGAACATGCGGTCGTGGCTAATGACCACCGAGCAGCCCGGGAACTCGAGCAGCGCCGCTTCGAGCGAGGACAGCGTCTCGACGTCGAGATCGTTCGTGGGCTCGTCGAGGAGCAGCAGGTTGCCGCCCTGCTTGAGCGTGAGTGCCAGGTTCAGACGATTGCGCTCACCACCGGAGAGTACGCCAGCGCGCTTCTGCTGGTCCTGGCCCTTAAAGCCAAAGCTCGCCACATAAGCGCGGCTCGGAACCTCGGTCTCGCCGACCATCATGTGGTCCAGGCCATCCGAGACGACCTCCCACAGGTTCTTGTCAGGGTCGATGCCAGAACGGTTCTGATCGACATAGGAGATCTTGACGGTCTCACCCACCTCGAGCTCGCCCGAAGTCAGCGGCTCCAGACCCACAATCGTCTTGAACAGCGTGGTCTTACCGACGCCGTTGGGACCGATGACGCCCACGATGCCGTTGCGCGGCAGGGTGAATGATAGGTCGTCGATGAGCACACGGCCATCGAACTCCTTGTGCAGGTGATGGGCCTCGAGCACCTTGTTGCCCAGGCGCGGTCCGACGGGAATGCGGATGTCGGTCCAGTCGAGCTTCTGGCTTGCGCGGGCCTCGGCCTCCATCTCCTCGTAGCGAGCCAGACGGGCCTTGTTCTTGGCCTGGCGAGCCTTGGGCGAGCTGCGTACCCACTCGAGCTCGGCCTCCATGCGCTTGGCGAGCTTGGCGTCGCGGTTGCCCTGCGCCTCGATACGGGCGGCCTTGGTCTCCAGATACGTGGAGTAGTTGCCCTTGTAGGGATAAAGGTGACCGCGGTCGACCTCGCAGATCCACTCGGCAACGTTATCCAGAAAGTAGCGATCGTGCGTGACGGCAAGCACCGCGCCCTGGTAGTTGTGCAGGAAGTGCTCGAGCCACAGGATCGACTCGGCGTCCAGGTGGTTCGTAGGCTCGTCGAGCAGCAGCAGGTCGGGAGCCTCGAGCAGCAGCTTGCACAGGGCCACGCGACGGCGCTCGCCGCCGGAAAGCACATTAACCGGCATGTCAGAATCGGGCAGCTGCAGGGCGTCCATGGCCTGGCCGAGCTTGGAATCGATATCCCAGCCGTCAGCGGCGTCGATCTCGTCCTGGAGCTTGCCCATCTCGGCCATGAGGGCGTCCATGTCGCAATCCGGGTCGCACATCTCCTCGCCGATCTTGTTGAAGCGATCGACCTTGGCAATCATGTCGCCAAACGCCATGCGCACGTTCTCGATGACGGTCTTGTCGTCGTCGAGCGGCGGCTCCTGCTGCAGGATGCCCACGGTGTAGCCGGGAGTGAGCCTGGCATCGCCGTTGGAGACCTCCTCGATGCCGGCCATGATCTTGAGCAGGGTCGACTTGCCCATACCGTTGGGGCCCACGACGCCGATCTTGGCACCGGGGTAGAAGCTCAGGGTCACGTCGTCAAGGATTACCTTGTCGCCATGGGCCTTGCGAGCCTGATACATCTGATAAATGAACTCCGCCACAGTCATTTCTCCTTATCTAGCTGCGGAAATCTTCTCCCCCTCTCCGTTTTGGAAAAAGCGGAGAGGCAGTTCGCGCGTTCTAATAAAAAGGGGCATGGTTGCCCACACCCCCTAATACTACCTGGGAAAAGTCCCCCGGAACATACTATGAACTGCGTACGCTAGTTTTCCGCAACCTTAACGAGCGGCTCGCTGCGATTTGCGCCACAACAGATACGAGTAGACGTAAACGGCTCCAACCGAGCCAAACGCCAGAGCCGCAATCACCGCGGCGACGACTTCACTCGAAAGCACGCTGCCTGCCACGCCCATCACAATCAGGCCAATACCCAGCACCATAAAGCAGGCGCCGCCAAAACGCTGCGTACGGCGCCAGTTCTCGGGATCGGCAAGCGCCCAGGGTGTCTTGATACCGAGCGTATAGTTCTGCTTCACACGCGGCAAGTAGTTGCCTACGCCGATGAACAGCAAACCGACAACACCGGAAATCAGCACGTTAACCGAACCGACCGCCGGCACCACGCCCCAGACCGTAAGCTCTCCCAGCCAGCTTATGGCGCACATGAACAAGGTGAAGGCGATTACGAAGCCCTGGTAGAACTTGCCCGAGGTTCGATATGCCTCGCCCTTGGGGTCGATGCGCGGCACCATGCGGAACATTGCGAGAAGCGCCAGAGGCAGCACGCCGAGCGCGGAGGCCATCCAACTAGGACCCCAACCGTCGACGGCGCCGTTCGCGCCCCAGTGCGTGGGAATCTGTGCAGGCAGGCTCGGCATCACCATGAGGTGCGCTACAACATTAATAGCGCAGACCACAACAAGCATGGCCCACACGCGCGACGATACCCCCGTGGCGTGAATGCCCTTGTTTTCGTTATTCATCCTTATCACCTTCCGTGTTTGTAAAGCCCATAAACCAACCGATCAAGTCCTGCATGACGGTGGTGTTTAAGCTGTAAACGATGTTTTGGCCATGACGTTCGTCGGTCACCAACCCGGCGTTTTTGAGCGTCGCCAAGTGATGGCTCAACGACGGCTTGCTGATGTCAAAATGCTCGGCAAGCTCCCCGGCCGTGCAATTGCCCTCGCGCAGCAGTTCCAAAATGTGACGCCGTGTAGGATCGGCCAGCGCCTTAAAACCCTCTCCCGGCATAAGACCTCCTCTCATCATCTCTCATGACGTGCACACTATACTCAATATTTAGATGTTTGTCTAGCTATCTAATCGCAATGCTTCAAACCACATCAAAGCAAACGCCATCGCAACCTATGGGCGATTACCTATAATGGCGATAGCTAAAACACGACCTGCTTCCCCATCGGAGGATATTTATGACCGAAACCACAGCCGCAACTCCCATCGAGACACGCGACACCAAGCTCGAGATTATCATGGGCCGCGAGGCACTCGATAAGCTCGCCGATGCTACGGTGCTAGTGCTCGGCTGCGGAGGCGTGGGCTCCAACTGCTGCGAGGCACTCGCCCGCGGCGGCATCGGTCATTTCGTCATTCTGGATAAGGACATCATCGCGCCCAGCAATATCAATCGCCAGGCCATCGCCTTTCACAGCACCGTCGGCAAGCGCAAAGTCGACGTCATGGAGGCTATGATTCACGACATCAACCCTACCGCTACCGTCATCAAGCGCACCGAATACCTGCTGAGCGACAACATCGATGATTTCTTCGCGAGCGTTTTGGAGCAGACGGACGGCAAGCTCGACTACGTCGTCGACGCCATCGACACCATCTCGGCCAAGCTCACCATTGCCAAATATGCTCAGGACCACGACATTCGTTTGGTTAGCTCCATGGGCGGGGCCAACAAGCTCCATCCCGAGTGCCTCCGCTTTGCCGACATTTTCGATACGGTACGTGACCCCATGAGCCGCATCATGCGCAAAGAATGCAAGAAGCGCGGAATCAAGAGCCTGCATGTACTGTTTAGCTGCGAGGAATCGGTTAAGACACAGCCCCGCGACCCTTCCAACATCCACGAGCGCACCGAGCTGGGAACCGCCAGCTTTATGCCGCCCATCATGGGCCAGATGATTGCCGGCGAGGTTATCCGCCAGATCAGTGGGCGCGGCACCGAGCGCGTGCGCTCCGATGGCCAACGTCTGGACTAGCGGAGCGCACCGAGATGGAGCCCCGGTTATTTGATGCACACTGCCATCTTGATTTAATGGCTCACCCGGACGCCGTTGCCGATGAGGCGACGGCGCTGGGCTTGGGTCTATTTGACTGCGGCGTCAATCCGCGCGACTTTTCGGCCGCAAACGAGCGCGCCTGTCGCCAACCAGGCATCATCGCCGGCGTTGGGCTTCACCCCTGGTGGCTCGCCGATGGCCACTGCGGTTTTGTCGAAGTCAATCTGCTTTGCGAAGTTGCTGCCCAAGAACGCTACATCGGCGAAGTTGGACTCGACTTTTCCGCGCGCTTTGCTGGAAGTGAGCCGCTACAAATACAGGCACTTAACCGGCTCTGCGATGCGCTCGTGCAGCATCCTCTTACCGGGCGCGTGATATCAATTCACGCCGTTCGTTCGGCAGGAGCCGTACTGGACGTCCTCGAATCGCATGGACTACTCATCCCAAACCCCGACTCCCCCGTTATCATCTTCCACTGGTTTAGCGGTACTTCGGACGAACTCGTCCGCGCGCGTAATGCGGGCTGTTATTTTTCCGTCAACGAACGCATGCTCGCATCTAAACGAGGACGCGAATACGTACGACAAATTCCACTCGATCGTTTACTGCTCGAGACCGATGCACCAGCGGAGGCAAACGCAGAAATAAGCGCACAGTCACTCATCAGATCGCTCGAAAGCGCCTCAGAACACGTCGCCTCGCTCAAAAAATGCGACGCAAAGCATATTGAGTCGGCGGTTTTAGCGAATGCACACTCTGTTTTTAGCCTTCGCTAACCCCTGTGGTCAAAAAACGTCAAATATGAGTACTGCTAGCGAAATGGATACATTACTCTGAGCTTTCCGACCACCAGAATAATCTACGATTGTCCATTAACTAACACTTTTACAGTCACTCATCCTGCATTTTCGCAATCTTAAACCCCTCCAAACGCTCAAATCACGTCTGAAGGGGTCGATTTTGCTGCGACTAAATTAGTCACAGTACTCATATATGGCTTTTTTTGACCACCGAGTCACGGGAAGGCACCAATACAGCTCCCCGGGACAGCTCGGCTATTCGACGATTGGTGCTCCGTGGCCCCAAGAACCTTCCATGCCGCACACGGTCGAGGCAAACCCGGCAGCAAAGTCGAGCGCGCGCTCGATGGCCTCGGCGCCATCCTCACCACGCTTGGCGGAATCGAGATAGCACATCAAAAACGAGGTGAGGAACGAGTCGCCCGCCCCCATGGTGTCCTTCATGTCCGTTACCGGTTTAGCCAGCTGGCGGTAATAACGCTCGCCGTCGTAAGCAATGCAGCCCTCGGCGCCCGCCGTAGCCGACACAAAACGCGGACCCAGGCCCTTCACCCATGCCAAACGCTCGCGAATCTCGTCCTCACTCGCAGCATCCGCCGCACTAAAGAAAGCAAAATCAACGTAGGGCGCAATCTGCTCGTAGTACTCGTCGGTGGAGTCGTCCGAAAAGTCAAAAGAGACCGTGACGCCCGCAGCCTTCAGCTTGGGCAGCTCGCGCTCGGTAAAGCAATAGTTACCCGAATGAACCACATCGAACTGCTTCATGTACGCAAGGTCAAAGCGATCGAGGACATAGCGCGCATCGCCACGGATACCGCCCTCGTTGGAGCCAAGGAAAACACGGTCACCGTCAACGACGGTCACGCGAGCCGCTCCGTTCTCGCCAATCATCTGCTCGCACTTGTCAAGCTCGATACCCTCATCCTCGAGGCTTGCAATGACATGCTCGGCAGCGGCATCATTGCCAAAAATGCCCATGTATGCGGAGCGTGCGGCACCGCATTTCTTGGCATAAACGGCGAAGTTCACCGCATTGCCGCCGGGATACATGGTGTGGATATGCTCGTAGCGATCGACGACGTTGTCGCCAAATCCGAGCGCGTTAACGTTAAATGCCATGGCCTTTGCCCCTTCTAGTACTCGACAACACCCATATAGCGACGGAAATCGGGATCGTGATCAAACACCTTGCCGCGTGCGGCACGCAGCTCGCAGTTCATGGCGTAGAACAGCACCGGGTCCAGATAAGCACGGACGCTCGCCGGCACGGCTTCCATACCGTACTCCTTGGCATCGAGCACCATCAGCGTATCGGTATGCGTCTTAAGGAACGCCAGGGCGCGCTCGTCCATAGCACGGCACTCGCTGGAGCCCATCTGCAGGAAGTAAAAAACGCCATCCTGAGTAGCCTCGAAGGGGCCGTGGAAGTACTCGGCAGAGTGGATGTAGCTACAGTGCTGCCACTGCATCTCCATAAGAGAGCAGATAGCGAAACCGTAGGTCTGGCTAAAGTTGGGACCGCTGCCCAGAATGTAGAAGAACTCGTGCTCCTGGCAAAGCTTGGCAAAGCGATCGCCCAGCTCGGCATTTACCTTCTCGCGTGCCGGGGGAAGAATCTTATCCATCTCGGCGATACCGGCATACATATCGGCAAGATCGGCGTAGCCCTCCTGCTGATCGAGCAGCTCGGCCGCAAGCGACAGCGAAATGCCAGCGGGGACCTCGGCCTGCGGCACGCCCTCGCCCCACGGGTAGACCCACGTGGTCCACTTGCCGGAGTCGATCTTGGATCCAGCGTTGTCGGTCTGGGCGATCACCGTAGCGCCGGCAGCAAGGGCAATCTCGCAGCCCTCGACGACCTCGGGGGTGTTGCCACTGTGGCTACAAGCGATGACCAGGGACTTCTCGCCCAGACGACGCGGACGCATGATATCGAACTCGCGAGCCGTATAGATATACGAAGTGAAGGTGGTTGCCTCGCGCTGCAGAAGCTCATGAGCCGGGATCAAATCGATCATGGAGCCACCGCAAGCAATCCAGTAGACGCTGTCGAACTTGCCCTTCTCGGCAATTGCCTCTTTAATCAGATCGTGTGCGTTCATATCCAGTTCCTTTCTTATTTGGTCCGCAATCAATGACGCTGGTTGCGTGGCCGATGGTTGTTTTAGTCAATCAGATATTTCTCGAATGCGGCCATGTTCTTGGCATCTGCCGCCGCCGGATCATCGTAGTAACGACCGTCCGTGATTTCCTGGCCCAGCATGCCGTCGAAACCATGGGCGTTGAGCGTGGCGACGAAGGCGTCCATATCGTGCTTGCCATCGCCCCACACCAGATGGCCATACGGGTCACCGTCGATAAAGTGCATCTCGTGAATTGCCCCATCACCAAAGGCGGCAAACCAGTCCTCGAGCGTCTCGCCTGCAACGCCCATCGCGGTTGTATCAACCATGGGCTGTAAGTACGGGCTCGCGACCTCGTCAATCATGCGCTTCGCATCGGAAACCGTCGTCACAAGGTTGCTCTCCTCGGGACGCAGGCTTTCCATCGTAAGCACCAGACCGTGCTCGCCGGCATACTCTGCCAGAATGGACAAGTGCTCGCGGCTGCGCTTCCAGGCTTCCTCGCGGTCCTCGTCCCAGTCGCCCCAGCCCGAGTTGATGGACATGCGGTCGCACCCAAGTACCTCGGCAAGCTCAATGCCGTGCTTAAAGTACGCCAGGCTGCGCTGCTCATGCAGCGGTTTACGTGCGCAATACTGCCAAGGATAGACAACATTCTCGGGGCACAGAGTACGATACCTAAGCCCACGGTCTGCAGCCTTTTTCGCCAGGACCTCAGCCTCAAAGTAGCCCGTGTGGTCGAGCGTCACATGCGGCTCTGCACACCACAACTCAATGGACTCAAAGCCCAAGCGCTGCTGCACATCAAGGAAGTAATCGAGCGACCACATGATGTAGTGGATATTCATGCCCGCAATCTGTTCGCGGTGCAACGTCGGTTTGGATTCAGACATCTTATGCCTCCTTATTTCGATCGAACACGATTTGTCCATCCGACATCGTCATATCAACCGCAAGATCGCGTGCGTCGCGATAATCGAGGTCGAACACATCCCGATCGAGCACGCAGATATCGGCAAGCTTGCCAACCTCAAGCGTACCAAGCTCGTCTTCGCGCATCAGATCGTACGCGCCCCCGGCAGTCCAAGCGCGCAAGAGCTCGACAAGCGTCAGCGTGTTGACCTCATTCACGGGCAGTCCGTCGGCGAAGAATCCGCCGCACGCGCTGTAGATTGACTCGCCCAGGCTCGGAATCAGCAGCGGCAGATCCGTGCCGCAGCACACTGTGCATCCGGAATCTTCCATGCCGCGGCGATTCCAGCTGTGCAAAAGTCGCGTCTCGCCAATTTGTCGACGCATCATCGACAGGCAATCCTCGCGCCGGTCCAGCGTCAGAATCTGCGGATAGACCTCGCAAATTCCACCTAACTTGCCAAACTCGACAAGATCGGTCGGGTCAGAGTTCTCGAGATCGGTAATCGCATGGCGGCGAAGCATCCGTCCATGCTCGTCTCGAGGCAGCGAGGCATAGAGCGCCACGGTGCGACGAACGGCGCCATCGCCCTGGCAATGCAAGGAATATCGGAAGCCGTCAGCATCAATTGCACGCAGCTCGTTCTCAATCAGATCCCACTCTGGCTCCTCGACGACCGTCTTGCCGGCAGCGCCCGCATCGGCCGAGTCCTCATAGGGGTCTATCATCTCGGCAAGCCCCGCCCATACGCCGCGATCGGTCATACGGTTGAAGCCAGAAAAACGAACGAACGGTCCCCGGAAGCGCTCTCGCGCCTCGCGGGCATATGCCAGATTTGCACCGGCGCCCACCGGCTGCGACATCATAGAGACGCGAACCGTCAGCTCACCAGATTCCTCACGGCGAGCCATTTCGTCGGCAAAGCCGTAGTAGTCATCAAACGCCATCTCCTTGATGGCGGTAACGCCGCGCTCGTTAAGCATACTCATGTAGTCCGAATACCCGGCACGCACCTCGGTCAGCGCAAGGAAATCACTCATCATGCGCCAGATCTTCTCGGCATAGCACGCCTGAGGTGTAAAGCCGTATCGCGCACTGGCGGCAGCATTGAGAACGCAGGTCTCCGCACCCGGTGTAAAGCAAACGACAGGAATATCGCCAAAACAATCGTCAAACACAGCTGCCGTATTTGCGTTCTCGGCATCCGATGCCAACGTTTCGGGAAGGTTGTGGCCAAAAGCCGCCGCGCAATCCGGATGATCTTCTTTCCATGCACGCAAGAGCGACACAGCCTCTTTGGCATCAGCGATGCCGGACAGATCAGACCCCAACGTCCGCAGCGCCCAGCCTGTATAGAAGGTATGCACATCGATCAGGCCGGGCATGACGGTGCGGTCGCCCAGATCAACTACCTCGTCCGCCTGGGTCAAATACGAAGCTACCTCACACTTGGTGCCAACAGCCTCAATTCGATTGCCACGGACCGCTACGAAACCTTCAAACGGCAGGTTCCCCGTACCGGTAAAGACGCTCTTAGACGTCAGGACCGTCAAACGATCAAGCATCACAACCACCTACGCCGGAAGCATGCCGGAAATGGCAGTAACGACCAAGCCAAACACGACCATGAAGATGAAGAACTTCCAAATGGTCTTCCACCATTGGCCAAACGAAATCTTAGCCACGGCAAGGCCGGCGACCGTCATGCCCGCCACGGGGCTGATGGTGTTGATGGTCTGGTTGGCAAACTGGAGCGCGGTGACGGCCGCCTCGGGATTGAGGCCCATGAGCTCGGTCAGGGAGCCCATAACGGGCATGGTGAGCGCCGCCAGGCCAGAACTCGAGGGAACCAGCAAAGAGAGCAGGCCAAGGACGATATACATAAACGTGGTGTAGACGGCGGCTGGTGCACCGGCGAGCGCAGTAGCGAGCGCCTGGAGGATGGTGTCGATGATCATGCCACCCTCGGCGATGACCAGAATACCGCGAGCGATACCGATAACGATGGCAGCGTACGCAAAGTCGGCGAGACCCTTAACGAACTCCTCAGCGATCGTCTGCTGGTCAAGACCGCCCAGGATACCGGCAAGCAAGCCCATGCCAAGGAACACGGCGGAAATCTCATTCATGTACCAGCCCTGGGTAACAAGACCCCAGACGATAATGCCCATACCGCAGGCAAAATCGATAAGCACGAGCTTCTGACGGATAGTGAACTCTTCCTCGATGGAGGCATCGGTCACGGAAAACTCAATACGCTTGAGCTTATCGTCCTCGTACGTAATGGACGACTCGGGGTTTTTCTTGACGCGCATGGCGTAGCGCATGGCCCATGCGATACCGACGGCAGTGAAGATAACCCAAGAAACGGCGCGCAGCCACAGTTGCGGATTGCCCTCGATGCCAATGATGCCTTGGGCGATCAAAACATTAAACGGGTCGATGGTCGAAGCACAATATCCCAGGTTGGGACCAAGGAAGCAGATGATGAATGCCGTCATCGAGTCATAGCCGATACCCATCATGATGGGAATGAAGATGGCATAGAACGGCAGGGCTTCCTCAGACATACCAAACGTAGTGCCGCAAATGGACAGCAACGTCATCGTGATGGGAATGATGAGGATGTCCTTGTTCTTGAGCTTTTTAACCACACGGCTCATGCCGGCATTCAAAGCGTTGGTCTTGGTGATGATTGCGAACGATCCGCCAATCAATAAGACGAACGCAACGACGTCGGCAGCTTCCTGGATACCCTTGGTGGGCGCTTGCAGAACCGCGAAGATATCCTGGCCCAGATTGATGGTCTCGCCGGTCTCGGAATCGGTGTAGTTCTTATCGACCTGTTCATAGGTTCCAGCAACGGCGACTTCACGCTCGCCCGCCGCTGTCGAAATCGTCTTGCGCTGATACTGGCCAGAGGGAACGATCCAAGTCAGGACCGCAAAGACAACGATCAGCAAGAACATGATCGTATAGACATGCGGTAATTTGAACTTAAAACGTCTGTTTGTCTTCTTCGCCTTCGTATCTGACATAGATACCTCCAAAGAACTCGAGGCTGCATCGCATCTCGCTTCAACATTTGCACAATGCAAACGTTCTATGACGTCCCATAGATTACCAGCAGCTTTTTCATTCATCAAGATAATTTCAAACTGATTGCCGCAACGCGGTTGAACGGTTGCGTTCGCGCCGTGAACGGTATGGAAGCGCCCGGTGAGATGATCCACCGGGCGCTTCCATTCGCAATGTCCTAGATGTCAAAAACGTAGCGAGACCCAACGATCCACTGACGACCGATGATAAACGGCCGCCGCTGCTCATCGAAAAAGAAGGCTTCCATATAAAACAAGGGTTCGCCAACGGGAACTGCCAACAGCCGAGCGACCTCGGGCGACGCGCACGCGATCTCGAGCGTGCACGGGTCGGTAAACGCGGGCGTGCGGCCCGTCTGGTTGCGCACGAACTCAAAAATGGATTGGTTAGATAGAGATGCCGTTGATAGATTGGCGTTGTCCTCGTAAACGTATATGTTGTTCTCGAGCATGACAGGGACGCCATCGGCAGTACGCACGCGCTCAACGCAAATCAAGTCAGTTCCAACGGGAACACCAAAGAACTGTGCTTCGGTGGAATCCGCCGGCAGTATCTTTCTCGAAATGACACGCGCCCCCGGTTCCATTCCGTTAACGCGGCATGCGTCCGAAAAACTCTGGACGTCATCCTTCTGGCGAATCTTGCGCTTGAGCTTGGGGGCATTGACAAACGTGCCTTTTCCCTGTCGCTTCGTTAGATAGCCCTGCTGGACGAGCTCCTCAATAGCGCGTCGCACGGTAACGCGGCCAACTTTATAGCTCTCAGCCAATTCGAATTCGTTGGGTATCCGCGCGCCTGCCTTGTAGGCGCCGGAGTTGATTTCGTTTTTAATGATATCAATGACCTGTTGGTACAGCGGTATCGCTGCTTTACCGTCAGTTGGCCCTTCAGTCGGTGGCATATACCCTCCCCCAGCACAATTAATTCTAAAACGGGCTTAAGGGCATTCAACAAGCCCTTAAGCCCGCATTAGCTTAAAGTATGCTAGGTGTCGCACCAAAATGTTGGCTATTTACTCATCAGACCCGAAAAACGCGCAACTACCGCGCTCCTAAGAAAGCGTGAGCAGGTCCGGCAGCTGGTCGATAATCTTGTCCGCGGCATCCTGGCTAAAGCCAAAGCGTTCCTCGCGCTTGGCAATAACTGTCAGGCCGGCTCGCTTGCCGGCAGTGATACCAGGCACCGAATCCTCAACGCAGCAGCAGCGATTCGCGGGCAGCCCCAGCAGGTCCAGCGCATGCAGGTAGATGTCGGGCTCGGGCTTGCTCTCCTTAAACTGCTCGCCGCTCACCACATACTCAAAGGCATCCGACAGCCCGCACGCATTGAGCACTTCCTCGATGCTATCCATGGGAGACGAGCTGGCAAGCGCCACGCGAACGCCGCGGCGCGGCAGCTCTCGAATCGTATCCACGGCGCCTGGGTTAATCAAAGTCTGATAGTCGCGCGGGCGCTCATGCGCCCACTCGTCCCAACGGGCCAACGCTTCCTCGCCAGTGAAATGCCCCTTACCGGCGCGCTCAAACCAATCGACCAGCATATGCAGGAAGAACTGATGCGAGGTACCGATTTGCCCATTCAACTCCTCTTGAGTCAGGTTAAGCCCAAGCTCCTTGGCAAACGCGGCAGTCTCGCCCAGGTAGTAATACTCGGTATCGACAATGACGCCGTCCATGTCAAAGATAACGGCATCGAACGGAAATTCAGACACGGCACCCTCCCTAACAAAAGGGCGCCTGTAAGCAGGCGCCCGAACCATGCATTATCGGCGATTCTAACCCAGCAGCTTATCCAGCGCCACCGCAATACCGTCTTCGTTGTTATTGGCGGTCACCATCTGGGCCACGGCCTTAACCTCGTCAACCGCGTTGCCCATGGCAACACCAGCGCCGGCCCACTCAATCATGGACTTGTCATTCTGGCCATCGCCAAACGAGACGACCTCGCTGGCATCGATGCCGAGCTTGGGCAGGGCACCCTCGAGCGCGTGAGCCTTGTCAATACCGGGCGCCGTGTACTCAAAGTACCAGTCGGCCGTAAACATACCCGAAAGCGTCTGCTTAAAGGGCGCGTACATCTCCTCGTGATGCGCTTGCAGATAGGCCGGGTCGCCCGCCGTCAGCAGCTTGTCCACGGGATAAGCCTCAGCGACCTCATGCAGGCTCTCCACCTCGCGAATCTTAAGATCGCACGCGTCGCGCTCATACTTGACGATGTTTTTCTGCGAGCCGTCAGGCAGCGTGATCATGCAATGGTACGAGTCCTCAACGTGCAGATCGCGACCGAGCGAAATCATAGGGATCACGTCAAAATTACGCAGGTGATCAATCAGGCGATGCAATTCGTCGGCAGGCATAGCCTGATCGAACAGCACCTCGTCGGTCTGGGCATCGACGACGTGAGCGCCGTTAAAGGCCACCAGCAAACCATCATGACTCTGAAGGTCGAGCTCCTGGGCCAGGGCGTGAAGACCCCATGCGGGACGACCCGAAGCCAAGATGAGCTTAATGCCCGACTCCTGTGCCGCGAGCAGCTTCTCACGCGTGCGCGGGCTAATGACCTTCTGGTCGTTGGTAAGCGTGCCGTCGATATCCATTGCGATGGCCTTAATAGGCATATGTGCCTCCCTGTCATTGAGCAACCTTGTCTGAGTCATCATACAGAACACTTACTGCAGCTCTGTCTGCAACGGATAAAAAGCCATATTGTCCCGAACATGAACGGCACGTGGTCATGAAGTTTTATCGCTCAGGTCAAATACGCCTGCTAGCGACGCTCATCCGTCGGTGCGCCCTCGACGATCGCGATACCCGCCGAGGCGCCCAACGCGCTGGCGCCGGCCTCGATGAATGCACATGCCTCTTCGTAATTATGAATACCGCCCGCCGCCTTGATTGCCACGGCATCGCCGAGCACCTCGTGCATCAGCCGCACGTCCTCGAGCTTAGCACCGCCAAAGCTTCTGCCGGTCGATGTCTTAAGGAATCCCGGCTTAGCCTCCAGCGCAATCTCGCACACACGGCGCTTAGCGGCATCGTCGCCGTCCAGCTTGCACATCTCGACGATCACTTTGTCAGTGATGCCATGCGCACGACAAAAATCAGCAATGGCAGTCATCTCACGCTCGACGGCATCAAAATCGCGGTTCTCGACCGACTCCTGATTCAAAACGTAGTCAATCTCGGTAAAACCGCACGCAGCGTATTCCTCAAACTTCGCAAGCTTCTCCTCAAGCGTCATAGCGCCCTGGGGAAAGTCGATAGCGCCGGCAAGGATGATGTCAGAGCCCTCGAGCATGGCGCGACCCGTCTCGTACTCCTGCAGGTTCGCAAATACGCAGCGGAAGATGTACTTTAGCGCCTTCTCGACATACTGCTCAAACGTGTCCTCGGGGGCATCGATATAGTCGATGTATTTATTGATGGGTTTGGCAAGTGTCATGCTGGGCCTCCTTGATCAGGACCGACAACCGATTCGTGGTTTCACGCGAAAAACCACGTTCAATGTACGCCCGATACGCAAGGACAGCGTCCGCATTCCGGCAAGTGGTATGAAATTAGCCGTAAAAGTATATTTACGGACAGCGAATGGCACCGCACGCGGATGCCGACAGCAAGACATCCCCTCAATACACCCTCATGCCCATTTAAAGAGCAAGGGAGCCTGTATCTGTTGGGATACGGGCCCCTTTCGACCATGACCTATCTCAGCAACAAAGACTACTTGCGGTGAGCGCGGTAGAACTCGATCGCACCATCTTATCCGAGCCGGGGCACGTTCGCATAGCGTGGCGCGTGACGGTTGCAAAACCACCCCATTTGAAACAAAGGCAAAAAAGTACTTGCAAAGACGCGTTCCGACATATAAGTTGATAAAAGACCGCCGTTGCGGTTTTAAGTAGATCGAGCATATGAAGTTTGAGTTTTAGCGTGTAAGAGAAGGAAGATCGGCAAAGTACAACCCCAAACGCAATGACAACTTAATGAGGTAACTGCCACATGTGAGGCACCCAGGACATTGCTGTCTCGAGTTTGAGCACGATGCCTTCCGCCTTGCATGGGCCGTTCCATCCCGCCCCTGCAGCAACTGCCTCACGGGCTCATTGAAAACCGCATAGCACCCCAACGTCAGCACATCACCCACGGCAAGCACATCACTCACGACAACCAACACATCAACAAACAGCACGAACATCAACCGATTGGAGAAGCTATGACAAACCACCACGCTGAAGACGGCGATAAGAAAAGCATTCTGGATGCCCGCATTGAGCGAGCATATGCAAACGAATATGACGCCGCCTTTGCCGCCGCGACCATCAAGAACTACGCGTCGCTACCGCTCGCGACGATCTTGGCCGACCACCCTCAACTGCTGAAGCGCTGCACAAAGATCATGGGCGACCCCGACATTCGCAAGCTGACAGACCCCTATGCCCCAAAACGCGACAACGATTCGTACGTTCTTACCGTAGGCTGCCTAACCCATATGCTTACGGCGCTCGACACAAAACTCAAGCTCGAATGGGAACCCGACGAGCGTCATGAACTCGAAAGCAAGCGGAACACCCTGCGCACCGCACTGTTTCTTCCGTTGGACGGCCTCAAGCGCTGCAACGTCGAGCTCAATACACAGGCGCGGCAAAAGCCCGGGACCACAGGGCAGAAAACTCCAAGACCCCATGCAGCCATCGTCGACCGCAACCGATATAACCGCATGACCGCGCATTTTTCCGCCGAGGGAGCAGCCATAAGGACGCTGATCGACCTGCTGTGCCTCCTGAGCATCAACGAGCTATTTGAGGGCTATCTCGCCCTTGTTCCCGCGACGGCACCCAAGTCGGTAGCAAAGATCATCGAGACCTGCAGACGCCAGTTTGAGCGCCATCGCAATGGCAGCGAGATGAACGCCAGCATCGCGCAGTACTACGCGGCTCATTACAAAAATGACGGATGTGCCCCTGTCGAGCATCAGCTGCGGCTCGCCTACACCACGCCCACCGCAACGCTCCATCGCTTTGGAGCCCTTGGCGCTTGCGAGCCGCACGAACAGGCAGCCTGCCCCACAACCGAGCTCGATCTCAGGCTCGGACGAACCCTGTAGCCCGCCAGCCCCTCCACGGGCAACAATCCTATTCCACAACACAACCAACAGAAAGGAGTCCTCATGGACACCAATCATTCCCCCATCATCAGCCCCCTCACCATGCGTGAATCCGCCCGAGGTATCACGCTCACCAGCATTTACGATGAGATGCTCGCCCGTCGCGAGCTCTCCGTCATGGGAAACATCGAAACCCCGATGGCCCACGACCTATGCCAGCAGATCCGCCTGCTCGATGCCACCGACCCCAGCCGCCCCATCACCATATTTGTCGCCAGCGCCGGCGGAAGCGTGCGATCGGGTCTTGCGATCTATGACGCCATGCGCCTCGCATCGTGCCCCATCCGCACCGTCTGCCTGGAATTCGCCGCGTCCATGGGCGCCGTGATCTTTATGGGCGGCGACGATCGCCGTATGGCGCCCCATGCAGAGCTCATGATTCACGACCCGCTGATCCCCCAGGGGGCAGGCGGCTCGGCACTTGCGCTGCAGGAAACCAGCCGGCGTCTCATGCAGACCCGCAAGACCCTCACGCAAATCCTCTCGGACCGCAGCGGCCTCACGCCCAAGCGCATCCAGTCCCTCACTGCAAAAGACACCTACCTTTCGGCCGAGCGCGCCGTCGAGCTCGGCTTTGCCCACGAAATCCTCTCGACCACCAAGGAGGTCGCCCATGTCTAACCTCGCCAGCCGCCTCGCCGCATCTGAGTCCGCATCGTCCACCATCCTCGCCAAGGATCGAACGCTTTCCTGCGACACCCGCCAAACGGGACTCAACAACAACGCACTTGTAATCGGCCCCTCGGGAGCCGGCAAGACCCGAAACGTCCTCAAGCCCAACCTGCTGCAAATGAACGCAAGCTACATCGTGCTCGACACCAAAGGCACGCTCTGTCGCGAAGTGGGACCCGTGCTGGCAGCCCACGGTTACCGCGTGCAATGTCTCAACTTCGCCGACCTCAACACCGTCCCGGCCCTTGCGCCCGGCATCGAGCGCTGCGGCTACAACCCCCTGAGGCACATTCGCCGCAAGGCGGACGACAGGCCCAACCAGCAGGACATCCTCTCGGTGGCAAAGGCCATCTGCCCCATCGAGGACAACAACCAGCCTTTTTGGGATCACGCGGCGGCAAACCTGCTGTCGTGTCTTATCGCCTACGTCACCGAACAGCTACCCGCCGACGAGCAGACGATCAGCTCGGTCATCAAGCTGATCGAGCACCTGCAGGACGGTGCCACGGCTCGATTGTTTGACGACCTGATCACGACCGACCCCCAAAGCTATGCCCTCTCGCTATGGCGGCGCTACGCCATTACGCAAAATGCCGAGCGCATGCACGCGAGCATCGTCGGCATCCTTGCCGAAAAGGTCATGTGTCTGGGATTCGACGGTGCGGCACAGCTCTATCGTGAGTGCCATCAGGTGGACTTCGCTTCCATGGGACACACCCCCTGCGCCCTGTTTGTAACCGTAAGCGATATTGACCGCAATCTCGATCCGCTGACCGGCCTCTTTATTTCGCAGGCGTTTATGGGCCTCATTCGTGAGGCCGATAGGCAGCCCGACGGCAGCCTGCCCGTGCCCGTGCGCTTTATGCTCGATGACTTCGCAAATCTGCAGATCCCCCAGATCGACAACGTGCTCTCGATTATCCGAAGCCGCAACATCTGGGCAACGCTGCTGTTGCAGTCGACTAACCAGCTCGATGCGCTCTATGGCGAGGCACGCGCACGCTCCATCATGGGCAACTGCGACACGCATCTGGTGCTGGCGTTCCAGGATCCCGAGAGTGCCCGGGTGTTTTCCGACCGCGCCGACGCGCTGCCCAGCACGCTCATGGCGACGCCGATCGATCGCTCGTGGCTCTTTGTGCGCGGTCGCACTCCCGAACAGGTCGAGCGCTTTAGGCTCGAAGACCATCCGCTCTACGGGGAGCTGCCCGAAGCGCAGCGAGGCCATGCGGAGACCGAGATCTAGGCGCAGGGTTCTCGCAGCGCGCGGCGCCCCGGCGATGTTCCACAAAGGCCGTGCGCCCCGGGACCACGGCAAAGCAAAGGGGCCCGCATCCGATAGGATACGGGCCCCTGACTATAAGACGCGATGCGTTAACAGCAGCGACTACTTACGGTGAGCGCGGTAGAACTCGATGAGCGCCTGGGTCGAAGCGTCCTGCTCGGCCTTGGCGGCGTCGTCGTGGAAGGCAGGGGTAATCTGCTTGGCAAGCTGCTTGCCCAGCTCGACGCCCCACTGGTCGTAGGAGTCAATGCCCCAGACCGTGCCCTCGACAAACGTGATGTGCTCGTACAGGGCGATGAGCTCGCCGAGTGCGAACGGGGTCAGCGTGTCGCCGAAGATCGAGGTCGTCGGACGGTTGCCCTCAAAGCAGCGGGCCGGGACGATCTGCTCGGGCGTGCCCTCGGCACGAACCTCGTCGGCAGTCTTACCAAAGGCGAGAGCCTTGGTCTGGGCCAGGAAGTTGCCCAGGAACAGCTCATGCACGTCCTGGCCGCTATCGGTCGCAGGATTGGCGGTATTGGCGAAGGCGATGAAGTCGGCCGGAACCACCACAGTGCCCTGGTGCAGCAGCTGGTAGAAGGCATGCTGGCCGTTGGTGCCGGGCTCGCCCCAGAAGATCTCACCGGTATCGGAGGTCACAGCGCTGCCGTCCCAGCGGACGTGCTTGCCGTTGGACTCCATGGTGAGCTGCTGCAGGTAGGCCGGGAAGCGGTGCAGATACTGGCAGTACGGAAGCACGGCGTGGCTCTTGGAGCCGAAGAAGTTGACGTACCAGACGTTGAGCAGGCCCATCAGCGCGACGGCGTTGTTCTCGAGCGGCGTGTTGCAGAAGTACTCGTCGATGGCATGGAAGCCCTCGAGGAACTGCTGGAAGCGCTCGGGGCCGAGCACGACGATCAGCGACAGGCCCACGGCGGAGTCGACGGAGTAGCGGCCGCCGACCCAGTTCCAGAAGCCGAAGGCGTTGGCGGGGTCGATACCGAAGGCCTCAACCTTCTCGAGTGCGGTGGAAACGGCGACGAAGTGCTTTGCCACGGCCTCGGCGTTCTGCTCATCGGAGCCGTCGATGGCACCCTGAGCCTTGAGCTGCTCGAGCATCCAGGTCTTGACCTCGCGAGCGTTGGTGAGGGTCTCGAGCGTGGTGAAAGTCTTGGAGACGATGATTACGAGCGTGGTCTCGGGATCGAGGCCCTTGAGCTTCTCGGCCTGGTCGTTGGGGTCGATATTGGAGATGTAGCGGCAGTCGATACCGGCGTCGGCATAGGGACGCAGGGCCTCGTAGGCCATGACCGGGCCCAGATCGGAGCCACCGATGCCGATGGACACCAGGTGCTCGATCTTCTTACCGGTTACGCCCTTCCACTCACCGGAGCGCACGCGCTCGGCGAACGCATACATGCGGTCGAGGACCTCGTGCACGTCGGCGACGACATCCTGGCCGTCAACGATGAGCTGGCCCTTCTCGCTTGCCGGACGACGAAGCGCGGTGTGCAGGACGGCGCGGTCCTCGGTGGTGTTGATGTGCTCGCCGGAGAACATGGCGTCGCGGCGCTCTTCGAGCTTCACCTCGCGAGCAAGATCGCACAGCAGCTTGACGGTCTCATCGGTCACCAGGTTCTTGGACAGGTCGAAGTGCAGGTCGCCGGCGTCAAAGCTCAGCTTGTTCACGCGCTCTGCATCGGCAGCGAACCATGCCTTAAGGTCGATACCCTCGGCCTCGAGCTTCTCCTGATGGGCCTCGAGCGCCTTCCAAGCGGCGGTCGACGTAGCGTCGATAGGTGCGGCAACAGTTGCCATAAAGTCCTCCTCAACATACGGGCGCATACCTCCATGCGCCCGGATAATCAGATAACCCTATTCTAGCGCAGGTCAAGACCGTAATCAGCGAGCGTTGCCAATCCGCCCCCAAACGGCGACCGACCAAAAAGGGACAGGTTTATTTTGGCAGGTCAAACGCTTTACCTACCAATATTAACCTGCCTCTTCCTGGCAGGTACTAGGCCGCGGCGCATACGCTGCCGAGCAGCTCACGCAAGGGAGACCCAATGCCCTCAAGCAGTTCGGGAGCGATAATGGCAAAAACGGGAACCTCGCCGGCCCCCACGACGGCAGGCACTTTGCCCTCCGAGACAATACATCCATAAGGGACAAAACCGTCTTCACCGGCATCGAGTACCGCCATGCGACGCGCGAGTTCGCGCGCAAAGCCCGCCGTATCGGCATCGCCGATCGCCAGGACAAAGTCCACGCCTTCGTCGGTCGCTAGGGTTACGGCCTCATCAACCAAATCGTCTCCCCCGTCGCCCTCGACCAAGCCGCAGCGAAAAAGCACGCGCTCGAGCAGAGCTCGATCAAGCGAGCCGAGTGCTGCCGAGACGAGTTCATCGCGCGTATGCTTGTCGCCGCCCAACACGACCAGCGCCTTGGTGCCACCGTAGTGAGCGACCAATCGTCCGCACCAGCGAGCCACGTCTCCATCCGCAACAAGGCGCGTCGGCATACCAAACCCATAATTGACCATTATCCCCACAACCCTTCCGTGCTTTATGGTGGCATCGATCGTTAGGCTCATGCTACGAAGCGAGGTTTTCCGAGCTGTTTCGCACTCTTTAGAGCTGCGTTAAAACCCGAACCAACCGCACGACCATACCCACCAAAAAGGGACAGGTTTTGACGATGTCCGGACGAGCGGGTATTATCGAACATGTATTCGATAAGAACATGTGTTTGATGGGAGGACGCGTGGGGCACGAGCGTCACACCTATATCTGCATCGACCTTAAAACGTTCTACGCCAGCGTCGAGTGCGTCGACCGCGGGCTCAACCCGCTCACCACCAACCTGGTCGTTGCCGACGAATCGCGCGGACGCACGACCATCTGTCTCGCTATCACGCAGGCCATGAAGGACTTAGGTATTCACAACCGCTGTCGTCTGTTCGAGATTCCCGACGGCATCGACTACATCAAGGCCGTACCGCGCATGCAGCACTATATGGAGGTGTCGGCACAAATCTACGGCATCTATCTGGAATACGTCAGTCCGCAAGACGTTCACGTCTACTCAATTGACGAGTGCTTTATCGACGTGACACCCTATCTGGACCTTTATCACACCGATGCGGAAGGGTTCGCCTGCACGCTGCGCGACGAGGTCTTGGGGCGCACGGGCATCACGGCAACGGTCGGGATCGGCCCCAACCTATTCCAGGCCAAGGTTGCACTTGATATCACCGCCAAGCACGTGCCCAGTCGCATCGGCAAACTCGACGACGAGACCTTTCGCAAGGAGATCTGGCCCCATCGCCCCATCACCGACATCTGGGGCATCGGCCCCGGCGTGGCGGCCCGTCTCGAAAAATACGGTGTCTACGACCTGATGGGCGTCGCCGCGCTCGACGAAAACCTGCTTTACGACGAGCTCGGCGTCAATGCCGAGTATCTCATCGACCACGCCTTTGGGCGCGAGCCGACAACTATCGCCGATATCCAAGCTTATCGCCCACAAGCGACCTCGACCACCACAGGGCAGGTGCTCTCGAAGGGCTATGCCTACGAGCAGGCCTACACCGTCTTGCGCGAGATGGTCGACAACGCCGTGCTGGATTTAATCGACAAGCACGTGGTGTGCGACAGCATCTCGCTCTTTGTGGGTTATGCGAGCGAACGAGCCGACATACGCCGCCTCGACGCCAGCGGCACAGCGCAATATGTGGACGGATGCGGACACCTACGCTCGAGCACGTCGAGTATCGAACCCACCGCAACCGTCGGACCCGAGCTCGCACCCCGTGCGCCCAAGCCCGTTCAACGCGATGACGAACGACGGCGCTTGGTGCGTGAGGCGCAGGCAATCGATGGCATCTTTGTGGGAGAGCATGGCGGCAAACCGCGCGGTGGCTATGCCGCGCTCTTCGCGCACTCCAACGCTTCGCGAAAGCTGCCCGAGCGAACCAATTCGTTTAAGAAGATCATGGGCTATTTCGATGAGCTCTGGGCGCAGACCGTCGATCCCAAACGACCGGTCAAACGCATCAACCTGGGATTTGGCAACCTCATGCCCGAGGAATTTGCCACTATCGATCTATTTAGCGATATCGAGGCGGATGAGCGCGAGCGCGACCTGGCGCGCGCCGTCCTGGCCGTAAAGGGTAAGTACGGCAAGAACGCACTCGTCAAGGGATTAAGCTTTACCGCCGGCGCCACCGCGCGCGAACGCAACGATCAGGTAGGAGGACATCGTGCCTAAGTCCCAACAACAGCCCATGCGCCCGCCGACCGCCTTCGAGCGCCTGGCGGACCCCGAGGGCAGACGCCGCGCAGCCGACCCCAACCTCACTGCCAACGGTGCCGTGCGCGCCAACCGCGCCGCACAGTTTATGCCCTTTGCCGCCCTCACGGGATACTACGAACTCGTGCGCAAGCAGGAAATCACCGTCGAGCAAAAACGTGAGCTCACGGAAGAAAAAGCCCTCGAGCTTTCGCAAAAGCTCGAGGGCCTCAAACGCGGCGACTTGGTGCGCGTCACCTATTACGATACGTACGGCTATCGTAGCCGCACGGGCATTCTCGACGAAGTGTTACCCGCATTCAAGCTGCTCAAACTCAGGGATATCGCCATCAACTTCGACGATATCCAGGACATTGAGCTACGCGGACGAGCCTAGCGACGAGAACGCTTGCGCAAGACGAGAGCAATGCCAAGCACTGCGGCAGCTGCAACCAGCAATCCCAAGACCAGCGTGAGGGTCGAGTCGCCAGCGCGAGGCAGCGAGCCGTCCTTCGGAGTCTTCTTAGCGGTCGTCGTGACGGTGGTCGTGGTGCTGCTCGACTGGTCGTTGCCACCCGTCTGGCTGCCGCCAGGCTGATCGCCGCCACCCGGCTGCGAAGGATCGGTGGGTTCCGTCGGATCCGGAGTACCGGGATCAACCGGATTCTCCGAATTCTCCTTGCGCTGGATCCAGACCTGGCAACCATAGAACGGGTTGGCGGTACCAAGGCACAGACCCTGGTTGGTCACCGCAAAGGTGCGCAGACCATGGTTATACGGATCGTTAAAGCCATTGGTCGTCAGCGTCGTAAAGTTCACGCCGTCCTCGGTCACATACATATCAAAGCCGCGCTCGGCATCGCGCAGGTAACACATGCACGTAAGGACACTCTGCAACTTCTTGAGGTTCTCCTCGCTCAGCAGCTTATCGAGCGCATCCTGAATATCGCTCGGCAGCTCGGTGCCATAGGCATCCTCGTACTGCTGCTTAAGGCTCTCATAGCTATCGAGCATGTCCTGATACTGGTCGGCAAAGGACTTGAAGTACGCGATCTCGCCATCGATCTTCTGAACATAAGCGGCGTCGTCCTCAAAGTCCTGGGACATCGTCGCGGCCTGATCGCAAAGACCGACCGCGGCATCCTCCAGCGCATCGCTCAGATCGCCAAAGCCCTTAGCAACCTCGGTCTTCTCGTCATCGACATCGACGGCCTTGTTTGAATCATCAACCTCGGCAGCTTCGTTCGAATCATCGACCTCGACGGCCTCGTTTGAATCATCGTCCGCAAGCGTGTTCACGGGAACGATGGGGTCGTCAGGCGATTTCTTGTCGAGCAGGTGATCGAGCAGGTCCCTAAGGCGCTGAACCTGAGAGTCCCACTCCTCGGGCGTCATATCGATAATGTCGCCATTGGAGAACTGGCCGATCGGCTCAAGCAGGCTCGCGGTATCAAAGGTACCGATATACAGCTTGCCGTCGAACTTCTGCATGCGCCAAATGTACTGGTTCTCGTTTCGGCCAAAGCCCGAAGTCAGGCCGGAAATACCGCCCTCGGGGAACATGTCGGTGCGATCGCCAACGACGAGCTCCATGTTCTCGTCCTTGTCCATGCGATAGATGTTAACCGACTGCTCAAGATTGGCATTCACAAACGAGCAGTCAACGCCGCCCATGCTGCTCTTGCCGCCCTCTTCGGTGTTGGATTTGTTGAACAGGATGCGCTCGAGGGCAATCTCCTCGTCGTTGTATTCACCGATATAGAGGTAGTCGTTGTAGACGATGAGGTTGGCAGCGCCAGAACGGGTACGGGCAGGATCGATGCCAAAGCAGTACTTTGCACCGTCCGTCTTCTGATCGCCGACAATGGGAGTCCACGAATAGCTGCCGTCGGCATTCTTGTCGCCACGGACCATGGCAAACGACTGCATGGAATTATCATCGGGAGCGTTCTCGGGCGTACCGGTGCAGATGGTCGCATAGAGATGGCCATTGTACGAGACCATATCCCAAATGGCGCCGCCGTAGATGCTGTCCTGATAGCGAATCGCCGGATAGCCAAACAGCGTCTCCGAGTTGGCAATCTCGGTGAAGCTGTCCTGGCCCTTCGAGGGGTCAGACGACGTCAGGATTGTCGACACAAAATTACCGTTCGCGTCTTTACCCACATTACTGATGACGAGCTGGCCATCATGGACGCACATGCCGCGGATACCGGTAGAAATGCCCTGCTTGTAGGCAGCACCGTAATCCTGCATGCTCGAAAGGCCCTGATAGACAACTTTGTACTCATCCGTCTTAGGATCGATCTCGTATACAGCAGGCAGGCCGCCTTTGCCGTCATTGGTCCTGACGCTGCCGCAGAAATAGAGCTTACCCTTATAGCTCGCGGCATTGCGGAACAAAGGAGCGACGCCGTTGAGCGATTCAGAGAGTAGCAGCTTGGTCTCACCGGTCTTGGTATTGATCTTGACCAAGATGCCGCCGCTGTCCTTGTCGGCCGTGCCGTCCTCCTTCTGCTGTCCATAGAAGAAGGTACCGTTAAACATGGCCTCCAGCGTCAGGCGCATGGTTTCGACATCAAAGGAATCGCCCAGCGTGCTGTTCATGAGCGTCAGCGTGTTGCCCATCGCCGCATAGCAGGTGCCCACATAAAGCCAGTCACCATAGCTCGCAGCCGCCCAAGTGTAGCTCTGGCCGCGATCGCCTTCGTTGTTGGCCGTATTACCATCGGCGCCCGGAACGGCAACGGCACCGTTACCCTGGTAGTCGACGATGCCATCCGGCTGCGACGTTCCTACCGTAGGATGCGAGAGCTTCTCAAAGGAATACCCATTTCCCGCATTGTAGGTAACGGCACCCGATGCGTCTTCGGCGTGCGCCGGCAGCGGCGATACCAAGATAGCGGCAAGCGCTGCCACCAAGCCAAGTGTTCCCACTCGTCTCATAAGGTTATAGCCTCCCCTGTCCTAAAGCCCAGTTTTAGCATTCTTCATTTCTGTCCACGGTTAATTGCAATCTGAGCACAGCAATAATCAGTGTATAAATATACACCTGTAATTTTTTGGACGGGTTCATAGATGCTCGATTGGTAGCGAATTCCGCGCAAACCGTCACCAAACTCCACTTTTGCCGCATCTAAAGGTTATTTTTGCGCAAATTTTTGGATGCCGATAGTCACAATGGGCAGGAGGCTGGTACCCACCGGAGAGGGCAACGCCTACATTTTCATAACGTAATAGCCCGCACCCCTCACTGCCGTCTCGAGTGTGTCGCGATCAACCGGGCGCTTCGAGCGCACGCGTGCCGTGTGGTCCGCGTACGTTACCGTAGCCCACACGCCATCCAGCGCATTGAGGGCATTGGCTACGTTCTGAGCGCAGCTGTCACAGCTCATGCCGCCGATGAGCAGCTCATCGCTATAGGGATAGTGCGATGCATCGGTATCCAACACAACAACCTTTTTGGCCTTCTTACCGCTCGCGCCATCGCTGCAGCAACTCTTTCCGTGTGTCGAAGCGACAATGCGACGCAGGCCAAAGAACATGCCAACGACAATCACGGCAAGCACGATGAGATTCGCAGGGTTGAGCAAGTCACTCATGCGTTCCCCTTTCAAGTAGCCCTATCTAGATACCCCCATGGGGTGTCCCCATCTTAACCCAAAATCATGTCCGTTCGGTCAATTAGTTTCCCTCTTCAAACTTTTTTGTTGAACATGGCTTACTTTCGTGTATAAGTTTTCCTAGGCTAACAAGTGAGGGCTCGAAAGGGGCAGCGTGACTCGAACCATTGACATCCCAACATACCAAACGGCTGTCGTGCGCAACTGCTCCCCTACGCTCGCAGGTATCAAGCCGGCTTCGCTCTTTACCTATCCCGGCGTTTACGCCAACCAAAACGGAAAACCCGGCGCCGCCCATATCGAAGAGCGACGCTCTCGCCTGCTCGCCGTCATAGCCCAATGCAACCGCGAGCTCCAGCCACTCGGGATCCATATGAGCGTTTTGGTCTGGCGCCCCTGCGGAGCGCTCATCTATGTGTACCGCCCTGCGGACCTCATGCGATACCTCTCCGACCCCCGTGCCACGACGGCGCTGGCCGCCGAAGGTTACGATGTCCACAACCTGCCCGCATCCCTGGTGCATCTCGCCACGCGCATCACGCTGGCAAGCAGCAATGCCGCAGAAAGCGCCTATGACGGCAGCGTCTGCGCACTCGCGCGAAATAGGCACTGCGATACGGGGTGCATATGCGAGTTCCCCCACGAAATTGGCTATTTTTTGGGCTATCCCTACGAAGATGTCCATCAGTTTATCGTCCAGCACGGCGAAAACTATAAGGTCTTTGGCGCATGGAAGGTATACACAAACGTTGAACAGGCGCTCACGACCTTCGATTCCTATCGCGCATGCACGCAATACCTTACCTATATCTATCAACAGGGCTGCACCCTGAGACAGCTTGTACAGGCAGCCCGATAGAGCATACAAAACGCGGCCGCACGCCGCACAACTGAAAGGACTCATCATGAGCAAGATCGCCGTCGTCTACTGGAGCGGAACGGGCAACACCGAGGCCATGGCAAACCTCGTCGCCGAAGGCGCCACGTCCGCGGGCGCCGAGGCAGAGGTCATCTCCTGCGCCGACTTCTCCGCAGACAAGGCCGCTGGCTATGACGCTATCGCCTTCGGCTGCCCTGCCATGGGTTCCGAGGAGCTTGAATACGATGAGTTCCAGCCCATGTGGGATGAGGTCAAGGAGACCCTCGGCGACAAGAAGGTCGTCCTCTTTGGCTCTTATTCGTGGGCCGAGGGCGAATGGATGGACAACTGGAAGGCGGACACCGACGAGGCGGGCGTCAACGTCGTCGATTCCGTCATCTGCTACGATGCGCCCGACGATGAGGGCGAGGCGGCCTGCAAGGCCCTGGGAGCAGAGCTGGCCTAACGAAGCCGTCAGAAAGTCGCAAAGCAACTGACAGCCGAGCACCGCACAACAACAGTCGTTCACGCCCAAACAAAAACGGGGGCCGGATACTATCCGGTCCCCGTTTGTTATATCGACAACTTCGACGCGCCGCTACGAGATATTGCCCAAGAACGCCTTGGTGCGTTCGCTCTTGGGGTGGTCGAAGACCTCGCTCGGCGTGCCCTCTTCCACGATAACGCCGCCGTCCATAAAGACGACGCGATCGGCGACGTCGCGAGCAAAGCCCATCTCGTGGGTCACCACGATCATGGTCATACCGTCACGTGCCAGGTCGCGCATGACGCCCAATACATCGCGGACGAGCTCGGGGTCGAGCGCCGACGTGGCCTCGTCAAAGAGCATCACGTGCGGGTTCATCGACAGGGCGCGGGCGATGGCCACGCGCTGCTGCTGGCCGCCCGAGAGCTGGCTCGGCATAAAGTCGATGCGCTCGGCCAGGCCGACCTTGGTCAGCTCCTCGACGGCGATCTTCTCGGCCTCTTCCTTGCTGCGCTTGAGCACCTTTTGCTGCGCAAGCATGACGTTCTTTTTGACCGACAGGTGCGGGAACAGGTTGAACTGCTGAAACACCATGCCCAGGTGCGTGCGCACTTTGTTGAGGTCGACGCCCTTGGCACACACATCCACGCCCTCGACGACAATCGAGCCGCTCGTGGGATGCTCCAGGCGATTGATGCAGCGAAGCATCGTCGACTTGCCCGAGCCTGAGGGGCCCAAGACCACAACGACCTCACCCTTGTGCACATCCAGATCGATATCGCGCAGGACCACGTTGTCCCCAAAGGCCTTCTGGAGGTTCTTGATGCTGACGACGACCTCGTTCGAGTTATTGGTTTCGCTCATGATAGGACCTCCTTACAGACCGGCGATGTGATCGGCGGGCGTCGCGACAACCTGTCCGGCGCTCTTGGCGGGACGCTTCTTCTTGGACTCGGCCGTGCCCAAAAGCCTCGCCTCAAGACCGCTCACCAAGCGAGCGAGCGGCAGGGTGATGACCAGATAGAACAGGGCGGCAACCACGTACGGTGTAATGGAGCCCGTCGTGGCCACGATGGTACGGGCGTTCATGACGATCTCGACCACACCCACGGCGGCAAGCAGCGACGTATCCTTGTAAAGCAAGATAAACTCGCTGGTCAGCGTAGGCAAAACATTACGGAACGTCTGCGGAATCATGACATAGAGCAGCGTCTGGAACGCGTTCATGCCCAGCGAACGCGCAGCCTCGTTTTGGCCCTTGGGGATTGATTGAATACCGGCACGGAAGATCTCACACAGATAGGCAGACGAATTCATGGCCATGACGATGACGCCGAGCACGTAGTCATCAACCTTGACGCCGGCCAACGGCAGACCGAAGAACGCGATATAAATCTGCAGGAACGCCGGCGTACCGCGAATGATATTCACGTAGATACCGGCAAGGCAGCGCAGGATGCGCGACTTGGAAATGCGCATGAGCGATAGGGCGAAACCGAAGGGAATTGCCAGCGGAAACGCCACAAGCACGATCGAGAGCGACATGAGGAAGCCCTTGAAGACGATCGGCAGGCTCTGGACCAAAATGACCGGGTTCAAGAACAGGCGCAGGAACATATTGGAGTTCCAGGCCTCGACCCACGGCTGCTCCTTAAGATCGGCCAGGAAGTTATCGAAGGCCGTCACGCCCTTGATCTCCACCGACGGAATCTTGGAGATCTTCTTGGTCGAGCCATCGGCCAAAGTGTAGGTGCCGCTAAAGGCCTCATCGCCGCCCTCGACGGGGAAGGTCACGCCGTAAACCTCGACACGGAAAAAGCCGCCGGCAGGCGCCGTCTCGCCAAAGTCAATCTTGAGCGTCTGGCCATCAGCCTTGCACGTGGGTTTCATGGGCGTACGATCCATGAGGTCCTCGCCCGAGAGCATCGTCAATCGCGTGTCATCGGTACCAAACGTCGTGCCGTCGACAAACGTCAGCGAAAGACCGCTCAGCTCCTCATCGGCATCGGCCTGGACCTCCCAGGTAATGCGCGTCTCGGTACCGCCGACCACAGCGCTGCCCGAACCGGTGTTGGGTCGGGCGGTAATCTTTGCGGTCTCAAGCGCCTGAGCGGTCGTGGGCGCATATGCCCCCACACACACCAGCGCGAGCGCCACGGCCATGACGCAGACTAGCTTTTGGAGCAAGGCGGGCAGTGGAAAACGCTGCTCCACGGCCCCTTTGTTCAGTCGAGACAAGGTGGCTCCTATCGTAGAAGTTGCCGGCAAAACGAGACGGAAATGCTCTCCGTCAAGAGAAGCGCAAAGGCCCTCTCCGCCAAAGCGGAAAGGGCCCGCGAGCAATCAAGTAGCTATTTTACTTGATGTTGTACTTAGCCATGAGGGCGTCAACGGTACCGTCGTCGGTCAGGTCCTTGATGGCCTGGTTGATGTCGTCCTTGAGCTTGGTGTTGCCCTGGTTGATGGCGATGGCGTACTCCTCGCCGGTGCTGATCTGCTTAATGGTCTGGCAGGTGTTGAACTGCTCGGCGGTCAGCTGGCTGGCAACGGAGCGGTTGGTGACTACGGCGTCGCCCTTATCGGACTGCAGGGCGCTGAAGCACTCGGTGGCGTCCTTGTAGGGGACAATCTTGGCCTTGGGGAAGTTCTCCTGGGCAAAGGACTCGGCGGTCGAGCCAGACTGGACGATGATGGTAGCATCGGCGTTGTTGAGCTTCTCGCTGTAGTTGTCGGCCGTGATGTCGGTGTTATCGACCTTGGTCACGATAGCCTGATCGTCCATGTAGTAGGAATCGGAGAAAGTAACTTCCTTCTCACGCTCGGGCGTGTCGGTGATAGCCGCGATGGAAACGTCATATTTGGCGCCCGAAGCGACGCCCGGAACCAGCGTGTCAAAGTCATTGTTGACATACTCGACATCCAGGCCCAGCTTGTCGCCGATAGCCTTGATGAGCTCAAGGTCAAAGCCCTGATAATCGCCGTTGTCATCCTTGTACTCAAACGGAGCGTACTCGGCAGAGGTGCCGACGGTCAGCGTGCCGTCCTTGACGAGCGCGTACTCCTTGGAGCCGTCGACCTTCTCGACCTTAGCGTCGTCAGAGCTGCTGGAACCGGCATCAGAACCAGAGGTGGCGTTGGACGAACCGCAGCCCGTCAGAGCAAGGGCGAGTGCCATAGCACCCGTGGCGGCAAATGCGCCAAGCTTCTTCAGCTTCATAATCAGTCTCCTTCCGGTGACCTCGTTTGATTCAGAGGTCTGCAAAAACTGTTGGCTATTATGCACCCGGAATTACGAATCTGCAATGAGAAAACTGATTGAAACAAACCCATAACGTGAATGGAATACTCTACTTTGTGACAGTCATTACTGCTGCAATGACCTTAATAGCCTAATTTCAGCTGCATAACCTGCAAGTTCGTTCGGAGTCTCCAAAATAAACGGCAGCGAACGCAAGTGGCCATTCGATACAATATTCTGCATAGCCTGCATACCGCCACCAAATTCCTCGCTGCCAAGGTATCCCTTGCCGATGCACTCGTGACGATCTTTATGGGCGCCACAAGGGTTCTTCGAATCGTTGATGTGTACGGCATGCAAGCGATCGATACCCACCACGCGGTCGAACTCGTCGAGTACGCCGTCCAGATCATGGATGATGTCGTAGCCGGCATCGCTCACATGGCAGGTGTCCAAACAAACGCCCAGCTTATCGGACAGCTCTGGGCACTTGGCGGCAACGCCCTCGATAATGCACGCCAGCTCCTCAAAGCTGCGGCCCACCTCGGTACCCTTGCCGGCCATGGTCTCGAGCAGCACCGTCGTCTGCTGGCCCTCAAACATCACCTGGCACAGGGTGTCGACAATCATCTGAATGCCGGCGTCTGCCCCCTGTCCCACATGCGCACCGGGGTGGAAGTTGTAGTAGTTGCCGGGCAGTGCTTCCAGACGCTGCAAGTCCTCGGCCATTGCCTCCAAGGCAAACTCGCGCGCCCGCTCTTTGGCAGAACAGGGGTTGTAGGTATACGGGGCATGCGCCACCAGCGGTCCAAAGTCGTTTTGCGCCATAAGCTCGCGCAGAGCCGCCACGTCATCCATGTCAAGTTCTTTTGCCTTGCCACCGCGCGGGTTGCGCGTAAAGAACGCAAAGGTATTGGCGCCAATGGACAGCGCCGTCTCCCCCATTGCCCGATAGCCCTTCGTCGTCGAAAGATGACACCCGATCGTCAGCATCTCCAGCTCTCCCTTATCAGTTGCGGTGAAATACGGTCTATTGGTGCCCTATTTTGGCGCAAACAGACCGTATTCCACCGCAAGTTATAAAAGGGGCATCAGGGGCAAAGGCCTCCAAGGCATTCCAGGCGCTGGCGCCATGCCCCCACGCACTAAAGTTTCAAGCGAATCGCATCGATAATGCGCGCGCAGCGCTGCGTGGCGGCAAGGGGCATGACGGGACTCTCGAGTTTCCCCGCCCGGATGAGCTGGGTCGCATGCTGGATTTCGCCGTAGAAATCATCGATCTCAAACGGGGCATTTATTTCGAGCGTTCGACCGTCGGAATACTTCACATGGGCGAGCTCGGGGCGATGGAGACGCTCGATTTCCAACGAGCCTCGCTCACAGACAATCGTTAAGCGGCTTTCATATGTTGCTTTGCCGTCGCACACCATATGAATGGGTATACCGCCGACGCTCATACGGATCTCGTCGGCCCAATCGACGCGGCCGCCCGATACGTCACGCCAGCGAACTTCACGGGATGAAACCTCGCACGCGCCCGCGAGCAAATCCTCAAACCAACCGACCGCATAGCAGCCCATGTCATATAGACAGCCGCCCTGCAACGAATCAAGCAGATAGCCCGAAGGAGGCTCGCCGTAATCGAGCTTTTGCACGCTTTCAATCGAGACAATACGGCCAAGCTCACCCGACGCAAGCAAGTCCTTCACGCGAGTGCGCATCGGGCAAAACCGATTCTTCATCGCCTCCATAAACAGCACGCCGCGCTCACGAGAGGTGGAGACAATCGAGAGAGCCTCTTCCTCACTCAAAACGGCCGGCTTTTCGCACAGCACGGCCTTTCCGGCGCGCAGCGCGCGACAGGCCCAACGCGTATGCATGCCATGCGGAAGAGCCAAGTAGATTGCGTCGACATCGGGGTCGGCAATCAGCGCGTCATAAGCCGCATTGCCGTTATCGTCGACCGAGGCGTGGCCATGCGCAGCATCGATCGAAAACGCTCGGCAAAATTCCTCGACATGTGCAGGAGTACGACCGGCCGCAGCCACCAGCCGTGCCCCGTCGACCTTCTTGAGCGACGATGCAAATCGATGAGAAATGTGTCCGGCACCCAAAATGCCCCAACGAACCTCACGCGAATCATTACGTAAACCTCGGTCACCCACGATAGCCTCCCATCAGTTGCGGTGAAATAGTTCCTGTTTGGCCCCTATTCTGCCGCAAACAGGAACTATTCCACCGCAAGTTATAAAAGGGTCATGAGGAGCGCGTTTTGCCGAAGGCCTTAAGCACCGCCGTCACGGGACCAGGCTGGAAACGTCGGCGCACATCGTCGAGACGCTCGGGAATATCGATGTGCTGCGGGCAGTGCCGCGCGCATTTGCCGCATTTGACGCAATTGCTCACCAACTTGGGCTCGCTTGTGCGCACCGCGCTCGCCGTAAAGTATTGAGACAGCCCCGTAAACCAGCTGTGCGCATAGCTTGCGTTGTAGGCGGCAAAACATCCAGGGATATTGATGCCTTTAGGGCACGGCATGCAATAGCCGCATCCCGTGCAGGGCACGCGATTCGATTTTTCAAACTCATCCAGCACGTGCGCGATCGTGTCGAGCTGGTTGGCAGTCATCGAATTCGGCAACGCGAGGTCTGCCAGTGACGAATTCTCATCCACCTGCGCGGTATCGGTCATACCCGAAAGCAGCATCGTCACCTGAGGATGATTCCACACCCACGAAAGACCCCAGGCGGCAGGAGTGAGCAAATGCGGGTCACGGGCACTATCGAGCACAGCGCGGGCCCGTGGCGGCAGCTTGCCCGCTAAACGCCCGCCCAGCAGCGGCTCCATCACAAACACCGCGAGCCCGCGCTCCGCGGCCGCCATGAGTCCTGCCGTTCCCGCTTGGTAACGCTCGCCGGCATAGTTGTACTGTATCTGGCAAAAATCCCAGTCATATGCGTCAAGCATCGTCAGGAAATCCACCGCGCTGCCGTGGTACGAAAAACCAATCTGGCGAATGCGCCCCGCCGCCTTTTGACACGCGATCCAGTCCTCAATGCCCAACGCCACCACACGTTCCCACTGGGCGGGCGAGGTAATGTTATGCATGAGGTAATAGTCGATATGGTCGGTCCGCAGGCGCCGCAGTTGCTCATCGAAGAACCGGTCGAAATCCTCCGCGCACTTGCACGAAGCATGCGGCAACTTGGTCGCCAGCAACACCCGGTCACGCAGCCCCAAGCGCTCAAGCGAGGCGCCCACGCACGCCTCGTTACCGGGATAGAGATACGCGGTGTCCAGATAATTAATCCCCTGCTCCACCGCACGGGAAATGATGGCATCGGCTGTCTTCGCATCGGGGTGTCCCGGCGCACCGGGAAACCTCATGCAGCCCAGACCCAACGCCGAGATACGGTTGCCGCTTTTGGGGTCAACGCGATATTGCACGGCCCCTCCCTTCGCCATCAGCGCCCCGGCAAGGCGAAACACAATGGTCACGCAGCCGAAACATCGTGGAATCGCAATCGAGAACGTATCGTAACGCAGCAGAAATCGAGCTGTCACGGCACCGCTTTAACATCAGCAAAAAGCCCGATGAAAGGAGCCGGGCATGACCACGCGCGAGGACGCCTACCCCTACCCCGGCGAGCAATACATCCTCTCGGTCGACCGCTATCAGATCGAGGTCATGGACCATCTGGACGAGCCTCCCGCCACGGGTGCCGTCATCTTCTGCACCTTCCCCAAGGTCCGCGATGGCGTCGGATACCCCGCCCGCGTCTTTGCGGTCTGCCCTGCAGCGTAGCGTCCAGGCAAACGTTTCTTTTTTATAACAGCCGCCCCGCGCACCCACCAATCACCCTGGCAGCATACAATCCATCAGGCGCCCCTTACGCGGGCGCCTTTTACATGGGGAGATGATTCACATGCAGATCAACAAGGTCGCCTTTATCGGCAAGGGCGGCGTCGGCCTGCTCTACGGCAGCATGATCGCCCGGGCGCTCGGCAACGACGCCGTCGAATACGTCATGGATGACACCCGTTTTGAGCGTCACGCGGGCGATGCGCTCACTGTCAACGGCAAGCCCTGCGATCTCACGTCCGTCCGCGCCAGCGAGGCGACGCCCGCCGATCTGGTCATCCTGACAGTCAAGACCACCGGTCTCGACCAAGCACTCAAGACTATGGAGCGCGTCGTGGGACCCAACACGCTCATCGCCTCGCTATGCAACGGCATTACGAGCGAGCAAAAGATTGCCGAACGCTTTGGCTGGGAGCATACCGTTCTTGGTATCTGCCAGGGCATGGACGCCGTGTTCCTCAACGGCGCGCTCACCTTTACCAATGCGGGCGAGATCCGCTTTGGCGCGACGGCCGGCACGGACCCCGCGACCGTCGCCGCTATCGACGGGCTCTACACGCGCTGCGGCATCGCCCATACCGTCGAGCGCGACATTGCGCACCGCATGTGGGCCAAACTCATGCTCAACGACGGCATCAACCAGACCTGCATGGCCTACGGCGGGACCTACGGAAGCGCCACGGAGCCGGGCTCCGAGCAGCGTCGCTGCTTTGTTTCCGCCATGCGCGAAACGCTTGCGGTCGCCAACGCCGAGGGCGTTGAGCTGACCGAGGCAGACCTGTCGCAAATGGTGCACCTCATCGAGGGAATCGACCCCGCCGGTATGCCCTCGATGGCTCAAGACCGCATCGCAAGGCGCAAAACCGAGGTTGATGAGTTCGCGGGCACCATCTGCCGCCTCGCAGCCAAACACGATATCCAGGCACCGCAAAACGAATGGCTCTATCGACGCATTCGCGATATCGAGAAAAGTTGGTAGCGCCGACGCGCCGCATTCAACAGCCTTAACAGCAAAGCCGCCGCAAGGGAACCTTTCCCCTGCGGCGGCCTTCATCTTCGTCTATGACCGGCGGCCGATCTCACAACAGTTAACGTTGCGACCCCGGCACCTCGTCCTCATCGTCGCGGCAAAGAACCACGCCCGCGCTTCCCAGCAGTGCGGCCGCGATCAGCGCGCCGACCACGATAGGAGCAGTCCCGCATGTCCCCTGCATGCCCGCGACGAGCGCGACCGTGGGACCAAGGCAGCCGAGCATCAACGCGACGGCGGCAACGGCAAATATCTCGAGCATTCACAAGACCACTTCTTCCAAGAGAAAGACCTTATTTCTCATGAACTAGTGTGCCCCGCATCCATACGCCCAGCGTACCGCCACGGTAAGGGCTCTGTTAACTCAAACGCGCATAAAGAACGGGCGGCTTTACGTTGCCTAAAAGCTCAGTAAAGACGTCCGCCCATCATGTGCCTATTTTTGCTTATGGCAGATTACCAACCGGTGTAGTAATCGGTGGTTCCGGCAGCGCAGCCGGAGTCATAGACCTTGCAATCACCCTTGGAGCCCGTAAAGGTCGAGCCCTGGGCCATATCGCCCGCGGCAACAACGTAATAGCCGTCGGAATCGCGCCAGAAGCCCTCAGAATCCTGAGTCCATTCGCCCGTGCGATAGTGATAAAGCACATTGCTGCTGTAATAGGTCTCGCGGCGACCGTTGTAGTTATTGACACCCGCAGAGCGCGTCAGGCCCGATCCGTTCGCGTAGGACGCGGCAGACGCGTAGGACGGAGTGTAACCGGCGTTGTAGTACGAAGCCTGGGCGGCCTCGGCAGCCTCCGCCTCGGCGGCAGCAACCTCGAGCGCTTCGCGCTTGGCATCCTCAAGTGCAGTGCGCAGCTCATCGAGCTCGGTCGACTTCGCGTCGACCTCCTCCATCGTCAAAAGACTGCCCGCACCGTCGATACAACCCTGCAGTACAGCGCGCTCGTCATCGGTGGCATAGTCACCGTACATGTTCATGATGATCTGAGCACGCATCTCAAGGGAATCGCGCTTGGCCTCCATCGAGGCGTTCCACTCCTGCATGGAGCCAAAGCCGTCGCTGCGATAGTCGACGGGCTGCACCAGCGTCGCCTCGGACGGCGTGGATCCGACCGTGTCGGATAGTGTTGCCGCGTGGGCATCAGTTGCACCGGCGCCCGCCAAAAGTGCCACGGTCAGAGCGGCGGAAAGGGCGGCGGCTTTCGGTTTTCGTGAATCGATCCTCATGTAGCTGGAAACCTCCGTAGTGCGTTTTTGCTGCGTTTGAGCTGCGTGTGATTCGATCGCGCTGCATAGTACCCCGAGCAAATCGCGACCTGCGGTTTTACTCAAAAGGCGCACGTCAATTGCGTAAAACTCACATCCTCTCAACAGGAGTTTTCCACAACTCGAATGCATAAAGCGTGTCAAAAACCCTGTTTTTGCGCCCTCTCTATGCAAAAAAGACGCCTGTGCAACCATTGTTCGCACAGGCGCCTTGAGCAGGCATTTTATGCAGTTATACCTATCGAGTCGCAAGGGGTCCTTGCACAAGTCGCCTTACTCGTCCAGCGCGGCGAAGGCCTGCTTCAGATCCCAAATGATATCCTCGGCGTTCTCGGTACCGATGGAAAGACGGATCGTGGAGGGCGTGATGTTCTGCTCGGCGAGCTCCTCGGCAGAGAGCTGGGAGTGCGTGGTGGTAGCCGGGTGCACGACGAGCGACTTGACGTCGGCCACGTTGGCGAGCAGCGAGAACACCTGCAGATGATCGATGAACTTCCAGGCGGCCTCCTGGCCACCCTTGATCTCAAAGGTAAAGATCGAGGCGCCGCCACGGGGGAAGTACTTCTGATAGAGCTCGTGATCGGGGTGCTCAGACAGGCTCGGGTGGTTCACCTTGGCAACATGGCTGTCACCAGCCAGGAACTCAACGACCTTCTTGGTGTTCTCGACATGACGGTCAACGCGCAGCGACAGAGTCTCGGTGCCCTGGAGCAGGATCCAAGCGTTGAACGGGCTGATGCAGGCGCCCTCGTCACGCAGCAGGATGGCGCGGACATAGGTCGCGAAGGCGGCGGGACCGGCAGCCTCGGCAAACGAGACGCCATGGTAGGAGGGGTTGGGCTCGGCGATCTGCGCATACTTGCCGCTCGCCTTCCAATCGAAGTTACCGCCGTCGACGATCACGCCGCCCAGCGAGGTGCCGTGGCCGCCGATAAACTTGGTTGCGGAGTGGACGACGATGTTGGCACCATGCTCCAGCGGACGGAACAGATACGGGGTGCCGAAGGTGTTGTCGACGACAACCGGTAAACCGTGCTTCTTGGCGATCTCGGAGATGGCGTCGATGTTGGGGATGTCGGAGTTGGGGTTGCCGAGCGTCTCGAGATAGATGACCGTGGTGTTGTCCTTGATGGCACCCTCGACCTCTTCCAGGTTATGGGCATCGACAAAGGTGGTCTCGACGCCAAACTGGGAGAGCGTATGCTCCAGCAGATTGTAGGAGCCACCGTAGATGGTCTTCTGAGCCACCACGTGGTCACCGGCCTGGGCAAGAGCCTGCAGGGTATAGGTGATGGCAGCAGCACCGGAGGCGACGGCAAGACCTGCCACACCACCCTCGAGTGCGGCGATACGATCCTCGAAGACGCCCTGGGTGGAGTTGGTCAGACGGCCGTAGATGTTACCGGCGTCGGCAAGACCAAAGCGGTCGGCGGCGTGCTGGGAGTTGCGGAACACATAGCTCGTGGTCTGGTAGATAGGCACGGCGCGGGAGTCGGATGCGGGATCGGCGCTCTCCTGGCCAACGTGAAGCTGCAGGGTATCGAAACCAAAGGTGTGCTCGGAGTTGTTGATGAACTGGCTCATGATGATCTCCTTGATCGAACAAAAGTAAATAAATAAGAGAGAAGTAAGTCGCTGTCTCCTGATCACGCCGACGGGCGCAAACAGGAGCCCGGCATTCGCCTTGGTAAGCAATTCATATGCGGGCCTCCTTTCGCATCCCGGTTCCGTGGTCGGTTTAATTACCTACCGCCTTTGTGTGTTTTGAATAGTACGAGCATTGTTTCGCTCGGTCAATCACTTAAAAGCGCTAACCTGTTATCGGTTTTGTAGATAACACTCGAAAGGATGGGCGCCGATGACCCTCCAGCAGCTTCGCTTTTTGATCGCCGTGGCAGAGTCCGGTTCGATCAACGCCGCAGCCCAGCGCCTCTATACGGCACAGTCCAATATCTCCAATGCCGTCAAAAGCCTAGAGCAGGAACTTCATATCGAAATCTTTACGCGCTCTAGCCGCGGTGTTGCACTCACCAACGACGGCACCGAGCTTTTGGGCTATGCGCGCCAAGTCGTAGAGCAGGCCGACATGCTCGAGGCGCGCTACGAGGACGGCGGCACCCCGCAAGCCCGCCTCGCCATTTCCGCCCAGCACTACGCCTTTTCGGTCGAGGCCTTTGTCAACGTGGTCGAGCGCTGCCGCGACAGCAAGTTCGAGTTCATCATGCGCGAGACCACCACATCGCAGATCATCGATGACGTCCGCGCATTTCGCAGCGATATCGGCATTCTGTATCTGGATGACTTTAACGCCCGCGTTCTGCAGAGGGCCTTCGCCGATGCCCGCGCAAGCTTCCATCACCTCTTTGATGCAAAGGTCCACGTGTTCGTAAGTGAGCGCCACCCGCTTGCCCGCCGCCCGCAGCTGTCCCTTGCCGACCTTACGCCCTATACGCGCTACAACTTTGAGCAAGGCACCTCGAACTCCTTCTATTACGCCGAGGAACCTTTTAGCTATATCCCTTGCGACCGCAACATACGAATCTCGGACCGCGGAACACTTACTAACTTACTTATCACGTCGAACGGTTACACCCTGTCGACCGGTGTCCTCTCCAATGAAATGCAATGGGGTATGGCATCGATCCCGTTAGCAAACGCCCCAACGATGCACGTAGGCTATATCATGCACGACGAGCGCAAGCCCTCTCCCCTCTTGCAGCAATACCTCGACGAGCTCAACCGCATCATCCATGCCAACTAACTGTCGGAAGACGGGGTAGAAATCGTAGATTGCTAGCCCCCGGCGAGCATGGCGCTACAATGGTCACCCACACGAAACGTACCCAACGAAAGGAAGCCCGTGAAGGTCATCATCTATACCGACGGCTCGGCCCGATCAAATCCGGGACGCGGCGGCTACGGCGCCGTACTCAAATACACCAACCCCGCCGGCAAGACCTTCACCTCCGAGCTTTCACGCGGCTACGCCAAGACCACCAACAACCGCATGGAGCTCATGGCGGTCATCGTGGCGCTCGAGGCGCTCAACCGCCCCTGCGAGGTCGAGGTCCATTCCGATTCGCAGTACGTCGTCAACGCTTTCAATAAACACTGGATCGACGGCTGGAAAAAGCGCGGGTGGAAAACTGCCAACAAGCAGCCCGTTAAGAACCGTGACCTGTGGGAGCGCCTACTTGCCGCAAGGAGCAAGCATAAGGTGGAGTTCATCTGGGTTAAGGGCCACGCCGGCCACGAGCTCAACGAGCGCTGCGATGAGCTCGCCACCACGGCGGCCGACGGCAGTAACCTCGATATCGACACCGGCTTTAACGAGAGCGACCTGTAACGGCGTTTTCGCACGCTTTTGTGTCCTCCCGCGCTACACTCGTCCTGTAGGCCAAACAACGCAAGGGGGACACATGCTGCGTATCGCAACCATCGGCACGTCCATGATCACCGACGACTTTATTCAGGTCGTCAATGCCAACGACCAGGCCGTATTCGTAGGCACGCTCTCGCGCAATGCCGAGCGCGGCGCCGCCTTTACTGCCGAGCACGGCGGCGAGCGAAACTTTACGTCACTCGATGAGCTTGCGGCAGCCGCCGGCGTCGATGCCGTCTACATCGGCAGCCCCAATGCGCTCCATTACGAGCAGGCGCTCGCCTGCATCGCCGGTGGCAAGCACGTCATCGTCGAGAAACCCTTCTGCGCCACCGAAGCACAGGCGCTGGAAGTCTTCCGCGCTGCCGAGGCAGCAGGTGTCGTGGCCCTCGAGGCCATGCGTCCCCTCCACGATCCCGCCTTCCACGCCATCGAGGACGCCCTGGGCGAGATCGCCCCCATCCGCCGCGCCTCATTGCGCTTTGGCAAGTATTCCTCGCGCTACAACGAGATTCTCGCGGGACGCGCCACCAATATCTTCGACTGCAATATGGCATCGGGTTCCCTCATGGACATTGGCGTCTACGCCGTCGAGCCCATGGTCGAGATTTTCGGCATGCCCTCCGGCCTTACGAGCATGACTACTCTGCTCGACCCCACCACGCGACAGCTCACGCACGGCCCCATCGACGGCTGCGGTTCCATCCTCGCCAGCTACGGCGGAGGCCGCATCTCCGTCGAGCTCGCGCACTCCAAAATTACGAATGACCTGCTGCCCTCGCAGATCGAAGGCGAGCGTGGCACTATCCAGATCGACCATCTGTCCACGCCCCGCAACGTCCGCATCGACTATCGCGGCGATGTCGTACGCGGCTCGGCGACCGAGGCACCGCGCGAACAGGGCGACAACGGCCGCGTGCTCGACCTGCCCAAATCGAGCAACACTATGGAATACGAACTCACAGACTTTATCACCGCCATCGACGGCATCGATAACGTTAAGGAAGAGATTTGGGAGACCCCGGCGGGACGCCACGAGCTTGGCCACTACCGCGATGTCACGCTCGTCTCACTGCGCATCATGGATGCCGTGCGCCAGCAGGCCGGCATTACCTTCCCGGCCGACGCAGGCAAGCAGGCATAGCGATGGGCCTCTTCGATACGTTCTTCTCCAGCGTCACCGGCGGCAGTCAAGAGCCTCAAAAACCATCAAACGTCGAGCTCGAGCTGCGCCGCAGGCTTACCGTACTCGCAAGCGACGAGGCCACTCAAGACACTCCCCTGCGCTATTTCCTGCGCTGGGCGGGGCAAGTCCAAGGCGTTGGTTTTCGCTTTACCAACACCAACCTCGCACAGGCACGCGCACTCACCGGCTGGGTGCGTAACATGGAAGACGGCTCAGTCGAGATGGAGATGCAGGGAACTCCGGCAAACGTCCTATCTCATCTCGAGGCGCTTCATGCCTCCTACGAGCGCATGGGAACGCGTTTTCGCCTTGTAGACGCCCAGGCCCGAGCCCCACTTGCCAATGAAGACGGTTTCAGTCCTCATTATTAGTATTGTGTGCTAAATACGGTATCATTTACCTACGACCGTTAATAGAAAAGAGGCGAGGCGCATGGCGGTGCAAAGAAGGAATACCAAGCAGCGAAAGCTGGTTCTTGACGCCGTGCGCCAAAGCTATAACCATCCCACCGCCGACGAAATCTACAACGCCGTGCGCGAACAGGATGACAAGATCAGCCGCGGCACGGTCTACCGCAACCTCAATCTCTTGGCAGATGCCGGCGAGATTCTCTCCATCAAGACGCCGGGCGGCAGCCGCTTCGATCGCACGATCGAGCCGCATGCGCATATCATCTGCACCTCGTGCAGCCGCGTCATCGACGTACCGCTCCCCTTCGATGCCCAGCTCGACGCCAAGGCGTCCGAGCAAATCGGCTGGCACGTCACGTCGCGCTACACCATCTTCGAGGGTCTCTGCCCCGACTGTAGGTAGATGTTTGGAGCATGCCTTAAAATCCACCTTTCCGCACTTTGCAGCAAAAAGTAGATTTCTAGACATGTCCCAAATGTCTACTCAGCAAGTAGACGACGCAGCTCTTCTTCGACCGTGCGCACATAGCGGACGCGGTCGTTAATGCCACGCATAGAGGGGTTGCAGCTCTCCATCAGATAGGGATGGCCCACGACGTTGAGCATGTCGCGATCGTTTTCGTTATCGCCAAACGCCATCATCTCATCGGGCGAAATACCCAGGGCACGACCGTAATCGGCAAGCGCGGAGCCCTTGCCCGAACCGAAACCGATAAAGTCCGTCCATTCGGTTCCCGACGTCATCACGTCAACACGGTCGCTAAAGAGGCGCTCGAAATACTCCAGGGCCGCCGGCTGATCCACCTCGGGCGTCTGGAAGGCAATCTTAATGACGTCCTCGTCGATGTCCTCGGGGCGGTCGACCACCGCCACATCGCAGTGGACCTCATAGCGCAAATGATCGACGAATGCATCGTTGCCGCTTATGGTGTAGAGGTGTCCCCCACATGAAAGGGTCACGTCGGCATGGGGATACGCAACCACGGCATTCGCGATATCCATAGCAAGGCTACGCTCCATGGAACGCTTGACAACGGCACGCCCCTCGCTCATCACCAGGGCTCCGTTTTCGCATACATAGGCGAGCTCATCGGCCACCGGGACAAACAGGTAGCGCAAGCTCGCATATTGACGGCCGCTCGCCGGCATAAACACGATACCGCGACGATGCAGCTCATCGATGAGCTCAAAGGCCTCGGAACGCGGCTCGCGCTCCCCCGGATGCAGCAACGTGCCGTCCAAATCGCATGCAATCAGCTTGATTCCTTCAAGACCCATATGTTCCCCCACAGCATCTCATCAACAGAAAGGCGGACTTTGAATAGTTGTCTCTCAAAGTCCGCCTTACTTATACGCACGTTAACCGCGCGCCTTCTTTACGATCGTAAAGTCTGGAGCCATACTCACAACGGCATCCGCCGCACTCGACGCAAAGCGCCGGTCCGAATCGAGTTCACGGATAACCCTCGAGAGCCGAACACCCTCGACGCCCCGGAGCATGCGGCCCAAAACAGGCTGCACCGGCGTATACATGCGCACGGTATGCTCGTCCGAATCGCCTCGGAAAAGCGGCGCATGCATATTGCCGATCTCCCAGCACGCATGCGCGAGCGCAATCGGGTCCATGCGGTCAACTTCGACCAAATAAACCTCGGCGCTGCGCAGGCGCACGACAACCGCCACGGGTACCGCACCCGTGTGGTCGACGGCGAGCACGTCGCCGTCGACAAGACGACCGCCGTCGGCAGTATCCAGCCGAACATCGACCGTGCGCCCCAGCTCCGTCACGCCCACAAACGCGCATACATCAGCCTGGTCCCAATCGAGCAGTAGCTCGTCAACTTCAAAGACGCCGCCCAGCTTCCGGCGAAGCAGAAGTTCATAGGACGGATCGTTGAGATTTCCCAAGCATGTCGTCGAAACCAAGCGCTCAGGCATGTTCTAACCCTCGACCTCGACGAGCTCGATATCAAAGTTGAGGTCCTTGCCGGCAAGCTCGTGGTTGGCATCGAGCGTCACGGCCTCGGGCGTTACGTCAATGACGACGGCGGGGACGGGCATGCCGCTCGGCGTGGACAGGAAGAGCTTCATGCCCTTCTCGATCTGCTCGATATTGGGAACCTGCTCGGCCGGGAAGGTAATAACCATCTCGGGATTGTGCTCGCCGTAGGCATCGGCAGCAGGAATGTGCACGGTCTTCTTCTCGCCCACCTGCATGTCGACCACGGCGGCGTCGAAGCCCTTGATCATCTGACCGGCGCCGCAGGTGAACTCCAGCGGCTCGCCGCGATCGTAGGAGCTATCGAACTGCGTGCCGTCATCGAGCGTGCCGCGATAATGGGTCTTGACCTTCTTGCCCTGGTTGGACATGGTAACCTCCGTGATAAGGGCGGCGCACAACGCGGGCCGCCGTGAACATATGGCGCTAACTATACCCTAGTCATACAATTCAATGACAGTTTGCAAAGAAACGCTGCAACCGGAGGAACCATGGCATATCCCGTATTTGACCTACACTGCGACACCGCCGACCGCATCGGCTGGGCCACACTCGATCTCGACCTGCGCTTTACCGCCGGCACCGACGGTTATTTCCCCGGCGACGAAACGCATCCGCAAGATTTCGACCTCATCGAGGGCAACGCCTGCGCCATCTCGCTCGCAAAGATCGGCAACACGCCGTGGGCACAGTGCTTCGCCACGTTTGTCCCCGACGAGATTCCCACCGCCCACGCCGCGCGCTTCCAGGCGCAGATCATGGCGCATATGAGCGGCCAGGCAATGCTCAACCACGACCGCATGGTCAACGTACGCAGCGCCGCAGACATTCGCCCCGCGCTCAAGGACGGCAAGGTCGCTTGCATCCACACCATCGAAAACGCCACGTTCTTTGCCGAGGACCCCGCGCTGATCGAGGTGCTCAAGAGCTTGGGCGTGCTTATGTCGTCACTCAGCTGGAACGCGCAGGGACCGCTTGCGAGCGGCCACGACACCCACGCCGGCCTCACCGCCGCCGGCATCGAGGCGCTTACGCAGATGGAGCACGCCGGCATGGTACTCGACGTCTCCCACCTCAACGATGAGTGCTTTGACGAGGTTGTCGCCCACGCCACGCGTCCCTTCGTCGCCAGCCACTCCAACTCCCGTGCGGTTTGCGGCGTCAAGCGCAACCTCACCGACGACCAGTTCCGCACCATTCGCGACATGGGTGGCATCGTCGGCCTCAACTACTGCAGCGAGTTCCTTTCCAACGACGCAACCGACAAGACCGCCGCAGACGTCACCTTCGACCAGCTAGCGGCACATATCGAGCACTGGCTCGACCTGGGCGGCGAGGACGTCATCGCGCTCGGCGGCGACTGGGACGGTGCCACGGTGCCCGCTTTCCTCTCCGATGCCAGCAAGATGCCCGAGTTCCAGAACATGCTTTCCAAGCACTTTGGCAAGACCGTGATGCAAAAGCTCTGCAGCGACAACGCGCTTGCCTTCTTTAAGCGTTATTAATTTCACATCCCTTGAGCGGGCCGGCATGCCGAACGGTCGACATGCCGGCCCGTCCCCAATCTGAAGGATCGCTTTTGACGCAGCAGTTTACGATTTCCGTATTCCGACCGGATGGGACGCCCATCCCCGTCGTCGTTACCAAAAAGCGCGTCAAGAACTTCAACCTACGCGTCACATCGAGCGGTGAGGTCCACGCCAGCGCACCGCTCGGCGCCAGTCGCGAACGTATCGAGGCATTCGTTCAACGTAACAGTGCCTGGATTGTCAACCGACTTGCCCAGCGCGAGCAACGTCAGACGACGGCACAGGAGTCGCTCAGTCCCCACTCGATCATTGCACTTTGGGGCAAGCCCATCACGGTACAGGATGCACTCGATCATAACTTTGCATCACCCGCACCGCGACCCAAGCAGGCTACCTTCGCAAGTTTTATGGGTACCGACGAGCCAGACGAACATCCGCAGGCCAAGTGGAACGCGACCCTCGACGGCTTAACGCCCAGTGAGATCCAAGCCCATATTGACCAGCTCTATACGTCCGAGGTCACATCGGCACTGCGCGATATGGTGCACGCATACGAAATCGCAATGGGTGTCGACGTTTCCCGCGTTTCCGTGCGCAGCATGAAAACGCGCTGGGGCTCGTGCACGCCCAAAGCCGGCGCCATTCGCATCGCACGAGAACTTGCCGCCTACCCCGTCGAGTGCCTTGACATGGTTGTCGCCCACGAGCTCGTCCACCTGCTCGAGCCGAGCCACAATCATCGGTTTCACGCGCTGCTCGACACGTACTGCCCCAACAACAGGGCCCTGTCGCAGCGACTCAAAAAACCGCCCGCCAACGAGCTCTAGAGTCGGTTAGCGCACGCGCTCGATCTCGACACCGCAGCTTGCCAGGGGAAGGCCGACGGGCGCCCAAGGCTTATCGAGCTTAACGTGCACGCCAAGCAGCAGGGGGTAACGACGTAGCAGCATCGAGGCCACACCTTCGGCTGCAGCCTCGATGAGCTTAAACGTATGCTCTCGCAGATAGCAATCGACATCGTGGCACACCGAGCCGTAGTCAATCGAGGCGTCCAGGTTATCGTGCTCCCCCGCTGCACGCAGGTCGGCATAGAGCACCAAGGACACGATGAACTTCTGGCCCAGCGCGTTCTCTTCGGGATACACGCCGTGGTTGGCAAAGACCTCGAGACCGTCGATAGTAATGCGGTCAGCATGGCGCAGATCGTCATAGCTCACGTGGGGAACCGCCGTTGCGGTGGATATTTCGCCCCTTCCACGGCGGGCGAGCTCGGCGCCTTCAGTCTTGGTTGCATTCTCGGGCAGTTTCTTGTTGCTCATCGCGATCGTCTCCTTCGTTTAGAACCCCGACCGCGTAAACTAACTACACGCGAATCGACAGGTTCTTTTTATCATCGCTCCAGTTGCAAGCATTGCGCGCGGGGCATGCAAAGCAGGCGCGCGACGCTTTGTCGGCTGCATAGAGCAGGCGCTCGAGCGGTTGGCTGTTCACGCGCAGCTTTCGATGGCCCAGAATGGCCGTCTTAATGGCTGCGGCATCGGCCGGCTCAAACGCTACGTCATCGGGCATACCGCCGAGAATCGCATCAGCGACGCGTTCGCTTGCAACATCATGGGATATACCCGATTCATACTGTTCATCTTTGCCGATATCGTGAAGAAGTGCCGTGGCGTAGATGACCTCGCGGTCAAATTCGAGCTGTTCCTCGAGATTCTTGATCCACATAATGCGAGCGACATCCAGCAGGTGGTCAATACCGTGGCGGCAGAAGATGCGCCCCGATTCCAACTGTGCAATGTTGCCCAGGTGCCGCCGGAACAGACCGTTGGCACAGATGTAATCAATGCGAGGCATGGCACCAAAAGGCGCCAGGCCCGAAGCCATAAAGCCGCGACGCGGCGTTCCCTCGTCAGTATTCGATGTAAAGTCGTTGACGACTCTCATAGTTAGCGTCCCAGCATCCTAAAGAATCGCTCCTCGAGCGCCGGATCGGCCTCAAAGACGCCGCGACGAGCGAGCGTCACGGTCTTGGTGCCAGGCTTTTGCACGCCGCGCATGGTCATGCACATATGCTCGGCTTCCATGAGCACAATCGCTCCCTGGGGAGCGAGATAATCCATGAGAGCGTCGGCAACCTGCGCACACAGCTGCTCCTGCAGCTGCAGACGGCGGGCATAAACCTCAACCGTGCGGGCGAGCTTGGAAAGCCCTGCGACACGGCCGTTGGGGATATAGCCAATGGCGGCCTTGCCGTAAAACGGCAGCAGATGATGCTCGCACAGCGAGTAAAACGTAATGTCGCGCTCGATAACCAAATCGTTCGAAGCGACGGCAAAGGTTTTGGACAGGTGTTCCTCGGCACTCTGGTCCATACCGCCGGCGATCTCACCATACATACGGGCAACGCGCGCCGGGGTCTCCAGCAGGCCCTCACGAGTTGGGTCCTCGCCTATGCCCTCAAGCAACAGCTTAATGGCGGCCTCGACTTTTTCCTGATCGACCATCTGGGCCTCACTTTTCCGATTTTGCGTTCGCGCTATGGTACCACGCCCTTTGGCATCGGCCACAAGCTACATAGTATGGGTCGAATAGACCGGATCGTCCCGCCAAAGCTCCACGGCGTCGCAAAGCGCAACGTTCTCACGCTCGGCACGAGCACGCGTGGCGTTCATATCAATCACGCGCTGATTGCTCGAGCCCCTAAAGCGCAGCGTGATATCGTACAGGTCCTGAACGAACGGGCCATCCACCAACATGTCGAGGCAGGCCAGGATACGGTCCGTCACCTCAGTATGATGACGGCCACCCGGCATAAGCTCCTCGAGCACGTCGCCGGTAAAGCACCAAATGGTCTTACCCGACCCCTCGGGATAGGCCGCACGCACGCGTTCGATAAAGTCAACAAGCCCCGCCTGATTCTCGGGCTCCATAGGCTCGCCGCCCAGAATCGTCAGGCCATCGATAAAGGGATGGTCGAGACTCTCGATAATCTTATCCTCGACGGCACGATCGAACAGCTCACCCGCAGCAAAGTCCCACGCGACAGAGTTAAAGCAGTTCTTGCACCCACGACGGCACCCGCTCACAAACAGAGAAGTACGAACGCCTTCCCCATCAGCAATGTCGAAATATTTAATGTTCGCGTAGTTCATAGGTAACTCTCCCGGGAGGCCGGGACATATCATCCCGTCCTCAAACATTCTCGGCCTTCGGCCTGCGAAACTGCGAGCGGGACGATATGTCCCGGCCTCATGCAAAGGGTAACTCAATGAACGAAGCGAACATCGAGTATAGGGTTCGAGGTCCAATAAAAACTGGGTTGCGGCTCAACCGCCATCGCAAGTAAATCGCAGCTGCAACTCGAATTATTTCCGCTAAGAACTTCGAGGAGTGAGCAGACCGCATGCCGCATCTCAGCTACGTCAACTTGGCTGAGCCGAGAGGGCCGCTTGGGCATTTGCTCGATATGAGTTCCGCACGCAAAGAAGGCCACTTAATGTGGCCTTCGTCTTGCGCAGGACTGTCCGAAATAGCGAGCAAATGCCCAAGCGGCCCTCTCGGTTCAGCCCCGGAGCGGTATTAGAGATGCAGCACGCGGTCGCGGATCTCCTCGGTTCGACCCTGGTTCCAGAACTGGGTACCGATGTAACCGCACGTGCGACGGGCGACGTTCATCTTCTCCTGGTCACGATTGCCGCAATTGGGGCACTCCCACACCAGTTTGCCGTCATCCTCGACAATCTTGATCTCGCCGTCGTAACCGCACACCTGGCAATAATCGCTCTTGGTGTTGAGCTCGGCGTACATGATGTTGTCGTAGATGTACTGCATCACGCGAATGACAGCCTTGAGGTTGTCCTGCATGTTGGGAACCTCGACGTAGGAGATGGCACCGCCCGGCGAAAGCTGCTGGAACATGCCCTCGAACTTGAGCTTGTCGAATGCGTCGATCTCCTCGGACACGTGGACGTGGTAGCTGTTGGTGATGTAGCCCTTGTCCGTCACGCCCGGGATGATGCCAAAACGACGCTGCAGGCACTTGGCGAACTTGTAGGTCGTCGACTCAAGCGGGGTACCGTACAGCGAGAAGTCAATATCGCTTTCGGCCTTCCACTCGGCGCACTTGTCGTTCATGCGCTGCATGACGGCCATGGCAAACGGTGTACCCTCCTTCTCGGTGTGGCTGTGGCCCGTCATGTACTTGACGCACTCGTACAGGCCGGCATAACCCAGACTAATGGTGGAGTAACCGCCCACGAGCAGCTTGTCGATCGTCTCGCCCTTCTTCAGACGAGCGAGGGCGCCGTACTGCCACAGAATCGGTGCGGCGTCAGAAAGCGTACCCATCAGGCGCTCATGACGGCACAGCAGGGCACGGTGGCACAGCTCAAGGCGCTCGTCGAAGATCTTCCAGAACTTATCCATATCCTGGTGCGAGCTCAGCGCGACATCGGGCAGGTTGATGGTCACGACGCCCTGGTTAAAGCGACCATAGTACTTGGGCTTGTTCGGGTCGTAGTTCAGCGCGTTGGCAACGTTGTTAAAGCCGTTGCCCGAGCGGTCGGGCGTCAAGAAGCTGCGGCAGCCCATGCAGGTATAGCAGTCGCCGTTACCCGCGGTCTCGCCCTTCGACAGCTTGAGCTCGCGCATCTTTTTCTCGGAGATGTAATCGGGCACCATACGCTTGGCAGTGCACTTGGCAGCCAGCTGGGTCAGGTAGAAGTACGGGGAATCCTCGTGAACGTTATCGTCCTCGAGTACATAGATAAGCTTGGGGAATGCCGGGGTGATCCATACGCCGGCCTCGTTCTTAACGCCCTCGTAGCGCTGGCGAAGCGTCTCCTCCACGATCATGGCAAGGTCGTGCTTCTCCTGAGGCGTACGGGCCTCGTTAAGATACATAAAGACCGTCACGAACGGCGCCTGGCCGTTGGTGGTCATAAGGGTCACGACCTGATACTGAATCGTCTGAACGCCGCGACGGATCTCGTCACGCAGGCGATCCTCAACAACCTCGCGGACCTTTTCGGGAGATGCGGAAACGCCGAGCTCCTCGAGCTCGCGAGCGACCTCGCCGCGAATCTTTTGACGACTCACCTCAACGAACGGGGCGAGATGGGTCAGCGAAATAGACTGGCCGCCGTACTGGGAGGAAGCAACCTGGGCGATGATCTGCGTCGCGATGTTGCAGGCGGTCGAGAAGCTGTGCGGCTTCTCAATCAGCGTACCCGAGATAACAGTACCGTTCTGGAGCATATCCTCCAGGTTCACCAGGTCGCAGTTATGCATGTGCTGGGCAAAGTAGTCCGAATCATGGAAGTGAATCAGACCCTCATTGTGAGCATCCACAATCTCCTGGGGCAGCAGCACACGCTGAGTCAGGTCCTTGGAGATCTCGCCGGCCATGTAGTCACGCTGAACGGAATTGACGGTCGGGTTCTTGTTGGAGTTCTCCTGCTTGACCTCTTCGTTGTTGCACTCAATCAGCGACAGAATCTTGTCGTCGGTCGTGTTCTTCTGGCGCTTCAGGCTCTGAACATAGCGATAGATGATGTAATGGCGAGCGACCTCGTAGCAGTCGAGACGCATGATCTCGTCCTCGACCAGATCCTGAATCTCCTCGACCGACACGGTGTGGCCCGCGTTCTCGCATGCCTCGGCGACGTTTTGTGCCGCGTAAACCACCTGGCGGTCGGTAAGACGAGAGCTCTCCTCGACCTCCAAGTTTGCGGCGCGGATGGCATTGACGATCTTATCGATGTCAAAGACAACCTCGGTGCCGCTGCGCTTGATGATCTTCATCCTCTTGCCTCTTTCGCATCGTAGCCTCATCGCGCTTCAGAGCCAAACGATACCCGGCAGGGCTTGCCCCTGTCTTGCGGCGCCGTCGCGCAATCTGTGTTCTCGATAAACCATAAGCCTCCATGCGGACATTCCCTGGAGCCGATCAAGCGGCTCAAGGACACGTTCAAAAGAGGCAGTTAAGGTCTTCGTTCTCTGTCCGCCATCTATCATACGACAAAGACGCATCTATATCCTGTATTCTTTTTTTAGGTCAAACACAACATATAGTGTTTCAGCAGGTCAAAGCAATTAGTCATTTTGCAGACGCATTAAAAATGAGGGGTTCTTGGCAAGTCGGTAAAACGTTACCAACACGGCTACCTGCATAGCAGTTATAAAACCCCCTTAGTCAAGCCGCTGACAAATCCTACCAAAACCAAGCCGCTCACGCCAAAAGAATCCAAAAGATTGTGCTTGACCAACATGTTGCGGTCACGATCGGCCAGGACGTATGCAATCTGCCGGCACCTCTACGGGACGCGAAGACCATCGCGTACAGACCTTGGATCAATATTTGGTGGCTTATTTGGCGGCGTGCTTGGTGGCAAAACAAAAACAGCCCAGAGGACATAGCCTCTGAGCTGCGAACATTTGGTGGGCGTTAGAAGATTTGAACTTCTGACCTCTTCCGTGTCAGGGAAGCGCTCTCCCCCTGAGCTAAACGCCCAAATGGAGCGGACAACGGGGCTCGAACCCGCGACCCCAACCTTGGCAAGGTTGTGCTCTACCAACTGAGCCATGTCCGCCTGCGAGGATTTAATATACGGGATGATCCACCCAAATGCAAGAACTTTTTTTAAAAAGTTTTGCGACGCTCTCGCGAGGGCATCAGTCGTCACGAAAGGCGCGGACAAACGCAGGCTCGCAGCGAGATGTCCCTACATCTCACCGAGCATGATCCAGGCAGAGCTGTCCTGTGCGAGCCTGCCGTCTGCAAGCGGTGATGAGGTGAGCAGGACCCTGCCCGCCGGCAGCTCCACGGGTGCTGCACCGAAGTTCGTCACACACGCCCAGCCGTTATCGCGGCGATAGGCGATGACGCCGCCCTCAGCGCCCTCGGCACCATCCGCAAGACCGGTGCGCCCGTCAAGATCGAGCCACGCAAGATCGTTGGCGCACCCGCGCAGCTTGCGCCGCAGCCAGAGGGCGTCACGATAGAGCGCAAGCATCGATGTCGGGTCCACTTCTTCCCTATCGGCAGCATAATCGGAAAACCATGCAGGCTGCGGCAGATGGGGCGCTGCATCGGCGTCTGCCGGCGAAAACCCAAACGATCCGCCATGCGCGGGATCGTCCGCCGCCACCCACGGCAGGGGCACACGACAGCCGTCGCGCCCCTTCTCACGCTTCGGTCCGTGCGTATTGGTCGCAGTAGGGTCTTCGAGTGCAGCCCAAGGGATATCAGCCACCTCAAAAAGGCCGAGCTCCTCACCCTGATACACGTATGCCGAGCCCGGAAGCGCCAGTTCAAGCAAAAGAGCCGCCCGCGCGCGGCGCTCGCCGAGTTCACGATCCTCGTCATAAGACGACCCGTCGCGTAAGAGCCAGTCGAGCGCAATCTGGTGGTAGCGCGCCGCCTTGATTTGCGGCAGGGCATAGCGTGTCGCCACGCGCGGCACGTCGTGGTTGGAGAGTACCCAGGTCGAGGCGGAATCGGATTCGACGGCTGCCTTCAAGCCCTTCTCGATTGCAGTGTGCATGTCATCATAGGTCCAAGTGGCCTTGGCAAACTCAAAGTTGAATGTCTGGCCAAGCTCGCTGGGACGCGCGTAGAGATACTGGCGCTCGGGCAGCACCCACGCCTCGGCAACGGCGCTGCGTGGCGGATTATAGCGGTCGAACACGCGGCGCCACTCTCGATAGATCTCGTGGACCTCGTTGCGGTCCCACAGCGGATGGGTGCCGTCGTCAACCATGTCATCGCCCTCGGCGAGATGCCACCGGTCGAGGTCATCGCGGTCGAGATCCTTGGCGAGACCCTGCGCCACATCAATGCGAAAGCCGTCGACGCCTCGATCGCTCCAAAACGCCAGGACGTCGCAAAAGAGCGCGTGAACCTCAGGGCATGACCAGTCAAAGTCCGGCTGCTCGGGCGTAAACATGTGCAGATACCACTGACCGTCCGCAACACGCGTCCATGCGGGGCCGCCAAAGTTGGCATTCCAATTGGTGGGAGGCAGCTCGCCATGCTCGCCGCGACCATCGCGGAAGATATAACGGGCGCGCTCGGGCGATCCGGGGCCGGCGGCAAGAGCGGCTTTGAACCAGGGGTGCTGGCTGGATGAATGGTTGGGCACGATGTCGACGATGACCTTGATGCCGCGCGCGTGAGCCGCAGCGATCATATCATCGAAGTCGTCAAGCGAGCCGAGACGTGGATCGACATCGCAGTAGTCCGCCACATCATAGCCACCATCGACAAGAGGCGATGGGTAAAACGGGCTCAGCCAGATGGCCTCGATACCCAGCCGCTCAAGATAGTCCATCTTCTGGGTAATGCCCGCGATATCGCCCAGACCCGAACCAGTCGAATCCTTAAACGAGCGCGGGTAGATCTGATAGATCGCGGCATCGGACATCCATGAGCGCGAAGAGGACTTTTCTGTAGCCATGGGATAAGTCTCCCTTGCAACGAGGTTTTGCGAGATGCCCACGATGATACGCCCAAAGCTAACGTTCGCGACAAACAACGCCACAGCCACGACCCAAAACGCTCGCTCCCTCTCGGGTTCGAACCTCCCGGGACGAATCGACCGATTAGTGAAAAGAACGGAAGACCCACTCCCCCGGCCACGACAGCGAGCGGGCTCCGGGTGCCCCAGGTTGCCGCGAAAGAGGAGGGAAGCGTACTTTATGTACGCGACCGACGATTGAGGGGCAAGATGGGGTGCCCGGGGCTCGCGCAGCGTCAACAAAAAAACGCGGTTCGTTAGAACCGCGTAAGATAGTTGGAGCGGACAACGGGGCTCGAACCCGCGACCCCAACCTTGGCAAGGTTGTGCTC